>JAGIBF010000056.1:34239-54275 GCA_017744515.1 Niastella sp.
CGGAGAAGTGGACTGGCAATTATGTTTATGGTGAGCCCTACCCTGAGGGCATCAAGGGGCTTTCTGTTCCCTTTACTATCGAGTGGATCGATAAGGATGGTATATTGACGGGAACCTGCACAGACGATGAAACGAAAATGTATTTTGACCGGCCTGCTGCCATTAAGGGGTTTATCGATGATGGCATGATCAGCTTTATAAAAACATATCCCTGTCGTTGTGAGATCGATGCGGCAGGTCATGTCACCCTATTTGAAAGAGAACCGGCTATCGACATCCATTATTCAGGAACCTGGGTAGATGATCATTTTGAAGGTGAGTGGGATATGACCATCTCTTATCAAACAGAAGATGGATTTCCCAAGGAATATGAATGTACCGGTGTATGGGCTTTGTATAAGGAAGGCGATGCACCTGTACAAAGCCTTCCTTACTAAAAGTGCTTGTATTACTCCTTCGTCTCTACTATTTTCAATGCTTCCTGTATCCAGTCTGCGATTTCCGCGAGGCGGTATTGGGGAGCGATACCTACATTATCGATGCCCTGACCAATATTCAGTCGCCGGCTGCGGGTGGTGGCGTATACCAGCGTATAGGGGTAACAGGAGAACCGGATGGGCACGATATTCGAGTAGTCGAGATTGCCTACTGTATTTTCACCGGCTAAAATGACTTTTGAACTTTGCTGCGCGGTCAACAATAATTCTTCCGTAGAGCTACCGCACCACCTGTTCATGAGGATGACAATCTTTTTGGGAAAGGGCTTTGGCTGAAAGGAGGAGTCAATCTCATCTTCATTTTTCATCATCCATTGTCCTTTTGACTGTTCCATTCGTGCGATATACTTACTGAAATAATTATGCAATTCCTGTGACAGACTTTTATCATCGAGGTACTTTTTCATCATAGAAATGGTAGTCTCCGTTGCCCACACATCAGCGCCAATCGATTTGATGGGTTGTGTATATAAGTAAGGAACGAATCCCCACCAGGAATCATCGCCCCCTCCCCCATTATCGCGCAAGTCAAGGATAAGGTTGGGTGTGGAATTCAATAAGGATTCATTGGCTTTCAGCAAAGAGTCTATAACAGGTTTATAACGCATGTCGCAACTGCCCATTTTAAAGTAAAAGGTGTTAGAAGTAAGGGACCTGGCATCTATTACCGGCGATGGTTTATTGTTGTTTGAAGCGTATTGAGGACGTGCCATTATGGGAGCGCCTTCGCGCCGCCAGTCGCCACCTATCATTGTATTACCGCTGTGGAGGTTGAAGCCTTCCCACTTGGGACGATGATTGCGCATGTACAATACCCCTTGCAACAGAGAGTCATTTATCAATTTACCTTCCCATTTGACCAATCCTTTTTTCCAGGTAGGCCGGGTTGACTCAATTGTTACGCCCACATAATCGTGCAAAGCTGTCGGATCTTTTATGACTGCGATTTTCATAGATGAGTCATGAACAAAGTAATAGATGCCTTCCCATGACGTGGATCTCTTCAACCGAGTCAGTTCTTTATCGCTTATTTCAAATACCGGCCGGTGGTTCACATAACCGGTATCGACTTTGGCATAATCGAGGTTCAGGGAAAAGCCGAGGTGATTGCTTTTGAACAGGTCGAGATACTGGTATATGATCATCGGACAATTGTCGCCGGCAAACTTAGCACGTGTAAGTTTCAGTAATTCACCGGCCTTTTTTTGATACACTGCGGGAGTAAGTTCTTTCACTTTATCCGGGTAGCCGGCAAAATTGTGTTCTACAATATTCCTGATGTGTAAGAATTCTTTTTCGCAGTTACAGGTTTGGGCTTTTGCGTTCACAGTGAGGCATAGCAATGCCATTACCATAATATGCTTCATCATTATGATTTATTTTCTTTTTCGTTAAAAAGGGGTGATTGTCTTTATTTGGTCTTGCGCAGGTAGATCTTGCCAAATTTAGCCGTGAGCCAGAAATCAGTGCCGCCACCATTCAGCTTTCCTTCTATGATGGTAGTATAGTTAGGCAATTCTTCTGTCCGTTTTGCCAATTCTATTTTAAGATCTGGTGAAACCATGATGGGGCTGTGCAGATTGGTGAGCCGGATACCCGCTTTCGTATCAACCGGGATGGAGACATCAATGGATGCATGCAGTGCAGAGATGGAAACCGGTCCTTTAACAGGAGACCTGAACACCACTTCCACATAGCCGTATACGGCGCGCACAGCCAGCGGGCCTGTTACGTTTTCCAACCGCACACTGTCGTCATAGGAATCGATCTCTATTTCATTTTCCAGGTTCCTGAAAATGGCCTTTGCTCCGGCCGTTACTTTATTCCAGTACCAGGCTATGATCACACCTTTAGGCACCAGTATTTTAATATCCTGGTTTTCTGTAACCTCGTTTACTTCGATGGTATTTCCTTTTTCCACCACGCTGATGCCCAGCCCCGAGTTATCACGGTAACCGGAATTATTGATGGTTTCCAGTCCTTCGGCTTTAGGATCGACTTCAGCTTTTTTGCTTTGGGAGGTAAATATGATCTCGTTGCCGTTATAGCCTTCAATGGTAACGGACGGCAGGTCTATTTTTAGTTTGCCGTTTGCTCTTTTGATCTTGTATTCCTGTGCCTGAGTGGCTATTAATGAAGCAATACTCAAGGCTATCATTACTACCTGCTTTCTCATATAAGTTTATGCTCATTGTTTATCGGGTACGAAGTTGGTGTATGCTCGTCCAGGCAATGTCCTTAACGGCTCTGTGTACATTTTCATCGTTGACCATTTCTTCCAGTTCTGACAGGATACCCAGCTCGCGCATGCCTGTGAGCAAGCCGATCATATCGATCTGCACCAATGGGTCCTGCTGTTTTTTCAAGGAGGCTACGAGTTTTTGCCGCACATTTGCTTGTTTGTGAAAGCGCGTCAAGCCGTCCAGTGCAGCCAGGCGCACATTGGTATTGGGATCATTGTTCAACACTTTCACCAGGGCATCTACGACCTCTTTTCCATTATTTTTCATGCGGGAGGCCGAAGTCACCGCATTGATCCTGCTGGCGGCTGATTGCATATCGTTTATTCCCGCAAACACGATCGTCTTTTTCGGCTGCACTTTATGCACCACTACTTTCGGGAACGTTGCAACAGGATCCTGTTTTATCTCCACTACGTCAGGCTCTACCGGCTCTGTTTTCGGCATAGGCGCTGGTCGTTTCTCCGGTATATTGGTAGTGGCGAAGCCGGTTGCAGGCTGTGGCTTATTGAAATACCACACCGCAATGCCACCTGCAGCAACCAGTAAACAAGCGGCTGCCCATTTCGCCCATCGTAATGAGATCACGGAACCGCCCCGTTTCCCCTGCTCTTTTGACTTCATCTCTTGCAGTACACGGTCAAGTACAGCAAGATTGGGCTGCTTGCGGTCCAACTGCTCCACATTATCGCGTATGTATTTTTCTAATCTGTTGCTCATACTAGCCTTGTTTGGAAAGGATGTTCAATAGTTTTTGTTTGGCCCTGTGGTATTGTACCCTGACTGCATTATTTTCCAATCCCAGCATCTGCGCAATTTCTGCCTGCGGTATATTTTCTATTGCATACAGGTTGAAGACTGTCCGGTAATTGTGTGGCAGGCTTTCGATCGCTACCGCTATGGCATCCATCGTAAACTGAAAGGCAGCCTCATCTATTATTTCATCATCGGCCACGGCCACTAAATGGGATCCCAATTCTACAAAGCTTATTTTCTGCTTCCGTATCCAATCGACAGATTTATTAATAGCAATCTTCTTTACCCAGGCCCTGAACCCTCCGGTGGGCACATAACGGGCTATTCCCTGAAAGGCGGCGACAAAACTTTCCTGGAGGATATCTTCTGCTTCTGCCGTATGGTTGACCAGTCGTATGATAGAATTATATACTGCCCCCGCATGCTCGTTGTACAACTCAGCATACGCTGCAGGGTCACCACGTTTACACCTGGCTATTAATTCCTCCTGTTTGTTCATCGTAGAATTACCCCAAAAGCAATTTAGTTTTCCCTGTACTACTATCTAATCGTACGGACCGGGTAAATGTTACAGTAAAATGCGGCACTTTTTTTCAGCGACAATATAAATCATTGCTTTTTAATAAAATAGCACCTTCATAATACCGACGGCAACAGAGGCCACAGTATCCGGGCGCAAATCCTCAGCGAAAAGGTCCAAATACTTGGTGGCAATTTGGAACCAGCCATAACAGCTGCATTTTTGAGAAAAAAGATGAAGACACTAATTGCCTGTTTGTACTGCCTCGTATTTCCTGTTATTCTATCCGCCCAATACCAGGTGCAGGCGCACCTGAGCGGCTTTGCGAACGGAACTGTTTTTTACCTGAAAGACATCGAGACCGACCAGGTGCTGGACAGCGCCACCCTACAGAAGGGTGCCTTTCTTATAAAGGGTTCATTCGAGGATGGTCCACGCTCCCTTTGGTTGTATACTCATGTGAAGGACAGTTTCTATTACTGTAATTTATTGATGGGGAATGAAAAGGTGCGGGTGGAAGGATCGGTGAAGGACATGCCTTTCTTCCTGCGCATTACCGGTTCGCCTACACAAGATGTGTACAATGTGCTGAACCGGCAAACAGCCCAGCTTTATCAATCGAGGGATAGCCTCACCAGCCTGGCGATGCCTTTGATGATAAAAAATGAGCAGCAGGCACGGCAAGACAGTATATGGAACATTGTACGAGGTATCGATAATAATGTAGATTCCATTACCAAAAAGTTCATCAAGGAACATATTAATTCGTATGCCGGGTTGCGTTGTCTCTACTTCTATCGTTTTAAGCTGGACACAGCTACACTCCGGGATTTGTACGGGCAACTGCGGAGTCCTTTTGCCGAAAGCCGTTTTGCCAAAACCATCCAAACTTTTCTGCGAGTCGGCGCTCCTGTAAAAACCGGCGACCACCTGTGGGATTTCACGGCCATCGACTCTACGGGCAAATCTCATCAATTGTCCGGCTACCTGGGTAAATACATATTGCTGAATTTTTCTACTACTTATTGTGGTCCCTGTGTATTATCGAAAGGAGAACTGCAGGAAGTGATCGCTAAATATAGTAACCAGTTATCGTTGCTTACTTTCAATGCGGACGCTTCGCGCGATGTGTGGTTGAAGGGGGTAAGGCGTGATCAGCCAACATGGCCTGTTTTGTGGGATGGCAAGGCCGGACATAGCGAAGCGATCCTAAAGTATGGCGTGCAGGGCTACCCTACTTTTTTTCTGATCGATCCTAAAGGGGTGATCGTGCATCGCTGGTCGGGATACGACTTTCATAAAAAAGGTATACTCGATCTGCTTCAAAAGAAGTTACCAGTTCAAAATATGCCGTAAATTTCAATGATAATTATGCGAAACGTCCTAACACTGCTATTCACGATCTTATTGTTTTCGCTGTTGCACCAGGCTACAGCCCAGGAACAACCAAAGCAGCAAGATAACCGGTATTACCAGTTCAGCGTTTTGTATAATCATCCTGACGGCTTCACGTATGAGAACTATTATTATTTAACAGAAGGCCAATTCAAGTCTTACAACCACCGCACTTCCCAGTTGATGGGGTTTCCCGGCAGCATTCAGAACGACGCAGCTACAGTAGTTGGCCGGTTTGCCCAAGTTGCAGGATTTGGCATTCGTTATAATAACTCAACCAGGTACCAGCCGGGATATTCTGTGCGGGTCGTTGACAGGGAATATCCATCGAGCAATATATTCGACTCGTCGAGGGTATTGGTTATTGCGTTTGGTATCAATCCTGCTAATGCAGTCAACTACGAATACCGCGTAGTGACGAATAACCAGGTTATCGTAAAGGATTGGGCTGGCTTCACGCAATTCAAGGAAGTGCCTGAAACAGGTTACCGTTATGCGGTTGTCGGTGAATTCGTGCGGTCTGGCGGCTACCTGCTTATAGAAGCGCGGCACAAACAAACACAACGGGCAGCGGGCATCACTGTACTCAACTGGACTAAGGATTCGCGGCTTTTTCTTGAAAAAACGCGGGTCTATTTTAAAGAGGACAATCCCGCAGGTATCAACGGCTACCTGGAAGCTGCCTTATTGAAAAAAGGCTATGCAACAGGGAAAGACAGTACTACCGGCATTCTGCATAACTTAAAGTTGCCGGCTGATAAAGAATACGAGAATATCATTTTCGACCTGAATGGCATTGAGTTTACGACGATTTACCGGGCACGATTGGAGCGGCTTATAAATGGCGTGACCGATACGGTGGATATTGAGCATAATTTCAATGCTACGGCAGTAAGAGTAGTCGGTGAACGGATAGCGAGGCCGGGCAAATACCGCCTGCTGGTGGGTGGCTTTCATTATTTTACTGACGATGCGGGAAAGGCTGCGAAATATGACAAATGGATACTGAAAGTGCCTTTCGAGATACTGCCACCGCCCGCTTTATCGAGGACATGGACGCTTCGCCAGATCTTACCGTATGCCGTTGCGCTTGTTTTTATCCCGGGATTGCTCTTTTATAGCTACTATCGTTTGAGCCGGCGCCGGCTCAAACGTACAGAACAGGAAAAGCAGTTAAAGCAATTGCAGTTGCGAAGTTTGCAGGATCAACTGAATCCTCATTTTCTTTTTAATGCGCTTGGCGCGATCCAAAACCTGGTGGGCAAAAATGAGTTGCAACCCGCTTCCCGGTACCTGGATCGTTTTTCTTTGCTGACCAGGACAATTCTCACTAACAGTCATCATGAAATGATCAGCCTCGAGGATGAATTACGCATACAGCAAGCTTATCTTGAAATGGAGCAGTTGCGTACGCCTTTTAATTTTAACATCATCGTGGATAAGGATATCAACGTTGCCAATACAGAAATCCCCTTGATGCTTTTACAGCCTTTTGTGGAAAATGCCGTAAAGCATGGCGTCACTCCCTTATCGGATGGAGGCATGATCACTCTTGAAGTGAGGAGTGATGGCGAAACGCTTATTTTTATCATTATGGATAATGGTAAGGGGATTCAGGAAAAGGAAAACCAGCCAACCACTCAAACCGGTGGCTTTGGGCTTTCCCTCGTTGCCAAAAGAGTAAAGCTGCTGAATGAAATGTATGGAGCTCCGCTTGTTAGTTATATTATTGATTCGGGGGATACCGGCACCCGGGTAACGGTATATTTGAAAAACTGGCTTTCTTAAAACTGTTCCTGCATGTCTATTAAAACAATTATAGTAGAGGACGAGCTCAATAACCTGGAGCATTTGCAGCGGCTTATCCAGGCGCATGCTACTGACGTAACGGTACTGGCAACGGCCAGCACTGTAGCAGATGCGCGGGCAATGATCGAGCAATATCGTCCCGACATTGTATTGCTGGATATACAGCTCAAGGAGTCAACAGGATTTGACTTGCTGACTACACTTCCGTCCATCTCCTTCGAGATCATTTTTATTACGGCGTATGATAGTTATGCTATACAGGCCATCAAATTCTCGGCACTCGATTACCTGCTAAAACCCGTAACGGCCGGCGACCTGCAAATGGCTGTGGCAAAAGCAGCGGCCAGGATACAGCAAAAGCAAAAAGATCAAAAGCTGGATAACCTGCTGGCATTTCTGGCTACGGGCAACCGTGATCAGCAAAAGCTGGCGCTGCCATTACAGGATGAGGTGAGGTATGAACCGATTGTTTCCATCGTACGGTTGGAAGCGTCCAATAATTATTGTTACATATTCCTGGAAAGCCGGGAACGGCTGCTCGTTTGCAAGACGCTGAAGGAATTTGCCGGCATGCTGGATTCTTACGGTTTTGTTCGCACACATCAGTCGCACCTTGTTAATGCCCGGTATGTGAAAAGCTACCTGAAAGAAGATGGTGGTGTTTTATTGCTGACGGATCAATCTAAAATTCCTATATCCAAAGCGCATCGCACTTCGGTCAAGGAGCGGCTGCAGCAGTTGCCGGGTTGAAGCGCCGCAGGGTGAGCCGCCCTCCCGCAGAGCGGGACAAGTTTTGAGGGCGCCCACCCTGTGATAACCCTTCGACAGGCTCAGGGTGACAGTGAGGCTGATTTACTTTTAAAGTCTGTAAAGGTCTTTCCATCATAACGATGCACGCCGTTACGCGATCCAAACCAAATACTTCCATCCTTAGCTTCCAATATCCCCAAGAAATCCATTGCTCCCGCTGACTTGATCTCTGTTGCAATGGGATTTTTATTGTACAGGGACTTTGCGTCATATCGTGAAAGCGCCCAGACCTTCCCATTACGCTCTACTGTACCGGTAGTCCAGATGTTTCCTTTTTTATCTTCCATGATAGCAAAAGCTCCCCGCTCAGATACCTTTGTAAAGGTGCTGCCATCATAGCGCCAAAGGCCATAGCAGGAAGGGTCATGGCCCTGGCCATAGCCATTGTCACCGAACCAAATGTTCCCTTTTTTATCTTCGATTATCGACCATACGTTGTTAAACGGTTTGCCTTCTTCGTTTTTTAAAACGGTAAACGTTTTTCCATCATAAACGAACATATTTTCTCCTTGCGCACCAAACCAAAGCTTGCCGGTTTTGTCTTCAAGGAGCAAACGAATACTGCTACCAGGAAATCCATCTTTTGTGGTAAAATTTCGAAAAGACTTCCCATCGTAACGGCTTGCTCCCAGCCAAATATTGCCGGCTTTATCCTCATAAAGATGCATAATGCCATTACTGGCAAGCCCATCCCTTGTTGTAAAATGCTGAAAGGATTTGCCATTGTAATAATAAACACCCGAATCCCTGGAGCCGAACCAAAGATTTCCTTTTCGATCTTCCAGCACATCCCAGAAGCTGGCGAATCTGGGCGAAATGATCTCATTTGTCAGATTGGTAAAAGATGTTCCATTGTATCGAAAAACGCCTAAGTAAGAAGCAATCAAAATGTCTCCGTTGCTGGCCAGCTTTACATTCCGAACCATGCCCATAGGCACCTTCGTGGTTTCCGCCTCTTTGAGTTGAGACACGGTGTATCCCATTCTGGTATTGTCTTGTGGTACTTTTGTTTGGCTTTGTCCGTTTGTTTGGTTTTGCCCACAGGAGGTGTAAAAACAAGACATTAAGAACAAAGTATAGACGAGTACGTAGTTCATGTTTTTCTCTTTACAGCGAAACTACTTTGATCCTTTCAGCTTGCAGGGGCAGGATCGTAAATTAAAATGTAAACTTTGTAAATTATTCTAAATAGTCTGTTTAATGGAAGGTGAGCCGCCCTGCGACAACCCTTCGACAGGCTCAGGATGACAATAAAGTTTAGGGTGACTACCTGGCGTTAGTGTCACTAAGAATAAGGCCATCCTGTGGTACGCGGAGCAAGATGCTTTTTTCGTCGAGGAGCTTTTTGAGGGCTTCGTGGGGAAGCCTGTCCAGCCGTTCATTGCGCAGGTAATAGACTTTCTCTTTGCCATCGAGGTGCCACTTGACGATCTTGCAGCGGCAGCTGGCATTTTCGGGCGTGTTCAATATTTCTTCTATCGTGCCGCCCTTGCCTTGCTTGATGTAGACTTCCCGGATGCCAATGACGTTGTTGTGCCGGCCCACATCGAAACTCCAGGAGGCGGAGATCACACTGATAAAATCTTTTTCCTGGTCCAGCCGCATCAAGGAGTGGCGCGGAGATTCGATGCTATCGTGGTTGTTTTTAACACTGGAATAGATGGACACCAGCCAGGGTGATTCAAACTGCATATAGCCGGCATGATCGAAGCTGGCTCCGTAGCGGTTGAACGTAAAGTAGCCGTTCTTATATTTTACATCTACCACATTGGCCACTACGAGGTGATACCGGTTGGAATCGGATATGCGTGCCTGGGGGGAGCCCGTGTAGCAAAGCCAAATGCCTTCCAAACTATCGATCTCTGCCTTCGTGGGCATGTACGGCAGGAGCTTCATGTCCTGTTTCAGCCCGGCCAATTCGTGCTTCGCCGTACGCATCCAATAAAACATAATACCAATGCCCGCGAAAGCGAGGATGGCCAGTACCCAGGGAAGTGTGCTGTTTTTAGCAGCTGGTGCTGCAGCTACCGGTTGTTCTGCGGCTGCCGTTTCTTCAGCGGCCGTGCCGGTGAGCGCATTCTCATCTCTCACCAGGTTACTGTCTACCGGATCTTGCTCAAAACCTTTCCGGCCTTTGCCATATAGATAAATATAACATGCATCTACCAGGAAAGGGCGTGGTTTGGAAACGATCTGGTTGAAATAGGCATCCTTGACCTGATTGCCGGTGATGTCGTATTTACGGAAGGGATACTCCAGTTTTTGGGGGTTATAATCCGGGGAATAGGCTTCATGCTGCAACTCTTTTGCGGTATGTGGCAACTGATTGCTGATCTCACTGAGCTCTTTCGCCACTGCTTCATAGTTCTTACGGTTGGAGTTACGGATAATCTTTTGCCCTGTTTGAGATTCGTGCTTCTCAATCACTTTTGTAAGCAGGTAAACGATTTCTTCTTTCCCGTTCTTTAGCATCTTATAGTGTCTTGGTATTCAAGAGCGTGTATGATTCCAGAAATTTAAAAAGAATTCCAGAAATACCTGATTCTTTTTTGGATTTATTTACAAGGACCGTTTTGTGGATAGGCCCTCTCAATTTGACTACATTTATTTTGCGCGATTGCCCGGTGCTTTTTAATCAACAGCTAACGCTTGCAAATATGAAACAAAAACGACAGTTTTCTTTTCCCTTTTTATCGACTGGTGACCGTGTAAGGACAACACGAACCTTTTTACGGCTGCTGCTCTTTATTATGGTTGGATCGCTGATGGCTATCCAGGTGAAAGCCCAAACCAAAGTTATATCCGGGGTTATCGTGGATGATAAGAACAACCCTGTGGAGGGTGCTACGGTAGCCCCTAAAAACAGTACCGCCGGTAAGAGCACCGATGCCAAAGGGTCTTTTTCACTGACCGTGCCAGCCAACACCACCACGCTTGTTGTTTCCAGTGTTGGTTATGATACCAAAGAAGTGGCGCTCACCAACCAGACTGTTCTCACCATCACTTTAACGCAATCCGTGACCACACTGGCTAATGTGACCGTGGTAAACGCCCTTGGCTTCGAAACCAAGAAGGACCGGGTAGGTTATGCTTCCTCCCGGGTGGGCGCTGAACAACTCGGCACATCGGGTGAAGCGGGCCTGGCGGATGCACTTGGCGGCAAGGCATCGGGCGTGCGTGTATCGCGCACATCAGGCGATCCCGGCGCTGCTTCTCAAATACTGATCCGTGGTCAAAGTACGATTACCCGGGGAACAGACCCGCTGATCGTGCTGGATGGTGTGCCCATCAATGGTACCAGCCGCAACGAATCGAATGGCGGTACTACGCAGCAAAGCAGGATCAATGACATCAACCCCGACGATATTGCTTCTATACAGGTACTGAAAGGCGCTTCTGCTGCCGCCTTGTGGGGCACGCGGGCGGCGAATGGTGTAATCGTTATAACTACGAAGAAGGGAGGTGGACAGGGTAATATCACTTTCAAGACTACTTACTCTATCGACGAGGTGAGCCGGTTTTATGACCTGCAAAACACCTATGGACAAGGGACCAACGGCGCGTGGCAGGCCAACAATACGCGCAGCTGGGGTGATAAGATCGCCAACCGGCCTGGTGCGGCAGATGCCGTGAACACCACCGGCGCCAGCTTCCTTGGTAATGATGGCAAGACTTACTACCCGATCACTGCTAAGAATTCAAGGGATGTATTTCTTGATCAGAACTATAATGCCGTGATCCAGAAGGGACACTTCCTCGAAAATTCTCTTTCCATGAGTGGCGGCGATAGTAAGTCGAATTACTTTTTCAGTGTTGCCGACCTCAACCAGGAGGGTATTTTCAAACAAGGGAGTACTTATCGCAGAACAGGTATCCGGTTGAACGTCACCAAAGAGCTGTACAAATGGCTGTCGGTAACCAATAAGGCAAGCTACTCCCTGATCAATTCGGACCGGATGCAAACGGGGGTAAACAATGCAGGTTTCATGATCGGTCTGCTGCGCACACCGCCCGACTTCGACAATACGGCGTACGTCGGCAAATATGCTGCTACTGCAGGGGGCGCTTTGATCGAGAACCGCCAGCGCAGCTACCGTAATTACCTTGGCGCCAGTGCTAACCCGGGCTTCAATAACCCGTTGTGGGACTTGTATAAACTGGAAAACACCAGCAAGGTGAACCGCTTCATCAATTCGGCTGAAGTAAATATCAAGCCTGTACAATGGTTCAACCTCACCGCACGGGCGGGTGTGGACTACTGGACAGACCGGCAGATCAACTACGCTCCTTACTTCTCTACCAATTTCAACACGGGCAATTACAACCGGCAGGAATATACTGAAATGCAATTCAACCTGGATGTGATTGCGCGGGCTGAGAAGGAGTTCAGTGAAAACTTTACCGGCAACCTCTTAGTGGGTTTCAACTATAATGCGCTCAACACTTCTACACTCGGCGCCAACTCTCAAAATTTTGTGATACCGGATGGCCCACAAGACCTCGACAATGCCACACCTTCCAATATTTCTACCAGTGATGGCTTTTCAAAGGTGAGGAGTAATGCAGGATATGGCAGCATTGGTTTTGGGTTGTATGACCAGTTGTTTGTGAATGCCACCGGCCGGATAGAGGCTGCTTCTACCTTCGGTGCAATGTCCAACAATTCTTTCTTTTATCCATCGGGTGATGTTGCCTGGCAGTTTTCCCAGTTACCAGCGATCCAACATGTAAAGTTTCTCACGTTTGGTAAGCTGCGTGCATCTTATGGTGTGGTGGGTATTCAGCCGCAGGCTTATCAAACAGCCACCAACTTTGTGGTGCGTACCTGGAGTGATGGATGGGGCGGCGCACTCGATCCCAGCCTGTATGGCGCCGGTACTTACATACAAAGTGTGAACAAGGGTAATGCTTATCTGAAGCCGGAAAAGAAGCAAGAGTTTGAGTTGGGTACCGACCTGCGCTTCTTCGACAACAAGCTTTCTTTCAGCTTCACTTATTACCAGAACAAAACGGTGGATGCCCTGATCAATATATCACAAGCCGCCTCTACCGGTTTCGATAATTTATATGCCAATGCAGGCAGCATCCAGAATAAAGGTGTGGAAGTGGACCTCTCTTATAACCTCGTTCGCAAGAAGGACTGGGATGTAAGTGTGAATGTAAACTGGACACGCAACCGCAATAAAGTGCTCGACCTGAGTGGCGCCGGTTCCATCAACCTGGGTGGTACTGCCGGTATCTCTTCGAGGGCTGTAGAGGGTTACGCACTTGGTATTTTGTATTCCATTCCCTGGGTGCGGGATGACAAGGGCAACCTGAAGCTGGATGCCAATGGTTTCCCTACACCTGGTGTCACTTCTGCTCCTATCGGTGATCCCAACCCTGACTGGCGCGGCGGCATAGGTTTCAATATCAAGTATAAAAACTTTACGCTGAGCGCGCTGATAGAACATTCACAAGGTGGTGTGGTAGCCAATGGCACAGAAGCCGTGTTGGTGGATTATGGCACCAGCGCCGCTACCGGCAACGAAGTAACAGCACCCGGAGCCCTCAAAAGATACAATGGCACCACGATTGCGGCAGGCACTGTGTTCCGTGGCAATATTCACAACTTTGGCGCCGGTGATGTAGCGCTCGACCAAAGCTGGTATACCGGCCCTGGTGGTTTCTTTGGCAACGTGGGTGAATTGTTCCTCGAAGACGCTACATGGACGCGCTTCCGGGAATTGAATATCGGGTACACCATCAACGCTGCCAAGTTGCGCAGCAAGCTGGGCGTAAAATCTATCATGATAGAATTAAGCGGCAGGAATCTTTTCCTTATCAGCGATGTGAAGGGATATGATCCCGACAGTAATGTAAGTGGTTCTACATCGGGACGGGGTGTGGTCTATTTTGTAAATCCTCCAACGAGGTCTTACATCGCTTCCTTAAAACTTACTTTCTAATCACGACTCAACGACAACAATTATGTGTAAGCATATCATATCTATCTTATTCATGACCACTACCCTGCTGGCAGGCTCCTGCAAGAAAGCAGTGGAAGGATACAATACCGATCCCAACAGTCCGCTGGACGCCGATGCCATTACCATGCTCACCGGCATTGAAGTTGGCAATATGTCGATACAGGAGGGTGAACTGGCGCGGGTGGCCGGCATGTGGTGTGGCTACTTTGCGGGTCAGCAACAGCAATACCAGGCCTTTTACCAGTACCTGATCATTGCGCGCAACTATGACGACTCCTGGCAAAGGATATTCTCGGGCACTTTGAAGAACAACCGGCTGATGCGTCAAAAGGCAAATGCCGTCAACAACAAACGGCTGGTGGGTGTATCACAAGTGATAGAAGCCAACCTGATGGGCACTGCCACCGCTCTGTGGGGTGATGTACCTTTCAAGCAAGCTTCTGATGAATCTTTCCCCAACCCGGCTTATGAGGGGCAAGTACAGGTGTATGGGTACATACAGGCATTGCTGGACAGCGCGATACAGAACCTCTCTTCTACTGCCTTCATCGATTTTGCGGCGCAGGATATTCATTTTGCCGGCAATATGTCCAAGTGGACGCAGACAGCTTATACACTGAAGGCGCGTTACTACACACACACCAAACAATATGCACAGGCACTTACAGCAGCACAAAATGGCATCAATGCCGCTGCCAACAATTGGGTAGCGCCCCACTCTACTGCCGCCAAAGGCACTTACAATTTATATTACCAGTTCTTTGCGCAGGACCGCCCTACCTGGCTCGATGCGAATGGCACTTATGCTTCTTCGCTGGTGAACCCCGCCGGCACCAAAACACGTGGCAATACGAAAACGATAGAAAGAGCGCGCTTCAACTACCTGTTCAGTTCGGCCACGAATCCCAACTATACCACCAATGGTTTTTACTACATGACAGTAGCTTTCCCTATTGCTACGTATGCAGAAAATCTGTTGATCCTGGCAGAAGCGGATGCACGGGTAAATGGATTGACGGCGGGCCTTACGCGGCTGAACAGCTTCAGGAGCTATATGGCGACCGGCGGTTATATTGGCGCTACTTACCTCACAGCTGGCAACTACAAATATGACGCGTACGTGGCTGCCGACTTTGCAGCTGGTGGTATAGAAAATGGAGGCGCCACACCTATTGCCGATGACCGGGCATTGCTGCGCGAGATCATCGAAGAGCGGTATGTAACGTTCATTGGCCAGATAGAGGGGTTCAACGATATGCGAAGGACATTCAAAGAAACAGATGTGCGCGTACCTGTAGTACCCAACACCGGCACACAGTTGCCGCAACGGTTCCTGTACCCACAGATCGAAATAGACCTGAATACATCAACCCCCAACCCTATACCGTCCCTTTATTCACCAACACCGGTTAATCAATGAGTGTACGAACGTTTTATAAGGATTTGGTTAAGGCTGTAATTTGCCTGGCGTCCCTTGCCTTGTATAGTGAAGGACATGCCCAACAGGTCGTCCCGCTATACAAGGGCAAACCGCCCGGTAATCTCTCCACGGACAACAAGGAGCAGTTTGTGCGACCAGAAAAAGGCCGGCCTTCTATCATCAACGTTACGCAGCCAACGATCACCGTATACCTGCCCGAACATCCGAATGCTGCAGGTACATCTGTAGTAATATGTCCCGGGGGCGGCTATTTACGGTTGACCATCGAGGATGGCGGCTATGATGTGGCCAAAAACCTGGCAGCTGCGGGCATTGCCGCTTTTGTACTCAAGTACAGGACCTGGCGTGATTCTACTTTTATTGCATACCGTGATCTGCCCATGCAAGACCTGCAACAAGCGTTTTCCATTATACGGGCGAATGCAGCACAATGGAAAATAGATACTTCACATATCGGTGTGCTCGGCTTTTCAGCGGGTGGACACCTTGCTGCAATGGGCTCTGTGAGCACGCGTGGTTTCAGGCCCGCCTTCACCTGGCTGGCATATCCCGTGGTGAGTTTCACGGATTCACTCGTATCACGTACGTTAAAATCGAGGAGCACATTATTGGGCAACTCCATTACGCAGCAGGACAAGGAGGCTTACTCTCCTGAATTGCATGTGACAGTCGCCACTCCACCCGCTTTCATCGTGCATGCCGCTGATGACAGCACTTCGCTGGTGGGCAACAGTATCGTTTATTACAAGGCTTTGCTGGCTAAGAGGGTACCGGCTCAAATGACCTTATATCAGAAGGGAGGGCATGGCTTTGCCCAATATAATGCAGCGCAGGATGAGAACTGGCTGCCCGCCGCCATCAAATGGCTTCGATTGAATGGCTTCTATAAACAGTAGAGGTACGCACCCTTCGACAGGCTCAGGGTGACACATTGTGCTCAGGGTGACACGTTGTGCTCAGGGTGACACATTGTGCTTAGGGTGACAACTTAATTCAGCGATTGAATGATGCCGTTTTTAACAGGGAAAATCCCTGAAGGGGCAGTTATTGCCCAAACAGTAAAGAATATGCTTCATCATAATTAAAACATGGTTCCATGAGATTTTTGAAAATACTATACGTGCAGGTGATCCTTGGTATCATAGCAGGGGTGCTCGTCGGCTGGTTGATGCCCGGGTTTGCGCCCATCGCCAAAATGATCAGCGACACGTTTATCAATATGATCAGGATGGTGATCGCACCGGTCATCTTCTTTACCATCGTGGCGGGTGTTGCCGGGGCAGGTGATATGAAAAAAGTAGGCCGCGTCGGCGTAAAGTCGCTGATCTATTTTGAAGTGGTGACCACGCTGGCGCTGATCATTGGCTTAGTAGTTGCCAACGTAGTGAAACCGGGCGCAGGCATCGCCATTCCACACGCTGCCAATAAACAGGTGACTGAAATTACGCAGCAGGCAAGTACCGTGAACTGGGGGGAATTCTTCACGCATATCGTGCCGAGCAATATCATCGACGCTTTTGCAAAAGGTGATATTTTGCAGATACTGTTTTTCAGCATCCTGTTTGCCATTGGCCTGAAGATGCTGGGGGCACAGGGGCAAAGTGTACTCGTGAGCTTCAGCAAGATCAACAAAGTATTGTTCAACATTCTGAAGCTCATCATGCGCCTGAGCCCCATCGGCGCGTTTGGCGGCATGGCTTATACTATTGGCAAATTTGGTTTTGCCACACTCGCCGTGCTGGGCAAGCTCCTGCTCACGTTTTATATTACCGGCATCTTATTCATATTCGTGGTGCTGTTCCTCATCTGCCGTTATTACAAGATCAACCTGTGGAATCTGTTGGGTTATGTGAAAGAAGAAATACTCATCGTGCTCGGCTCCAGCAGCAGTGAGGCAGTGTTGCCTTCCGTAATGCAGAAGCTTACCGATGCCGGTTGTGAAAAGGAAGTAGTGGGCCTCGTGATCCCTACCGGTTACAGCTTCAACCTCGACGGCACTACCATTTATCTCAGCATGAGTATTATTTTCCTGGCGCAGGCTTACGGCATCGATCTTACGCTGGGGCAACAACTCACCGTGATCGGCATCCTGTTGCTTACCAGCAAAGGAGCAGCGGGCGTTACCGGCAGTGGTTTCATTGTGCTGGCTTCTACGCTCGCCACGTTAAAAGTGATCCCGATCGAAGGGCTTGCGTTGCTGATAGGTGTTGACAGGTTCATGAGTGAAGGAAGGGCTATCATCAATTTTATCGGCAATACCATTGCTACTGTGATCATTGCCAAGAGTGAGAAGGAGATCGATATGACGGTTTATAAAAATGTAGTGGAGAAGAGGCTGCATAGTCCGGAAGTCGGAAAGACGGAAAGTCCGGAAGTCAACGGGTTAAGCGTCGAAGCCTAAGTGAGCCGCTCCGCTCTACGGCTCTGGCAGCACCGCAGAGCGACCCTCCCTGGCTTTAAGAAGGAGCTTCTCCTTAACTAAATGATATTGATTCAACATTCATTATAACTATTCGTTTATGGATCGATCTACTTTCAACATCGGGCATGCAGAACTTCTTCAGTGGGTAAAAGAAATGGCTGACTGGTGTGAGCCAGGGACTGTTCATTGGTGTAATGGCAGTAAAGAAGAGTACCAGCAGTTATGTAATCGTCTTGTGGACAAGGGAACCTTTGTGCCGCTGGATGCAAGCAAAAGGCCCAATAGCTTTGCTTGCTTTTCCGATCCCAGTGATGTGGCTCGGGTAGAAGATAAAACTTTCATCTGCAGCCGCACCAAAGAGGATGCAGGCCCCACCAACAACTGGATGGAACCAGCTGCCATGAAAAAGATACTGAAGGAGCTGACGCGTGGGTGCATGCGTGGACGTGTAATGTATGTGATCCCTTATTGTATGGGACCACTGGACTCACCTTTCTCAAAGATCGGCATCGAGATCACGGATAGCGAATATGTAGTGGTGAGCATGCACATCATGACGCGCGTGGGACAAAAAGTATTGGAACAGCTCGGCAGCAACGGCACTTACTGCAAAGGTTTTCACACCGTGGGCGCGCCACTGGAAGCGGGGAAAGAGGATGTAACCTGGCCCTGCAATCCATCCGTCAAATACATTGTTCATTATCCGGAAGAAAATACCATCGTATCGTATGGCTCAGGGTATGGCGGCAATGCACTGCTGGGCAAGAAATGTCTTGCACTACGGCTTGCTTCTACCATGGCCAAAGAAGAAGGCTGGCTGGCGGAGCATATGCTGATACTCGGCATCGAGAACCCGGCGGGTAAAAAGATATATGCGGCGGCGGCATTCCCCAGCGCCTGCGGCAAGACCAACTTCTCGATGCTCATTCCTCCTGCGGAAATGAAAGGCTGGAAGGTGACGACTGTAGGTGATGACATCGCGTGGATCAGGAAAGACCAGCAAGGGAATCTCTATGCCATCAACCCGGAGTATGGATTGTTTGGCGTGGCGCCGGGCACCAATCAAGCAACCAATCCCAATGCCATGTCGGCATTGAGCGCGAATACTATTTTCACTAACGTAGCGCTTACTACGGATGGTGATGTGTGGTGGGAAGGGTTGACCAAAGAAGAACCGGATGGCCTCCTCAACTGGCGTGGCCTGCCGCATGACAAGAACAGTGGCGAACCGGCAGCGCATCCCAATGCACGCTTTACTGCGCCGCTCTCGCAGTGCACTTCGCTCGATCCCGATTGGGAGAACAGCAAGGGCTTTCCCATCAGCGCCTTTATTTTCGGTGGACGCAGGAGCGCCACCGTGCCGCTCGTGTACCAGGCTTTCAACTGGAACTTTGGCGTGTACATGGCTTCTACCATGGGTTCGGAAACCACTGCCGCTGCATTTGGTAAACAGGGGGTGGTAAGGCGTGATCCGTTTGCTATGTTGCCTTTTTGTGGCTATCATATTGCCGATTATTTCAATCACTGGCTGCAGTTTGGTAGAGACCTCGCCAACCCTCCGCGTATATTTGGCGTGAACTGGTTCCGGAAAAATGAACAAGGTGAATTTATGTGGCCGGGGTTCAGTCAAAATATGCGCATATTGCAATGGATATTCGAGCGGGTGCAAGGCCACCTCAGCGCTGTGGAAAGTCCTATCGGCTGGATGCCTCATTATGATGATATCAACTGGCATGGATTGGATTTCGACAGGCACCAGTTTTATGAACTTATCTCTGTAGACCGCGAGCCCTGGAAAAAAGAGTTGCTGGAGCATGAAGAATTATTCATCAAACTTTATGACAGACTGCCCAAGGAATTCTTTTTCATGAAAGAATTGTTGTTGTCGTCGTTGTGGCGATCGCCTCTCAACTGGATGGCACCCGGCGAACTGATGGCTTCCTGATCAACAGCCTGCTGATGCTACGTTATAAACACATTCTATTACGGGTGCAAGTTGCCCTGCCCTTTTTTGCAAATTGCACCTGTTTTGGGGTTAGAGGGCATTAGTATGGACTATCTATGGAGTATCCCAGGAGTATCTATGGAGTATCCTCGGCCTATCCATTCTGTGTCTTCTCTTTGTCTTGTACTGAAAAAACCTTACAGTTGGGTATTTTATTACTGATATTACTTTA
>JAGIBF010000057.1 GCA_017744515.1 Niastella sp.
GCTTGCTACTGAGCGTACTTTTTTTACGGGCGTAATACTCGCCGCACAATTCGTAGAAAACGAGGTCATCGATAGTCTTGACGAGCGGATAGCAGAGACCGCCAATTTGTTTCATGGGATTTGGATTTTATCTACCTGAATTTACAAAATGTCTGAATCAGAAAAAAAAGATTCCATTAGACAAAAGTCAATACTGGCGTGGTTTGGCTCGTTTGGCGCATATTGGCCTAAATGGCTGCCAGGCCGGGCAACAAAAGTCACGCAGACAATCCCAACTTGTCCAAAAGGGGCACTTGCGGTAAGACAAAAAGTGGGCTCCTCCCGGGATGCTTAATGGATGATGTAGGGATACTCCATACCAACCCCCACCTAAAGGCGCATTTTACTAAAACGCAAATCGTCTGCCGGTTGATAAATATCAATTGTTTGCTAACCTTGGCGCGACCTGTCCTGCTTAGCAGGAATTTAATGATTGTTGACAGAATAGGGTAATTGATGATGGGGCGCTATGATCTAATCAATATGTGCAACCTCAAATGCAAATCCTGTAAGCTTTTCTTCATCGATCATCTTTTTAAAAGCTGGTGAACAAAAATAAATAGGCGCTGGCCGTAGCAAGCCGCGTTTAATACCTGTCTTTTGCACACTCTCAAAAAAATCATACTCTTTAATGGAGGGACTATTTAATAGGTATGGCTCCGACAGAAGATTTAAACCAATAGTATGCCCTTTCGGGCATTTGTAGATTTCTCCTTCATTACTAATAGATAAATCAAAAGGATTGATGCCGGCAATAGTTTTCTGTGACAATTCCGCTTGCGATGAAGCTATAAGCTGAAAAAAATTAGAGTTCCCCTTGTTAAAAACAATAGGATTAGTGATTAATCCCTTTAATCCTCTTTGTTGACAAGCGATGACAAATTTTTCCGATATTACTATTTCTCCGGCTATTGTCTGTGATATATCCTTTTTAGGGATAGAATTTTGTTTTAAAGTCAGGGGCGTTAACTGCTTTCTGTTTGAGCCGCATATTTCGCAATCTGCCGTTTCATCATACAGCGTTCCGCATTCTTCTCCTGCCGGTTCAAACACATTGCTTATAATCAAATGAAAGAGAGCCGCATGCTCGATCTCTTTTTTATTATAGTTCCTTTTGATGCTCCAGCCATAAAAAAAGCTTTCCGTATGCTCTTTCTTTACTTTTTCTGCAATTTCTTTCACCGATTGGAACTCAGGCGTGCCCGTTTCTATTTTTATTTTTGTAACGGGTCCTGAATCATCACCAACAATGGATGTAGGTAATAGCGTGCTGAACGTATTATTAATGCGTAACTCTAATACTTCCTTCATTATTTATCAATTAATAGCCATAGCCAGGTGGTAAACAACTTGTGTTCAAATTAATGTTAGACCTACCAGGCACAAGCACCCAACGGCACTTGGCTGTGCTGCATGCTTGCGCCAGTTACGGGGAATATCTTCTTCAAAGCATGCATTTTCTCCTGGTAAACGCTAAAACCTTTGTTTAGCCCTATGAAGTAAGTAATAAATTTTAGATCCGGCAAGCCCGGCACAAAAAAGGGATGCCGTTTCCGACATCCCTTCCGGTACAATTAATTCCGTTTTATTAATGTTCCGATGGTGTGTGCACGTTATTGCTCCCAGCCCGGGTTCTGCTTCAGCATACCTGCAGGATAGAGAGAGATCTGTCCGGTAGGGATAGCTGAAAGATAATGCCTGGGGTCGATGAACGGCCTGTTGGTGCCTGCGGTGTAAGTCATGATATAGCCATTCGCATTGCGCAATACCTTTCCATTGTCGGGCACTTTAGCGCCGAGGAAAATGTCAGGGTTCTTGGCATTGTCCATGTACGCACCTTTCTTCCAGCGCATGAGGTCCTGGTACCGGAAGCCGTCCATCATCAACTCTACACGCCTTTCACGGCGTATCTCCCAAATAAGCGGCGTAACATCTGCATCTTTCTTAGGGTCGGCAAAGGCAGTTCCATTAACCGCTACAGTCTGACCGCCTTGTGTTTCCAGCTTGGCTATACCGGCCCGCATACGCAGCAGGTTCACCGATTTGTCCAGGTCGGCATTGGTCACGGTATATTTACCAAGCTGGTCCAGTTCTGCCACTGCTTCGGCATAGTTCAGCAAAATTTCGCCGAGGTAGAAGAGCGGCGCATCCGTTTCATTGTTAGGCGCCAGTTGGTTGGAAGCCGGGTTCAGGAATTTGGAAGGCCGGTAGCCGGTGCTGGAGCTCAGACCGCCAACGAGCGTACCATTATAAGCCAGGAAAGTATCCACCGTCTGGAGCAGGCGTTTATCGCGGTTCATGCGCAGCGTCTTGATATCGGCATCTCCCTGGTACAGCGGTGACAAGGTGATGGGCAGGCCATCAGTCGCAGCGTAAGACTCCACGGCCGATTTGGTAAGACCGCTCATCTGGGTGGTACTATTGGTGTAGCCGATCACGGAGTGGGTCATGCCACCGGCCACATACACTTTATACAGGATCACTTCTTTATTGCCCGTAAGGCTCATTGAGCTATAGATATCTTTGTAGTTGGCGCCGAGTACATAGCCAGCTGTCATCACTTTTTCGGAAGCATCCTTGCAGGCCGCCAGCCACACGTCGGCATCATTGAGGCCAACCTCTGTATGGTATTTGCGATAGGTGCCTTCAAACAAACAAACCCTTGACTTGAAGGCCAACGCTACATTTTTGTTCACGGTATTATCGAGGTCGGTAGCGCGCAGGTTGTCGATGGCAAAGTTGATATCCGCCAGTACACTATCCATCACCAGCTTCCTCGGATCACGCGGTTTATAGATAGCAGCAGTATCGCTGATATCGAGCGGCGTACCGATCCAGGGCACATCACCAAACAGCTTTACCTTACCGAAATAATCAAAAGCCCGGAAGAAACGGGCAACAGCTGTCCAGTGCTTTTTAGCCTCGTCGCTCATGGGTACCGTTTCCACCCGCTTGATCATGATGTTGGCCTTGCGGATCAGCGTCCAATCCCAGTTGCCATTGGTGGCAGCTGCCGAAGCAGGATACACGCTCAGGCCGGTGGTAGCCTGGTCATCGGAAAAGGTAGAAAAGTAAAAGTCGCCTGTGGTGCCGGTGCCAAAGCCGGTAAACAGGTTGTAGAACTCCCAGTTGTAGGCCCTTACATTGGCCTCACTGCTCCAGTATACATCATCCGTAAACCGGTCGGGCGTTTTTGTTTCGAGGTATTTTGAACATCCTGCCAGCGACAAAGCCGCTGCGGAGATAACGTATAAACTATGTTTGAGTTTCATTATTCAAGTTTTAATGCTGCACAAATCGGTTAAAGAGTTACCTGCAATCCAAAGGAGAAGTTCCGCTCGAAAGGGAAAGTCCGTCCCAGGAAGTTGAAGTCGCCACCATCCGTGATCTCCGGATCGAGCGGCAAGCCCACGTTGGAGATCTCCGCCAGGTTTTGACCACTCACGTAAATGCGCAGTTTTTGAACTTTGTATTTTGAAGTCAGCGCGGCTGGCAATGTATACCCCAGTGTCACGTTCTTCAGACGGCAATAAGCCAGGTTTTGCAGGTACTTCGTCTGCGGGTAGAAGTTGTTGCCGCTGGTAGGCAGGCCGGCCAGTTTGGTGGCGTTGTTACCGATATAAGGACGGGGATACTCAGCATTGGTATTGGTAGGCGTCCAGTAATCAAGCTGGTGAGCATACAGGATATCCGCACCTTGATACAAGGGAATGGCGATGTTGCCCGTTCCCCAGTAATCGCGTTTGCCAACACCCTGCAGGAAGATATCGAGGTCGAAACCCTTGTAAGTGCCACCCATCCGGAAGCTATATTGATAACGTGGCGTGCTGTTGCCGATCACCTTGAGGTCACCTGGATCGTTGGCGCTCATTTTACCGCCATTGATGAGGTTGTTGCCATCCTGGTCCTTGTACTTCACGTCGCCAACGCCATACACGAAGTTGCCATTGGCCATCGCCACCTGGCTGGCATGCTTCGTTACGTCATCAGCTGAGGTGAAATAACCTTCCGTTTCAAAGCCCCAGATCTCACCCCATACTTTGCCTTGATAGTTTTGGGTAATGAGCTTGGAAGGGTTGTCCCACTTGGTGATCACTGCCTTGTTATCAGCCAGCGTGAACAAGCCATACAAATTGAGGTCCCTCGTCACATTGATGTTCCCGTCGATGCTCAGTTCCCATCCGCGGTTGCGCATGGAGCCGCCGTTCACGCGCGGACCTGTAGCGCCGAATGTAGCGGGTACAGCGGTATTGATGAGCATACCTTCTGTGGTGCGCTCATAGTAATCGAATGTGATACCAAGCTTGTTATCAAGCAACTTAATATCCGTTCCGAAGTCGAGCGTCTTCACAGTTTCCCAGGTGAGCGATTGTGCCACGGCAATAGGAGCGCCGATGGTTTGAACGCGCGTAGCAGCGCCCGGTACGATCCAGCTGGCAGCGGAGTTACTCATCGTGGGCAGGTAATAATTGCCGCCTACATCCTGATTGCCTACGGAGCCATAAGATACCCTGAACTTCATGTCAGACAGTATGGGCTTAAGAGGGTCCATGAATTTCTCTTCGCTGATACGGTAGCCGGCAGAGAAAGATGAGAACCATGCCCAGCGGTCTTTTTGAGAGAACTGGGAAGAACCATCATAACGGCCATTCAGCTCCAGCAGGTATTTGCCCATGTAGTCATAATTCACACGGCCAAAGTAACCTGCATAAGAATTCTTGGCATGTGAGCCTGTTGCAAACTGGTCGCCGGTAGCGAGGCCCAGTTCACCCTTATCAGGATCGAGGAGTGCCCTGCGCTCAGCCGTGAAGTTGAGGTTTTCGTTCTGCTCTGCATTGGCGCCTACAGTTACCTTCAGGTTGTGGTCGTTGAAGAAAGTTTTGTTGTAGGTAGCATACGCGTTGAGCGTATTCACCAGGTACCTGCCGCTGCCATAAGTGGCCCTGTCCTGGGCAACCGTAGCCACGTTCACGAGTTTGGGATAACCTGCCGACCAGAAGTCATATACATTCACAGGGCCGCCTACTTCATGACGCATCACGTTGTCGCGGCCAATGGTGTAGTCTACACGTACATTGAGATTTTTGGCCAGTTTGAAAGTAGCGCCCAGGTCGATACGGTTGTAGTTGTCCACTACGTCATTGGTATTGGCCTGTGCAAGGTACGCAGGCGTGTGGCGGAAGTAGTTGCCATTATAAGTACCGTAAGGAAAGTAGGAACCCCAACGCCAGAAATAATACCAGTAGTCGTAATACTGGAAAGGATATTCATACTTGAAGTTGCGGTACAACATTTTTACATCTGCATCCATCCAGGGCGTTACGGCGGCACTCACAGATGCCGTGATGTTGTATTTCTTCACATCATCCGGATTCATTTTCAGGATACCATCTTCATGGCTATAGCCAAATGACATGTAGTAACCTATTTTATCACTGCCACCCTGTATGCGGATGTTTTGTTGTTGCTCGTGTGTATAATCCTTCAGCATGATGCCCTTCGCATCCCATACGCGGTAGAAGTACATGCGGTTTTCGGTGGGGTCGAACTCGAAGTCTTCACCGTCTACCATTTCATTGCCTTTCCGGTTGTTGGCATACTTCTGCTGCCAGTTCTCGATGCCATCGCGAAGCTTTGCGAGGCGCATGCCAAATAATTCAGGATTGGTAATATTGGAACGCTGGGAGGCTTCCTGCAGCGCAGCCAGTTCCGGCACCGGGTTGGAGAAATCGGGCAGCGTAGTGGGCTTGTTCCAGGAGAAGTTGTTAGAGTAAACGATGGAACTCTTTTGGTTCTTCCTGCCGGATTTTGTTTTGATCAGGATCACACCGAATGCAGCGCGGGCGCCATAGATCGAGGTAGAAGCCGCATCTTTCAATACTGATACACTTTCGATATCATTGGGATTGATGATCGAAAGGTCGGGCGTCTCCACGTTATCAACCATGATGAGCGGACGGCTGGAGCCACTTACAGAACCGATACCACGGATGTTGATGCCGGGACCAGCGGTCAGGCCGCCATTGCTGTAAGTGATCGTAAGGCCCGGTACCACGCCCTGCAAGGCTTTGGCGGGATCGTTGACGGGACGGCTTTGCATGGTTTTCGATACATCTACGGTAGTAACGGCACCGGTAAGGTTGCCTTTTTTCTGCGATCCGTAAGCTACCACTACTACCTGGTCAAGAGAAGAGTTGGAAGCCTCCAGTTCGATATTATAATTGAGCGCTGAAGTAATGCCGATTGTTTGGGTGGTGTATCCTATATAAGATACCTCGATGCTTTTGTCGCCACTGAGCTCGATGGAGAATTTCCCATTGGCATCTGAGACGACTGAGTTTTTGCTTTTGCTGGCGGTAATGGTGGCCGAGGGGATAGGCGACCGGCTTGATTTGTCGATGATCTCCCCGGTAATCTTCTGCCCGTAAGCGATGCCGGATAGGCAAAGCAATACAAGCAGGATTAGTGGTTTTGTAATTCTCATAATTGTTTATTTAAAGTGTATGGAGCCAGGTTGATGGTAGGGACCGGGAAAAAGAGGGTACGGATATGATAGCTGCTTATATGTGAACGTCCTTGCTTAAAGCACTTCAATACCTGCGTTGGTGTAGTGTTGCAGAGCAGGATCGCCAGGTGGCAATTCCGTAATGAGCGTATGTATACTGCCAACGGGGCAAACGTGAACGGGCTTGATGGTGCTGGTCTTTTCGGCGATGCTGAGGCACACTACTTTTTGCGATGATTCGATCATCGCTTTTTTGAGCTGCACTACGTCCCAGTCGCTATCGCTTACGCCGTGTTGTACATGGATGGCGTCAACACCGAGGAAACAGAGGTCGGCACGTATATGGCCGATCTTGGCGATAGCCTCACCACCTACGGTGATGCGGCTGTTCTTGGAGATCTTATCGCCAATAACGATCACCTCGATGTTGGGATGCTGGAGATACTCAACGATTGCAGGCAGGCTGCCCGACACGAACGTAGCTTTCAGGTCAGGAGGCAGCATCCTCGCCAATTCCAGAATGGTGGTGCCACCGCTGGTGAGCACATACATCCCATCCTCGATAAGAGAAGCCGCTTTCGCAGCTATGATCTTCTTATGATCATGCAGGTAAATATTGCCCAATGGATTGTAGAGATCGTGAAAAGAGTGGGAAAGAGCGCCCCCATGTACCTTGATGATCCTGCCATCTTCTGCCAGTTCATGCAGGTCTCTGCGAATTGTATCCTCGGATACATTGATTTCATTGCTCAGACTGGAAGACAACACCTTATTATGCAGGTTTACCTGCCGGAGTATGTAAGCTTGCCGTTCTTTTTTAAGCATTGTTAGCCGGTTAATGCTCCAAATTAGGAATATTGTTGCATAAACTGGCAAAAAGTGGATGAAATGTGGATGAAATCTTATTAATAAGTCGTAAAAGCTGCACAAATCGACACATATCTGCAATTGCAATCGTTTGATTGGAGGTTGATAAGTTAATTGGTTGATAAGTTGATAGGGGGAAAGAGAGGTTGGAAAGTTGGTAGTTGATAAGTTGAAAAGGAAAGCAGTGCAACGCTGAACCAGTCAGACCGCTCATTGGGGCCAGACTTATACAGGGATGTACAGAAAAAGAAAGGTCGAAGAAGAGGGCTGTTCCTCTTTTCAACCTTTCAACATATAATTTATCAACTCAAACTGATCAACTCACCTCAACGTAAATCGAACCGACAAGGCAAATGCGTCAGGTACAAAGTTGATATCAGGAATAATGTCGAGCTCAGGTTTCCAGTCGAGCGACAGGTTAACGGGCGCATTGGCAAACTTGTAATCCAGACCCAGGATACCGGTGGGACCAAGATAGGTCTCTTTGTCCTGCCAGCCTACATAGGCGCCTGCACCGTAAAACCAACGCAGTCCGGGCGCTGATGCAAAAGGCTGATGTATTTCCAGCAAAGCGCCCAATCCAAAGCGGCTGCCAAAAGATACCAGTCCTTCTACGGCACTGCGATCGGTAATGAAGTATTTTCCACTGAATGAACTGTTGAGCGTTGGTGTGGAGTTGCTGAGACGTACACCAAGTCCAAGGCGGTAATCAGGAGCTGCATCCTGTGCGGATGCCTGCTGCGTGATAATAGTAATGAGTAGTGTTAAGGTAAAGAGCTGTGTGATGCGTTTCATAATCCGTCCGGTTTGTTTGTTAAGAACGAAAAATGATGCCGGAGTAATAGGAGGGGGCTGTTAAAGTTAAGGTAAAGAAGCTATCCATTCCCAGTCTGTCATTTCGAATGAGGCTTACCCTCCTTTGTCATTTCAAACGAAGACCATCCTCCTTTTGTCATTTCGAACGGAGCCATTAGGGACGGTAAAACTTTTGCAGTAGCGGCGGAGTGAGAAATCTGCTATCGAAGCAAACGCTGCTCGAAGCCTAATTCCCAAAGAGTTCGAACTTAGTTTTGGGCCGGCGTGCTTCAAGCCATTTGAAATTGCGCAGTATTTTATCTTGTTCGGTGGCCTGGCTGGCAGGGAACATGGTACCAGAGGGTTCGCTGATGATCACTACTTTGTTGAGCTCTTTATTCACAAAACGAAGATCGATGATATCCCCCTGTGCTTTGTTGATACCCACCAGCGCACTGTCCTCATCCATCACATAAAACACGCTCTCTGCATTCCCCTTGGAGCGCATGTAGTCTATATTGCCATCTATAAAATAACCATTCATGCGGTTACCCCTCAGCTGGTTGAACATATCCTTGCCTGCTTTATTGATGGCAAAGCTGTTCTCAAACACATACAACCTTTCGGGCTTCTTATTCTTCGTATAGAGATACATGGTATCGCCTGTGATCTGGCTGTTGTTGGCCCAGGCTATCGGGTCTTTGTACAACCGGAATATGGAGTCGATGCCGGAGTAGAACATGCTGTCTGCCACGGCCTGCAATGAATCGGAAAATATACGCACATGGTGATAACCCTGGAAATACCGGTCGGCACTATCACTCTTAGGTTTCTCTTTCGCATCGATGGTAAGCGCACCCCTGATGGTATCGGTTTTGCCTGTTGAATCCGTTCTGGTGAGTATGAGCTTGCTCAGTCTGCCGGAGAAGAGCGTATCCGCCGTTACATAAATAGAATCATTATCCTGCTTGATGATCATGAGCGGATTCTGCGTCGCAAAGAGCGTTTCCTCTTTCTTATTAGTTATGATCTTGTTGGCCAGCAGGGATACCCCTTGCGCACTATCTATATGCACGGCCCGGCCGCTAAGCGTTGTAATACCTGTGCTGTCGTCGGTATCTATGATATCGGCGATCGTCTTTGTTCTTGCCTTGGTATCTTCAATGATGGGACGCTTTCCAAAACTGGCAACGCGGTTCTTCAGGTCATAATAACCCTCTTTCGTCGTGATCTTCCGCTTCGCGCTGTCTTCGATGAGCGTCTTGGTGATGAAAGTAGTTATCTCGGTTTGCGTATTGTACAGTAGTGAGTCCGACTTCAGGTTGTAGGAGGGATCTACGAGCACTACATCCTTTTTGAAGTATACGTCCTTCAATTCCCCGTAATAAGTAGCTTCTTTACTGGTCAGTACGGTCTTATTATTAAGTACGCGGCCGCCATTATAGTATTCACCTATTTTCTGGTTCACATCGTAGTGTAGTTCATTGGTGGTCAGGGTAGATTTCCCGTCCGTGAGCCTGGCGTTGTTCTTCAACGTAGCCAACTTGGTGCTCATGTAATAAATAAGGTAATCGCTGTAGGTATGTATGCTGTCGGCATCGTTGATGTGCACATGCCCGAATGCTTCGACGATTTTGGTGAATTTATTGATGATGGCGCTGTCGCAGTAAAACTGCGTTTTGCCTTGTATAAGGTGCACTTTTCCCGCCAGTATCTGTATTTCGGTGACGGAATCTTTTTGTTCCGTACGCACGCGGTCGGCATATACCAGCTGCACCACACGTCCTGAATCTTCTGATGGACGTTGTGTAACGGTAACCTGTGCCGTAGCTCCGGTAAAAGCCAATGCAAGAATAGCAACCAGGCTAAAGAACCGTAACATGTTACTAAGGTTTCTGTGTAGAGGTGGAATCATATATAGGCGACATCAGCGGACCTTTTTTATCTTTTCTTCCAAACACAGATATGTTAACATATCGTTTGGGGTGCAGCCGCAAGTCGTCGAGCAAGGTAGTCAAACTGCGATTCGTTTGTAATATCTGATCATACAATTTGCGATCATTTAACAGCGCACCCAGTGAGCTTTGACTGCTATTGATCTTATCGACTGCGCTTTCCAGTTTGGTCAGTGTGCCCTGTAAACTGTTTACAGCTTCATCGAATTTTGCATTCGCCAGTTTGCCGGTAGCCTTCTCAAGATTGTCAACAGTAGTGTTGATCTTATCATTGTTCTTCGCCAGGTTACCGGTGATGGATTCAGTGTTGCTGAGTGTTTTAGCCAGCATACCCGTTTGTGCATCCAACAGCTTTTCCAGTGATTTGGAAGAAGTGGTGAGATTGGCGACGATGGACTGCAGGTTATTTTTTGTATTCGGGTCCAGTACGCTGTTCAGGTTGTGCAAAACCATGTCGAGTGATTCCAGTGTTTTGTTGACGCTGGCGAGGGTGGGGTCGAGGCTGCTTTGCAGCTTATCGGTAAGACCGAGTGTTTTCATGGTCTCGAGGGTATCGCCATTCTGTATATAGGTGGTGGTGTTGCCCAATCTGATCTTTACGGAAGTGGTGCCGAAGAGTTCGCCGGTAATGGTGGCCAATGAATTTTTAGGAATGTTGATGTCTTTATTGAGGGTGATGGTAACTACTATACCCGTAAGGTTTTTGTCTTTTTCTTCAATGGCGTATACTTTGCCCACCGGTAGCCCATTGATGGATACGGGGTTGGAAACCTGTAAGCCTTCCACGTTGGGGAAAACGGCAAATATCTTGTCGCTCCGGTCGGTGATATTTTTTCCTTTCAGAAAGTTAAAGCCCAATATTAATATGACGATTGCTATTGCAGTCAGCGCTCCTACCTTGGTTTCATTCGAAATTTTCATTTACCGGCTCTGTTTGGTGGCGAAATGATACTTTTTTCAGGTAGCCCGTTGCAATTTACCTGCCCGGCCCTTAAAAAAATATATTATCAACAAAAATAGGAAGGAGAATCCAGAATCCGGCATCCAGAATGCTGAATCTGAACTTCTAACACGTTGATAAAGGGCTGAGTTGCCCGCTTTTCTGAATTCTGAATACTAAATGCTAAATACTATAATTCTGAATGCTTCCCCTCAGAATCCCTGTTTGGCGTCAGCGCTGCCTTCTGTCGTTGCTTTGTATCGCTTGATGGCATTCAGTACATGGGTGGCTATTTCTTCCTGCCCCTTATTGCTGTTGAGGTAGTCCTCGTCGGGCCGGTGCGTGATGAACCCGGTTTCTACCAATATGCTGGGCATAGCCGTGGCCTGCAGCACCCAGATACCTTTTTCGTTCCGCTGTTTCACACCCCGGCTAACCCTGCCGCCATTCACAAACTCTTCCTCAACCATGGTGGCCAGCGCCAGGCTTTTGTCGAAGAAGCGCTTGGTCCAGAGCAGTGATTTGGCCTTGAACTCGGGGTCGTTGATATCCGGCGCATACTCGGTGGAGTCGTTCACTTCCTCCGTCATACGCTCCGATACGAATTCACCTTTGGCATCGGCGCGGTCTGCTGCCCAGATATAAGTCTCGGTACCATTGGAAGGATTGTCGGTATAATAAACATTGTATTTGGGCACACGGCGCGTGCGTTTTTTCCGGCTTTTACCCTTGCCGGTATAGTAAGTTTCGTTCCGGTAGCCTGCAAAGGTCGAGTGCTTTATTTTGGGGCCTGCATTCACGTGAATCGACACGAACAGGTCACCCTTGTTGGCATTGGCAAAGTCTGCCCTTGCTTTAATAGAGGGATATTGATCTTTGGTGCGTGTATATAAAATCTTGATTTCGGGGAATTCCTGCTCCAGTTTCTTACCCAGTTTGAGCGCTACATCGAGGCAGATGTCTTTCTCGAAGGAGTAATCGCCCCGGGCGCCATTGTCGGAGCCACCATGCCCTGCATCTATTATTATGGTCCTGATCACGGGCTTTTGTGGCGCCCCGGCTGGTGCTGTATAAAAGGATGAAATGGCTATGAACACCGTAGCTATCAACCCGTAGCAAGCTATTTTTTTCATCATATTGCTAAAAGATGCAAAAATAACGGATGTAGATGCTTATTAATACGTTAAATGTGTCTGAACCGGGATTTTTTGGATTTGAAGGATTGAGCGGAAATGGAAGGTACAGGTTACCGGGCCTTTCATCGCAACCTGAAACTTGTAACCTGTAACACGTGTTACTCGAGCGCGGCCTTGTATTTTTTAAGGGCGGTGATGATGGCAGCAACAACGTCGTTCTGGCCTTTTTCACTGTTAAGGTACTTTTCTTCTTCTGTATTGGACAGGAACCCGCTTTCCACCAATATGCTCGGCATGCCTGTGGCCTGCAGTACCCAGATTCCTTCTTCATTACGTTGCTTGACACCGTAGCTTCTGCGGCCTCCTTTTTCAAGCGCTTCTTCCACGTAGTTGGCCAGTGTAAGACTTTTGGCAAAGTACTTCTTGGCATACAATTGAGCCCGGATGCGGGCTTCGGGCGAATTCATGTCGAAGCTGATGGTACTGTCTGTTTTCTCTCCGCTTTCTTCCTGGCGTTGGTTGATGGCGTCACCTTTGGCTTCTACGCGGTCTGCCGCCCATATATAGGTCTCTGTCCCTTTGTGGGTATTCTTTACGTAGTAGGATTTATAGACAGGTACTTTCTTTGTTTTTTTCTTCTTGCCTTTGCCGGTAGTGACATTCTTATAGGATACGACCTTTTTTTCATACCAGCCACCGGGCTTTTTGCCAATGGCATTACAATGAATGCTGATGAAAAGATCCCCATTGGACTGATTGGCGAAGTCGGACCTATAATAGTATGACTCTTTCAGCGTTTTTACATTCCCGGGTAAGATATCGGTTGTACGGGTATACAGCACCTTGGTTTCAGGGAAAGCAGCCTTGATGGCTTTGCCCAGTTTGAGCGAGATGGCGAGCGCCACCCTTGATTCACGGGAATAGGAGCCAAGCGTGCCAGGGTCCATGCCGCCATGGCCGGGGTCGATGATGATGGTGCCGAGGACTGGTTTCTGTTTATGCACAACCGGTTTTTTTCCGGTAAATGCAATGAGCATGATCAGAGAAGTTGCTATACTTATTGTTCCTATAATCCTTTTCAACATATTTTGTTATGATTTTTGGGCCCCTTGAATCTTCACATAATCTTAATGCATTTCTGACTATTTTTGCCCACCACTGCATATGAATGGACGCAAAAATAGCCTAAAACAACCTTCGTTGCCGATAATACTCGTAGCATTGTTTTTATTAACGATGAATGTGCTGGGTAATTATTCTGCTACTACCGGTTTTGACAATACATTAACGGCTTTCCAGGACACCACGCCTGTAAAGAAAGATACTATCCCCGCTGTACGTGGTACGGACTCTTTAAAGAAAGGAGATTCTTCAATCGTCAAGAATGACACGTTCGATATAAAACTGTCGAAAGATTCCCTCGATGCACCTGTTCAGTACAAAGCTTCCGACTCCATCGTAATGGAAGTGCCTACCAAAAAGATCATCCTCTATAGCAAAGGCAATATCAAGTACAAGGACATGGATCTTACGGCCGACAGTATAGAAATGGACAATCAGAAGAACGAGGTCATCGCCACTTTCCGGCGCGATTCGGCGGGCAATATGATTGGCCGTCCCGTGATGCTGCAGGCCGATACGAAGATGGAGTCCAATTTCATGCGCTTCAATACGAAGACACAAAAAGGCATTACGCAATCCACCATCACTGCCCAGGGCGAGATGTATGTGCAGGGATTAAAGATCAAAAAAATATCACCTACTGAATATTATGCTGCCCGTGGTATTATTACTACGTGTAACCTCGATACGCCACACTTCGATTTCCGGACACCCAGGATGAAGATGGTGAGCCAGAAGCTCGCTGTTACCGGGCCTATCCACCCCGAGTTTGAAGGCGTCCCTGTACCTGTTTATCTTCCTTTTGGCTTCTTCCCCCTCTCGCAAGGCCGCCATTCAGGCCTGCTGCCACCGCAATTTACGGCCAGCGACCAGTTTGGTCTTGGTTTGGAAGGACTCGGTTACTATAAGGTGTTGAACGATTACTTCGATGTGACACTGCGCACCAATATCTATTCTTACGGAGGCTGGGCAGCCTTTGTAACGCCTACTTACCGCAAACGTTATCGCTACAGTGGCTCCATGAACCTGTCGTACCAGAGTACCCGCCTCCTGAGCGAAAGCGCCAAAGAAGAATTTACCACAGCACAAACTTTCAATATTGCGTGGAGCCATACGGTGGACAGCCGCGCACGGCCCGGGCAGACGTTCTCGGCCAACGTGAATGCCGGTTCATCCAAGTACAACCAGTATGTGACGAACAACCCCATGCGTAATTTTCAGAATAACCTGAACTCGTCTATTACGTATTCCAAGACCTGGGGCACCCGGTTCAACCTTACTGCCAGCGCCAACCACAACCAGAACAATACCACCGAACTGATCAACCTGAACCTGCCCAACGTAGCGTTTACGGTAAATACCTTTTACCCATTCCAGCGTAAAGAACTGATCGGTGAATCCAAATGGTATGAGAAGTTGGGTATCGGTTTAAATACGAACCTGGCCAATCAGATCAGTATCTATGAAAAAGATTTCAGCTTAAGCAAGCTGATCGATACGATGCAATGGGGCGCTCAACACAATATTCCCATTCAGCTCTCATTACCTCCGTTGGGGCCTTTACAGATATCTCCTGGTATTAGTTATTCAGAAAAATGGTACTCGCGGAAGTTCACCCGCGAGTGGAACCAGGCAGCAAAAAAGATGGACACCACGATAGAAAAAGGATTTTATTCTTCCCGTGATATCTCATTCAGTCTGGGCCTCAGCACCGCTTTATTTGGAACCTTTACCAACTTTGGCAAGAACAGTCCGATCACGGCACTCCGTCACGTAGTGCGGCCTACGTTCTCCGTCAGCTACAAACCCAACCTGGCGAAGAATGATTATTATACGATGCAAACGGATACCACGGGATTGAACTTTTACCGGTTTTCTCATTATGAAGGCACTATTTTCGGGCCTTATGGAGAAGGTGAGTTTGGAGGTATCAGCTTTGGTATCGATAATAACCTCGAAGCAAAAGCCCGTAACAGGAAGGATACCTCCGGCGCTGATGGCGGCGTCAAAAAGATCCGCCTGATCGATGGTTTTGGTTTCAATGGAGGCTACAACTTCCTGGCCGATTCTTTCAAGCTGTCCAACATCAGCCTGTACTTCCGCAGTACGTTATTTGAAAAGATCAATATCACTGCCGGCGCCAACCTCGATCCTTATAAGGTAAATGCAAGAGGTTATCGTATCAATGAATATGCATGGAAAGGTGGCCATTTTTCTTTAGGACGCATCACCAGCGGTAATATCGCCATCTCTACTTCTTTCCAGAGCAAGCCCAAAGATGATAAGAAAGCCCCGAAAGAAGACGACCAGTTCAGCAATCCCAACCTGCCCCCTATGACACCCGAAGAGCAGATGGAACAACTGGCCTTTGCCCGTCAGAACCCGGCCGAGTTTGCCGACTTCAATATTCCCTGGTCATTGAATACATCGTTCTCCTTTAGCTTCTCCCGTAATTTCAAAGCCGATTATTCCGGTTGGGAAACCAGGACCAACGCCAACCTGAGCCTCAATGGCGACTTCAACCTTACGCCCAAGTGGAAGATGGGGATGAATACCTATTATGATTTCCAGTCTTCTTCTATCCAAACACTGACGATGTTTATTTCGCGGGAGATGCACTGCTGGCAGCTTTCTATCAACGTAACGCCGGTAGGGCCTATCCGCACATTCAACATCACCATCAATCCCAAATCAGGCATCCTGCGCGATCTGCGCATCAACCGGACACGGTATTTCTATGGACAGTAATCGAATTCAGAGTCTTGAGTTCAGGGTTGCTGCCGCGCTTTGGAACGGCTGATTATTTACAACTGTCACTCCGCTGCTTTCGACTCAGAACTCAGAACTCTGAACTTACTTCTTATGGGCTTCGTAGTATGCCGACATTACTTCGTGCGTTCTGTTCTTTAAGGTTTCAACAGTGTCATTAGCCTCTACTGGTATGGGCGCAAGAAAATGCATGTCCAGCAAGCGCGGCATGAGGTAGAATGGTTTGCTGGCGGGTAACACTTTGCGCGTGTTGAAGATGACTGCCGGCACGATGGCTTTGCGCGTATCTATTGCCAGCCGGAAAGCGCCATCATGGAACGATTTAAGCGGCTGGTCTGTTTTGTTGCGGGTGCCTTCGGGATAGATGCACATGTGCAATCCCATGCCAAGCACTTTTTTCATGCTGGTAAAGCTGTCCTTGCGGCTCTTCTCACTCTTCCTGTCTACCAATACGCTCCCCGTTTTATAGATCATACCAAACAAAGGTATTTTGGCCATCTCTATTTTGGCGATGGTTTTGTTGCCGCCGGGAATGAAAGGCGTGGAAATAGGAACGTCCATCAGCGAGTTGTGGTTACATACCACGATGTAGTTGTGCGTCGGATCAAAGTTTTCTTTGCCCCGCACCCTGATCGGGCATCCGATCAGCGGTAGGAAAATACTCATCCATATTCTGGAGGCTACGTTGAAGCGATGTGATTTCTTCGGGTCCGTTAAGAAATAAACAAACAGCAGGAAGGGCACCATGAACAACAGCAGGGTAGCGGTAAATATGATGATGGCCCAAACAGCGAACAGGCGGCCCAGTATTTCTTTGATGAACTTCATAAGGCGGCAAGATACCTGAATATTCAGGATTTAGAATTTAGGATCTCGGATTCTTTGATTCATAATTCTAAATTCTACATGCTAAATCCGGAATCTAAAGCGACCAATCGATAGGATCGAGGCCCTCCTTCACGAGGTACTCATTCGTTTTGGAGAAGTGCTTACAACCAAAGAAGCCCGCATCTGCTGAATAAGGTGAAGGGTGGGCTGCCTTTAGTACACGGTGTTTGGTTTCGTCCACCAGTTCTTGCTTGGCCTGCGCAAACTTGCCCCAGAGCAGGAACACCACGCCTTTCTTTTGATCCGATACTTTGCGGATGACCGAATCGGTGAAATCGGCCCAGCCGATCTTTGCATGGCTCATGGGTTCACCCTGGCGTACGGTGAGCGATGCGTTGAGCATCAGCACCCCCTGCTGCGCCCAGCGGGTAAGGTTGCCATGTTTGGGAATAGGCAGGCCTATATCGGTGTGTATTTCTTTATAGATGTTCACGAGTGAGGGCGGTGGCTTGATGCCATCCTGTACGGAGAAGCAAAGACCATGCGCCTGGTTGGGGCCGTGGTAAGGATCCTGTCCCAGCAAAACTACTTTTACGTTATCGAAAGGAGTAAGGTTGAATGCATTGAAGATGAGCCCCCCGGGTGGATAGATAGTTTTGCCGGCAGCCCTTTCCATTTTGAGAAATCCAACGATCTCTCCGAAATACGGCTTGCTGAATTCATCCTTGAGTACGGCTTTCCAGCTATCGTCTATTTTGACATCCATGCCTTTTTTTGGCGGTAAATGTATGGAAAAGCTACGAACCAGTTTTAGCTACTTCAATCATATTGGTTATTTCGTCTACCAGTTCTTCTGGTGTGCCACCATAGCCTACTGACTTGAAACGGACCATACTGTTTTGGTCAATGATAAATTTGGCAGGAATGCCCGGCACATTGAATTGGTCTATTACTTTACTGTCGTAGTCCATCAGTATATGAAATGGCCAGGCATGTTTCTGAACAAGAGCAGACACTTCTTTTTGGATATTGTCGGGGTTGCCTGTCTCACGGGTATCGATGAACACGAATTGTACACTGGGGTCATTCTTGTATTTCTCCACGGCCATTTGCATGCCGGGGAAAGAGGCAAGGCAGGGACCACACCAGGTAGCCCAGAAGTCTACGATCACTACTTTACCTTTCAGGGAAGCCAGTGATATATCTTTTCCGTCAAGGTCTTTTAAAGTAAAAGCAGGCGCCGGTGTATTCAGCATCTCTCTGGCCAGTTTAGCGCGTTCCCGGGCCCTGGGCTCTTTCTCCAGTTCCGATAGGTAAGTGATCCATTGGTTTTCCGTGTTGTTGCCTGCCAGGTACAATCTTTTGAATTGTGCTTTCATCTTCGGGCTGGCTTTACCTGCTTTTACAAGGGTTTCCAACTCGTGACGGGCGGCAGCCGGCCCTTTTACTTTTTCTGCATATACAGCAAATACCTCGTTGATGGCTACATTGTTTTGTTGGTAATCTGCTACTGCTTTTTGCTGCCAGGTATAAGCGTTCTTATGATCTCCGAGGTTGTATAGCAACAAGGCGTATGTATCGGAAAAACTGCCGCGGGAGCGTAGCATGAATTCCCTCCATTGTGCGTTGGTATAATAGGATGTTTTATCGCTGCTGCCATTGTCTACCTCATCCTGGATGATCTTCAGACTTACTTCTGCAAGCGCTTTACCTGTTTTGCCATCGATGGGTTTTGCGTTCACACTGTCGCCGGCCAGTTTCCGGGCAATGGCTATATATTGGTATGCACGGATGCGCTGCTGGCTGATCTGCGCAGCATACTGTTGTGCTTTTGCATAGTTGCCTTCCTCTATCCAGGCATAGGCTACTTCGCTGACTACATTGGATAATAACGCAGAGTCTTGTTTGGTGACAGGTGGAAAGGCAGCTTTTATATTATTGTATAGTGCTGCTTTTTGTGCGGCCTGTGCGGCGACTGCAAGCGCCGTGATCTGTTCACTTCTAACCCACGAGCCGTTTGGGTACCTTGCCTTCATCAACGAATCAGCGTGTGCTGCTTTGTTGGCATCTTTAATACGGGTGTACAGGTTTTTTACCAGCAGCAGATCGCTCTCTTTGGTGGCTGTGTTGACCAGCATCCTTTCGAGTGTTGCTGACAGCAGTGCTTTATCGTCTGCTTCTTTGGACCGGGCCAGCATGTTTAAGTAGTCGGCTTTGTATTGCTCTTTCAGCGCAGGATGCAGGACATAATCTTCTTTAATTAATGTATTGGCTGTTGCTGCGGCTACTTCCAATCCCCATACATCCCCATAATTCAAACCCACCTGCCCAATAGATTTACGGGCGCCGGGCAATGGCTTGCCATCGATGGTATACAGGTAGGAATAATAGCCAAAGTCTTTTGTATTATCCCTGATGCCGTCTTTTACAAAGCTGAGGAAAAAAGCCAGCGTAGTATCTGTGGTGCTGATTGTTCCCTTAAACAGGTTACCGATCTTCGTGAGCTTTACTTCCTGTGCTACCGGCAGCGCACCTTCCAGCAGGTAAGCATACGCTTTGGGTTCACCCAGGCCGGCGAGGGCAGTGGTACCCGGATCATAAGTGAAGCTGATTGCAGAGTCAGGCTGCGGTTTTGCTGGTACGAAAGTTATGGGCGATTGTGCCAACAGGTTATTGGTGTACAGACCGGCTACCAGTAACAGACCTATGAATATTTTTCTCATATTTTGGGTTGGGTAACTGAGTCCTGAATGTACAGCTTTTATGTTACTGTTACAGGACCAAAGGTCCTAAAACAGCACTGCAAGGCTATTAAGCCTCGCAGTGCTGTTCGTTTATACTTGTTGTTATTAGAATCCTTTCTTGCTGTCGTCGCCGCTTGTTTTGGCAAGTTCGATCATGGTGGTGATCTCATCAACCACCCCTTCTGCCGTGCCGCCAAAGCCTACTTTCCTGAAACGCACCACGCTGTTTTTGTCGATGATAAACTTGGTAGGGATACCATCTACCTTATATTGCTCTATAACTTTGCTGTCATAGTCCATCAGTACATGGAATGGGTAAGCGTTCTTTTCTATGAGCGCGGTAACATCTTTCTTTATTTTGTCGCGGTCGCCCGATTCACGCGTATCGATGAATACGAACTTTACATCGGGGTCATTCTTGTATTTTTCAACAGCCATCTTCATGCCCGGGAAAGAGGCAAGACAGGGGCCGCACCAGGTGGCCCAGAAGTCGACGATCACTATTTTGCCTTTCAGCGAAGCAAGGGAGATGTCATTGCCCGTAAGGTCTTTCAAAGCGAAAGCAGGCGCCGGATCGTTCAGCATTTCTTTGGCCAGTTTGGCGCGATCTTTAGCCTTGAATTCTTTTTCCAAACCCTCTACGTAAGCCATCCATTGATTCTCTGTATTGCTGCCTGCGAGGTATAGCCTTTTGAATTGTTCTTTCATTTTAGGCGTGGCTTTGCCTGCTTTCACAAAGCTTTCCAGCTCTTTTTTTGCGGCAGCCGGTCCTTTTACTTTTTCTGTATACAGCGCAAATGCCTCATTCATGGACACATCGTTGCGCTTATTGCCGGCTACTGCTTTTTCCTGGTAGGTATAAGCATTTTTGTAATCGCCGAGGTGATACAACAGCAGCGCATAAGTGTCTGCAAACATGTCATGGGTGCGCTGCAACTGCTCTTTAAACTGGCTGTCGGTATAATAAACAGGTTTATTGCCGGGATTCCTGATCTCTTCCTGCATCAATTGCAAGCTCATGGCAGAGAACTCCTTGCCTGTCTTGGCATCCAGGGGTTTTGCATATACACTTTCGCCAGACAGTTTCCAGGCAACAGAATTGTATATACTGGCACGTGTGCTCTTGTTGCTGATCTGGGCGGCAAACTGTTTTACTTTTTCATAGTTTTCCTCCCGCATGTATACATTAGCTACCGCAGCTGCATAGTTGGAGAAAGCGGCAGAGTCTTCTTTGGTAATGGGTGGGTAATCAGCTTTCAGCTTGTTGAACATTTCTTCTTTTTGTGTACCCTGGGTAATGGAATAGAAAGCCATGATCTTTTCATTCTTCACCCATGCCCCCTGTGGATAGCGGGCTTTTGTCAATGAATCGGCGCGCGCGGCATTATTCTTATCTTTTAGCCGTGTGTAAAAATTTTTGGCCAGTTGCAGGTCGCTTTCTTTGGTGTCAGTGCTGGCCAACATCTTCTCCAGCGTTTCTCCCAGCAAAGCTTTATCGGCATCTTCTTTCGACTGAGCCAGCATGCTTAAATAGTCGGTCTTATATTTATCCTTGAGCACGGGGTGCAATGCGTAATCTTCCCTGATCAGCTTCGTGGCTGTTCCTGCATCTGCCGCCAGCCCCCACAGACCACCATAATACATACCCGTTTGTCCAATGGATTTACGGGCGCCGGCAACTGGGTTGCCATCGGCAGTATACAGATAGGAGTAATAGCCGAGGTCTTTTCCATTGTCCCTCGTTTCTTCTTTACTGAATGTGAGGAAAAAAGCAACAGTGGTATCGGTGGTGCTGATCTCGCCTTTGTAGTAGGAACCTGTTTTCGTGAGTTTGATTTCCTGTGCCACCGGAACGGCGCCTTGCAGCAGGTAAGCGTAGGCTTTGATACCGTCTTTGCCTGCCAGTGCTGTAGTAGCCGGATCATAACTGAAGCTGACGGATGAGCCCGGTTTCGGTTTTTCTGGGGTGAAAGTTACAGGTGATTGTGCTACCAGGTTATTGGTAAACAGGCAGGCTACGAGCAGCAGCCCCATGAATAAGGTCCTCATAAACGCGGGATTGTTGGTTAGGTAATTGGTATACTGCCTGAATTTACAACTTTGGGGAGGGATAACCCACGTCTATGCCCCTTGCCGGATGTATTTAAGATATTTTTATATTTATTTCACTACCAGTACTTTTTCCCGGAAGGGTTCGCCGGGGCCAAAGGCATCGGGTATACTTACGATGTAGGCGCCTGCGCTCAATCCGTAAACGTTGACCGGGGTGTTTTCGTAAAGGGATAACTGCTGTACTGTTTTCCCATTCATATCTGTAATGAAGGCAGGCAGCCGTTTGGTGTTGCCGTCGATACGAATGCTGAACTGGCCCTTGCTGGGGTTGGGCCACATCAATACGGTGACGCCGGCTTCGCCCGTTCCTTTTACTGCTTTGATAAGCGTGTAGCTGCTCCTGTTATCGAGATCTGTTTGTTTTAAGCGATAGTAAGTAACGCCTGTATAGTTATTGGGATCGTTGTAACGATAGCGGAGCGGTTGCGTACTGTTGCCGCCTGCTGCCAGAGAGGTTACAAGTCCTATAGCCCTGAATTGCACTTCTGATTGCCATCTTCTTTCCACATCAAAACCTTTGTTGTTTTGCTCGGAGGCGGTTTCCCAATCGAGCTGCACCATCGCCGTGTTGAGCCGTAATGCGCGGAAGTCGGTCAGGGTAACCGGTAGAGCTGCTAACGTGAGGCCGATACCAAACTGGCCCAGCGTTGTAATGCCATACCGTGCGGCATATCCACCGGCCACTGTTTTGCCCGGTGTATTATTGGCAGGTAATGTACTGCCTGCCGGACGTGTCCAGGCTGCGCCATTGGTGCTGCCTACAGGGCGTTGCAATATACCAAAGGAGTTATCGGTGAGTCCTGAAATACCATTGATGTAAAGTTGCAGATCGTATTTACCGCCTGTTGGTGCTGCATTGGCAGAAATGTTCCATACTGCTTCGGGCGCTACGCTTACATAGGTTGTACCTTCTTCAGGAACCAGGAGACCGGCATCAGTACCGGCTTTGGGTGTACTGTTGATGTCGATATAGATGAGCCCGGCAAGCGGTGCTGCAGTGAGGTTGGTCAAAACAGCTACTCTTGACTGTGTGGCAGAGCCAACAGGGAATTGATAGCTGTTGACAGTGGCAGGCGTGATGCGTCTGCGCAAAGTGCCATTGATCCAGCCCTGGCTGAAGTTGGGGTTGGCGGCATCGGCTTCAACGGCCGCTGCTGTCCCTTCAGTAGCAATGGCTAAAAATGATCCTGTAGTTACAGTCCCTTTTTGCAGGTACCATTTCTGCGCCAGGATATTGCTTTGCAGTTCGAGGCTGTTACCATTCAGTTCAAGCCGGGAGAAGATCTGTGGTGACTTAATAGTTTGGTTGCCCGTTCCATTGAATATAAACCTGCCACTGCCATAATTGCCACCACCTGTAAGCGCCAGATCGGTGAAATTGCCAGACGAGCCATTGCCGATATAGACAATACCCTCGTTGGCGAGCGTACTACCATTTTCCAGTGTAAGATTTCCTTTCACGCTGATTACTGCTCCGTTCTGTACGGTAATGGTTGCACCGTTCTTGAGCACGAGGACGTCTTGTCCCCGCCCCTTGAAAGGCAGACTAAGTGATATTATAAAAATGAACGTGGCTACTTTCTTCATGTTAATGTTCTTTAGTCCTTTTGACAAGGCTTCGACAACCCTTCGACAAGCTTTCCGCAGAGCGGGACAGGCAGGGTGACAGAATGATTGGTTATTGTACCTTGGCGCAAATGGCCCAGACGGTTATAGCTCTTGAACTACCGGAAGTATTTTGGAGCATTACCCGCCAGAAGTTCAAATTATCGGGGTGAGGACCTGAATAAGCTATTTCAATATCTCTTACTGCTCCGTTCCAGTCACGATGGCCTCCTCCACCACCAATCAATTTGGTACCAGCTGGACAACCACAGTTGTAATCGGCGGTGCTATTGGCCCCTACGCTCCGGGTCTCACTTACATATTGTACGCCCATCATCAAAGTACCGGAATAAGTAATGTTGCCATTTACATCCAGCGCTTGGGAAGGCTGTTCTTTTTGAATACCTATTTTACCAAGTGGATCAATGGTTAAGGCCGGGGTGGGGCTGGCATTGGCATGAAAGCGGTATCCATTGAAGAAGCGCATAAGCATCTGATGACTGAGTGTGTTGGTAGTAGGGCCTAAGTTGGTAGCATCTCCCAAAATAAAAGAGCCGGCGGGTTGGTTGGTACTTACATTGGAACCAATCGCCACTGATTTGTTCGACATAAGCCGAATGCCGGAGTTGGAACCATCAGCGGAAATGTATTTCCCGTTGGTATTGATGTTTTGCTGCAGCGTGTACGCGCTGAGGTTGAGCCAGTTGGGCGCGGCCGGTGTGCCCGCATTGTAATAAAAACCGGCTGTGCCATCGGTTTGTATCACCAGCAGGCCGGTAGCGGGGGTGGTGATAGCTGCCCGCTGCGCAGCTGTCATTTGTGGGATCAGTAATCCTTTGTTATTAGACGTAATGTCTACTGCCGCACTGGGATTGGGATTGTTGGTGCCGATACCTACCTGCGCTTTTATGCGTGGCACCAACACCACGAGCAGACAAGCGATAATAATTACTCTTCTCATACAAAGTCCTGATTTTGCATCAAAAGTATTGACAGGCTGAGCGCAGCCGGAGGACCTTGTATGTGAACGACGGGATTTTGTATGTAGATAAGTCGGAAAGTAATACGTTTGTATTTCTTCCGGACTTTGCTGACTTCCGGTCTTTCAGACCTTATTAAATGATCTCCATCTTCTGCATGAGGAAAGAGGCGTTCCTGTTCTTGGCTACGCCGCGCTGTAAAGTGTAGTCGAAGATCAGTTCGCCATCACGTATGATGCTTTCAAAGCAATAATTGCTGAGTTGGCCTGGCAATTCTTTTTCCAGCACACTCAATGATAAGTCATGAGTAGCAAACATGGTGAGACTGTTGTATTGCAACAGCTTCTTGATGAACATTTCAGAGCCATGTGTTTTATCCTCTGAGTTGGTGCCACGTAATATTTCATCGATGAGCACCAGTGAAGGTGCTTCATGTTGTTGTATGTGGCGAATGATCTGTTTGAGACGTTTGAGCTCGGCCATGAAGTAGGAGGTATGCTCTTGCAGTGAATCGCTCACCCGTATAGAGGAAAGAATATTCATGGGCGTAAACGTAAAGCTGGCGGCGCATACGGGGGCACCGCATTGCGCCAGCAACAGGTTCACACCAACTGTGCGTAAAAAAGTGGTTTTGCCACTCATGTTGGAGCCGGTCACCAATACAAGACGCTCTTCCACACCCATCGTAAAGTCGTTGGCCACGCATTCACTGGAAGGGATCAACGGGTGGGCCAGGCTTTTACCGGAGATGGATACGCCACTTGTTTGCAGAACAGGCCAATAATAGGAAGGATTGTTGTAAGCAAACGTAGCGAAGGAGTTGAGTGTTTCAATAGCGCCCACGCAGTCGATCCATTTTGCAAACCGGTCTTTGTTGGTAGCCTTCCATTTTTCCAGACTATACATGCATTGCAGGTCGTACAGGAAATAGCCATTGAGGAAAAGCAGCACCAGCATATTGATGCGCTGATCAAAGAGACCCGACAGGCGGCTCAGTTTTTTGATGGCCTGATGGGCTTCGGTGGCAGTGGCCTGTTCGCGTTGTAGTAAGGCGGAGTTGCCTTTATCTACACGGGTAAAAAGCTTCAGTATGGTGGCATACTGGTCGAGGATCGATTGTTTTTTGCCCAACATGGCATGCTGCTTATTGATCTGTTTCGCAAAAGCACCAATGACACACCAGCCGATGAAGTAACCGAGTAACATAAGCAGGTAGTTGCCGGTGGCGATATAGAAGATGATAGCGCCGATATTGAAGGCGGGCACCAGCAGTCGCAGCATGTTAGGGCCCTTCCTGCCCAATAAAACAGGCGGCCATTGCAGCCACGCAGATACATCGTGCAGGTTACCCTCTTTTTCTTCATGCAGCAGTCCGTGGGCAGTGATGAGCTGGCGTAATTCCTTTTGGCTGTTGAGCGTTTTCACTGCCTGTTGCTGTTCTTCGATGGCCTGTGGCTGCAGCAGTGATTGCCGCAACAGACCTGCCAACGCTTGTGTACCATGATGCGTAGTGGTCCTGTTTAGCAAATGGAATACGGAGTTGGGACCAAAGATGTCGAGGTCGCCGGTGTAATCATCATTGCCGGTGAAGGAAACGCCGTTGTTGAACTGACTGGGTTTGTATTTGAGTATGTCCAGCTCGTTGCTGCACAGGTATACCAGTTTCTCAGCAAGTTTTTTCTTATCGCTCAAAGTAAGTGCGATCCGGATGAACACGATGAAGAGTACTCCAAAGCCGGCCGTAAAGATGGGGTAGAGGGTACCTCCCTGTTGTATCCATTTCCATACGCTCCAGGCCAGGGCTACAAAACTGGCCAGGCGGGCAATGGATACCAGCAAACTGCGGTCTTTCAGCTTCTCCAGCTCTGTACTATACTTTTTTAAGCTCTCTTCGTAAAAGGCGGTTGGTGTTTGCATGGCTTTAAGCAGTGGGTAACATTAATACCTGAACGGTTTCGGGTGATTGCTGGAGCAGCTCGATGCTGTGGCCGGCAATCATTTTTTGCAGGAGGTCTTCATTGTAATGGCGGATGGTGAGCAGCTTAAGCCCTTTCTCTACCTGTACTTCAAAGAACTCCGATGCTGCCAGCGCCAGCTTTTCTATTTTCTCAGGCCGGTCGTCAAGACAGATATCTATCGACACAGCGCCTGTTTGCACGAGATTAGGCTTTACCTTGATGACTGCCAGCAGTTCATAGAGATCGGCCATCGGCTTTTCACCCACGAAAGAGAAGTCTTTCGAATGCAGGTGGATCAATGCCTGTCCGGGCTTCACCACGATAATGGGCGGCAGACCCTTTACCGGCTTTTTGTGTATCTCCGTTCCCGGCAGGGTTTTATCGAGGAAGCATTTCACGTAAAGTGGAATGCCTTTGTTTTGTAAAGGCTTGATGGTTTTGGGGTGAATGACCTGTGCGCCATAATAAGCCATCTCGATCACCTCATCGTAATTGAGCGTGCCAATGAATTGTGCATCGGGAAAAGCCTTAGGATCGGCATTCATCACCCCTTCCACATCTTTCCAGATGGTTTGGCTATCGGCATCGAGCATATTGGCAAATACGGCGGCGGTATAGTCACTGCCTTCGCGGCCGAGCGTGGTGCTTTCGTTGTCGTCTGTAGCGCCAATGAACCCTTGTGTGATGACCAGGTTGGTATCTTCAAACAACGGCAGTATTTCGCTGGTCACTTTTTGTTGGGTAAACGCCCAGTCGATATTGGCATCGCGGAAGTTGTTGTCGGTACGCACGATGTCGCGCACATCTATCCATTGGTTGGCAATGCCCACTTCATTGAGGTAGGCGCTTACAATACCGGTGGACAGTAATTCGCCTGAGCACACGATCTGATCATAGTAATAGTCATATTCACGCACGGGCTTGTCGTGCAGCAGCCATTCCACTTCAGTAAAGAAGTTGACCAGTTGCTCCAACGCCTCGTTATAATGCGTTACCAACAGGTATTTGGCAGTAGTGAGGTGACTTTGTTTGACGGCTTCAAAGAGTTGCAGGGCTTCGTCCTTCTGATTGTTGAAAAAGGCAGTGGCCACTTTTTCCAGGGCATTGGTGGTTTTGCCCATGGCTGAGATCACAACCAGTATCTTTTCATTGGGATAACTCCGCAGGATATCGGCTACCATTTGTATCCTTTCTATGCTCTGTACACTGGCGCCCCCGAATTTGAAAACCTTCATTGGTAGTGGTAAGTTGATAAGTTAATTAGTTGATAGGTTGAAAAGGGACTGATTGCTGCCCTTTCAGCGGCAGCAAAAGTCGTTAAAATAATGATAGTTAGGACAGTCTGCAAGACCGCAAGACGGAAAGACCGAAAGATAAGAGGTCCGGCAGGTGACTTCCTGGCTTTCCGACTTTCTGTCTTCCGGTCTTTCGGACTACATAAACAAAATTTACCCATTTTATGCTCAAGCTATACCGTTTTTGCACGTTGGGCGCGGGTTTGCGAACGTTGTCACGCTTTGACTTTCAGGGCTTTCACCTTACTTTTGGCTCACTTTAACAAAAATCTTAAATCGACCTACATGAGTACGATCAACCGGCAAGTAATGACCCTGGACGAGTTCACCATCCAACAGCTGCGGGATTTTCCCCATGCTACGGGTGAGCTGAGCGGCCTGCTGCGGGATATGGGACGGGCGGCCAAAAGGGTGAATGTGGAAGTGAACAAAGCCGGGCTGGTTGATATTCTGGGTGATGCCGGGGCAGTGAACGTACAAGGGGAGGATGTAAAGAAGCTGGACATTTTTGCCAATAATCAATTTACGGGTGTATTACAGCACGGCATGAGTTGTGCAGGCATTGCCAGTGAAGAGTTGGATGACTTTTTAGCTTTCGATGATGCCGTCAGCTGCAATTCAAAATACGTGTGTTTGTTTGATCCGCTCGATGGTAGTGGTAATATCGATGTGAACATTTCTATCGGCACTATCTTCAGTGTATACCGCCGTATCAGCCCGATTGGTACGCCGGTGGTGCTGGAAGACTTTCTGCAGCCCGGCCGCAAGCAGGTGGCAGCAGGCTATATGGTATATGGTTCTTCCACCATGCTGGTGTATGGCACGCGCCGGGGCGTGAATGGTTTTACGCTCGACCCCTCTATTGGTGAATTTTGCCTGAGCCATCCCAATATACAATGCCCGGAGTTTGGCAAAATATACTCTGTGAACCACGGCAATTTCTTCCAGTATGCGCCTGGCGTACAGAAGTACATCGATTTGTGTCAGAAGAAAAATAAGAATAACGGCGGGCCTTATACTCAGCGCTATATAGGCAGCATGGTAGCCGACGTACACCGCAACCTGATCAAGGGCGGCATCTTCATGTATCCTGGTACTACGGATAAACCCAAAGGCAAACTGCGTTTATTATACGAGTGCAATCCTTTTGCGTTTATCGCTGAAGTAGCCGGCGGCAAAGCTACCAATGGCACACAGCGTGTGCTGGACGTAGAGCCTACTGAGCTGCACCAGCGTTCTCCCTTCTTTATCGGCAGCAAAGGCATGATGGCTGAGTTGGAGAGCTGCATGGAATCGACTCTTTGGGATAAGGATTTAAAATCTTAAATTTGGTCAATAAACCAGTGATTTATGTACGGAGAAGCTAAAAAATTACACCTGATTGAAGAAATTCTCAAGATCGAGAATGATGCTGTTTTGGATGAAGTGAACAGTGTAATCAACAAAAGTAAGCTGCATCCTGTAGACCGAAAAAGCTTTAAAGAATTTTCAGGTATCTGGTCAGTAGAAGAAGCCGATGAAATGAAACGTATTATTGAAGAAAGTTTTGAGCAAATAAATCCTGATGACTGGAAATAAGGTCCTCTTAGATACTAATATTGTAATAGAACTTTTCAAAGGAGATCAGAGAGTCTTGACTTTTTTGGACGAGCAACAAAATGTTTTCATTGCTGCTGCTGTGTTAGCCGAACTCTATTTAGGGGCCTATCGTTCAGGAAATGAACAAAAACATATTGAGCAGATTCGAACGTTTTTATTAAAATGCACAGTTCTAAGTGCTGACCAGACTACTGCTGAATCCTGTGCAAAGGTAAAAACAGCATTACTTAAGAAAGGTAAGCCCATACCGGAAAATGATATTTGGATAGCTGCAACTGCGTTACAATATAACCTGCCTTTGTATACTAATGACAAACACTTTTCGGAAGTAGATAATATTGTTTTAATTTAATTTTCACTGTTACCTTTTGCTACCGGATCCAGGCCGGTAATCACCTAAATGATGCTGTTTGTTTTATTAGCCATGGTACTTTCCGCTTAATCGTATAAATTTACACTTCCAACATTTCAAGCACTCCCTTCTCTTTTATAACACAACGCTCATGCCCTGATTGGGTGATTGTTTGCACCTGTCAGGTCGTTAATTTTGCATCCCAAAATTTGTTGACACTTAAACAATAGCCATGATAACAATTAAATTGTATGAGGACAAGTATGCCGCCGACTTCAGGCGGATAAACCTGGAATGGTTGGATAAGTATCACCTCACCGAATCGCATGACCTGATGGTACTGGATGACCCGCGCGGCACGATTATCGACCGCGGCGGTATCATTTATCTTGCTTTAGCGGGTGATGAAATAGTAGGCTCAGCCGCACTAATGAAAGAGGAGGAGAGGGTATACGAGTTTGCCAAGATGGCTGTGACACCTGCCTGGCAGGGTAAGGGCATCAGCCGGTTGTTGATCGATGCCTGTATGCAAACCGCCCGCGACTGGAAAGCAAAGAAATTAACCCTATTTTCTAACAGCCAGCTTACCACTGCCATCAGCTTATACCAGAAGTACGGTTTTCAGCATGTGAAGGTGGAGCATTCGCCCTTTGCTACGGCAGATGTGAAAATGGAGCTTGAACTGAGTGTAGAGTAGAGAGTACAGAGTTCAGAGCCGAAAAACTGACTCCAGCCGCTGAACTCCCGGCTCCCGGCTGATTTCTCACTTCCTTCACTAAAGCTGGTATAAAATTAGTATGCGGGTATAGTTAAATTTTGAGATTCATGCATAGAGGTATTTCGTACACAGTTCTATTGTATATCAGCACGTTCATTATTGCCATTTCTTCCTGCTCCAGCAGCAAGAAGAGCCCTTCTTCATCCAAACCCGCCAGCGGCAGTACTACGGCCTCCAAACCAGCCCTGCCGAAGCCTTCTTCAGCTACCCTGGCGCCTGGTCTGGAAGATCAGATACTGGCATTGATCAACCAGCACCGCAAGTCAAAAGGCTTGGCAGCACTGGAGAACAACCCGGTGATCGAAGCGGAAGCCCGCCGGCATACGGTAGCGATGGCTTCGCACAGGTCGCCTTTTGGGCATGATGGTTTTTCCTACCGCAGCAAGGTGATCACTTCCAGGATACAGGGCATTACGGCTACCGCTGAAAATGTAGCGTACGGTAGTCAAACTGCGCAGGAAGTAGTGAATGGCTGGCTTAAGAGCCCCGGCCACAAGAAGAATATTGAAGGGAAGTTCCGCCTCACCGGTATCGGCGTGGCGCGTGATGAAAAAAGTGTACTGTACTTTACGCAGATATTTGCAAATTAAGGTACGGATTATATAATTATAACAACAGGCTATCCCGCCCGGGATAGCCTGTTGTTTTTCTATAAGCTAATTAACAATGTTACGCTGCGTATGAAACGGTGAAGCAGGCGCTTTTAGTTTTGCACGCACCAGCTTAGCTACAGCTCCCGTAATAATGATCTCCGCATTGTATTCACTGAGTGCGCCGGCAATCTGATTGGCATTGGTAAGATATTCCATATCGTTCATCACTTTTTCCACGGCCATATCCAACTGGCGGGCAGTAGGTGTTTCTGTTTTTAGGTTGATGCCTGCTTTGAAATAACCCACCCGCGCACATATCTCTGACTTCCCTTCATGCACGCCTGCCACTACCAGAGGTACACCCACACTCAGGCTTTGTAATACGCCACCATAACCTCCGTTGGTGATAAACACCTTACAATAAGGCAACACATCTTTGAAAGGAATGTAATCTTCAATGATGATGTTATCATACAGGTATTTCCTGCGCAGCTCCTGTGTTTGTACGCTACCTGTTGTTACGATCAATAGTATATCTGTATTCTTGAATGCTTCGAGGGCTGGCACCAATAGCTTGGTAACATCTTTCTCTACCGTACCCTGTGTTACCAGCACTATCTTCCTGTACACTTTTAATTTGGGATGTGTCCAGGCTGGTTGATTGCCTTGCTTTGCCAAAGGACGCAAAGCGCCGATGAATGTAATGTTCTTACCAATCCTGCTACGGCTGTATTCAAATTCCTTAACCCCAATTTGCATCACGGCATCGGCGCGTCTGATGAGTGTATCTACCAGGTCGGACTTGGTGCCGTGCAGCCCATTACTGATGAGTATTTTGTCGAAGGCGGCAATACTCTTTTTCAGTAAAATGTTGCGGGCCACAAAATGCATGAAATGGCGTTTTACGGTGTCTATGATCCCGCTGCCGGGCGGAATGCCCAATCCATAAGGATACACATCTGTTGACGCTTCTCCCAATGGAATGACGCCGATGGCGATAACCGGGATATTCAGCCGCTCTTTCACGAATGGGATGGCGGTAAACATGCTGTCGCAGATCATGACATGAAAGGGAAAGTCCTGAGCAATAGCCCTGATATCATGGTAGTATTCTACGGAACGGGCTGCAAAACCTTCGATGAGATCGAAGTTTAAGCGGGCTATCTTTCCTTTGATGTTCTTTCTTTCAGGTATTAGCTCATCCACATTTTGGGCATTGATGTCTTTGGCCTTTACAAATGGCCAATGCCTGATCTGCAAGGCTTTGAGCTTGTCGGCGAAGATGTTGGAAGTGTACCATTGTACTTCGGCGCCCTGGTTCTGCAGGTATTTGGCGAGGGGAAGTAAGGGGTTGAAATGTCCATCGGCCGGAACATTGGCCATAAGGATCTTGATGCCGGTCAGTGCCCGGCCACTGTATTCGTTCATGGCTATTTACTTTTTAAAGCGTGACTTATGTTGCTATCCTTACAAAAGTCATTGTTGTGACAGTGTCGTACAATCACCATATTCGGGGGGAAGGGGCAGTAGAGAGTCATGAGTCGTGAGTTCTGAGTTCCCCTTTGTCAGGATAATTTGTGAGTGGGTTTGCTTTGCGGACGGGGAGTAGGGGAATTGCCTGAGAGTTGCCTGGGAATGGCCTAAGAGTGGTCAGGGAATTGCCTGAAACCCTACTTGTATAGAGTAGCACCCTTAGGCAATGTCCAGACCACTCCCAGAGCATACCCTGAACAGTCCACACGGATACCACTAGCAGTATGCACCAACTCGGAGCAGCCTCTTGCCCATATTGCTGAGTTATTGAGTTGGCACATAGATCGTTCGTTCTTTACTGAGAAGCGTTTGAGCATAGATTTAAAAGCAAGGCAATGAGTTATATCTAACCAGTTATTTATTTACTTTGTAGCTAGCTCTAGCGAAGATTCACCAGAAGAGAGACGGTGAGTAGATTTACGTTTTTTTATATCAATTCTTTCGAACAAACCTTTGGGGGTCCATAATATCAAAATTATCTTTATCTTGAATTTGATGGAGTGAAGTCTATAAAAGGAATTCAAAAACACTAACTATCAAGTGAGTATGCAAATTAAGCAACTAAAAATTGTAAGCTTATACGGGTATTTAACTAAAGATATTTATTTTAATGAAGATTTGACATTGCTTGTTGGAATTAATGGTTCAGGTAAAACAAGCATACTGAATATCTTAAATTGGATGCTGAAGCCATCGCTTCCTAATCTTTGTGTTATTGAATTTAAGGTTATAGAGCTTTTTTTCGTTTTTAATAATATAGACTATAAGATTATTTGCAAACACAATAAGACTAGTTTTACTTATAATGTAAAATGTTCAAAGGATAAATTTGCTCCTTTAGTGATCCGGCTAAAAACTCCTCCACTTGAAATAGTTAGCGAGGATCAAAAAAAAAGCCTGCTGCAGGTTTACTCAAGTTTGTCGCCCGAAGCAAAAGAGAAAAAAACATGGGACTTTATTGAAGCGCTGCCTAGCCCTAATGTAATAGGCCTCGATAGAAATCTTTTCACAGAAGAGGCTGATCGTCTGTATGTTGACGGTTCTTTTACTTCGCGAAGAATAGTGCCTTCTGAGATTAGTTCAAGATCGCCTTTGAGTAGGGTAGAGGAAATCGTAAATCAGGAATACAGGAAAAGGAAAAATGCGGTTTTAAATTTGACAAGTAAGTTGAAAAATCAGTTAATGCTGTCAGCATTTGACGGCAGCATTACTATTGATGCTTTAACTGCTGATGTGCGGCATAAACTAAAATTAAATCAGATTGAAGGCGCAGAAAAGAGAGTTAAAGAATATTTTACCAATATTGAAAAAGGAGTTTTTAATGACAGCGAGCAAGAGACTGTTTCAAAATATTTTGCTCAGTTAAAGGATGTAATCCAACAATATCAATTAAGGCCCAACGATGAACATGTTAAGTTATTGTATAGCCTAAATACGCGTCAGTTTATTAAAGTCAATCGTCTTTTGAAAGAGTTCGAGAAATTTGAAAATGATTCAAACGAGGTTCTTCAAGGGATTAATACATATATAGATACTTTAAATTATTTTTTGAAAGATTCTGCGAAAAGACTTGTATTTAAGGAAGATACGGCGGAAATAAAATTTAATAACTTAGATAAGAATGGAGATGTTATATCAGGGTTTAATAATATTAAATTTCTATCATCTGGAGAACAGCAGATATTGATTCTTTTTTCTTATGTCGCCTTTAATAGCCAAGATGGGAAAATTTTTATTATTGACGAGCCGGAATTATCTCTTCATATTAAATGGCAAGAGGATTTTTTGGCACAGTTAGAAAGAGTAACTCCTAAAGCTACGCAGCTTATTCTTGCGACTCATTCTCCCATTCTAGTTAGTAAAAGGAAAGATAAAGCTAAATTATTACTGCCATACAACGGATAAATATGGAACATGGTTTTCCTGAATTAACTGATTCGTTTCTTGCAGGGCAAGATATTCTGTATGCACAATTTAACGATGTAGATTTTTATGTTGAGGATACAAATCAAGAACACTTTTATTTTAATATCTTAAAAAAGTTGTTTCCTGATATAAAATTCGAAAAGATATTCCCCTTAAATGGAAAAGATAAAGTGATAGATGCTGCGAGGTTAACGATCGGCGATAAGAAGAAAATATACATTGTTGATTTAGATTTTGACAGTATACTAAATGTTAAAGAAGTAATCGCCAATTTGTTTTATTTGGAAAAATACTCCATTGAAAACTATCTTTTTACAAAAAAAGCAATTTATGAAGCAATAAGATCAAAGACTCCCAGCTTAAAGGATATACAGATTGATACTCAATTTGATTATGAAGATTTATTGGATAAATGCCAAAAGTCGCTTGTGCAAGTTGCTTGTTCGTGTGTGTTGATTAAAAAATATTCTTTAGGACTTAGCTATTATACAATCAATTCTGCCCGTGATATTGATTTTTCTCTCCCTCCTCCCTTTCATAAAAATACTTTTATTTCTAATTTTTTTAGTGATGTGGAACTTGCTCTTAAACGGGTGAATAAAAGATTTACATTACGTGCCCAATTAAAGAAAATAATGGTTCATTTTCGAAGTTTAAAAGCAGCCTTATCTCTAATTCCTGGAAAATTTGTACTTGTCTTGATTAAAGAGCGTCTTGAATATTTAAAACTAATTGCACAGACTAAGCTTGATTCATTTATGTATAATTTGGCAAAAGATATTGAATATGACGAATTGGCCTTTTTAAAAATCAGTATACTTAACTACATGGGTGTTCGTAAGGCTGTAAATTAAAACAAGGTTTGTTATTTAATCAATTTCTCATTGTCTTTGAGTAGCACCCCGGAGAGCCGCAGCCTGAATGATTCGCGGATGAGGTAGAACAGTTTGGTGGCAGCAGCCTGATAGCTCAATCCTTCCGGACGGATGTTGGAAATGCAGTTGCGGGCTTCGTCAGTGAGGCCGGGTTGTGGACGGTAGGTGAGGTATACGCCCAGGCTGTCAGGCGAGCTTAGTCCCGGCCGTTCTCCAATCAATACTACTACCAGTTCAGCTTTGAGCAGGCTGCCGATCTCATCACCAATAGCGACGCGTGCCTGCTGTACAATGCTCAAGGGAGCGAGTGGGATAGCGGCCTGCTGCAGCATGGGTAATAATATTTCCAGTAGCGGGAGGGCATTGTTGTTGATGGCGGTGGCGCTGAGGCCATCGGCCAGCACGATGGAAACTGATTGTTGTGTAGAGCTACCAGCTAATGAAGTGAGTAAGTTGATAGAATCGATATCGAGTTTTCTTCCTTTGTCGGGTCTTTGCAGGTATTCGTGCCTGTCAGCTGCCTGACTGTGCAGCAGATTCACAGGTAGTTGCAGGCTTTGTAATTGGGCAATGAGCGTATCTGTATTCAGTAAGGAATACACCGCATCGCGCGCATGAGCATGCGCCATACGGAATTGTAATACCTCCTGCAAGGGAATAGCCGTACCTGTTCTTCCCAAAGCAATACGTGCGGGTGTGAAGGCTTTCAATGATGCCCATGGATCGGAAGAGACGGTGCCAGGGATAATATGTTTTTCTGATGAAGACATGATGGAGCTACAGATGGCTTGTAATTAGTTGATGTGATCCGCTTACTTTCAACAGATTCCCCGCTTCATTCATAATGCCTTGCTTCACTAACCATTGCTCAAACTCAGGCGCGGGTCGCAGGCCCAGTACTTTACGCACGTACAATGCATCATGGAAAGAGGTGGATTGGTAGTTGAGCATAATATCATCTGCGCCGGGAATCCCCATGATATAATTGCAACCTGCCACACCCAGCAAAGTGAGCAGGTTGTCCATATCATCCTGGTCAGCCTCGGCATGGTTGGTATAGCAAACGTCCACGCCCATGGGCAGGCCCAACAGCTTGCCACAGAAATGATCTTCCAGTGCCGCACGGATGATCTGTTTACCATCATATAAATATTCGGGACCAATGAAACCGACCACAGTATTTACCAGCAGTGGGTTGAACCGGCGCGCCACTGCATAAGCGCGTGCTTCACAGGTTTGCTGATCTACACCGCCATGAGCGTTGGCTGATAAAGAGCTGCCTTGCCCTGTTTCAAAATACATGACGTTGCTGCCGATGGTGCCGCGCTGTAAAGACAATGCTGCTTCGTGTGCTTCCTGTAAAATGGACAGGTTGACGCCAAAGCTGCTATTGGTTTGTTCCGTACCGCCAATGGATTGGAATACGAGGTCTACCGGCGCCCGCGGCATGATGGTGAGTGCTGTGGTAACATGACATAGTACGCAGGACTGTGTAGGTATATCATATTGTTGACGCAGTTCGTCGATCAGTTGTAACAGCTGCACGGTGATGGCTGGACTATCTGTTGCCGGGTTGATGCCGATCACCGCATCACCACTGCCATAGAGTAATCCGTCAACGATACTCGCTGCAATGCCCTTGGGATCATCGGTAGTATGGTTGGGTTGCAACCGTACCGCTAAATGTCCTTTGAGGCCGAGCGTATTTCTGAATCTGGTGATTACTTCGCATTTGCGCGCCACGCTGATGAGGTCCTGGTTGCGCATGACCTTGGATACGGCCGCTACCATTTCGGGAGTAAGACCGGGCGCCAGGCTTTGCAGGGTAGGTGTGTCGGCTGCGTCGCTCAACAGCCAGTCGCGCAACTGGCCTACGGTGAAGTGACTGACCGGCGCAAAGGCTTGGGCATCGTGGGTATCGATGATGAGCCTCGTTATCTCGTCGCTTTCATAAGGGATGATGGCTTGTTGCAGGAAATCTTGCAAAGCAATATCCGCCAATGCCATTTGTGCTGCTACCCGTTCTTCATAGCTGCCTGCTGTGAGTCCTGCCAATGCATCGCCGGAGCGATAAGGAGCCGCTTTGGCCAATACGGTTTTGAGGTCGTCAAACCGGTATGTGTGATTTCCTATGGTTGTTTTATAAGGCATGGAAGGCGACGCAGATGGATTTTTTATATATCAATCCCGGATATAAATCTAAGCCTGTTTTGTTACATTTATCAGATGAAAAATCGTGCATTGTCTCTCGCCGGACTGTTGTGTATGGGCGTGCTGCTGTTGCAGGCGCAGGATATCGCTCCGCTTAATAAAAAAGTAAAGCAGGTACTACAGCAGGTAGATTCCAATAACATCAGGCGGGATATTACCTACCTGGCCGATGACCGGTTGAAAGGCCGCCAACCCGGACAGCCCGGTTACCAAACGGCGGTTGATTATGTTACCGAACAATTCAAACAGGCAGGCGTGGCGCCGGGTGGCGATAACGGCACCTATCTTCAAAAGCTGGTATTGCGCAGGGCAGGTACCGATGCCAAATCGGTCATTGCAGTATTGAAAGATGGTGCTGGTAATGTTGATAGCCTCGTCAGCGGAAAAGACATTGCGGTGCTGCCCCATGGTACGGAGGCAAGTGTTAGTGCCGAAGGTGCGTTGGTGTTTGTTGGCTACGGACTGGATATTCCCGGAAAATATACCGATTACCAGGGACTGGATGTGAAGGGCAAGATCGTCGTGATGCTGATGAGTGCGCCTGCTTCGCTCAACCTGCCTTCTACGCTGAGTGCACACTTTGCCAATCCCGGTTCTAAAATAGCCATCGCTATAGCAAAAGGCGCCAAAGGTGTCATTATGGTACAGGCATCTTTGCCGGCAAGCAATCCCGGCATAACAATGGCGATGGACCCCGCCAAAACAACGGCTTACAGCCGCACCACTTATAAAGAATTGCTGGTGATGGCCCGCATATCGCAACCCGTATTGCAGCGCTTGTTTATGCAATCAGGCAAAAACCTGAAGCAGGTGCTGGCCAGTCTTGAACAAGGTAAACCAGCTTCCGTTGTATTGCCGCTAAGTGCTTCTTTTCAATACAAGAGCGTCTACAACGATATAGAAAGTTATAATGTAATAGGTAAAATAGAAGGCAGTGATCCGCAACTGAAGAACGAGTATGTGGTGCACACGGCTCACCTGGATCACGTGGGCATTGGCACACCTGTGAAAGGCGACTCTATTTATAACGGCGCGCATGATAATGCATCTGGCGTGGCTTCACTGCTGGAGATTGCCCGTACATATAAGCGTTTGCCTGCAAAACCGCGCCGGTCGATATTGATCGTGATGGTGACGGCAGAAGAAATGGGGCTGTTGGGATCTGCTTACTTTGCTGCCAACCCCACTGTGCCGAAAGCGCAAATTGTAGCAGATGTAAACACCGATATGCCCACGCTGATCGCGCCGCTGCTATCAGTAGCCCCGCTGGGCGCCGAGCATTCCAGCCTCGAAAAGAACGTGGCGTTTGCCTGTAAAGAACTGGGCATCGAAATGCAAAAAGATCCCATGCCGGAAGAAGTACGCTTTGTGCGCAGTGATCAATACAGCTTCGTATTGCAGGGCATTCCTGCACTCCATATCAAGTATGGCATCAAGACCGCCGATCCTGCTTTCGATCTGGTGAAATTTACAAAAGAATGGCGCGATGCCAATTATCACAAACCGTCTGACGAGATCACCAATGGATTCGACTTTACTGCCGGACGCAGGTATGTGCAGCTGAACTTCCTCATCAGTTATTCAATAGCACAGACTACGGTAAGGCCAACCTGGAACAAAGGCGATTTCTTTGAGAAGAGTGTGCAGTAAGTAGCCGGAGGCTACGGAATATGCCCGCTCGCCGGAGGCGAGCGGGTGAACGCCTTATGCAGTAGCTTCAACTTGTTTGTGTTTGCCCATGGCAACAAAGATGAGCATCACGATGGCCAGTCCGCCAAAGAACAGGAGACTGAGCCAGCGGTTGTAATACATGATGGCTATCAATGCCACCACTGATAATACGAGCGCAATGGCCGGGAATAAGGGATAGAGCGGAACCTTGAAGGGCCGGTGAAGCTGTGGTTCTTTTTTGCGCAGTACAAAAAGGCTGATCATACTCATGATGTACATGACCACGGCGCCGAGCACAGAAAGAATAACCAGTTGATCCGTCTTACCCAGTGCCAATGCCACAACGCCAAACAAGCCGCCTGCAATAAGCGACCAGTGTGGTGTTTGGAATTTTTTATTCACGCCTGATAATATACCGGGCAGGTAGCCGCTGCGGGCCAGTGCAAACATTTGCCGGGAGTAACCGATGATGATGCTGTGAAAAGAAGCAATAAGCCCGAATAAACCTATACCGGCAAACAGCCGGGTAATACTATTGTCTTTTCCTAATACTATTCCAATAGACTCAGGCAGTGGGTAATCGATGGCTGTCAACCGTTGCCAGTCGGTAATGCCGCCGGTGAATACCATCACGGCGATGGCCAGCAACATCAGCGTGAGAATGCCCGTGATGTATCCGATGGGTATGGTGCGGGCCGGATCTTTTACTTCTTCGGCTACCATGGCCACCCCTTCGATGCACACGTATAGCCACATGGCGAAAGGCAATGCGGCAAATACGCCGCCCCATCCCGCAGGCATGCTATTATGGAAAAAGTTGCCGGCGCTGAATGAGGGCGCTACGATGCCTATATAGATCAGCAATTCTCCTACCGCCAGCAATGTTACGATGAGCGTAAATACCGCCGACTCTTTAATGCCCAGCAGGTTGATGGCCGTGAATATTACATAACAACCAATAGCTGTCCACAATACCGGCAGCGAAGGGTAGAGGAAGTGAATATAGTTGCCCAACGCAAAAGCAATCGCTGGTGTTGCCAGCAGAAATTCAGCGAGGGTTGCATATCCGGCAACCAGCGCGCCCAGTGGTCCGAATGCTTTGTAAGAATAAGCAAAAGGGCCACCGGCATGCGGTATGGAAGTAGTGAGTTCGGTAAAGCTGAAAATGAAAGTGATGTACAGTACGGTGATGATGAGGGTAGCCAGCAGAAACCCGACCGTTCCTGCTACGCCCCATCCATAGTTCCAGCCAAAGTATTCACCCGAGATCACGAGCCCCACGGCAATGGCCCAGAGATGGATAGGACGTATGACTTTTTTCAGCCCGGTAACGGATTGACTCATAAGCTGCTTGGTTTCCCTAAAAATAAGCTAATATGGCTTATCTGCGCGTAACTGTAACTTTTAAGAAAGTGGCCGGGATGAATGTCGTGCCGTTACCGCTTTTGTTTTGTCTGTTGAACAAGTCTTCCAGCTCACGCTGAAGATCTGCCGCCTTACCATTTTTTTCAGCTGCTTCAAATGCATTCATCGTGGGGCCATAATATTGCTTAAACCTTCCCAGTAATTCGGATGGCGCACCGGGGAGTTCGAAATGGAAAGTGTCCCTGACGAATGATATGTCTTCTTTGGCTACCCCGGCAGCAGCAAAGCGTTCGGTGACATGATCTTCCATGCCCCACAACATTGGACTGATAAAACCTTCGGGTGGTGGCGGTGTATAAGAGGAACTTATTTTTAATATCTGTGCCACAAGAGTAGGATCTCCCGGGATCCAGTTGCCCATCACGATCCTTCCGCCAGGACGGGTAACCCGCACCAGTTCCCTGGCCACATCCATCGGCTTTGGTGCGAACATGGCGCCAAAGATGGTAACTAAAAGGTCGAAGCGTCGATCACTTAGTTCATGCAGATCAGTTGCATCACCTTCCTGGAAGGTGCAATTGGTAAGCCCTTCTGCCTGCGCCCTGCGATTGCCCGCCATAACGAGATTGGCTGCTATATCGACGCCCAGCACATTGGCTCCCAGTTTTGCTGCGGGAATAGCAGTGGTGCCATCTCCGCAACCAAGGTCCAACACTTCCATTCCTTTTGTAACGCCCAGTTGGGCAACGAGTGCGGTGCCGCTATTCCGCATACTGTCTGCGATCTTCGTGAAATCGCCCTTTTCCCACAAGGCTTTGTTAGGATTCATTGCTTTTATTTTTATTGTTATATAATTTAGCAATGATAGCTGTTTAATGTAGCCATGGCATGCCCCACAAATTCAATAGCTTGACTTAAAAGCCCAACTGTCCGGTAGGGGATATTTTATATCTTAGGGGGAATGGATAACTTCTACGAACGGGTATTACAGCATCCTCAGTTTTACAGGCAGTTTAATTGCGGCAACTCCCTGATCACCGCCTTCAACTGTCCGATGGAAGCCCGTTTGATGAAAAGCCGGTTTGCCGATCTGTGGACGCAATACAATTATCTCTTTTATGTGATCGATGGCCAGAAGATCTGGCATACAGCAAGGGGATCATATGACATTCAAAGGGACAGTTGCGTATTTGTAAGAAAGGGGGGCTTTATTATGGAACAACTAATGGATACCGGATTTTGTGTGATGTTGTTCTTTATACCGGATGAATTCATTTGCGATACCCTGCAAATAAGAACGAAGCCGCTGGCCAGGTACGACCAGCATTTTGAATCCGTCATGCTGATTGAATCGAATGAAACCCTGAAGAGTTTCTTTCTGTCGATGTCTTCCTATTTTACCGAAACAAAAGAACCTGAGCCCTCCTTGCTGGAGCTGAAGTTTAAAGAGCTTATCCTGAACGTCGCAGATAATCTCTCCAATAAAGACCTGTTATCTTATTTCTGCTCCCTATTGCACGAACCACAAGCGGCAAAGCTTAAAAGGGTCATGGAGGATAATTTCTGCTACAATCTAAAACTGAAGGTTTATGCCGAGCTCAGCAACCGAAGCTTGTCTGCTTTCAAAAGAGATTTCGAAAAGATTTTCCGGATCACCCCGGGTAAATGGTTGCTTGAAAAAAGACTGCATTATGCCATGCATCTGTTGAGCAACCAGCATAAAACTGTTAGCGAAGCCGCATTTGCAAGCGGATTTGAAAGCCCTTCTCATTTCAGCCGTGCTTTTAAAAAAAGGTTTGGTAAAGGACCTGCGGAAATAAAGAAGCCCGGCACAGGGGCCGGGCTTAGAAAGGTTTGATGGCAATAATTACTATTTTTTATCCAGGTAGATCAATTGTCCCAGGTGATAAGACTGGTGGTTGGTCCTGTTGATCAGAATGTTCAGTTTGTTCCTGTGTGGTTCTTTGGCAAAGTCTTCGGGCGAAATGGAATTGTGGCGGGTGAACCACTCTTCAGCAGGCAGCTCGGTAAAGTACTGGGTGAGCTTTGCATTGAGCTGCACCCAGCTTTCTTTCAGGGTAGCGATAGGAGGTGTAGCCACACCAGGTTTATTGGCTTCTCCCACGAAAGGTGCTTCCAGTTCAGGAAATAGTTTTTCTCCCAATCCCAGTAAAGGTATCATACCATCATTGACGGCTATCAGGTGCCCCAGTACCCATACGCCATTGTTTCTTCCGGGCGCTGTGGGGGTTGCCAGTTCTTCGTCTGTCAGTTTGCTGATGAGTTTATTTACACGGGCGTTCTGCAATTCCCAGTTGGAAATGACCATTTTAATGAACAGTTCTTTTTCTGCAGTCGGTTTCGTTGATGTTTGTGCTTCCATAATTGAATGTTTTACAAAACAGAAGAAGATAACATCCCGGGGAGCCGGATTGTTTGATGCCGGTACGATAGGATGATCAATAAAGATACCCGGGTCGAACAGGGGCGTATCCCTGTTGCCCGGGCATCATGGTTTTCATGGCTATTACCGCGCTGTCAGGTGCTGTTTTAACCCCTTCGACTGGAGGAGCGCCATTAAGCCTACCCATCCAGCTACAGCCCCGATCAGCAAGTACCCCATGAAAGACAGTCCAAACAGCTGTGGTACTACGATAATAAGACTTTCAATAACCCATACGATGTCAAGTGCAATGATGAGTTTTACCCATCCTTTTTGAGGCGTCTGCTTGCGGCTTTGTATAAATACCAATGCTGCAAAAGCAACCAGGAAAATACCGGCTGCCATAAAAGGCCATGCTTCGGTGGCTCCGCAGAGGTTGGCCGTCATACCGGGAAAAATGGCAAGCAGGATTCCGGTAGCGCCTGAAGTGAGTGCGTTGATAAGCAATACATTTTTTAGCATATTCATTGTTTTAATTGTTTTGTATGACACAAATGTAGATTGGCCAACCGGCGCAGAATTGATAAATTGCGACAAAATGAACGTCCTCGCTCTACATCTCTATCACTTTATGGATTATGCCCGGATAAGGGGCATTGCCTGGTCTGCGATGGCGGAGTTGATAGGAGGCAATGAGGCATTAAGGCAACAAGCCAACGAGGGGGAACTGAGTAAGTGGGCGGCGGGTAGTTCATTGGATGAGACCGCTGTAGTGAAGGCGCAGGATATGTACGTGGTGCTTGCGTTCATTGACAATCACTTCAAGGATAAAGCATGGGGTATTCAGTGTGGCCAGTTTATTTCCATGAAGTTGCTGGGACTTATTTACAGGCTGTCTTTACAAGCTACTACTATACAGGAGGCGCTGCATTACCTGCAATCTTACCTCGCAGCAGCCATGCCGCAGATCAAAGCGGATACAGCTATTACGGATGACCATGTAACGATCACTTTTTCTATCGACAATGAAGAGCCTGCAATCAACCGCATCTTGCTGGAGTATACATTGGCAGTAGTAGGGCGGGAGCTGCAATTGATGGCTGGTGATGATACTACCATCCTGTTGAGCTCTCCGTTTTACCATGAAGATTATCCTGCCGGATGGCAATCCGGTGATTCATTTGCGGTGCGGTTTGAACCCGTAATATTAAAAGCTGCTTTGCGTAATCAAAGCCACCTGCATGTGGATGTACTGGTGCCTGAATACCTGAAGCAGATAGAACAATTAAAGACAGATGACAGCTTTGCAGCTAAGGTAAAGGAAACGCTGTTGTCTATGTCCGACCCGCAGTTGCCAGACATTCAGGCTGTGTCCGGCGCACTGCACCTTACGCCCCGTACTTTGCAAAGACGGCTGGGTGCTGAAGGGGTTACTTTCCGCGAGTTATTGGAAGATGTCAAGAAACAATTGTGTTCTTTCCTCCTGCGTCATGACCGGTACACCATTGCAGGCATTGCTGATATTTTAGGATATGCCGAGCCGGCTTCTTTCATTCACTCTTTCCGTAAATGGTATGGCGATTCGCCGGAGCGGATGCGGAAATTGCTCTGAGTCAAGAACTGAGAGCTGCTTCCCTCAACTACCTGTTTTTATTTTACTGAGTATTTTCCGGTCAATGTAAAAGGTGCCAAAAGGAATCATACAGGCTACCAATACTTTCCAGGTAGTTGTTTTGAATTGCCAGCGTTGTTCTACGCCTACGCTTAGTGTGTTGAATATATATAGCAGGAACAGTAATCCATGTACCGGGCCTATTGCTTTAACCAATGCAGGATTATCGTACAGGTATTTTGCCGGTACAGCAATTCCGATCAATACTAATAGCGAGATCCCTTCGAGGAGGCCAATGATGCGCAGGCGTCCTGTTTTTGTGTGTAATAATTGCTTCATGGCTATAATGTTCTGATATATGGTCTTCCGGCCAAGGGTGAGAAAGGCCAGGGTATGGCGAGAAAAATAAGTAACAGCGCTAATGAATAATACCTGACGATGGTCAGGAACTTCTCCCGGTCAGTCGTCTTTCTTTTGGCCATAGCCGATCCGATGGTGATGATGACGATGGCTACGAGCATCAGCCCTATGTGAGCAATGCCAAAGAAAGCCATTTCAGGATGACGCACGCCTTCTTTAAAGCGGGCAAACAGGCTTTTGATCAGCGGGCTCTTGAGGTATAGCGTAAAGCCAATCATCAGCTGGATGTGGGCAATGGTAGCTGCCCAATGCCTGAAAGCATTATCGGTTTTTGTAAATGATCTGTTGTTCCTGTAACCTTTCCAGGCCCTGTACAATGTATAAAGCAAAGTGATCAGTACCAGCCAGCGGAAAAGGGAATGTAGCAAAAGGAGAACGGAATACATGCTGTTTGCTTTGTGTTTCGGGAAGCAAAGTTCTTCAGCAGTGATGAGGAGGATTAGGACGGAAGATGGTGTTTTTAGGACTTTTCAATCTTTTTGCGGAATACCAGTGGAGTGGTGTGTTCGTACTTTTTGAAGAGGCGCGTGAAATAAGATTGGTCATCGAAGCCCAGCTCGGCAGCGATCTGGTTAACGGATAAGTCGCTTTGGTACAGCAGTACCTTGGCTTCCAGTACAATGGTTTCATCGATCCATTTGCCGGGCGATTTGCCGGTGATGACTTTAACGGATTTGTTGAGGTGGTTGGGCGTAATGTTCAGCCGCGCCGCATAATCCGATACGAGGTGGATAGTTTTTATATGTGCGTAGAGCTGCTGCTTGAATTGTTTGGTAATGATAGCAGCATTGCCTGCTGTATTATCGGTAATGGGTCGGCTGGCTTTATTGAGCTCGCTCAGGAGGGCAATGAAATAGGGTTGTATGATATCCGGATTGCTGAGGCCATTGGTGGTATAGTCGAGTAGCAGTCTTTTAAACAGCATGGTTACAAAACCTGCTGTTTGTTTATTCAATGTGATGCGTGGATTGCTCCATACATGCAGTAATTCGAAGTCTTTGAGTAATTCCGGTTTGCCGAATTTACTGCTGATCATATCATTTTGGAAATGGCAGAGGTAACCTTTGTTGATATCGAGGTTGGCGAAAGAGTAAACCTGCCCGGCAGGCACGATGAGGCATTCATCTTTGTGGATGGTGTAGGTTTCGCTGCCGATCGTCATGATGGCTTCGCCTGCTGTAAGAAAAAGGATGGAATGTCCTGTGGCGCGGGTAGGTGGTACGGGCAGTTTGATCTGGCGGATCATGTCTTCCACAGGCGTAATAAAGAACTTGCCAAAATCCGGCTTTAGCATTTGGTCCAATTGCTTTCCGGGATACATGTATTTCTCCCGGAAAGCAATGGTATTGTGTGTTTTTATAGTGTTTTTTGCCACAGTCGGGTATCGTCTATAGCTCTTTTCTGCCCGGGCGGAAAATGAATCGCATGCCCACATCCCTGGTAAACCACACAAAGGCCCAGTTGAAGAATGTCTTCACCTTGTTGCGGTAATTGATCAATGACCAGATGTGGATGAAACCCCAGATGAGGGCGGCAATAATGCCTTTGAAATGGAGCTTGCCAATGTCGGCCACTGCTTTGGTTTTTCCGATAATGGCCATCGTGCCTTTATCCCAATATTTAAAAGGCTTCAATGGCTTATTATCGGCTATGTTCCGCAGGTTCTTAGCCAGGTTCTGGCCTTGCTGTATAGCTGGCTGTGCCAGTTGCGGATGCCCGTTAGGGAATGCCGGGTCGGTGGTCATGATGCAGCTATCACCCAGGGCATATACGTTATCGAGCCCCTGTACTTTATTGTAGGCATCAACCATCACCCTGCGGCCGCGTGTAATACTTTCTTTAGGCAGGCCGGGTAATTCTGTTGCGATAACGCCTGCTGTCCAGATAAGGGTATCTGTCGGTATCTTCTCTCCATCGGCCAGTACCACACTGCCATCCACATAATCTTTTACCTGTTTATTCAACAGCACTTTGATACCCAATTCCTGCAGGGCATTGTAAGTATAGTCCTGCGACTTTTGGCTCATAGGAGCTAACACCTTGGCGTTTGAGTCGATCAGGTAGATAGCGCCGGGCTGACCTATCAGTTCCGGGTAGTCTTTTTTGTAGATGCCGTTTTTCATTTCGGCCAGGATACCGGATATCTCCACCCCACTGGGGCCTGCGCCGGTTACTACGATGGTAAGTAGCTTTTTACGCTCCTCCTGATCGGTAGTAATGGTCGCTCTTTCGATGGTCTGCAGTAAATAGTTGCGAAGTTCTATGGCATCGTTGATGGTCTTCATAGGCACTGCTTTCTTTTGCACGTTCTCGATGCCAAAGAAGTTGCTTTGTGTGCCGGTGGCAAAGACGAGATAGTCGTAGCTTAATTCTCCGGTAGACAGCACCACCTTATTTTGCTCGGGGATCACCTTGATAAACTCCGCCATTCGGAAGTTGATATTCTTTTTATGGTGGTATAGTTTTCGGAAAGGATAGCTGATATTGGAAGGTTCAAGAAAGCCTGCGGATACCTGGTAGATGAGTGGTGGAAAGAAGTTGTAGTTGTTCCTGTCTACCAGTGTAATAAAGAAACGATTGTCTTTAGCTAACTGCTGTATCAGGTGGACGCCGGCGAAGCCTCCGCCGATGACTACCACCTTTTTTTGATGTCCGTCCATAAAATAATGCCGTTTTGAAGGTCAAAATTAAACCTATTTGCAAAAAGCGGGCCCCTGGACTATTTGCTAAATGCGGTATTCTGTTGTATAACGCATGGCGATTCTTTTTTGTTTACAGTTCAAGCAGTAAATCTGTCACTGCATACCCAACACAGGTCAATACAAGGCCGTTTTGTATATCTTTTTCTGTCAATACTTCGTTGAGGTTCATTTTTACCGTGCCGCTGAGGCAACGGACCGTACAGGCAGAACATCGTCCGCCCCGGCAGCTGTAGGGCAGTTTAATGTGCTGGTTGAGGGCCGCCTGTAAGATGGTGTTGGGATAGGAGACGGTGAACTCGTGATAGTGTTCTCCCTGCTTTACCCGCACCGTGCGTGGTGCGGAGTCAATGCTGAAGGCTGGCGGCGGTACGGTATCAACTGTAAAGTTCTCTTTACGGATCTGGTCTTCTGCTATGCCCATCACCCGCAGGGTAAATTGTACCATGCGCATAAAAGAGGGAGGGCCGCAGGTATAGAATTCCGGATGTAGGAGGTAGGATGTAGGATTGCCTGTTTCGCGTTTATTGTTCCGGGTTTCGGGCTGGAGATACTTAGATAGTATCAACTCAAATAAGCCATTGTTGAGCCGCTGATGAGGAAGGTCATGTAATATGGGCGAGCTGAGCAGATCGATGCGGGTGAAACGATCTGTATACCGCTCCTTCAGCTGTTGTATGGCACCGTTATAAATGATGTTGTTCTCATCATGGTTCTGGTACAGCAGGATGGCCTGGCTGTGAGGTTCATCGCTTAGCAACTTTTTGAGCAAGGCAAACACCGGTGTGATCCCGCTGCCGGCGGCTATGAAAAATACCTTTCTGCTATTGGCAGGATCAGTAGCAAGGGTGAACCGGCCACTGGGTGGCAGGCTGTTGACGATGGTGCCTTCGGACCAATGTTCCAGTATATGACGCGAAATGGCGCCATTCTCTTTTTTCTTTACTGTGATGAATACCTGAGGATCGATCCCGGGTGTGGAGCCAAGGGAAAAGGAACGTCTTATTTCCTGCCCATGATAATCGACGAGGAAAGTGAGGAATTGACCAGCCTCGTATTGTACCCGTTGTCCGCTGATCTCTTCGAGTACATAACTAATGGTATGCTGAGCTTCAGGAATTATCCTGACCACTTTCCATTGCAACAGGTCCATTCAAATTAAGTTAACTGTCACCCTGAGCTTGTCGAAGGGTTTCGACAGGCTCAATCCCGCATAGCGGGACGGGCTCCGACATTGATTATTTGTCTGCAATTTTTACCACGATCCTGCCCATGATCTTTCCTTGCAGGATAGAGTCGATATACGTGAGGTTGAGTTCGTCGAGTGTTACTTCTTTAACGACTGCGTTGAGCTTATCCTTGATATTCCATACATCTTTCAACTTGTCCCACACCAGCAGGCGTGTGGTGATAGGTGTTTCTGCAGAGCCTACGCCCAGCAGACTAATGCCGTTAAGAATAAACGGATATACCGTAGCATCTAGCTTGGGCGATGATACCAGGCCCGTGCTCACTACCGATCCCTCGGGTTTGCAACCTTTCAGCAAGGTGAGCAGGGTGTTGCCGCCCACGGTGTCGATGGCACCTGCCCATTGGGGGCGCAGCAACGCTTTGCCGGAGGTATCGTTGACAAACTCACGGCTTTCTATTTTATGGGCGCCGAGGTGTGCGAGGTATTCGTGGGCATGGCTTTTCCCGGTCACAGCAATCACCTCATACCCCGCTTTGGCCAGCAGGGATACGGCAATGCTGCCTACGCCTCCGGTAGATCCTGTCACTACGATAGGTCCCTGAGAAGGAGTGAGACCCAGCAATTCCATTTTATGCAGTCCCAGGGCAGCGGTGATGCCGGCTGTTCCCAATATCATGCATTCTCTGAGAGTATATCCTTCGGGCTTGCGTACTACCCAGGCGGCGGGTACACGCACAAACTCGCCATAACCGCCGGCGGTGTTCATGCCCAGGTCATGACCGGTAATGATCACTTCGTCGCCGGTAGCAAATTGCTCATTGCGGCTGATCTCTACGATACCGGCTGCGTCGATGCCGGGCGTGTGCGGATATTTACGGGTAATGCCTTTATTGCCGGTGGCAGAGAGGGCATCTTTATAATTGAGGGATGAATATAATACCCTGATCACAACCTCGCCCGAAGGCAGGTCATCAATTACCCTTTCTACGATGTTGCGTTCAAATTTCCCGTCGGCGGTTTCTGTAACCCAGAGTGCTTTAAATGGCATGATTGGCTTTCTCTTTTGGTGCTATTATGGTTGTAAAATACGTCAAGTTGATTATATGACCTGTCTGTTATGATTTTTGCAATAATTGTTCATAAAGCCGGTAATTCTCTTCATCAAAGCAAACGAAGGTGACCGTTTCCATTTTACCAGGATGAGCACTAATGAATTCCTGCACAGTAGCAACCGCCACTGCAGCCGCTGCTGCTTTGGGAAACCGGTAGATGCCGGTACTGATATTGGGAAAGGCCAGGGTTTTGATGCCATACTCGATTGCTATGGTTAATGTGTTCCGGTAGCAATTTGATAGCAATTCCCGTTCCCGGTTGTTGCCGCCCTGCCAAACAGGGCCTACCGTATGGATCACGTAGCGGGCAGGCAGGTTGCCGCCGGTGGTAATGACTGCTTCCCCGGTAGGGCAGCTTCCCTGTCTGTTCCTGATCCTGATACAGTCTTCGAGAATGGCAGGACCGCCGGCGCGGTGAATGGCGCCGTCTACGCCGCCACCGCCCAGGAGGGAGCTATTGGCGGCATTGACTATTGCGTCGGCCTGTACTTTGGTGATGTCTCCCTGGAGAAGAGCAAGTGTTGTCATTTGTACACCGTCGATGGTTAGTTGCAGATTTCTTAATTGATATTTACGACAAACCTTAAAACAAGGTCTGTACGCCGTGGGCTACTTTGTTCTCATGGTTGAGCAGCCATTTTTTGCGGGGCAGTCCGCCGCCATATCCTACCAGTTCGCCTTTAGCGCCTATTACCCGGTGGCAGGGTACAATGATGGCAAGGTTGTTTTTTCCATTGGCGGAGCTGGCGGCACGGATGGCCTTGGGGTCGCCAAGACGGCGGGAAAACTCGATATAACTGATGGTTTTGCCAAAAGGGATATTCATGAGTTCATTCCACACCTTTTCCTGGAATTCGGTCCCTTTCTGATAAAGGGGCAATTCAAACACCCGGCGGTCGCCATGAAAATATTGTATCAGCTGTTCGGTAGCCTGTATAGCGAGAGGTGGAAGGTCCGCTGAGGCTGGGGGAGCGGTGGCTACTTCTTCCGACTTCATAAAATGTACTTCACTCACATATTGATCTGTGCCGGAAATACGTAGTAATCCTACGGGCGAATGATAGTATGTGGTGAATGTAGTTGACATTTGCTTTACCCTATTTTCCAGCCATTCTCCACTTTTCGCTCGGGTTGCAATAAAACTACGTCTTTTTTATCAGTATACACGCCCAGTATCAGGCATTCGCTGAAGAAATTAGCAATCTGTTTGGGTGGAAAATTTACGATGGCTACAACCTGTTTGCCGATTAATTCATCTTTGCTGTACATAGCAGTGATCTGTGCTGATGATTTTTTAACCCCCGATTCACCGAAATCGATAGTAATTTGGTACGCAGGCTTTTTGGCTTTTGGAAAATCGGTAACTTCCAGAATTGTTCCGACGCGCATGTCGACCTTTTCGAAGTCGTCCCAGGTAATCGTCATGTATCAAAAGTGTTTAATCAAAAATAACAATAAGCTATCTAAATCATCCAACCAAACCATTTCATTGCAATATGAAAAAGAACCAATCATCGTCCCGCCGAAAATTTATCCGTAATACATCTTTAGCTGCTGCCGGTTTTTTCATAGTGCCCCGCCATGTACTGGGCAGGGGATACAAAGCACCGAGCGATAAACTGAACATTGCCGCCGTTGGGGCAGGAGGTAAGGGTATCGTGAACATTGAATTGGCTTATAATAAAGGAGCGGAGAATATCGTGGCGTTGTGTGATGTAGATGATCGCCAGGCCGCAGATTCCCGCAAGAAACATCCCCAGGCTACTTATTACCGCGATTTCCGGGAGATGCTGGACAAGCAAGGTAAATCTATCGACGCAGTGATGGTGAGCACGCCCGATCACATGCATGCGGTGATAGCACTGCCCTGCATGCAGTTGGGTAAACACGTCTATGTAGAGAAACCACTTACACATGATATTTATGAAGCCCGCATTTTAACGCAGGCTGCAGAGAAGTATAAAGTGGTGACCCAGATGGGCAACCAGGGCAGCAGCAGTGATGGTACACGCAATGTTGAATCATGGGTACAAAATGGCGTCATTGGTGATGTACACACGGTGCATGTTTGGACCAACAGGCCCACCTGGCCACAAGGTATCCCTACACCCAAAGGACAATTTGCCGTGCCCTCCGAAGTCGATTGGGAACTCTGGCTGGGTACTGCTCCTTACCGCGATTTCAATCCGGCTTATATCCCCGCTATCTGGCGCGGATGGGTTGATTTTGGAACCGGTTCGCTGGGTGATATGGGCTGCCATTTCATCGACGTTCCTTACCGCGCGCTGAAGCTGCGTTATCCCATCTCTGTAGAGTCGAGCGTAACAAGAGTATGGAGCGGCTTTTTCCAGGAAGTATTCAATACAGATAGCTATCCGCCTTCTTCCAAATCACATATCATGTTCCCTGCAAGAGGTAAAATGGTGCCGGTAGAAATGATCTGGTACGATGGTGGCATCATGCCCCGTCGTCCGGAAGAATTATCGGCTGATGAGGCTTTCGGCGAAGACAGCGGCGGTATCCTCTTCGAAGGTACCAAGGGCAAGATCCTGGCCGGCATCTTTGGTGAAAACGCCCGGTTGTTACCAGACACTAAGTTCAAAGGAGCAAAACTACCCAAGCCCGATCGTCCATATGTAGTACGTGGCCCTGAAGGACACCAGACGCAATGGACCGATGCCTGCAAGAAAGGACATGGCGCTTATACCAGCTCACCTTTTGAAATGGCAGGCCCGCTTACGGAAACCGTATTGATGGGCAACCTCGGCATACGCAGCTTCTACTACAGTGAAACCGACAGCAAAGGCAATAAGAAATTTACCGGCCGAAAAAAACTGCTCTGGGATGGCGCCAATATGAAGGTGACGAACTTCGAGCCGGCCAACCAGTTTATCAAACGTCAATACCGGGGTAGCTGGAAGTTGGAGTTGTAGGAAGTAAGAGGTAAGAAGCAGGAGGTCTGAGGCTTTTCTTACGGCTTACGTCCTGCTTCTTACCCCGGATTCTCAATTATTTTTCGGGGAATGGAAGGAAGGCCGTAAATTGGCTGCTAAATCGTTATATCACTGCTCTTGTTTAAACTTATTAAATTAAAACCAAGTTTGTCGTTATGAAAAAGAAGCAAACGACCCAACCCACGCGCCGCGATTTTATCCGTAACTCTTCGCTGGCGGCTGCTGGCTTCTTTATCGTTCCACGCCACGTATTGGGCAGGGGCTTTATCGCTCCCAGCGATAAGCTGAATATTGCCGGTATCGGTGTGGGTGGTAAAGGCGAAAGCGATCTGTCTGAGTTTTCAAAAAGCCCCAACGCCAATATTGTAGCATTGGTGGATGTAGACGATACCCGGGCAAAGAAATCACGCGAGCGTTTCCCCAAGGCTACCTATTATAGGGACTTCCGTGAAATGTTGGCTAAAGAAAAGAACAACATTGATGCGGTGTCTGTATCTACACCTGATAATACCCACGCCGTAGCTGCGCTGGCCGCTATGCAACTGGGCAAGCACGTGTATTGCCAAAAGCCCATGACGCATGATATTTACGAAGCACGTATCCTCACGGAAGCTGCCAAAAAGTACAAGGTAGTT
>JAGIBF010000058.1:0-7365 GCA_017744515.1 Niastella sp.
GCAGAAAATCCTGAAGCATTACCGGTTATCAGCGATGGTGTCGCCGATACCGAAATCTTCGATACCTACTACTGCACAAAGGTCGCCGGCTACTACTTCTGTAACACGCTTCTTACCCATGCCTTCGAACACGTATAATTCTTTAACTCTTGACTTTTTGATAGTGCCGCCGGTTTGCATCAGGGCCACTGGCTGGTTTTCCTTGAGTACGCCACGGGCTACTTTTCCTACTGCTATACGACCGAGGAAGGATGAGTAGTCGAGTGAAGTGATCTGCATTTGTACCGGTCCTTCATTTACCTTGGGTGGCGGCACGTGCTTCAGGATACCATCGAGCAGAGGATCAATGTTGTCGATCTGCGTGAGGGAATCATTGAACCAGCCGTTCTTTCCGGAACCGTAGAAGGTAGGGAAGTCCAGTTGTTCTTCTGTAGCATCGAGGTTGAAGAAAAGCTCAAATACCGCGTCGTGTACTTCATCGGGACGGCAGTTGGGCTTATCAACTTTATTGATGATCACTATTGGCTTCAGGTTCAGTTGCAATGCCTTTTGGAGCACGAAACGTGTTTGTGGCATGGGGCCTTCGAATGCGTCTACCAGGAGGCACACGCCATCAGCCATTTTCAATACCCGCTCTACTTCTCCGCCGAAGTCGGCGTGACCAGGGGTATCGATCACATTGATCTTAACGCCCTTGTAGGTTACAGAAGCGTTCTTACTGAAGATGGTGATGCCTCGTTCGCGTTCGAGGTCGTTGCTGTCCATAATCAGCTCACCTGTTTCCTGGTTGTCCCGGAACACTTTGGTGGCATGTAAGATCTTGTCTACCAGGGTAGTTTTTCCGTGGTCTACGTGGGCGATAATCGCTATATTTCTGATTTCCATAATTATCTCATTATCAAGTTGATTCACTGGCCAGCAAGCGATTAGCTACTTTTCAGGTTTTCAACGGGCAAAAGAAGGCGCAAAAGTACGCTAATTCAGCGTGTGGGACAAGGATTCGATGAAACTTATTATTTTATTAATCGTTTTTATTTATGGGAAAAGTGAAACAGGAAACGCGAGCAGTTGGGAAGACATTTTGCATTAATTTAACGGGCAAATTTACTTACCTCATGCGCAAAAAGAAATGGTGGCTGATCACGCTGCTGGTAATCGTGATTGTTTACCTGATGGGGCCCAAGCCTTCCAACCCTGCTTACGCTATTCAAATGCCTGTGGTGCCTACGGCTGCCGACTCTTTGCAGGCTTATGTAAAAGCGCATGAAGCGCAGCACCGGCTGAAGCCGGATAATGAGGCGCGCATCATCTGGGCCAATGATTCTGCCAAATCCAAAACTGCGTATTCGCTGGTATACCTGCATGGTTTTTCTGCTTCACAAGCTGAGGGTGATCCTGTTCATAAGGATATTGCCAAACGATTTGGCTGCAACCTGTATTTGTCGCGCTTGGCCGAGCATGGTATCGACACGACGGATGCGTTGGTAAACCTAACATCTGATAAATATTGGGAGAGCGCCAAGGAAGCGCTGGCTATTGGGGAACAACTGGGTGAAAAGGTCATCCTGGTGGGAACCTCCACCGGCGGCACGCTGGCGCTGAAGCTGGCTGCTGAATATCCACAGATCTATGCGTTGGTATTGTTGTCTCCTAATATCGCCATCAACGACGCTAATGCCTGGTTGCTGAATAATCCCTGGGGGTTGCAAATTGCCCGGCTGGTAAAGGGCTCGAAGTTTATTGACCCGGAGGATAAGCGCCCTGTGTACCGCCAATACTGGAGTGCGCCTTATCGGCTGGAGGCTGCTGTAAACCTGGAGGAGCTCGTGGAAACCTCTATGGACAAGGCCACTTTTGAGAAGGTAAAGCAGCCCACTTTGTTGTTGTATTATTTTAAGGATGAGGTACACCAGGATAGTGTTGTAAAAGTGAGCGCTGCGCTGAAGATGTTGGACGAGTTGGGTACTCCGGCCGCCAGTAAACGTTCAGTAGCTATGCCCAATACCGGCAATCATGTGATGGGCTCATGGATCAAATCCCACGATGTAGCGGGTGTGGAGCGGGAAATCACTGATTTTATGCAAAAAGTATTGAAGATCGACTCAACTACTCACTGATAATTAATTAGTTACCAACCTTTTACTTCTTATCGCTATCCATTTTCGGCTTTTTCTCTGTCATACTGGCTTGATTGTCTTGTCTTTATTCTCTCATCTTAGGGTCATCCTGGGGTTATCTTAGGGTATTTTCAGGGTTATTACAGGGTTTAATCCTTAAGATTATCTGAAGAGAACCCTACAATAATCCTACTATGAGTGAGTACATAGAGGCTGAATCAAGGTGAATGCCCCTATGGTACTTGATTGGTTCTGTTTGCAATTGTTTCATTTCCGCTACAATTTTCTTTTGCTTAACTTGTTCATCTAAAATGTCTTGCATATGATACGTTCCAGGATTGCCGGCATCGGCATGTATGTTCCCGACAATGTGGTTTCCAACCAGGACCTTACCCGGTATATGGAAACAAGTGACGAATGGATACAGGAAAGGACCGGTATTAAGGAGCGTCGCTATGCTCACCGCACACAGGAAACGACCACTACGATGGGCGTGGAAGCCGCCAAAATTGCCATCGAACGCGCGGGTATTACCCCTCAGGATATCGACTTCATTGTTTTTGCCACGCTGAGCCCGGATTATTATTTCCCGGGTTGTGGTGTGTTGGTACAGCGGGCTATGAAGATGAAAGAGATCGGGGCGCTGGATGTGCGGAATCAGTGTAGTGGTTTTGTGTATGCTTTAAGTGTAGCGGACCAGTTCATCCGTGGCGGCATGTACAAGAATGTGCTGGTGATCGGCAGTGAAAAGCATTCTTTCGGTCTCGATTTCAGCACGCGTGGCCGTAACGTAAGTGTGATCTTTGGTGATGGGGCCGGTGCTGTGGTATTGCAACCGACACAAAATGAAAATCAGGGTATTTTAAGTACTCACCTGCATAGTGATGGTGAAAGTGCTGAAATACTGGCCATGTATAATCCAGGCACGCATGCCAATCACTGGACTGAGCAAAAGCTGGCTGACTTCAACGAGGCTGAGATTGCCGATATGTTCATGAGCCATGCGATGGTGGATAATGCACAAAACTTTCCCTTCATGGATGGGCCTTCGGTATTCAAGAAGGCGGTAGTGAAGTTTCCTGAAGTGATCATGGAGGCGCTTACGGCCAATGGCTACCAACCTGCCGATCTGCGTATGCTTATTCCCCACCAGGCCAATTTGCGGATTGCCCAGTTTGTGCAGCAGAAGCTTGGTCTTTCTGATGACCAGGTTTATAATAATATTCAACGTTATGGTAATACCACTGCCGCTTCTGTTCCGCTTGCTTTGTGTGAAGCCTGGCAGGCGGGGAAGATCAAAGATGGTGACCTGGTATGCCTTGCAGCTTTTGGCAGTGGCTTTACCTGGGCCAGTGCTTTGTTGAAGTGGTAGGCTACTGGCAAGGTTCTTTAGGCTCAATCTAATAGCATGAAAAGGAAGAAGATCATTTTGCTTTCGCTGGCCGTGATTCTATTAGCTGCCGGCGCCGTTTGGCTTACCCGGCTGCGTAGCAAAGGGCGGCGGGAGGTAGTTAATAATGATGCCGGGTTTATTGCGCATGTGAAGGTAGAAAAGCGTAAATCTGGTGAGGACACGGTTGTGAGTATCAATAATTTCTGGTTTAAGAGCAGTGTGATCTACGCACTCGATGTAGAAACGTTCCGGGACAGTGATGGTGATGGCACCGGAGACCTCAAAGGACTTATTCAGAAGCTGGATTATTTAAAGGGGTTGGGCATCGATGCCATCTGGCTGGCTCCTTTTCAACCGACTCCCAACAGGGACGATGGCTATGACATCATCAATTATTATGCTATTGATGACCGCCTCGGCACGATGGCCGATTTCAACAAACTGATACAGGAAGCTAATAAACGTGGCCTGCGTATCATCATGGACCTGGTTGTCAATCATACTTCCAACCAGCATCCCTGGTTTGTGCAGGGGCGCAACCCGGGCAACGCTTTCCATAACTGGTATGTTTGGTCGAAAGAAAAGCCCGATAATATCAATCAAGGGATGGCATTTCCCGGTGTGCAATCTTCTATGTGGTCGTACGATTCTGTTGCGACGGCTTATTATCATCATAGCTTTTATGATTTTCAGCCAGACCTGAACACACAAAATGACAGTGTGGTAGCTGAGGTTATCCGCGTTGTCAATTTCTGGATGGATAAGGGTGTTGCCGGCTTCAGGTTGTATGGAGCGCCGTCTTTTATCGAGGTGCCGGAAACCAAAGGTGAGAGGTTTGAGCAACAATATGCCTTACTTACAGAGCTACGACATGTGGTTCAGGCAAAGCGGGCCGACGGTATTATTATGGGTGAAGCGAATGTGATGCCTTCAGCTGTGGAGCCGTATTTCGGAAAGAATGGCAATGGCCTGCACCTATTGCTCAATTCTTATGCTAATCAGTATTTGTTTTATGCGTTGGCTACCGGTGATGTTGATGGATTGGCAGATGCTTTGAATGCTACGCGTGATATTCCTTTCCGATCGCAGTGGTCTCAGGTTCTGCGCAATCATGATGAGCTTGATCTCAGCAAGTTGAGTAATAAGGAACGCGATAAAGTGTATCAGGCTTTTGGTCCGGATAGTTCTATGCAGTTGTATGGCAGGGGTATCCGGCGGCGCCTGGCTCCTATGCTCAATAATGATCGCAGGAAGCTGGAGTTGGCTTATAGTTTATTGTTTGCGTTGCCCAGTACGCCGGTAATTGGTTATGGTGATGAGATTGGTATGGGTGATGATCTTATGCTGAAGGAAAGGGAATCGGTAAGAACGCCGATGCAGTGGACCGACAGCAGCAAGGGTGGTTTTTCCAAAGCATCCCAAACTGTGCGGCCAATAATTGATACCGGCGATTATAGTTACAAGCTTGTGAATGTACGTAATCAGCTTACTGATTCAGGTTCTTTATTGAACTGGACTATACGCATGATCAGTTTAAGGGATTCTTTACCCGGACAGGGCCGTGGCGCCTGGAAATTGATTCCTTCGGGCTCTTCTCATGTGCTGGCTATGCAGTATGAGTGGGAAGGTGAATCATTGATCACTTTTCACAACTTCAGTGAGGTGGCGCAGGAAGTAAAGATCAAATCTGATAAGGAAACGCAGACTTTGGATAACCTGCTTAAGAGCGAAGAAATCTTTATTTCTGCGAATGCGCCTTTTAGCTATAACCTTGAAGGGCTGGGTTACAGATGGTATAAAATTCGTTGATCCTCTTAAGCCGAAGGGTGAGCCGTCCCGACTAAAGTACGGAACGACCCACCCTTCGGTGATTCTTTTTTAGACCCTTCGACAAGCTCAGGGTGACAATCAAGATTTATCAATGATCGCTTTGCGCGAGTAAGGCATTGCTTTCAATGGTTTCAACGAGCGGGGTTGCTTTGCGTATTTCCATTCGCTTGATCACTCCCTGCATTACCAGGTAGGCGTGGTATACTGTTTCTTCCAGAATGATATTCCCTTCAAGGTCACGCACCACCTGGTGCACTTCTACAACGATATTTCCATCATCGTCATTACTAAAGCTCATTGGTTCTACATGGGGATCGATCATATGCCATTGGCGCACCCAATAGTCATGCACTGCTTTATGTCCGTACAGGTAACCGCCTTCCATGCCGTTGGGCCAGTCTACGTCTGAATCCATGCATAGGAGTGCTGCTTCTATATTGCGGGTATTGAATGCTGTATAGGCCTGTTGTAATAACTCTTTACAGGAGGTGTCTACATCGTTGGTTGCATAAAGGGGGTCTGACATAATACTTTGTTTTAGGGTATACTTGAAAATCTCGTGCCAAGTGGAAGCAAGCTATGCGCTCCCGCTGAGGCGGGACAAGTTATGAGCTACGAGCTTCGAGCGAAAATCGCAATGAGTTTTAAATCATTGACATACAGATTTGTATTTTTTGTCGCGTTCTTTCCCTACCTGTTGTACGGGTATTCGTTGATCCAATTGAATCCCCGGCCTATTAACCGGAAGTTCTTCAGGTCAAACTTTTTCATGCTGATGACCAGGGAATCGTTGCCCCATCTGCCGTTTAATTGTAAGATGTCTTTTTCAGGCCAGGTATAGGCAAAGGTGGCTTTATTGGCTGTGTCGTTGTAAGAATATAAAATGATCTTTTTAGCCACTGTATCGGGTTTAAAAGCATACCCTTGTGCGCTATCATTGATCATTCTTATCTGTGCGTATTCCGTGTAATCAACAATGAGTTTGCCCCAACGTGTTGCATCTGTTTTCAATGGTGGAATGGTGTCATTGTTCTTTACAAAGCTTTGTACATCATAAATGCCATATAAAGGTGGCTTAGGTGCCAAATCGCCGTATTGATCCAATGCTCCATAACTGTCCTTCACTGTCCAGATAAGGGTATATCCTACCAATATTATTTTGACTCCGAGCAGGGTGTAGCGCAACCATCTTTTGCGGATGGGTGGTGCAGCTGTAATGCCTGGGTCTGTCGGTTTGTTGAGAAAGAAGAATTTAATAAGCCGGTTCATATCCTTTGCCATCAGGAACAGACTCATAATAACTATCATGGTAGAAAGCAGCTTGACGGGTATGTCGAAGCAGTAGTTCATTGCCATTACATTGCCCATTACGAGGAGGGTAACGATGGCTCCGGCTTTAGTAGTACGGCGGAACAGCAATAATAATCCTCCCAACACTTCTGCAAAGCCGGTGAAGTAGTTGTATCCTTTGGAATATCCCATGAATGTCCATGCCAGTCCCATGGGTGAAGCGTTGCCCTGTGGTTGCACCAGTTTGTGGAGTGAAGGGAATGGGAATTGCAGCTTGAACACTTTTACAAATCCATAGGTGAGCATGGTAAAGGCGGCGTAGTAGCGCACAATCACTGTGAGCCAATAGTAGAGTTTATTGTAGCTGGCTCGTTTACGGTCAAGGACAGACCAAATGATGCATCCTGCCAGTGATGTTATAAAAATAAACAGCAGGGTTACGTAGTCATAGGTAGTATCGCCGCTGCCGTTGGTAAAGATCGTAATGTCGTAAGAAAGGTGCAGGATATGTTTGGCAATCCAGGGTATGAGCTTGTGGAATACCTCTATGTAGATATTAAATAACAGATCTACTTTGGGCAACACTCCGTTGGGGTTAAGGATGATGTACAGGATAAAAAACAGGAAGAAGAAACGTACGGCCACTTTCTGGCCAAAGGTCCATTGGAAATAATTGACAGTCTGAGTCATGGGCGTTAGCTGGTTGTATCCCTGAATTTAGCAGTTTTACCGGAG
>JAGIBF010000058.1:7375-29553 GCA_017744515.1 Niastella sp.
ACCTGTCACTCATAAAACATTCTTGCTTTGTTAACGTTTGATTGCCAGAATTATTAGAATTTTGCCCCGCATGTCAAGAAAGATCATTTTTCTTATCAACCCCATTTCCGGTACTAAGGGTAAGGGCTCGCTGAAGCAGCTGATTTCCCGGCGCACCAAGGCTGCCGGTATCCCTTTTGAAATTATGGATACTGATGTACATGCTCAATATATCGCTGTACGGAAAAAAGTTTTGACAGAAGGTTATACTGATATTGTTGTTTGTGGAGGCGATGGCTCCGTGAACCAGGTGGTGCATGCATTGACTGATACAGGGGTTCAGTTTGGTATTATCCCCATGGGTTCGGGTAACGGACTGGCTTTTGCTGCCGGTATTCCGAAATCCAGTGAGAAAGCTTTGGAAGTTGTTTTTTCAGGTACAGCCCGGCCAACGGATGCTTTTATGGTCAATGATCAGTTTGCCTGCATGCTATGTGGTCTTGGCTTCGATGCGCAGGTTGCCCACCAGTTTGCGAAGCAGCCTAAACGCGGTCTCGCTACTTATGCTTCTCTTACTACCCGTAATTTCTTTTCTGCCGGCTCTTACTTATTCAAGATAGAAGCTAACAAACTCACGTTTACCACCGAGGCTTTTTTCGTGAGTATCGCTAATAGTAATCAGTTTGGCAACAATTTTACTATTGCGCCCAAGGCTGTATTGTCTGACGGCTTGCTGGATGTGGTAATTGTAAAGAAGATCGCCAAGCCGCTGTTGTTACTCACAGTAATGAGGCAGGTGTTGGCGGGCAAGTTGCGCCGCATCGAAAACTCCTTACGCTCTCCCGTGATCTATTTCCAAACACAGGCGCTTAGTATATCTAATGTGGGTCATGCTCCTATGCACATCGATGGAGAACCGCGTGATACGCCAGTGAAGCTAAATATCAAAGTGCTACCGCAGTATTTTAATTTGATCCACGGGTTTTAGGGAGAGTTGACAGGTTGAAAAGTTGATGGGTTGAAAGGGCTTTTGCTTCGTAGATATATTCAATTATCTCGCGGGTGGAGTGGTGCGGGGTTGCAGGAGTTCCTGGAAGAACTGGAAGCCACGCTGGTTGTCGATGCTGAAGAGGGCTTCGTTGATATCCAGTTTCTCGCTTTTGGTGAGGTGAAAGTTAAGTGCCGCCCGCGCATCTTCTTTTTTGGGCAGGTACTGAAAGGATAGCTTATAGAATTGTTTTCCAAATATCTGTTGTGTGAGGCAGAGCAGATCGTTTTGTGAATACTCCTGCATCTTGTACCAATTGTTTTGTAAGAGCAACACCGGCTTGGTAGCTATTTCGGTAATGTTTTCTGTTTCGAAAGGATCCCAGCCGGCAATTTTCCTATCGCGTATCTGTATCAACACTACTCCGCTGGTATTTTCTCTGATCCATTGTTGAAATACCTGCAGGAAGCGGATGGAGGTTTCCAGGCCATAGTTATCGCGCAGCCCTGCATCCATTACATCGATGACCGGATTGGTAGGCAGCCACACATTGGGCAATACATAAGGGAAGGTAGCATTCATGCGCAAGGCGGTGAGCAGGCGCAGGTTCATAGGATCCTGCCTGGCAAACATGGACTGGTAATCGACTGCATCCGGCTCTATTTCTGATAGTTTATTGGTATCGTACACCGGCTGCATCATAAAGCTCACGGGCTGTGTGCTGATGAGCATTTTGCGGCTGTCTTGTGTGATCACTGAACTGAACAGCATAAGGGGCATGCGTGCGTTTACTTCATCTTCGTACAGGTCTTTTAGTTGTTTATTGAGTACGCCATGTGTATTATGATCCAGCTTCTGTTCAAAGGCATATCCTCTGTCTTTTACATATTCGTAGCCATCTACGCTGAATTTCTGTGCGGGTGATGCCAGGTCTCTGGCCACGAAGGAGGTGAAGAGGGCGTTGAGCAGATCGCCGGAAATATCGTCCACGTATTTATCATCCTGCAGGCGTATGTTTTTTCCACTTGCTTTTTCGCGGCTGAGCTCACAGAAGTAAGCAGCGCCCAACATACCGCCGGAAGCGCCTGTAATGAAGGCTGTCTTTTTCATTAGTTCTCCATTGCTCAGGCTATCGAGGCATTGGAGTACGTTCATAGTGAAGGCGGCGCTACGGCTACCTCCTCCGCTGGTATTGATCACAAACATGACGGGCTTTTTGGTGTCCTGCCGTGCTTTCCATCGCTCGAGTATGCGGATCATGTTCTCTTTGTCGCGGTTTACTTTTTCAGGGGCAGTCAATTCATAGAGATGTTCGCGGGTATAGGCTGGCCGGTTGTTCTTATTGGCATAGTTCAATCCATAGGCTTTGTTACTGGGATCGATGATGTTGTAATCGTACAGAAGGTTCAATATAAAGAAAAGCAGTACGAGTACTGGTATACTCCAGCTTTGCATGAAGTAGGAAAAGGCGCCGGATACTGCTATGAGGATCGCAAAGAATATGGTAATGCCAGACGCGGCGGGCAGCTGGAAGAGGGGATTATCGAGCCAAAATCCCATTACGATGAGAAAGATAAATGCTACAAAGACGGATAGTACTGCGGCAAAGTGGTGTCGGCTAAAGATCGTTTCTACAAATTCGCGGCTGTAGTGTGATACATCGCGCACTTTTTTCAATGTGAATATGGAATTGAGGTACCACTCTACTTTTACGAGCCGGCTTTGGGTCAGCTTATCTTCTCCGCGTTTGAACTGGGCTTTGAATAGCTGGGGGTTGCTAATGACGGGCGTAAGCCGGCGGATGATGGTTTTATCGGCCCTGAAAAAATAGAATAATGAGATGGAGATAATAACAATCAATCCTCCGAGGAACCCTATTATCAGCATAATAATCTCGCTCGTGGTCATCAACTCTTTTACGCCGGCAAACTTGGCAGCTTTGCTAAAGTAGAAGATGAGAAAGGATAGTGGTATGATGGCGTTGTTGATGCAGTATTTCAGGAACGGGTTGGAAGTGGTGGCCAGGAACCGAAAGTGGCGGCTGAATAGTATAAAGGTGGTAATGTTCCAGCTCATGATGAAGATGCCGATGGCTACGCCCACAAATGCTGCGCTCAGTGCGTTGACTTCGCCCATATATTCCGGCGCCAGGTAAAGGGAGTCTGCTCCGAACCTTTTCATGAATGTGCCATTCACCGTGCTGAATAGTATAAACCAGAAGATCAGGAGTATCTGGAATTTTCTAAAGTGCAGCAGGAATAGCTGGATGGGGAAGGAATAATATAATCCGCGTATAAAGGGTTTCATGCTGCAAGGATACTTTTCGTGCTCAATTTACTATCAAAAACGAAAAGTTGCCAGTTTGATTATGCTGCTGCCGGTATTCGTTTGGGCAGCAGGTATAACATGGCGACAAAGCTCAACAGTAATAGCATACCTACTATCTGGTGTAATTGGGCCATCCATTCGAATAATCCCCATTTTTGTGGCATGATGCCGGGGCTAACGAGTACTGAAATGATTCCTAATATTACCTGTATTGTGACGAACAGCGCCGGCATAATACGGGTTTTACGGAATGTATCGCCCACTGGGGTTACTTTAAACGTCTTGATGGTATATATGACCACGAGTACCAATATCAGGTAGGCTAACGTGCGGTGTACAAAATGTATGGTCATCTTATTTTCGAAGAAGTTCAATAAAACGGGGCTTTCACGGAACAAGTTGTCTGGTATTAAATCTCCGTTAATATCGGGCCAGGTAGGTGCTGCAAGGGCTGCTTTATGGCCTGCCATGAGGGCACCAAAAATAAGTTGCACAAATAGTAGTCCGATGATCCACCAGGTCCATTTGCGTAAGGCAGGTATCACTATCCGTTGTTGTGGTTTTACGCGGAGCTGGAGGGCAAACCAGTAAGCGTAACTAATAAGGGCCAGCGCAAAGATAAAATGCAGGGCCAGCCGGGTAGGTTTCACGTACACCGCATCGCCCGTAAGGCCGCTCGCCACCATGATCCAACCGATGGCTCCCTGGAATGCGCCGAAGATGAAGAGAAAGATCAGGGGCTGTTGCATCTCGCGCTTCAGGTATTTTTTAGCTACGAGGTATACAAATCCAACAACAAAGACTACGCCTATCAATCTTGCCCAGAACCGGTGGAACCACTCCCAGAAGAATATGAATTTGAAATCGGATATGGTGAAGTCTGAGTTGAGCAGCAGGTACTGTGGCGTTTGCCGGTATTTGTTGAATTCCTGTGTCCACTGGTCTTCATTGAGTGGCGGCAGGGCGCCTGTTACCACATTCCATTCGGTAATGGACAATCCCGAGCCCGTTAAACGGGTAATACCTCCCAATACTACCTGGATCAGCAACATGAATACACCAATGAGTATCCAATTGGATACGTAGCGACGGGCTTTTGCTTCGCGCGCAGCCTCTAAATCGGGTAGTATTGAATCCGGCGAGGGGTATTGGAGGTTTGTATCCATAGCGCCCGCAAAGGTACGGTTTGTGGCCGCTTATGTTTTTGCTTTTTTCTTTTGTGTTTCTATGGGTTTGAATGGTCCAAATTTGTGTTGCTGCGTGGAGAATGTGTCGCTAAATGGTCCGAAAGGATGATCAACTGGTTTGGTGCTGATGTCGGGCCAATCTTTTGGGAAGGGTTTTGCGGGCCTTGCCCTCGCATTGATGTATGCGGCCACATCCCACGCTTCTTCATCGGTAAGCACAGGCCTGCAATGGAATGCTTCATCATAAGGCATGTTGTCGCGCACATATCCGGCCAGCCTGGAAAGGCGATACAGGCCTGCGCCGGTATTGTAACTGTGTGCCCCCCACAGTGGCGGATATAAATAGCCTGCATGTTGAAGGCTATCGGACAATCCTTGTCCATCATTGCCGTGGCAACGCTGGCAGTATTGCGCATAAACGAATGCGCCTTGTGTACTATCGGCCGGTCGATCGAGGTATGGCAGGTTGCTGATGCCAACACCCAGTGGTTTTTTGTTGGCTTGTACTTCGCTCCCCACCCATTTTATGTAGGCCACCATAGCTTTCAGTTCGCGGCTGTTGCTATCGAGTGCTTTGCCATTCAGGCTGCGCTGTAAGCAATCATTGATACGCTTTTCTACCGATTCCACCATGCCGCTGCGATCGCGGTATCGCGGGTAAGTGGTAGCTACTGCACCGTAGTTATTGCCCCAGGGCCGGGTACCGGCATCGAGGTGACAGTTCTGGCAATTCATGCCGTTTGAAATGGGCTGCACGATGCCTTGTGGCCCGAGGTAATGGGCTGTTTTGACAATCAAATCCCGTCCGTACCTGATGAGCTTTCCTGTTTCAGTTTGTGGTATTGCAGCGGTATCAGGCGCTTCCCAGGGCCACTCAGGCACTTCCGGCAAAGCCGGTTTTGCCACCTGAGGGCCTGTTGAATGCGCGTTGATGAGTATGGTGAATAAAATAACCGCTACGCCTGTAAGCAGGATCCATCCCTGCATTGTGCGTGACATACAGTGGTTTTAAAAATTGTAGGGATTATCCTGCAAAGCAATAGGAGCATCCGTGTTCCTGGGCTCTGCTGACTGCCCATACACCGGAAGGCATCGGCTGGATGTTGGGTAATAACCCGGCCACCCATTCTTTCTTCACTGTTGCAGCATCGAGGTTCATTTTTCCTGCTATTGCTGCGCTGTAAACCGTCATGGCCGCATCGCATACACAGAACATTACTCCGCTTTCCTGCAGTTCGTTTATGCCTATTGCTACTGATCCGAATCCAGGCACTTTAAAATCGCCGGCTTTAGGTTGCCAGAATGGATTGCGTGTGGCAGGTTGTTTGGTAGCAGGGTCTTCTGCTTTGAATAGTTCTCCGAAGTTGTACTTTGCCCAGAGTTCACTTTTCATTGCATATCCTATTGCATCATGGCGCAGTATCACTACTACATTGCAATCTTTTTCGGGTGTGCCGGTTGCTGCATTGGTGAGGAGGAATACGCGGGGCCACGCAAATGGAAATATTTCATGGGGACGTGTTGCATCGAATACGATGCGGTGCTTGCCTTTTATTTTATTGAACCACTCTTCTGCATCTGCTATTTCACCTGGTGTGAATGTACGTGCAGGCATCGCGGTAAACGATGATGTCAATGTTGTTACTCCAAGGGCTGCAACGCCTGTAGCAAGGGTTCCTAAAAATCCACGGCGTGATGATACGTTCAGTTCGTTGTTTTGCATAACTATATTTTTTAAATGAACGACACAAAATTCCTTACTCCTTCAAGGGTTTACAATCCCCTGAAAGTGCCATGCAACATCCCCAAAAGCGGGGACTACGGGTTAATGGACAATGGTCTGACTGGTTGTTGTGAATAATGATCCCGTCAAATGGATAAAGTAAAAGGAAGGTGCCTGATAGAGGATTTTGTAATGTTGGTGACGTAAGGTTGTGTCGTCAGCTCATTACATGAAGGAAGAGGAAATCCAGGCTTCTGTATTTGTATAGGTAGCTGCGTAAATCCTACTTTAAAATTACTAATATTTTTGAAGACTTAGTAATGTTCATTTCAATGTTCGACTCTCAATGTTCATGGATGAATATTTCCCGTACCAGCACAAGGATGCCGACCATAAGTACAAACCAGCCGAATCCTTTTTTTAGTGAGCTGCCGGATATTTTGTCGGATAAGGCTGTTCCGATGAAGATGCCTCCTACGGCAATGGCTGTAAAGCTCAATAGTAAAGTCCAGTTGATGGTATACTGGGCCATGGTGCTGAAGAAACCGAAGAGTGAACTGAAGGTCATGATGGTAAGGGACGATCCTACCGCTGTTTTCATGGGCAGCTTGCCAAACAGCACCAATGCCGGTATGATGAGAAAACCTCCGCCTGCTCCTAACAGTCCGGTTACAATGCCTACTGCAGCTCCCTGCAGGAAGAGGGGCCGCATTTTTCGTGGTTGATCGCTTGCAGGTATTATGGTCAAGTTTTTACCTGATGAGCGAATCATCGAAATGGAAGTGAGCATCATGAGCAGGCCAAATAGCAGCATAAGGAATACCGCTTTCGTAACTACCACGTGCCCGATGGAGAAAAAGTAATTGGGCAACAGGGGTACGATGTGATGGCGCGCTATGAAGACAGAGAGCATGGATGCGCTGCCAAATACAAACACGACAGGTACATCCACCAATCCTTTTCTATATGCTTTGACTGACCCTACCAGGCTGCAGGTACCTACTACGAACAGGGAGTACATGGTGGCTAATACCGGCTCTACTTTCAGCAGGTAGACCAGTACCGGCACCGTGATAATAGAGCCGCCGCCGCCTACCAGTCCCAGCGACAGGCCGATCAACACTGCTATTATGTATCCTGCTATTTCCATGTTTATATTCTACGCCGCCCTTCGCCAGGCTTCCCGCGGAACGGGACTGGCAGGGTGACAAAGATGGTGCACAGGCTGACATTGCATCGGGTGACAACCTATAATGGTGCGCAAGGTAAGTTTAGTTTGCGAGGTGGAGCATCCCCTTTTGTGTGAAGATGTGGGTAATTTATGCTTCCCGGAGCGATCGTGCAATGTTTCCATCCCTTATTTTTGATCAAAGTTTTACTCCTTGCTCAAATCTTTTCATCAGAAGGTATTGTTGGAAGCTGGCTGCGATGAAGCTGGCCGGGGTTGTTTAGCGGGTCCTGTTTTTGCCGCTGCCGTTATCCTGCCTAAAAAATTCCATCATCCTTTGCTGAATGATTCCAAGCAGGTGACTGAAGAGCACCGGTATACATTGAGGCCAATCATTGAAAAGGAAGCTGTGAGTTTTGCAGTCGGTATGGTGGACCATGAAGAGATCGACAACATCAATATTCTCAAGGCTTCTTTCAAAGCCATGCACCTGGCTATTGACCAGTTAACCACTAAACCGGAGTTGCTATTAATCGATGGCAACCGTTTTACGGCCTACACTTCCATCCCTCACGAATGCATTATTCAGGGTGATGGTATTTATGCTTCTATTGCTGCTGCCAGCATCCTGGCCAAGACTTACCGGGATGATTATATGAAACGACTTCATCTTGAATATCCGCACTATAAATGGGATTCGAATAAGGGCTACGGTACGCCGCAACACCGCCATGCGATCGGAGAGCACGGCATGAGCCCTTACCACCGCAAATCTTTTCAATGCCTGCCTCCTCAGCTTGCGCTGGATTTATAGTTTTTATAACAGTTACCGGCTTTCTCTCTTTTAAACTGTGAAGACCGTCTGCAGTCTTACTACTGTATCTATTTTGTTGCATTTAAATTATACAGTATGAAGACGAAACTGATCCTTGGTATGGTACTCCTGTTTGGCCTTTCCATAGGCGCTCATGCTCAGGGTATTCGCGGTAAAGACCTTATACAGCATCAGCGTATCGAACAGGGAAAGCGTGGTGGTGGTTTGACAAGGGGCGAGGCTTACCGCTTACATCAACAACAACGTCACCTGCATCAACGATATCACCGGTTTAAAAGGAATGACGGCTATCTCAGCCGTGGCGAACGGAAGATCCTGCGCCATGATCAACGCAGGGCCAGCCGTAATATTTACCGGTTCAAGCACAATGGTAACAGGCGCTTTGACTAATCTTGTTTTTTGTTGACAATGATCGGAATGGTTGTTCAGGTCCTCCTGCGGTTGCGGGAGGATTTTTTTATATCATCTCCGGAAAGAAGCTGGCCATTCGTTCAGGCCATTCGTTTTTGAGCATACTGAAGAAGATGGTGTCACGGCGTCGGTTGGAATGCATCTGCATGTGACTGCGCAATACGCCTTCGGGTATCATACCTACTTTCAAGAGTGCGGCTTTGGCGCGTTCGTTCAGGTTGTCGGTCTTGATCTCCACCCGTTCCATTTTCATTACGCCAAATGCGTAGCTCAACAATACAAACTTCGCGTGTTTGTTTACACCCATTCCGATATAGTCTTTGCCCAGCCAGCTGGAGCCTATTTCGAGTCGTTTATCAAAAAAGGAAATATTGAGGTAGCTGGTACTGCCAGCTATTTTTCCGGTGTCTTTATCGATGACCACGAAGGGCATCCTTTTTCCCTGTTCGCGTTCCTGCAGCAGGTCGGCTATCCACTTACGGAGTGTCTGTGCATCATCGAGTTCCTGGACAAAGTATTTCCATATGTCTTTTGACTGGGCGAGGGCATGGAGTGTATCAAAGTCTCCGGGCTGCAACAGCCGCAGTAAAACACGGGTTGTTTCCAATTCAAAGGTGTCGGGAAAGTATTGCTTGTATTCGCTCAATGGAGTTGACATGGTTGTGTTGATTGGCCGGCGAATATACAGTCATTTATCCGGCCACCCATTCTCCTGCGCCTTGTCTAACGATGACTGGTTCTTCGCCGGTACAGTCGATGACGGTAGAGGGCATCATGCCGCCTATTCCGCCGTCGACTACTATATCGACCAGTTTTTCGAAATTGGCATACATCAATTCGGGATCTGTGTATTCCTCGACCATGTCGCCCGGGAGCGTGGTGCTCAGGATGGGGCGGCCCAACTCTTTGACAATGGCGCGGGCTATGTTGTTGTCGGGCACACGGATACCTACGGTATCTTTTTTACTTTTAAGGATCTTCGGCACTTCTTTGCTGGCGGGCAAAATAAAGGTGTAAGGTCCTGGCAAATAACTTTTTAGCATCCGGTATAAGGGTGTGGAAATACTTTTAGTATATTGGCTGAGGTCACTAAGGTCATGACAGATGAATGATAGCTGCTGTTTTTGCGGATTAACCTGTTTGATGCGGCAGATCCGTTCTATGGCTTTTGGCTGGTAGATGTCACAGCCCAGGCCATAAATGGTATCGGTAGGGTAAATGATCACATTCCCTTTGGACAATCCCGATACAATTGTTTGAATATTACGGGGCTGTGGATTATCCGGGTGTAGATGTAGCAGCATACCTAAAATTATATCTAAAAGTCAATAAAGCGTAAAATTTCGCGCCTGGGCAAAAAATGGGGCAACAATTGGGGGTTTGCAGTTGTCACATTGTCAACATATTCCGGGTACCCAGTACATCATACCTGGATTTAATATTATTTTTGCGCAAAATTTTTTCCATGCGTTTACAACCTGTTGAGAGAGTGGACACCATCAGCGGAGAAGAGTTTCAGCAGCACTACTATAAACCCATGAAGCCAGTAGTTATCAACGACCTGGCAAAGAACTGGCCTGCCTATTCCAAATGGAATTGGAATTTTTTTAAGGATAAGGTTGGCGATAAACGAGTTGGCCTGTATAACAACGTAAAAAGTGACGCTTATACCCCTATCAATACGGCCGATGACTATAAGACTTTTGGTGAATATATCGATATGATCAGCAAGGGCCCTGCCGGCTGGCGCATTTTCCTGTTTAACATTTTTGACCACGCTCCGGAACTGGCCCAGGATTTTACCTGGCCTGAGCACCTGATGAAGGGGTTTGTGAAGAGATACCCCATGTTGTTTACAGGAGGAGCCACCAGCATTACGCACATGCACTTCGACATCGACATGTCGCATATCCTGCATACGCAGTTTTCGGGCAGGAAACGGGTGTTGCTGTTTCCTTTTGAAGAGCAGCATAAGTTATACCGCAAGCCTTTCGAGGTATTGAGCCTGGCCGACTTTTCGCACTATCATCAAAATGGCCATCCTGATTATCAGCAATTCCCGGCTCTGAAGCTGGCGAATGGCTATGAAGTGGTCCTGGAGCATGGCGATACATTGTTCATGCCTGCCGGTTACTGGCATCACATGGAGTACCTGGATAGTGGCTTTGCCATGAGCTTAAGGGCTTTGCAATCTTCTTTTACGGGTAAGCTGCAAGGCGCCTGGAATTTGTTTGGCATGCGGAGCATCGATACGCTGATGAAGAAGACCGCGCCTAAGTGGTGGTATGATTATAAGAAAGAGAAAGTATTTAAAGCGGCAGAGAAGGAAATCAGTCTTCATCCGGTATCTTATTAGCGATGGTCAAACAAGCCCGTTTTTTAAACATAATAGGCTGTATTTTCCGACCGGCGAGCACCCTAATTGTGTAATTGATCTTTCATAATAAATGGGTTTAATTACACTGGTCATTAAAAATTCTTGAAGAAAATATTGATTTTTAAGAAAACAGTCTTTACTTTTACCCTGCTTATGTGCTGAACCACTATTCACACCTGTAAAGCACCTGAATCTCCAATCTCCTCGTTCCAACCATCCAATTTCCAGGTTTATACCAATTTCCAAGATCAAGAAAAAGAAAGCACGAATATATTTTGAATAAATAGTTCGTTCGTTACCCTTATAAAACATTAAGCTTTTTACCTCTGTCACCGTTGTTTACGACCCTGTGAGTTTTGGCAACTGTAATATCAAATGTTGTCGTTAGCCAAAACCAACTGCTTATGCTCTATTAGTTGCGGCAGTAAAAATTGAGTGAAGTACCAAAAGTGCTCATCTGAACAAAAAGAAGGTCTTTCTGGCATCTATCTGCCACAGTGAGCCGCTTTATGTATTCTTCACGAGTGTTCATAATCCAATTCATGACCAATGTGGGATCCTTTAAACTGAATTTATATATAGTCAATATATAGTTACCTTCTTTCTTTTTGTGGTTTCAGAGGTAAGCACAGGCCGGCGATTTCCATCGCTGGCTTTTTTTATTGTAATCACGAACTACTCGAATTGAACGAATTGAAACAGAGGAGGCACGACCGGAGATAAGATTGAATGGGTAATAAGTATAGAGTACGGATTATTCGACACTAATTACACGAATTGGCTCGAATTCTACGAATTGTAAAGGTGCGGATTGGGGATCTGGGGTACACGACTAAGTGTGTACACTTAAGTATACGTAGTGAAGTATTGTCCGGATTGGGTAAAAGTACCCCATTTATCGCTTTTGATTTTTATCAACCCTTATCCGGTGATTGTCCAGGTTTCATGCCCGCGCAAGAGTTTATCCAGGTCGCCTTTGCCTTTGGAGCTGATCACTTCCTGTATCTGTAGTTCCATCATCTCTTCGTAGCAAGGCCGGTCGGTTTCGTAGAAAACGCCGAAGGGCCGAGGAAGGTGTCCTTCGATCCGTGGATCGTCGAACATACGTACCAATATTTGTGCTTTGTAGAAGTCGCGGTCGTCATGTACCCACAGGTCATTTGTGCCTGCTCCTTCTGCCAGGTCTACTACTACCGGCTTAAATCCATCCAGCTTTATGCCTTTATTTTTTTGAGCGCCAAAGATGAGCGGCTTGCCTTGCTCCAGGAACAGGGTATTATCGGGCCTGGCGCCTTTTTCTGTGAATGCTTCAAAGGCCCCGTCATTGAAGATGTTGCAGTTTTGGTATATCTCCAGGAAAGATGATCCTTTGTGTTTATGGCTGCGGATGAGCGACTCCTGCAGGTGCCTGGGATCGCGGTCCATGGTACGGGCGATAAAAGTAGCATCGGCCCCCATGGCCAGGGCCAGGGGGTTAAAGGGGTGATCTATACTGCCGTATGGGGTGGATTTGGTTACTTTTTGCTCTTCCGAGGTGGGTGAGTACTGTCCTTTGGTAAGCCCATATATCTGGTTGTTGAAGAGCATGATGTTGACATCGAAGTTGCGGCGGAGCAGGTGAATGGTATGGTTGCCTCCGATGCTCAATCCGTCGCCATCGCCGGTAACGATCCACACGCTCAACTCAGGCCGGGCTGCTTTGAGGCCGCTGGCCACAGCTGTAGCACGCCCATGGATAGAATGCATGCCATAGGTGTTCATATAGTAGGGAAAGCGGCTGCTACATCCAATGCCTGATATGATGACGATGTTTTCTTTGGGAATACCCAATCCGGGCATGATCTTCTGGACCTGTGCCAGGATGGAGTAGTCACCACAGCCAGGACACCAACGGACCTCCTGGTCGGTGGCAAAGTCTTTGGCCGTTAATACGGGTGCTGTTGTGGTTTCGCTCATATCATGAATTTACGAAATTAATTCCTCCCAATACTCAGCGGCGCGGCGGGTGTGGGGGATAACAATGGTGCCGCCTACGATATTGGCTACCGCAAATACTTCGTACATCTCTTCTGTATTGGCGCCCAGCTCATGGCACTTGCCCAGGTGGTATTTGATGCAATCGTCGCAACGCAACACCATGCTGGCTACCAATCCCAATAACTCCTTCGTTTTTTTGTCCAATGCGCCATCTTCATAGGTGTTGGTATCGAGGTTCCATAACCGTTTCATCACCAGGTTATTCTTGCTCAATATCACCTCATTCATTTTGGTGCGGTATTCATTGAATTCATTTACTAACTGGCTCATATGTATTTAATTATTGGTCAAAATTAGGGAAGTGTGTGTTGTGATTAACCCTTCGACAAGCTCAGGGTGACAACTTAATTCATTGTTCAGCGGTGAGGACAAATAAAGATGAATTTGTATTTTCATTTTTCAATCAAAACTTACATGAGAAAATTATCCAATACCGCTATTTTGTTATTACTGTCTGCTATTGTTTATTCTCAACAGGGCAAGGAGCTGGTTAAGGTGACCGATATGCTCAAGATAAAATCACTGGGCGGCGTGACGCTCAGTCATGACGGCAGCAAGGCCGCATTCAGTGTTACCAGCATTGAACCCGATGGCGATAGCAAGCTTGACTATAAATACACGAACCAGTTGTGGATGGTCCCAACTGATGGGAGTGCCGCCCCCCGGCAACTGACTTCAAAAGAAAATGCTTCTCAGGCTGCCTGGAGCCCCGATGGTAAGCAACTGGCTTTTGTGCGCGCGGCTGATGGCAGGGCGCAGATCTTTGTTTTGTCGCTGGATGGCGGGGAAGCTATTCAACTTACCAGGTTCAAGTACGGGGCCTCCTCTCCTTCCTGGAGCCCGGATGGTAAGCAGCTTTTATTTGCTGCCGGTGTGCCGTTAAAAGATCTGCTGAAAGACTCGCTGCTCAATCCCGGCAAGCAGGTTCCGCTATGGCCTTTCGAGAAACCCGGCTTTCAAAAGAATGAACAATTAAAGGCTTCTTCTGCCAAGGCCGATCCTGATGGCAGCCTCGAAGAGGTAAGGGCTTATCTTGAAAACAATGCCACTGACCGCAAGGCTCGTGTGTTCAATAAGCTCAATTTCCTCGACGAAACGAATGTATCGTCCGATATGAGTTTCACGCATTATTTTGTGGTCAGTGCTGTTCCCGGCGCCACGCCTGTGGCGATCACCAAGGGGTTTAACCGCTTTAACAGTGCAGACTTTACTCCGGATGGCAAGCAAGTGATCCTGGCTGGCGATGTCGATTCTCTGCAACATCCTGACCGTTCTCTCGAAAGCCAAATCTATATAGTGAATACAAATGGCTCCAATTTCCGCATGCTGTTGGGCGAAGAGGGTAAGGTGTATTCCAATCCCCGCCTCTCTCCTTCGGGCAAATGGCTGGCTTTTCAGTATGGCAATACTTCTTTTGTAAGCATTCCCACGCTGGCGATCATGCCCATCAATGGAGCAGTGAATGATATTGTTTCTATTCCTTTCGACCGCAACAAGGGTGGTGTAACCTGGAGTGCTGATGAAAAGTATCTGTACTTCACCGCTCAAAGTAATGGTGGTGCTCCTATCTATCGTGTGGATGTGAAAACGAAGAAGGTAGATCCGCTAACTGATGTGAACAGTGGTATCAGCAGTTTTAGTATTGAAAACAGCAAGCTCGTTTTTGTAAAAACAGAAGTCGCCAATCCTTTCGAGTTGTACCTGGCAGATGGCTCTGCTCAAAATGCGAAAAAGATCAGCTATTTCAATGACTGGGTACAACAGAAGAAGTTATCGTTCCCTGAAAAGAAAACGTTTACCAATAGTAAGGGCATGACCGTGGAATACTGGATGATGAAGCCTGCCAATTACGAGCCGGGCAAAAAGTATCCCGTGGTGCTGGATATTCATGGTGGCCCTTCGGCTATGTGGGGCCCTGGTGAAAGCAGCATGTGGCATGAATTTCAATATTTCTGCAGCAAGGGTTATGGTGTGGTGTATTGTAATCCCCGTGGCAGTGGTGGTTATGGTCTCGATTTTCTGCGGGGCAATATCAACGACTGGGGAGCTGGTCCTACCAGTGATGTATTAACCGCGCTCGATAAGGCTGTTGCAGAAGGATGGGCTGACACATCGAAGCTGGTAGTGACTGGTGGCTCATACGCAGGTTATCTTGTAGCGTGGATCATTTCTCATGACAAGCGTTTCAAGGCTGCCTGCTCTCAGCGCGGGGTATACGATCTGGCTACTTTCTTTGGCGAGGGTAACGCGTGGCGATTGGTGCCTAATTATTTTGGCGGTTATCCCTGGCAGCCAGAAGTGAAAGCTATCCTTGAAAGGGAGTCGCCTATTTCGTATGTTCAAAACATTACTACGCCTTATATTATTTTCCACGGTGATAATGACCGGCGCACCGGATTTGTGCAAAGTGAAATGTTGTACCATAGCTTAAAGGCACTGAACAGACCAGTGGAGTACGTGCGCCATCCCAATGCCACTCACGAGATCACCCGAAGTGGTGATAACAGGCAACGTATAGATCAATTGCTACGTACATGGGAGTATTTTGAGCGATGGATAAAGTAACACGTATTGTAGCGAATTACACGAATTCGTTGGTATGAATTGGCTACATGGACAAAATCTGTGAATTCTTTAGTTTGTTGCAGCCGCTATTTGTATTGCTTCGAGTTGTTGGCGCTGTTGCTGTTTGTATTGGTCAAATACAGGCAGGTTGGACTGTGAGATGGGTTCGGCTGAAGGGAATTTTTGCCGTAAGGGATCTACTTGTTTATTGTTCTTCCAGAAGCGGTAGCATACATGTGGGCCAGTAGCGAGGCCCGTGCTGCCTACATAACCAATTACCTGTCCCTGCCGCACATGTTGTCCTCCTTTTACTGCACGTCTGCTCATGTGCAGGTATTGTGTGGTGTAGGTATTGTTGTGCCTGATCTTTACATAGTTTCCATTGAAACGGGAGAATTGTGATTCGGTGACTACTCCGTTGCCCGTAGCGATGATCGGTGTGCCTGTGCCGGCAGCATAGTCTGTACCCAGGTGGGCTTTCCAACGTTTTTGTACCGGGTGAAAGCGGCGCATGGTAAACCGGGATGTAATGTGGCTGAACTTCAGCGGGGCTTTCAGGAAGAACCGGCGCAGTGTTTTGCCTTGCTCGTCATAGTATTCACCAGGCTGTGTTGTGTCGCCCTGGAAATAGAATGCATAGAAGGGCTCTCCGTCATGTGAAAAGACTGCAGACTGTATCGTACCCAGCTCCACAGGTTCGTCCTTGATGTATTGTTGCTCATACACCACTTTGAACCAGTCGCCTTCATGGATGGAATAGAAGTCGATGGACCAGGCGTAAATGTCTGCCAGTTTCATGGCCAGGCCGGGATCGGCTCCAGCTTTTTTGAAGGTTTCGTATAAAGAGCTTTCTATTTTTCCGGAGGCAGTCAATGTGCGGGTGGTTACTTCTCTTTTGCCTGTGTAGATGCTGATTGAATCGCGCAGATCGTATACTATATAATCTATAGCGTTGGGCTGGTACACAAAATAAAGGGCTTTCTGCAGGCTGTCTTTGGTGCAGAACACCGTGTATTGGTTGCCCGCGCGGATATTGCGGATGTCAAATACTCCTTTTGATTTAACGGCCAGCAGGGCAATGGTGGGCTCATCTACCTGGTACAGTTCAAGGATATTGGCCAGGAATTCATTGCGCTGGATCGTTTTCTCGATCACAGCAAATGAGTCTACCGGTAAGCCGAATTTCTTTTGTGGAGGTGCTGGTGGTGTGCTGGCCACTTTCGACAGGGAATCGGAAGGATTGCCGGTAGCTGGTTTATCGCCGCCGTTACAGGAAGTGAAGGCTATCGCCAGCATTATAATAAAGGAAAGGAAGGTCCAGGTGAAATGGCGTCTTTGCATCTTTTGGTTGTTGTACGCGGGGTGAGGCTTGTAATTGATCTTCTATGGGCAATAACGCAAGGTTAGGGCTTTTCTTATGTTTGGCAAAAAACCCAGGGATTAAAATCCTGTGAAAGATCGGGATAACACGAATTGGGGCGAATTACACGAATTGAAATCAGGGCTTCGACAAGCTCAGCCTGACATACATGCCATTGAATTATCCAATCACGTTACGGCTAAAGGGCATGAAGGAAAGCTCCATCAGTTTGAGGTGCTGGCGGGCAAAGGGTATGCCGATGATCGTAATAAATAGCAGGGCAGCAAATACAAGGTGTATGAATGCCGTATATAGCCCGCCGCAAAGCAGCCAGATGATGTTGCAAAAGAGCGATAGACAACCGATGCCACCCGGTTTGGGCACGATCTGCTTGCCAAATGGCCATAGTACCACGCCAGCCAGTTTAAAGCATTGTAGTCCCCAGGGTATACCAACTACCGTGATGCACAGTACAAAGCCTCCTACAACATAACCGAGGGCTGACCAGAGTCCGCCAAAGATGAGCCAGATGAGATTTCCTATCAGATTCATAGCTGTGGAAGATAGGAAATAACGCGACATGGCAGGGCATAAAAAAACCCTCCTGTGTTGGAGGGTCTTCATTTATTTCAGTGAAACCGATTAGTAACGGTTATTGTTGCTGCGGGAGAATGAACGACGGTCATTGCCACCACTGCGCTCTTCACGGGGACGAGCTTCAGTTACTTTGATAGCACGGCCTTCTACGATACCACCATCCAGCTCAGCGATTGCTTTGCGGGCAGCTTCATCATCGGGCATTTCTACAAAACCAAATCCACGGCTTTTGTTGGTGAATTTGTCGGTAATTACTTTGGCAGAAGAAACTTGGCCATAATCAGCAAAGAAATCTTCCAGGTCTTCATCGGTAACGTTGAAACTTAAATTTGAAACATAAATGTTCATAACAAAATACTGGTTAAATTATATAAAAGATCTGAGAGAAAAAGCAGCGTAAGAAAGACAAATTAACTATTAGCAGAGATGCGTAGCAGACTATCATTCACTTACTAAATGCTAAACCTCAAATTGACGCCGCAAATATACGACGTTTTTACGTTCAAAATAATCGCCTGATAATAATCCTTTGTTAATACAAGCAATCAACCCGCCTGTCGTCAAATGTCAGAGAATTGTAATTTTTTTGTTTTGCAAACCAATGTGTTTCCCTATTTTCATTTACTAAATGCTTCATACTATGCTTTTTAAGAAGAAGACGACTGTTTTATTCATGTTAGTGCTCCTGGTGTTGGCGGGTATTGCTGCGAGCAAGCCACCTAAACCGACATTCAAGAATTTGAAGGTGCTGCCCAAGAATATCAGTCATGATGACCTGGACAAGGTCATGGATGAATGGAAGGCTGCGCTGGGTGTACGTTGTAATTTTTGTCACTCGCCCCGCAAGGACGATCCCAAGAAGATGGACTTTGCCAGTGATGACAAGCCGGAAAAGGAAATGGCCCGCGATATGTATCGTATGACGGCCAGGATCAACAAAAAATATTTCCACTACAAGCAAGGCGACACTACTGCTGTGGCTCCTGTGGGATGTATGACCTGCCACCATGGCAAGGAGCATCCTGAAAGCAGTGCCCCTGCTAAAAAATAACTGTTGACAATAGCTTAACAAAGCCTGTTTTGCCCGGTGCAGAGCAGGCTTTTGTATTTTTTACGGTTCCCGGTACAAGTAAACACATAAAATAGCCAATAGTTCTTTTTTTTGATACCATCTGCACTACCTAATTTTGTTCCTCATTCATAATTTTATGGCTGCACAACTATTCGACTTTGGAATGATCGGCCTTGGCGTAATGGGCAGGAACCTGTTACTGAATATGGCTGATCACGGATTTAAGGTAATCGGCTTTGATAAGGACAATCAGAAGACAACTGCTTTCGAAGCGGCTGCCACACCCGGCACCACGGTAAAGGGAGTGGTAACGCTGGAAGAAATGATCAGTCAGCTTTCTACTCCCCGTAAGATCATGATGCTGGTTCCCGCCGGCAAACCGGTAGACGATGTTATTGAAAGTCTGCTACCCCTGATCCAAAAGGGAGATATCGTGATCGATGGTGGTAACTCACACTATACTGATACTTTACGCCGCGTTTCTTACTGCAAGGAAAAAGGTATTCATTTCATGGGTGTAGGTGTTTCCGGTGGTGAACAGGGCGCCCGTACAGGCCCCAGCATCATGCCAGGCGGCGATCAGGAGGCTTATCCTCATGTGCAGCCTATGCTGGAAGCCATCGCTGCCAAAGTGAATGGCGAACCTTGTGTAGCCCACCTTGGTAAGGGTGCTGCCGGCCATTATGTAAAGATGGTGCACAATGGTATTGAGTATGCCATTATGCAACTGATCAGCGAATGTTATGACCTGCTGCATCGCGGCGCTGGTCTTAGCAATGATGAATTGCATAAGGTATTTGACTCCTGGAACAAAGGCGACCTGCAATCGTTCCTGGTAGAAATTACTGCCGATATTTTCCTTCAACCTGATGATAAGTCTTCTCAGCGACTGGTAGACGTAATCCTTGACAAAGCCGGCGCTAAAGGCACCGGTAAATGGACATCGCAGGATGCTATGGAGATCGGCGTACCTATTCCAACTATCGATATGTCGGTTACCATGCGTAATATTTCTTCCATCAAGGAGGAAAGGGTAAAAGCGGCATCTCTGTATAAAACTCAGGCTGGCAAGATCAGCACACCCAAAGAGGAGTTTATCCAACAGGTCCATGATGCGCTGTTCTTTGGTGTATTGATCAGTTATGCACAAGGTCTTGCCTTGCTGCATAAAGCTTCTACCGATCTGGATATGCAGATCCCCATGCCGAAAGTAGTGAGTGTATGGCGCGGTGGCTGTATCATCCGTTCTTCGCTGCTCGACCTGTTTACCAAGATCTATACCAAGAACCCGCAGCTTGAAAACCTGTTATTGGATGAGCAAATCGCTCAATTGCTGCAAGGCAAGGAGCAAAATCTGCGTGCTGTAGCGGTTTCTGCGATCCAAAACAATTATGCAGCGGCCAACCTGCTTACTGTGATCAGCTATTTCGATGCTTACCGCAGTGGTCAGTTGCCTATTAATCTTGTGCAGGCGCAGCGTGATTATTTTGGCGCTCACACTTATCAACGTATCGACCAGCCAGGAACTTTTCATACGATCTGGAATAAATAGTAATCAACATGCAACATCACAAACGTCCACCAGCCTCCCTTTTGTTCATCTTTGGTGGCAGCGGCGACCTTAATCACCGCAAACTGTCTCCCGCCTTATACAACCTGTTTATCGATAACTGGATGCCCGACAAGTTTAGCATCGTGGGTATCGGCAGAAGGCCTTACTCTAATGATGATTACCGTAAACATTTGCTGGACGGCATCCAACAGTTCTCCCGTCGTAAGGGTGAGCAGAATGGCAAATGGGCAACTTTTTCTCAAAATGTATCGTATCTGCAAATGGATGCTTCGAATGAAGCCGACTACCAAAAGATCGCCGATATCGTGAAGGAAAAGGAGCAGGAATTTGGAGAGCATCCCAATGTTATTTTCTATATGGCCGTAGCGCCACAGTTGGTGCCTGATATTGCCAGCAAACTGGGCCCACTGAATATTTGCTCTGACACGAAGTGTACCCGTATTGTAGTTGAGAAGCCATTTGGTCATGACCTGAAAAGTGCTCATGAGCTGAACCAGTTATTGTCGAGCATGTTTGACGAGAAGCAGATCTACCGCATCGATCACTATCTTGGTAAGGAAACAGTGCAGAACATCCTTGCGCTGCGTTTTGCCAATGCCTTGTTTGAGCCTATCTGGAACAAGAATTACATCGAGCATATACAGATCACCGCTGCTGAAACGGTAGGCGCTGAGGGTCGTGGTGACTATTATGAAAGCTCCGGTGCGCTGCGTGATATGGTGCAGAACCACATTTTGCAGCTGATGTGTATGATCGCGATGGAAGCGCCTGTTTCCTTCGAAGCTGATGAGATCCGCAACAAGAAGGTGGATGTACTGAATGCTATCCGCAGAATATCGCCTGAAGAGGTGCAAAAGTATGCGGTACGTGGACAATACTCAGACGGCTGGATGAAGGGCAAGCAGGTTGCCGGCTATCGCCAGGAAAAGAATGTAGCTCCCAACTCCACGATCGACACTTTTGCTGCGGTTAAGTTTTATATCGACAACTGGCGCTGGCAGGATGTGCCTTTCTATGTGCGCACCGGCAAGCGGATGAACCAAAAGTCGACGATTATTACTGTTCAATTCCGCCCCGCTCCTTTTTACGCTTTCCCTCCGGAAGCTGCTGAAACATGGCGCCCCAACAGGCTTACTATCAGTATTCAACCGGAAATGGATATCCGTCTGCGCTTCCAGGCCAAACGCCCGGGCCAGTCGATGACGCTCAACCCGGTTGACATGATCTTCAGCTATAAAGACTCTTACGACGAGGAAGAACCGGAAGCATACGAAACGCTGCTGCTGGATGTAATGGAGGGTAATGCTACGCTGTTCATGCGTTCGGACCAGGTGGAAGCTGCATGGAAGGTCATCATGCCGATCCTGGAAACCTGGGAAGCAAGGCCTCCTGTGGATTTCCCGAACTATGCTCCTGACAGCTGGGGTCCTGAAGATGCAGAGGCATTGATAGCGCGTGATGGTCATAACTGGGTGAACCTGCCTATTCAAAAGCAGTCTAACTCAACGGCCTCTGTAGGATCGAAATAGTTATTGATTATTCTTTATTAATTATTTGCATGGAGCTTCATGTTCAAAAGGATTCAAATGCGGTGAGCCGGGAATTGGCCGAATGGATCACCAGTAATATTGAATCAACTTTAGCTACGCAAGACCGTTTTACCTGGGTTGTTACCGGTGGTAATTCTCCCAAGCATTTGTATGAATTGCTGGCTTCATCTCCTTACAAGGAAAGGATCGACTGGAAAAGGATGCATATTTTCTGGGGCGATGAGCGGGCTGTTCCTTATACAGACAGCCGCAATAACGCCCGTATGACTTTTGAGCAGTTGCTGAATCATGTGCCCGTAGTAAAGGAACAGGTGCACATCATGCGGACTGATATCGGTCCGGAAGAATCTGCCGCTGAATATGAACAGGTATTGCGTCAATATTTTCCGGCTGAAGGTGCTACGTTTGACCTTGTGCTGAATGGCATG
>JAGIBF010000058.1:29563-51287 GCA_017744515.1 Niastella sp.
GGGTGATGATGGGCATACTTTATCGCTTTTTCCGCATACAGCTGTTATTCATGAGTCAGCAGCCTGGGTAAAGGCTTTTTATCTGGCGCCGCAGGAAATGTACCGTATTACGCTGACTGCACCTATCGTGAACCGCGCCCGCAAAGTAGCTTTCCTCACTTTTGGAAGCAATAAGGCTAATGCGCTGAAGGAAGTGTTGAAAGGCGCCCGTAATGTGGATCAATATCCTTCGCAGATCATTCAACCTGCCTCTGGCGAGTTGCACTGGTTTGTGGATGAAGCGGCTGCTTCGGGTGTGCTATAATGGAACTTATATGATAAGACCTGACAGGTTTTGCTTTCGTAGCAAAACCTGTCAGGTCTTCTTATTTGTTAACTTATAGACTTCGACAAGCTCAGTCTGACAATTAGTTATCCAAAAACAGTGTTGACCAGGGCATTGGTCAGTTTTCTATCGCTTTTTGTCCAGATGGTATTGGGTGGAGGAAACTCATTGAGGTTGTAGCCTCCCTGGTTTTCAAAATCAAAGATGGCATGGCAATGTGCATTGATGATCAATGCGCATTTCAGCCAATCTCTCGACCAGATTATTTTCAGGTGAAAGGGCTTGTCTTCGTCTGCTATTTCCTCTGCATTGTATATGTGGAGTGCGTCCAGTATACGCTGCTCTCCTGTTCCGGGTGTCAACTCAAGGGCATAGAAATAACCTGTAGTAGCGTCGTCCTCAAAAACAACGGCAAAGTTGTTCTCACTGGATGGACTTTCTACGAACGTATCCTCACCGGGAACTATTTGTTTTTCGACGAGTAAGTAGCCTCTCATTTGGCATCTATGGAATCATACACGATCACCTTTGTCCACAGGGATGAACATTCTTCTACGAACTTCAGGTGAATGGGGTCTGTTTGGTAGCTGTCCTGATCGGGGCCATTGTCAAACATGGTGCACCATGAAATTGAATAGCTGCCATCGATCACCTCGCGGCTGGTGGCTGCCGGCTCACCAATGTGGAACCACTTGATGGTTTTAACGGCGGAGAGCTTTTTCAGTCCGGCAATCAGTTTTGCCTTGTCTTCTTTGCTGTCAGGGTTCTTTAACCAGAAGTATACGTGGTGTATGAACTTATTTTCGGCCATTTCGGATGTATTATTTTCCGCTAATGTAATCAATCCGCCGGCAACTACAGCTTTACCGGTATTAGCAATAAACTCACGACGGGTGGTGCTCATATCAAAAGGTTTGTTTTACTTCCTGTTTGCTTTGAGCCAATCCCTTATTCCTTTATAGATCTTTTTAGCTACTGCCCTGTGAAAAGCAGAGTCCTTAATCTTATTTTCATCTTCTTCATTGCTCAGGAATGCTATTTCCACCAGGCAATTGGGGTATTCTGTAGGGCCACTCAAAGCGAAATTGAAGTTGCCGATATTTCCGTAATTATCCAAACCCAGTTGCAGCATCCTGTCCAGCACGAATTGGGTAAGTGGACGGAAGCCTATGTAGCGGTAATAAGTGCTGGTGCCTTTTGCGGATGGGTTGCCGGCGGAGTTGAGGTGCAGGCTAATTAATAAATTAGGGTCTTGCTGGCGGAGGGCCAGGGTGCGATCGGGCATGCTGATATCAACATCCGTGGTGCGGGTCATATAAACGGTTACGCCTTTACGGCCCAGGTACTTTTGCAATGCCTGCGCAAACTGCAGGGTGTATTCTTTCTCGTATACTTTGGTCTTTGTACCCAATGCCCCTGCGTTGCTGCCGCCATGTCCGGCATCTACTGCGATGACCAGGTTCTTAATTCTTAGCTTTTCCGGTTGCCGTTTGATACGAATGATGAGCCGCCTGCCAGCACTGTCATAAGAAATATAATGTCCCCAATGCTGCTGGTGCTTCAACTCGATGAATACTCTTACTACATCGTCTTCAACCTGTTCATACCAGGCGTTCTTAATTTCTTTTACTGTTTTGAGCTGTGTGATCCAGTTGGTATTGGAAGTAACGCCAAAGATATCTACTACCAGTCGTGAAGGGTTGATTTGTTGCACTGCGCGGTAAGGCAATTTCTCTTCCATACTTACCACAACAAAGTCGTGGGTTGCATTGCCGTATACGCGCCAACTATTGGTGAGGTAGTAAGGCTTGACGTGTAATGACGTATCGGCTGGTTTTACATTAGACTTAGCGACGTAAGCTGTATGATACCGGGAGAGCTGCACTTTGTAATCTGTTCCTACCGAGTCAACCACTTTAAGCACCACATTGGTGTCGAGGTAGGTCATCTTAGCGCCTCCGAGGCGATCATCGCCCAGGCCATATTCAAGAAAGGGAAGCTGGCCGGTTGTCTTCACATAAAAGTGTGTGGGTATGGTATCCTGTGCATGAGTGTTGATCAATACAAAGAGCAGGAAAACAATAAGTGCAGATTGCTTCATAAGGCAAAATACACTTCAATCTGACATCAAATTCGTTTGCAACAAATTGCTGGCAACGCATGTGTATTTTGAAATATTTGTGCTTGTTTTCCTGCCTGTTCCTGCGGGTCACTGCATAAAAAAGGTGGCAGTTTTAGCTGCCACCTGCATCGTACAGATCAGTTACTTAATGTTGTATGCTTACAATGGATACTTATTGTCCCTGATCAGCTTCTCAGCAATTCTGCGGCGTGCTTCTTTGCTGTTGAAGGTTTCCACTTTTGTAAAGCGTTTTATACCCAGCAACATCATCCTTTGCTCGTCGCCTTCTGCAAAGGCATTGATGGCATCTTTACCATGTTTGTTGATTCTGTCGGCTGCATCATATAGGTAGGTGCGCATGATGTCCAGTTCGAACTGGGTAGCGGCCTCTCCTTTCTTGTCTGCCAGCTTAATTGCTCTTAGTAAAGCGCTTTCCGCATTGAAGGTCTCTATAGCCATGTCTGCAATGTGCATCAGTATTTCCTGTTCGCTCTCGATCTTCATCATCAGTTTCTGCACTGCTGCACCAGCTGTCATGAGGATCGCTTTCTTAAAATTGGCAATGGCTTTCTTTTCTTTAGCGAATGCTTCTTCTTCGCCGCTGCCAAAATCAGGAATGCTCATCAGCTCTTTTTGTACTGCCATGGCCGGGCCCATGAGGTCCAGACGGCCTTTCATGGCACGCTTCAATACCATATCTACTGTGAGCAGACGATTGATCTCGTTGGTGCCTTCATAAATGCGGTTGATGCGACTATCGCGGTATCCTTTTGAAATGATGTATTCATCGCTGAAACCGTTACCACCATGCACCTGTACGCCTTCATCTACCACAAAGTCCAGCATCTCACTGCCAAATACTTTCAGTATGGCGCACTCGATGGCATATTCCTCTGCGGCTCCCAATAGCGCTTCGTTGAACGGCTTGCCTGCCCCCAGCAGTTCCTGTTCTTTATCGTCTATCCATTTGGAGGTCCGGTATAATGCGCTTTCGGCTACCCACATCTTAATGGCCATCTCAGCCAGCTTATGCTTGATAGCTCCAAAATTGGCAATGGCTGTTTTGAATTGCTCACGGGTATTCGCGTATTCGATCGTGGTTGTGGTAGCTCTTTTGGCTCCTCCCAGTGCTGCTGCACAAAGCTTCAACCGTCCAATGTTGAGGATATTGAAGGCAATAATATGGCCTTTGCCGATCTCGCCCAGTACATTTTCAACCGGCACTTTACAATCCTGGAAGTAGAGCTGCACAGTGGAGGATCCTTTGATCCCCATTTTGTGCTCTTCCTGGCCTTGTGTAAATCCTTCGAAGCTTCTTTCCACGATGAAGCCGGTGAACTTATCGCCATCTACTTTGGCGAATACTGTATATACATCGGCAAATCCGCCGTTGGTGATCCAGCATTTCTGTCCGTTCAGCAAGTAGTGTTTGCCATCAGCGCTCAACTTAGCGGTTGTTTTGGCGCCGAGCGCATCACTACCACTATCCGGCTCTGTAAGACCATATGCTCCTTTCCATTCGCCGGTAGCCAGTTTAGTGATGTATTTTTCTTTTTGTGCGTCTGTACCAAAATATAAGATCGGCAACGTGCCGATACCAGTATGTGCAGCCACGGCAACAGAGAATGAAAAGCCGCCGCCCAGTCCTTCGTTGATCAGGGTAGAGGTGATGAAGTCTTTACCCAAGCCTCCATAAGCTTCCGGAATAGAAGCTCCCAGCAATCCCTGTTCGCCAGCTTTGGCAACAAGAGAAGGCATCAGGCCGGGCTCCAGTTTATCAATGCGGTCAATGATGGGCAAGATCTCTGCATCCAGGAAAGTGGTACACATGTCTTTCACCATCTGTTGTTCTTCATTAAAATCTTCCGGGATGAAGGTGTCGAAAGCGGAACCTTCTTTGATCAGCCATTCGCCGCCTTTCAAACCTGCTTGTTGTTGTGTTGTGCTGCTCATATGGAAAGTTTTTTTAGTGAATTGTCAATTGTGAGTAGTGAGTGCTGCCGCCCATCGGCTAAGCTAACCAAGGTGCGACTTCGTTTTATTTTAAATTATCGTAAACTATTTGTAGTACTTCTTTACAAATTTCAATGCGCTCAGGGGGTACTCCTTCCAGGGCTTCGTTCAATGTTTCTTCGGCCAGCCCCATGCTTTGCTCCTGTAGTTTTTGTGCCTGGCGGGTGAGGAAGATGAGGTTCATGCGACGGTCGGCATCGGATGAAACTCTTTTTACCAGTTGCAATTTCTCCAGGTTATCTACCAATCGTGTTATGCTGGGCTTATCGCGGAATGTAGCATTGCACAGTTCCTGCTGGCTGATGCCATCCTGCTTCCACAAATGGTATAAAACGCTCCACTGTTCTATGGTTACGTTCAACTCTGCCGTATTGAACTTCTTCTGCAGCCGCCGGGCAATAGCTGTTGATGCTTTACCTGTAATAAAGCTGTACAGTTCGCCTTTTCTGAATTGGTTGTTTGACATATAGTTGTTTGTGCAACTATCCAAACTTACGTATTTTCCTATTTATGCGCAAGTTTTCCGTCAATTAAATTGCTAAGGGGAAACGTGTATCAGGCGGAAGGCCGGGGAAAAATCGTTAGCTTCGCTTTCCCACCCTCTAAAAGAGCATTTATACTGATATCCTCTCTAATGTCCTCGACCATCTGGTATCCGCCTATTTAATTAACGATAACCCAACCTCGTATGACACGTCTTTACCTTCTCCTGGTATGTGTATCTTGTTGTATTTCAGTTTCTGCCCAAAACATGCGATTGGTAGGCGTGGGCTCTTCCACCATTGCGGGCCAGGGCGCTTTTCCTGCGGATAGCTCCTGGATGAGACGTTTTTCCAATTATTATAAAAACGGGCTTGGCTTGGTTGACTCTGTTTATAACCTTGGTTTTCCCGGCGCCAATTGCTACCGGGGTATGCCCTCCAGTTATATGCCACCTCCCATGCGCGAAGGCCCGGTTGCCGCGGAGAATGTTACCCATGCAGTAAATTTATTGAGCGGCATGGCCATTCCTGCCAATGGGGTAGTGATTATTAATTATCCTACCAATCAATACACCGTCTTCAGTATTGCCGAGATCATGAATTGCCTGCAGGTCATGTATGATTCAGCTACCCGGCTTGGCAATAAGTGTTATATCACGACTTCACAGCCACGAACAGATGGATCTTTCAATACTCCAGCCATGAAACGCAAGCTGGCCGATATTAAGGATTCGATCATCAACCGTTTTACAGTAGCCAATACGCTTAATTTCTGGGACGGCATGTATAATCCGGCTGATACCACTATTCTATCCATGTACTCTGCAGGTGACAATATCCATTTCAACAATGCCGGTCACCGGGAATTGTTTGAAAGGGTAAGGGCCAAGAACGTGTTCGGCATTACGTTGCCCGTGAAATTGCACCAATTCTCCGCCGCTTTACAGGATAAAAAGGTGGCAGTGCAATGGCAGGCTGACCATGACGACCCACTTGGTTCTTTTGCTGTGCAACGGAGTCAGAACGGACAGGACTTTGAATTGCTGCAACAGTTGCCCGTCAATAATCAAATGGGGCTTCATTCCTATGCTTTCACTGATCAATCGCCGCTGCCAGGCACCAGCTATTACCGGCTGGCTGTGCGTGAAAGGGACCGCACGTATTATTCAAAGACCGTAATGATCAAAAATGCTTTGCCGGCATTGGCTGTGCAAAGGATCTATCCTGTTCCTGCAGATAAAAGGCTGCAGATGGAGATCGTTGCTGCCCAAGCGCAAGCTATTACTATCGACATTCGCAATAGCGGCGGCGTTTCCTTACAACGGTTTACAAGATCTGTAAGTAATGGTGTTAATCAGGTTTATGTTCCGGTAGTACAGTTGCCTGCCGGATTATATTTTGTGCGTGTTACCGGTGCTCATGGGGAATCGTTTACCAGGTCGTTCAGCAAGTAAATACCATATTGCTTCTATTCTTATACAGCAGGCTTCGCAAGGGGCCTGCTGTATGCTTATTATACTTAGTAATAATGTTGTAGTTTTATCGCAGGTGTCTTATGCAATCTGCTTTTACTAATTACCGGTCGTCAACAATTCATTACAGCTATGGCGGCAGTGGTGAAAAGCTGCTGCTTTGTTTGCATGGTTATGGGGAGTCGGAGAAAACTTTTCGTTTTCTGGCGTCTTACCTGCCTGCCGGTTATCGCCTGCTGGCTATCGACTTACCGTTTCATGGCGGCACAACCTGGAATGAGGGGCTTGATTTCTCCACCGATGACCTGATCGCCATTATCAGCAGCATTTGCCAACAGCATGGGGGTAATATGGGGCGACTTACGCTTGCCGGTTTCAGCATGGGTGGCCGGGTGGCACTGAGCCTGCTGGAAAAGATACCTGCACAAACCGACAAGGTAATTTTACTGGCGCCTGATGGACTTACAGTGAATATATGGTACCGGCTGGCTACGCGTACGTTTATTGGTAACCGCCTGTTCCATTTTACCATGCGGCATCCTCAATGGTTCATGTGGCTGTTAAATACCGGTAATGTATTGGGGCTTATCAACCAAAGTATTTACAAATTCACCCGTTATTATATTCATGATCAAGGGGTGCGCGAGGAATTATATAATCGCTGGACGTGTATGCGCAACATTAAGCCTCATCTTCCTGTCATAAAGAAAGCAGTTACACAATATGCCATTCCTGTCCGCCTGTTGTATGGACAATACGATCGTATTATCCGTCATGAGCGAGGGGAAAAATTCCGCCGTGGTATTGAATCTTTCTGTACGTTGCAGGTAATTCCTACCGGTCACCAGGTGTTGCAGGAAAAGAACGTGGCGGTGATCCTTGAACTTTTAGCATCTTAATTACATGCCAATATTCCTTTTCATATTCTTCTTACTGATGGTGGCTTATGCCATTCTTATTAATTTTTATCACCGGGCGTGGAACCAATTGCCGGTGTTCAAGCTGCCTGAGACAAAACCCAGCACTTTTATTTCGGTGATCGTTGCAGCCCGTAATGAGGAAAGTAATATTCCCACGTTGCTCGACTCCCTGAATAGGCAGCGGTATCCCTCATCGCTGTATGAAGTAATTATTGTCAATGATCATTCGACTGATAATACCTGGTCTATTTTACAGCAGGCGTCTTACCCGGAATTGCCGTTAAAGCCTATTAACCTGGCGGCACATCTCGACAGTGAAGCAGTTACTCAATCCTTCAAGAAGAAGGCTATTGAAACCGGCATCCGGGAAGCAAAGGGCAGCCTGATCGTTACTACCGATGCAGACTGTTTTTTTGGTGAGCACTGGCTTGAAAGTATCGCGGCTTTTTATGAGGCTACCCAGGCGAAGTTTATTGCTGCGCCGGTAAAAATCGTTTCGCGCCGTTCGCTGCTGGGTATTTTCCAATCGCTGGACTTCATTACGCTGCAGGGCATTACCGGCGCGTCGGTATTCAAGCGTTTTCACTCTATGTGTAATGGAGCCAACCTTGCTTATGAAAAGAAAGCATTCGAAGAAGTGAATGGTTTTGCCGGTATCGACAGTATACCTTCCGGTGATGATATGCTGCTAATGCATAAGATCTTTAAGCAATATCCCGACAGGGTATTTTATCTGAAGGCCAGGGAGGCTATCGTATCGACTGCTCCGGCTGCGAGCTGGAAGGCTTTCTTTCATCAGCGTATCCGCTGGGCCAGCAAGGCCGACCGGTATGATGATAAACGCATTTTCCGGACGCTCCTACTGGTATATCTCGTAAATGTTTGCTTCGTAGTTTCTGCAGTAGCTGCTTTCTGGCAAAATATCTGGCTTTTCTTTTGCCTGATCTTGCTGCTGGCCAAGATACTGATCGAGTTTCCTTTTGTTCATGCTGCAGCTATCTTCTTCGATCAGCAATCGCTGATGAAGTATTTTCCTTTTTTACAGCCTATTCATATCGTATATACTATCATTGCAGGATGGCTGGGTAAGTTTGGAAAGTATGAATGGAAGGGAAGGACTATCAGCAAGCAATCTTAAGTTTACTAAACTTTATTTTCACTAATGGCTACTGCCACGACCCGAAGTACCTGGCGGCGATTGAAGCGCAATAAAGGCGCGATGTTTGGCATCGTGATCATTGGGCTTGCTCTGATAGTTGCTTTGCTGGCTCATTTTCTGGCGTCTGATGGCACTCCCAATGCCAACAGGATGATCGTAGAGATCGGCGGGCAAAAGCCTGGTTATACGCAGCAGTTCCTGTTGCTGCCCAAGGAGCGCACTATTCAAGCTGTGTCTTTCTTTAGCCGTCTTCTGAATGGACGGGAAGATCATTATCAATACATTGCCATCTCCGATCACAAACACGCAGGTGATAGTCTCATTATTCAACAGTTTATCGATGAGGGTGTAACTGAACGGGTAGCTTATCCTTTGCAGGCAACGCGCTGGGATGAAGGCAGCAACAAGGGGGATTACAGGATCATTACCCAAAAGTTTTATCTGGGCACCGATAAATATGGACGTGATATCCTGAGCAGGTTGCTTGTGGGCGTGCGTGTCAGTCTCAGTGTAGGGTTGGTGACTGTATTAATCTCTCTAAGCATTGGGGTATTGCTGGGGGCGTTGGCCGGTTATTTCCGGGGGTGGGTGGATGATGCGATCATGTGGTTTATCAATGTTATCTGGAGCATCCCTACTTTGTTGCTGGTATTTGCCATTACACTGATGCTGGGCAAAGGTTTCTGGCAGGTGTTTATTGCTATTGGCTTAACGATGTGGGTGAATGTGGCTCGTATCATACGGGGTCAGGTTTTGAGCGTGCGCGAGATGGAGTACGTGGAAGCAGCGCGGGCGCTGGGCTATGGGCATCCGCGGATCATTGTGCGTCATGTGTTGCCCAATGTAATGGGACCTGTAATGGTAGTAGCAGCTTCCAATTTTGCATCGGCCATTGTAATAGAGGCTGGCTTAAGCTTCCTGGGTGTAGGTGTTCAGCCACCGCAACCAAGCTGGGGGCTGATGATCAAAGAGAACTATAACTTCATTATTACTCATAATCCCATGCTGGCGCTGGCGCCAGGGTTTGCCATCATGCTGCTGGTATTGGCTTTCAATATGCTGGGCAATGGTTTAAGGGATGCTTTACAGGTTAAAGCATAAAAAAAGCCAGTCACCGGGAACCGATAACTGGCAGTCTTGTATAAGTTGATGTCTATTTCTTTGAGTAACGGTAGCTGCCGGTCCACTTGTTGGAAGCGCAGCTTTTGGACGTTATGGTGATCTTTACGATGCTGGGGGTAGTGGAGGGCGTGTTAGTAATGCTGAAGTTACTGATCGCCGATTTTACATCCGGCAATGTTTGTGTAAAGAAGTTAGCACCACCAGCTTCAGGGCCTGCGGTTACTTCGATGGTAACACCTGCTGCGGGTAACCCTGCAGTGATGTTTATCTGTAATGGAAAGTTAGGGCCTGGTGCGGCCGGTTCAGTGGAATTGTTGGCAGGGGTAGTATTCACCTGCAAGGCTGTTTCGGAGCAACTGCCACCACCTCCTCCGCCGCTTTTTTTACAAGCAGGCATAATGGCCAGACAGAACAGAACAGTAAGGCTTAATAATACGATCTTTTTCATGTTACAAAAGGTATATTGAAATGAACCTGCTTTAAAGCTAATATTAAATTGGCTTATTTTAAACTTCATTTTATTGTACGGCAGACAGTGATTTTATCAAGCCATCACCTGTACGTTCCGATTAAAACTTTCTTCGAGGGAAATAAAGGTTTCGGTGCGTTCTATGCCTTTGATCTTCTGTAATTCATCGTGTAACACAAAGCGTAATTGGTTAATATCGCGGCAGATAATTTCCGCAAACATGCTGTAGTTGCCGGTGGTATAATTGAGCCTGGTGATCTCTGGTATTTTCTGAAGTTCTTTGGCTACGGAATCGTATAATGAGCTTTTTTCGAGGTATATACCAATAAAGGCGATCACATCATAGCCCATTTGCTTCAGGTCCACGTTTAATTTAGTACCTTTCACTATCCCGGCTTCCTGTAGCTTTTTGATGCGGACATGGATGGTACCTCCAGATACGAATAGTTTTTTTCCAAGATCGGCGTAGGAAATCTCAGCGTTATCCATCATTTCGTGAATAATCTGCAAATCGAGTTTATCAAGATTCAATTTAGCTCCCATTTTCGCAATCGTTTTTGTAAAACATCAAACAATTGTGCAAATATTTGTAGAATATCGAAACTTTCAAAATTTTTATTGAATAATTCTCAACAATACGCCGGATTTCTTTAATATTGCACTGTAATCGTTCTTTACATCGATCAAATACTGTGGGGTGATGGAACTTGGCAGACATGCCCCCTTGTCTCGGGGGTGGGGACCACAGGATAAACGTAGTGTAATGCCGTCCTTCGGGATGACTGGGGTTGACCACCACAGATTGCGCTACAGCTAACTGCCCCGTGGAGGTTCGAATCCTCCCTCTACAGCCAGAGCAAGCAACACATAAAACCCTTCTGGATTCTTCCGGGAGGGTTTTTCTTTTTTATTCCCATTTTGGTAAACTACCAAGGCTTCCCTATCTTTATTTCCTCTTTCAGACTATAGAAATCTCCGAATCAGAAACTTCTCCAGTTTCCAATACTCCTCTATTTACTCCAATACTCCGTTTTATTCCAATCTTTCTATGCCCATTAACAGGCCTATGCCCTGACTGTATTCTCATGCCCATACTCGTCTTAAATCCTCACATATTATTCATAATTAAATAACTTAGAATAGTTTTTTGAATTTAAATAGTAATTAACTTCGATTGTATCACTGATATCAACCAATTAAACCATTTTAGTTATGAAAACACTTCACTTTAGTAAGTACATTGCTTTGTCCATGATTGTATTAGTCGTTATTACGAGCTGTAAAAAGAGGGGAGATTTCGAAGTTCCCTGTAAAATCGCCTCATTTGTTGACACTGAGGGTCGTACGGCCACCTTTGCTTACAATGTATGGGGTGACCCTACCTCTATCACTATTGACAATACCACTACCGGAAAACCCAATGTCTATTTCAAATATGATAACCAGAAACGCCTGATCTCTACGCTTGGTTCTTACAGCTCTGAGGTTCATGATTACATGATCAAGTACAAGTATGGCAGCAACAACTTTATCGTATCGGACACTTTCTTTGTTTCAGGTTACGGTGATCCTTACAATGGCGCTAATTATTATGCCTACATCCTGCGTAACTACACTTATGATGCACAGGGTCGCGTTACCCGCATGGACAATAAGTATGTTGCAGGCGGCTTCTCTAATGAATACTCAAATACCTGGTCATACGATGGGCAGGGTAACCGTGTAAACGGACAGACTTATGATAACAAACCCAGTTTTCTGCGTACCAACCTCGTGTTTGCTTTCATCAACCAGAATTACAGCATGAACAATCCTTCCACAGCTTCTGCCTATAATTCAAAGAAGCTGCCAACAGCGTTTTCTTTGCCCAGCAATGGCAACGGGGCTCATTTCCTGAACCACCAGATCGTGAGTATAAATTATACCTGCAATTAGTCTGTATGACTAAGCACAGCTTTCTCTAATCCCTGTTCCATCCAAGGCAGGGTACCTCTGCGGCCGGCAAGCCCGTTGTTAGAACTTTTGTTCTTTTCAGCGGGTTTTTTGTTTTAGCTACTTTTGCGGCTTATGGGCCAAAAGAAGCTGATCCGATTTGCAGAAATGACCACCTTCCCGAATGTGCTGCAGTACCCGGAAAACATGCCGGGTAAGTGGAAGGACTTTTTTCATAATGATAATCCTATCGTGCTGGAGCTTGCCTGCGGCAAGGGAGAGTATGCTGTAGGGCTTGGCAGGCTGCATCCTGACAAGAACTTCCTGGGTGTGGACCTCAAGGGCAACCGCATCTGGGTAGGGGCTAAAAAGGCTTTACAGGAGAACCTGACCAATGTTGGCTTCCTGCGTACTCAGATCGACCAGATAGGCAGTTATTTCGCTCCTGGTGAGGTTTCAGAGATATGGATCACTTTCCCCGATCCTCAACTGCGTACGGGTAAAGCTAAAAAGCGCCTTACGCATCCCAAATTTCTGCGGCTGTATCAACAAATACTTAAACCAGACGGGTATATCAACCTGAAAACGGATTCGCCCAGTCTGTATCGTTTTACCAAATGGGTGATCGACCTGCATGGGTTGCCACTGATCCAGGACATGGACAATGTGTATGGGAATGAAAATATCTCTGAAGAACTGAAGATCAAAACGCACTACGAGGGCCTGGATATTGCCCAGAGCAGCCGCATCCATTACCTGCAGTTCAGCTTACCGGCTGGTCCTTTACCTGACAAAAATGACGCGTTAAAAGAATTGTTGCTTGAAGAAGGAACTGATAGAAGGAGTTGATTATTATTACAACGAGCAGGGATACGTGGTGCTGACCGCCAGGTATCACCTTGAACGGGGGCAATGTTGTGGGAATGGCTGCCTGCATTGTCCTTATGAATATATCCATGTGCCCGAACCGCGCCGTACCGAATTGCTCAATAAAAGAATATCGAATGGCTACACGCAAGACAACCGGTAAGCCCAGGTTACCTTCTCAGAAAAAGCTGGCTTCTCTTACTCCAACCGGGCGCAAGGAGACTTTCTTTGAGCTCGTATTTGAAGTAGCGCGGCAAATTCCCAAGGGCCGGGTAACTTCTTATGGTGCTATTGCCGCCTGCCTGGGCGCTAAATCTTCTTCGCGGATGGTAGGCTGGGCTATGCATGGGGCCGACCGGGTAAAGCCTAAAATCCCCGCGCATCGTGTTGTGAACCGTAATGGGATGTTGAGTGGCAAGCATCATTTCGCCACGCCTACCCGCATGAAGGAACTGTTGGAGAAAGAGGGTATTAAAGTGAAGAAGGACACCGTGGTAAATTTTAAGGAGTTGTTCTGGGACCCGGCGGAGGAGTTGTTTTGAGTTCAGAGCTGTGAGTCAAGCGTTCGGAGTCCAATGTTCAGTTTTGAGCCCTGTCAAGGTGAGCCGCTCCCCCACGCGACTTTGGCAGCACCGCAGAGCGACCCACCTTTAATTTTTCCCTTCGAGCTTTGCTACTTCGTCGGTGCTCAGGTTGAGTAGTACAATGATATTTTCTTTGCGGGGCATGAAGATGAGCAATATCAGGAGATGGGTGCCGGCTAATACTATGAAGGCAAAATTCTGTGTAAGGAAATAGCAGATGGCTGCAAAAAAACCGGGTATTTCTATCATGGCCCACCAGGTAATGCAAGCTGTCATGTATTGACGCATTCTTTCTTCCCCGCTTCCAGGGCTATTGCGGGCCGCCATCATAGCGCGTTTAAACCGGTTGAAACCAATCAATAATATACCTACAGAAAGCACTACTGCAACTGTTTGTAATATTCTCTCCAATGAAGTGTCTTCTCCTTTAGCATGTCCGGATTGTATAACGACTATAAAGATGGCAATGCATACCAGTAATGACACCGATACGGCCAGATGAACCAGCTTTATGATCCTGAATGTGTCCTTTTGCATGCCAACAAATTTGAACTAATATACTTTAATAATAAGGGCTGATCAACAAGTACACCAATACGCCTGTGAAGGCCACATAGAACCATATGGGCCAGGTAATGCGCGCCAGCTTGCGGTGTTTGGGAAACTCAGCAATCAAACCTCTGTATGCAGTAAAGAGAATAAAGGGAAGGATGATGCCCGCCAGTGGAATATGTGTTATGAGTATGATGTAATAGAAGATCCGGAGGCCGCCAGCCTGTGCTTTTTCTGCTTCGCTTACCACTCCATTGTGGTCGAGATCACCAAACTTTGTGTCTCCAGCAAAGAGGTGATGGCAGATATAGGATACGAGGAAGAGTATAGAAAGGACCATGGCCACCATCATGATCTTTTTATGCACTATAAAGCTTCTGCGTTTAGCTGTTATGAGTCCCGCCACCAGCAATACCGTAACGATAGAATTGATAACGGCATTGATCGCAGCAAAGAGGTGCACATTGAAACCGAGATCCACATCCAACTTCACCCGACTAAGTATCACCACTATAGCAAATACCACAAAGGAGACCGTGCCAATAAGCCACCAGGCCTTCTTATCATTTTTTTCCAATACGGGGGCTAACATATTATGATTGTATTTTTTTTCCTGGTCTGCGTACTATCCATACAAACAGGGCCACACCCGCCATTACCATGAGGTAAATAGGCCATAAGGAAAGTAGCTCGGCCAATACGGGGGAAGGTTTCTTCTTGTCTTTCTCCAGCATCAGCAGGGTGAGGTCTTCTGCCAGTTTAGCCAGTGCTACGCTATCCAGTCCATTGTAATAACCACGGATAATTCCCTGCTTATCGATCAACACAAACTTTTCGGTATGTATAAACAGTGAATCAACTGTGCCTCCATCCTGGGCAGGGAGTTTTATTTCGTTCAAAGCAAAGTCGTAAATCTCTTTTTTGGGGCCTGTCAACAACCACCATACATCGTGGTTGATCCCGTATTTATCTGCATACTTCTTCAGTACTTCTGCAGAATCTCTTTCGGGATCTACACTAAAGGAAAGGAATTGTACAAAGGTAGTATCGATTCGTTTGGTAACATCTTTCAGCCTCAGGCTTTCCTGCAGGCTTTTCATATTACGGGTTAAAGTAGGACAGATGGAAGGGCAGTGTGTAAAGAAGAAATCGGCAATGATGATACGTCCACGTAACTCATCGAGTGATACTTGTTTGCCCAACTGGTTGGTGAATGTGCCGTTGGCCAGTTGGTACCAAACTGTATCGGTTACTTTTTTACCGTTGATGACGGTATCGATCGTATTTTCGGGATAATATTTGCGCGGCATGCTGATGGCATCGCGGCTGGCCGATTTTACGATGAAATAACTGGCTACCGGCAGCAGGATGGCGATGCACAAGGCTAATAATGCTTTCTGGCTCACGGTATTTATTTTGCTGCGCAAAGTTACCACAGGAAACGATGCAATACTGGTTTTGGGTAGAAAAGCCCATAAATAAAAAAACTCCCGCCTGGTGGCGGGAGCTTCAATTATTTAGTTACCTGTTACGGATAAATTAGTGTACTGTCTCAGGCTTCTCAGCGCCGTGGCTTTCGCCGGCACCATGCTCTTCTCCATGTGCTGGTTTCGCTTCCGCTTTAACCTTTGACTGTTCTTTGTGATGTGGATCATAGTTATTGCGGAGATTCTTGTAGGAATTACCATCCCACAGGAACGCGGTAATGAACCAGATGAACAGCAGGGCAGGTATTGCGACGGTCATGATCATGTTCTTGATCTCATGACGCAAGTGCATGAACTCGGCAATGATATAGAACGCTTTCGCGAGTGTGAAAATGATGTAGAGGACGTTGAACATCAGTTTCAGGGAATGGAAGTGGGGCGCAATGAACATACCCACGATCAACTCGATACAGGTAATTACCAGCAGGATCCAGAATGTTCTCCAGATGGCTTTCGTATCAAAGCTGTGTTTTTCCTCATGTCCGTGCTCAGCAGTATGTGATGTCTCAAACTTTTCCATAATAAATTGTATTGCTGTGGTTAGCGTTGATCAAATCTGAATTAGAACAGGTAGAAGCAGGTAAATACGAATACCCAAACCAAGTCTACAAAGTGCCAGTACAAACCAGCTTTCTCGATCATCAGGTAGTGGCCTCTGCGGTCGAATACTCCTCTGTAGGTCATGATAAACATGATAATGTTGATGATAACACCAGAGAATACGTGGAAGCCGTGGAAACCTGTGATGGTAAAGAAGAAGTTGGTAAAGTTGGTAGAAGCTTCGGACCCGTCGAAATTATGGAACGGGTTCATGCCCCACCAGGCGCCCTGATCGTGCAGGTGATGCCACTCCCAAGCCTGACAGCCGAGGAAGGCGATACCGCCTATGATGGTCCAGAATAACCATTTCAATACGGACTTGCGATCGTTGCTGTGACCAGCTCCTACCGCCAGTACCATGGTTACGGAGCTCATGATCAGGATAAACGTCATTACACTCACAAACACCAGTGGCAGGTGTGCATGCCCTGCGAAGGGGAATGAGGAGAACACCACGTTAGGGTCGGGCCAGCCGTTGCTGGAAAAACGTACAGTGCCATATGCAATGAGGAAGGCGCCAAAGGTGAAGGCATCGCTCATCAGAAAATACCACATCATCAGCTTGCCATATTCCACATTAAAGGGACTTCTTCCGCCACCCCACCATTTTTGATTCGCTGGTACTGCTTGTGCCATGTGTTTCTATTAGTTTATACTCAAAAAATGTTTTATACTTTCCACAAAAAGAATACGAACAGGTATATCCATAACAGGTCTACAAAATGCCAGTAGGTGGCTATCACTTCCACCGGAACGGAATTGTAGTTCCTGATCTTCGCACTAAATGCCTTAAAGAACATGATCAGTAAGGCTATCGCTCCGCCCAAAACGTGCAGGGCATGCAATCCGAAAATAATGTACAGGAATTGTCCTGCGCCAGATCCTCCTTCCAACTTCACACCGGAATTGAACAGTTGATAGAATCCGATGATCTGCATGGCGATGAACAGCAGGCCCAATACTGCAGTTACTGTAAGCAGTGTGCGGTATTGTTGCATGCCACGCTCTTTGAATGATTTGAGCGCCATCTGGATAGTAAGGCTGCTAAGGAGCATTACGCCTGTCGAATAATAAAAGAGCTTTGGTACTACCACACTCGTCCACCCTGGCTGCTCGCCTTTTACGATATAGGCACTGGTCAACCCGGCAAACATCATAATAATGCTACCTATTGCTATCCACAAGGTAAACTTGTGGGGGTGAATTTTTTGTTGACGCGAACTCACGATATTCATTCTAAATCAGTTCAATATTAATCAGTTTCACAAAATCAATCCCGCTTTATGCAAAGCTGACTTATTCTTTAGAGCTTATCGGCCAATAGTGCCAGCAGCACAATCGGCAAATAAATATAACTGCTGAACATTACCCGCCTGGCTGCTTTTACTTCCATTTCACGGTATAAGCGTATGCTTTGCCATATCATGAAAATGTTGGCTGCCAATACGATCCAGAAGCTTACCATACCACTCATTCCAATGAGATACGGTAAGATTCCAACTGGTATCAATACCAGGGAATAGATGATGGATTGTACGGCCGAGTATCTTCCCGGGCCTTCTACCGCCGGCATCAGCTTAAAGCCTGCCTTGCTGTAGTCGGTATGTGCAATCCAGGCTATGGCCCAGAAATGCGGGAACTGCCAGAAAAACTGTATTGCAAAGAGCACCCAGCCGCCTGCACTGAGATCGTCCTGGCCTGCGGCCCATCCGATCAAACAGGGTAAAGCGCCTGGCACAGCCCCCAACAGCACTGCTATCGCATTCACTTTTTTCAGGGGCGTATACATGAAGGCGTAGATGAACCAGCTTATGGCTGCTACTACTGCCGACAAATAATTAAAGAAATATGCCAGTATGAACAGACCTGCCAGTACCGTAATAATGGCGAATGCCCATCCTTCTGTCACCGTCATTCTGCCGGATGCAACGGGCCGTTTGGCGGTACGTTTCATCATGGCATCTGTATCTCTTTCCACCACCTGGTTCACTGCGTTGGCGCTGCCTGTTACCAGCATGCCTCCTACAAAGAGCCAGATGATCATTGCCCAGTCGTATACTACTATATTCGGGGCCAGCAGGTAGCTGATAACAGCTGAGAACACCACCATGAAGCTGAGGCTGAATTTAATCAGCATCATATAGTCGCGCACCTTGCCGGCTATTGTTAAAGAACTGTTCTGCTTCACGGTTTCCTGCTGCGTCAATGCTTTCTGTTTAATTCTACTTAGTGATGACTCTCATTCGGGCCGATAGGTTCTGTTTGCGGGATGAAATCACGTCCATCCTTGCTGTAATCATAAGCCCAACGGTGTACTTCGGGTATTTCGCCAGGCCAGTTGCCGTGACCAGGCCTGATCGGCGTAGTCCACTCGAGGGTGGTAGCACCCCAGGGGTTTGTGGTGGTTACTTTTCTACCCTTGAATATGGAGTAGAAGAAGTTGAACACAAACATCAACTGTATTGCGAATACGATCATCGCTACTGTAGAGATGAATTTATTAAGATCAGCGAAATGCTTGAATGATTCCCAGCCTGAGTAATCGAGGTAACGGCGGGGCATACCGGCCAGACCTTCGTAGTGCATAGGCCAGAAGATGAGGTAGGCGCCTGCCAGGGTGACCCAGAAGTGGATGTAGGCCATGGTATTGTTCATGAACCTGCCATACATTTTGGGGAACCAGTGGTAGATACCGGCGAACATGCCGAAGAATGCAGACACACCCATTACAATGTGGAAGTGCGCGATTACGAAGTAGGTATCGTGCAGGTGAATGTCGAGGGTAGAGTTACCCAGGAAGATACCTGTAAGACCACCAGAGATGAACAGGCTCACAAAGCCGAGGGCGAACATCATACCGGGGGTAAACCTAATGTTGGCTTTCCAGATCGTCGTAAGCCAGTTGAACACCTTGATAGCTGAAGGTACAGCGATCAGGAGGGTGAGCAACACGAACACCGATCCGAGGAAGGGGTTCAAGCCGGTAACGAACATGTGGTGCGCCCAAACCAGGAAGGCCAGGATGGTGATCGCGAATATAGAGCCCACCATCGCCATGTAACCAAAGATTGGTTTACGTGCGTTGATGGAGATAATTTCAGATGCCATACCCATCGCAGGCAAGAGGATGATGTATACCTCGGGGTGACCCAGGAACCAGAACAAGTGCTGGAACAGGATCGCACTACCGCCTTCATTGGGCAAGGCCTGCTTGGTAGCAGTGATATAAATATCAGACAGGTAGAAGCTGGTGCCGCCGTGACGGTCGAACAACAGCAGGATAAAACCAGACAACAGTACAGGGAAAGACAATACGCCGAGTACAGCCGTGAAGAACAGGGCCCACATCGTCAGTGGCATCCTGGTCATGCTCATACCTTTCGTACGCATGTTGAGTACTGTAGAGATATAGTTGAGGCCACCGAGGAGTGATGACACAACGAATAAAGCCATTGCCGTGATCCAGAGATCCATACCTGTTTTTGAACCGGGTGAAGCATCTCCCAGTGCACTTAACGGAGGATAGGCAGTCCAACCTCCGCTGAAAGGACCAGTCTGGATAAAGAGTGAAGAAAGCATTACGATGCTACCACCGAAGAAGAACCAGTAGGACAGCATGTTCATGAATGGTGACGCCATATCACGTGCACCGATCTGCAACGGAATGAGGAAGTTGGCGAAGGTACCGCTCAAACCACCTGTCAATACGAAGAACACCAGCACGGTACCGTGCATGGTAACCAGCGCATAGTAGTTCTCAGCAGAGATCTTTCCGCCTTTGGCCCAACGACCGAGGATATCTTCCAGCCAGGGGAAGGTTTGATCAGGATAACCTAATTGCAAACGGAACAGGACGGACATCAAGCCACCGAGGATAGCCCACACCATACCCGTAATCAGGAACTGCTTAGCGATCATTTTGTGATCCTGGCTGAATACGTATTTGGTGATAAAGGTTTCTTTATGGTGGTGAACATGATGCTCATCGTGATGCACATCGTGCGTGGTAACTACCTCAGAATGCCCGTGCAATGCTTCGTTGCTCATGATAAATTATTTATTAGACTTGACGATGTTTTTTCAATTTCTACACACGGCCACATTATTTATGGCTGCTTACTACTGTTTTAAGGGTGTCTTTTGCACCGGTTGCTGTTGCGCTATCAGCGGCTGGTTTTGCTGCTGGCTGCTGAGGCGGGAAAGCAGCGACATAGGCCGGTGTTTGCTTCGCTCTCCACAGGATAAATTCTTCCGGTGTAACCACTTTAATGATCCCCTTCATTGAGTAGTGTCCATTACCACACATCTGGTCGCAAGATATCTCATACTCAAATTTCGGGTTGTTGGTAATCTTCTTCATTTCCTCTGTAGTGTACAGGGGGGTAAACCACATCGTGGTAGGTGTACCTGGCACCGCATCCATTTTCAGGCGGAAGTGAGACAAGCCTACGTCGTGAATCACATCACGTGAATTGATGATCAGTTTTACAGCCTTTCCTTTTACCAGGTACATAGCACTATTGTCGATCAGATCATCGAAGCCATCGGGGTCAGCTGTCAGCTTAGCTGTTCCGGCAACGTTGCCATTTTTGTCTTTCTTGACAATAGTAGTATCTGTCCACAGCAAGCCTAATTGATTACCAGCTGCCTCATCGATATTGCGATAATATTTTTTACCGAACTTATTGTCTTTACCTGGGTAGCGATAGATCCAGCCAAACTGTTTGCCGGTGATCTCTACCTGCATAGCATCCTGGGGAGCTTCTCCGGTCATACGGAACCAGTAGAACAGGCCAAAACCTACGAGTACGCAAAGGGTAATTGCAGGAACAGTTGTCCAGATAACTTCCAGCTTGTTGTTGTGTGGATAGTAGAATGCCTGTCTTTTTTCGCTGTGCTGGTATTTGTATGCGAACCAGAACAGCAATACCTGTGTAATCAAAAACACAACGCCTGTGATGGCAATGGTGATCTTCAACATGATGTCGATGTTCTCACCATGGTCAGAGGCAGAAGGCTGCACCATCAGGGTTTTGGGGTAGAGCATTTTATTGCACCACCAAACGCCTATCAATCCCAACACCAGGAACACTACCATCAAAAATGCATTGATCCTGTTGTTTTGCTCGAAAGCTTTCTTTTCCCCTTTCAGCACAGATACATACTCACTGGCCTTAGCAATCTGAAATGTGATCAGAAAGCCGAGGATAAGAATCGCTAACAGAAGTATTCCAGTAGTTGTCATGATCTATTAATAAATTTAATTCAGACCTATCAAAGTTTAAATGCTATTGAACAACGCACGTGTGTCGATGCTGTTACGTGTGGTGTATTATACTTTCTTTCGTGAACGGATGGTTTTTGGCAATCAGCGGGTTTTTGCTCAATGCATTTCCTGTAGCATTCAGGATGATGCCTACAAAACCTGCGGCGATACCAAAGTCGAGCAGCAACATACCTACGTTCACATGTTCCGGATCGATGCTCGCGAATACCATCTGGTAGAAATCGAGCCAGTGGCCTACGATGATCACTACTGCCATAAATACTACAGTAGTATAGTTCCTCTTGGAGCCCCGGCGCATCAGGATGAGCAGGGGAGCCAGGAAGTTTATGAT
>JAGIBF010000059.1:0-206 GCA_017744515.1 Niastella sp.
GCCCTGCACTCATTTCATAACTGCTTAATTATTGTCTCATGATCAGGTTGATGTTAATTATTGCCGGCACCCTTCTGCTGTAACTGCAGAGCAAAAGCCGCCTGCGCAGGCTACTTATCAATGGAATAATAATTTTACCCTTATTAGATTGAAGTAGCTATCGGACACTTTTCCACATTATCATTCCGTGATTTTTGCCAGCTGAA
>JAGIBF010000059.1:216-49481 GCA_017744515.1 Niastella sp.
TCAGGAAATAATTATATCCCCTAATGTGGTTTTCCGCTGGTCAGTAACCGGACTGGTTCAATAATCAAGCAAAAAAGTAGTACGCCAGATAATGCAGACATCGATGTACCCCTGTTAATCCATTTGGCAGGGACCCCCAACGATGTATGTGTGGCTTATTGTTTTGTACCTGTGTCCTAAACCAAAGCAGCTGATAATATTGTAAACTGATTATAACCATATATTATGGCCAAGTACATTTTTGTTACAGGAGGCGTAACTTCTTCATTAGGTAAAGGGATCATTGCCGCATCTTTAGCGAAGCTATTGCAGGCAAGAGGTTTAAGAGTAACTATTCAAAAATTCGATCCTTACATCAATGTTGATCCTGGTACGCTGAACCCCTACGAGCATGGGGAGTGTTATGTTACTGAGGATGGTGCGGAGACTGACCTTGATCTGGGTCACTACGAGCGTTTCCTGAACATTTTTACCACGCAGGCCAATAACGTGACTACCGGCCGTATCTATCAAACTGTTATTAATAAGGAGCGGGAAGGCGCCTTTCTCGGTAAGACTGTGCAGGTGATCCCGCACATTACTGATGAGATCAAGCGCAGGATGTTATTGCTGGGCAAGAACAACGAGTATGATGTAATCATTACCGAGCTGGGTGGTACTGTGGGTGATATTGAAAGTCTTCCTTTTATCGAGGCGCTGCGTCAGTTGCAATGGGAGCTGCCCGAGGAGGATACTGTGGTGGTTCACCTGACGCTCATTCCTTATCTGAAGGCTGCTAAAGAATTGAAAACCAAGCCTACTCAGCATAGTGTAAAGATGTTGAGCCAGGAAGGTGTTCACCCGGATATCATTGTGTGCAGAACCGAAAGGCCGCTGTCGCCCGATCTGCGCCGTAAAATCGCGTTGTTCTGTAACGTAAAGGCGGAGGCGGTGATCGAAGCTGCCGATGCGCCTACTATTTATGAAGTGCCATTGGCCATGATGCGTGAGAAGCTGGATCTCATTTGTATGAAGAAGCTGAACCTGAAGCTTACCAATGAGCCTGATCTTCACCGCTGGAAGGAATTCCTCGATAAACTGAAATACCCCAAGAGCCAGGTTACTATTGGTCTTATTGGTAAATATATAGAGCTACAGGATGCTTACAAATCCATCCTGGAGGCTTTTGTTCATGCCGGCGCCATCAATGAATCTAAAGTGCAGGTTGTCAACGTGCACAGCGAGTTCATTACTGAGGATAATGTTGCTGAAAAGCTCGCTAACCTCGATGGTTTGCTGGTTGCTCCCGGCTTTGGCCACCGTGGGGTAGAGGGAAAGATCATTGCTGTGAAGTATGCCCGCGAAAATAACCTGCCTTTCTTCGGTATCTGCCTTGGTATGCAGATGTCGGTGATCGAATTTGCGCGGGATGTGCTCAATTTGAAAAAGGCTCATTCCACTGAAATGGATCTTAATACGCCTGACCCGGTTATCGATCTGATGGAGGAGCAAAAGAAGATCACTGCCAAGGGTGGTACTATGCGTCTTGGTTCTTATACCTGTCAAACGCTGGAGGGCAGTCTGGCCCGCCGTATTTATGGCAAGGAAATGATCACTGAGCGTCACAGGCACCGTTGGGAGTTTAATAACCAATATCTTACACGTTTTGAGGAGGCCGGTATGGTTGCCAGTGGTAAGAATCCGGAGAGTGGTCTGGTTGAGATCGTTGAGCTGCCTACGCATCCCTTCTTTATCGGTGTTCAATACCATCCTGAACTGAAGAGTACGGTGGAGAACCCGCATCCGATATTTGTACACTTTATTAAGGCTGCCAAGGAGTATGCTGATCAGAAGAATGCTGTGAAGAATCCTTTGCTGCAGAGTGAAATGATATAGTCGATTCCGGGTTCCGTACCACAAAAATCCCTGTTGCAGGGGAATAAGTCGCTCATAAGTACAAAAATATTACAGGCGCCCTGAATAATAGCAATTTACTGTTATTCGAGGCGCCTGTAGCGCGGAGCAACCCGGAATCCGAAACCCGGAACCCGGAACCCATATTCCCCTATCTTTGCACCTCTTCTAAATTTTGTACTAATGAACATGGATCGCAATACGATCATTGGCTTTGTATTACTGGCGGGATTATTATTCGCTTACCTGTTTATCTCCACTAAAAATTCTCATGATCTACAGGGGCAGCGCCAACATTATGAGGATTCTGTGGCCCGTGTAAAAAGGGCAGCGGATTCTGTTGCCGCTATTGCTCAAAAGGATACTACTATCAAGGCTATTCTGGGTAATGACAGCCTTGCAAGGATTACTCAAGGCGTGGAAAAGCTGGTTGTTGTAGAAAATGAAGTGCTTAAAATCACTTTCACCAACAAGGGTGGTCAGCCTGGTAAAGTAGAGCTTAAGAAATACAAATCCGTTGACAGCAACCTGGTGGTGCTGAATGGTCAATCTTTCGATAAGATATCTTACCGGGTCAATGCCGGTTCTCAAAATTCTGCCGAGGTCGCTGATCTTTATTTTCTGGGTGGCGATGTTGTAAAGAATGCTGATAACAGCCAGACCGTCACTTTCCAGATGCCGCTTTCCAATGGTACACTGGTGCATAAGTTTACTGTGCGCCCTAATGATTACCTGATCGATTGGAATGTACAACTGGATGGAGCCGATAAGTTGTTGACGCAGGGTGCTTTCAATCTGACGTGGCAAGACCAGCCCACGCAGCATGAAAGTGATGTGAAGTATGAGCGTCTGCAAACCAACATTGGTTATTATTCTGATAATGATTTCGATTATATCATGTCGAAGACTGAGAAGAAGCTTGACAAGCAGGTGCAATGGGTATCTGTATCTCAGCAATTCTTCAATACTACATTGATTGCCAAGAATGGTTTTTCTTCTGCCGACATCAAGTGGTTAAGGCATGTTGATTCTACCAACAAGATTGCTGATGTAACGACCTCTTTGCAGACAAAACTGCCTTTGGGCGCTGATGCTGCTTTTCCGATGCAGCTTTATTATGGCCCTAATGATTACCGCATTTTGAAAAGTCAGCCGGTACCGGAAATGGATAAGATCATCAACCTCGGCCGTGACTTGTATACTTTTGTGCGCCCCATCAACAAGTACATTGTGATGCCCGTGTTCAACTTCTTCGATAGTTTCATAGGCAGTATGGGTGTGGTAATTCTGTTGCTGACGCTGTTCATCCGTTTGCTGACTTCTCCATTGATGTATCCTGGTTATCTTACCAGCGCCAAGATGAAGATCTTAAGGCCCGATCTGGCTAAACTGAAAGAGAAGTATCCTGATCAGCAGCAATTTGCTATGGAGCAAATGAAGTTTATGCGTGAGGCGGGTGTTAATCAGTTTGCCGGTTGTTTACCGAGCTTGTTGCAAATTCCGATCTTCTTTGCGTTGTATAGCTTCTTCAACTCCAATATTTCTTTGCGTGGTGAAGAATTCCTGTGGGCCAAGAACCTGGCGTCTTATGATGTGTTGTTCCAGTTTCCTTTCGAGATATGGGGATTGGGTAATCACATCAGTTTGTTTACTATTACAGCTTGTCTTACCAGCTTTTTGATCTCTTTCTACAACATGGCTTCTACGCCTGACCAGGGTAACCCGGCATTGAAATACATGCCTTATATTTTCCCGTTTGTTCTATTGTTCGTGTTCAATAAACTGCCGGCGGCTTTGACATGGTATTACACTGTGTCGAACATCATTACGTTGTTGTTGCAGTTTGTGATCCAGAATTATATCATCAACCACGATAAGCTGGTAGCGAAGATCGAAGAGACGCGTAAGAAACCTAAGGCAAAGTCCAAATGGGCGGAACGCCTGGAGCAGGTGCAGGAACAGCAAAGGAAGATGCAGGAAGCGAAAGCGAAGGGAAAGAAGTAGTTGGGAGAGTTGATATGTTGATAGGTTAAAAGGTTTAAAAGGATACTACTACGAATCAAGTGTTCAACAATATGACCGGCTGGGCGTTACTCAGCCGGTTTTTTATTGGGCGGGTTTCTGTCTTATTAACTTGTCAACTTGTTAACTTTTATACTTTCTATTCAAGTATTTCGTTAAAAACCAAACTAATAGTATCTTAAATTGACCGGTTGTTACTATTTTAGGCAACGGTTCTCAATACTTGTCTCGTCTTTATGACATCTGATCAACCCGGATAAACATGAAAAAGTATATAGGTCTCTTCACGCTAAACCTGTTTCTGCTGCTGACGGCTGCAGGGCAGAAGAAGGTTTCTGAGCTGACCCTTGTGTATGATGCTTCTATTTCTTCTGGCAGCAAGGAGCCTAAAATGGCCGATGCGTTGGATGGCGCTACTACTACTGTTTATCTGAAAGGTAATATGAGCCGCACGGAGATGGTGAGTGCGCTTTTTTCTTCCACCACTATTCATGATTCCAAAGCGGGTACTGCTGTAATTTTGCGGGAAGTGAGCGGGCAGAAGATCCTGATCAGGATGACGGCGGATAATTGGGCCGAGAAGAATAAGCGGTATAACGGGATGACATTTACCGACACCAAGGAGACCAAGTCGATTGCTGGTTATAATTGTACGAAGGCCGAGGCCAAGCTGGCTGACGGCACTACTTTCACTGTCTATTATACTACTGATATAATCCCCGAGAATAAGGATTACGACTCTCAATTCAAAAACCTGAATGGCCTGCCCCTTGAGTATGAGCTGGTTCAGGGTAAACTTACCATTAAATACACCGTGTCTAAGATCAACCTGAACCCGGTGCCTGCCTCTAAGTTTGACATACCAAAGAGTGGCTATCGTGAGTTGACCTACGACGAAAGCAAGAAGATGAATTAATGACTTTTAATGATCTTTTAATCGTAAAGCTTACTTATGAAGCTTTATTTTAAGATCCAAGAGGTTGAGATTTGACTTAAACGTAGGTTTAGTGTTCATCTTTACCTGCTGTGGCAACATGTAAACTGTACTGCCTTTTTGGTAGGTAACTACCGTGTTGTAGGTGATGAAATTTCTGCTACGTTCACTGCTGAAGATGTGACTTCCTGCGTAGGAAGGTCCAGCTTTTAAGGTGAAGCCATTAGTGGTTCTAATGGGCGTGTAGATTGGTTTTAGCGGCGTCTCTGACTTCTTCTTACCACCACCGCTGCTGGCTACTGCCGCAAGCGCTACCGCCCCAATCATCGCACAACTGATGAGGGTTTTTTTAAGCATGTGGTTAAGTTTAAGTGTAGAGTTTGCCTTCATATCTAACGCAAAAATAGTTAAAAAATTTTAGAAACCTTTAACCGATCATCCCAAAGATTATAATCTCTTTAACGATTAGAGATGCCGAATTGTTAGTATTTCCATAAAAATGACACTGCTTTTTTGGGGAATGTTGCATGTTAGCGTTAAAATATTCTAAATCAATGGTTTTGTTAATCACTTATTAACATGGTGTCAATAAGAAAAAATTGGTATGGTTCCATGAAAAAGCTATTTTACATAAACCTTTGCTTAAATACATGAGAGACAATCCATCACGTAATGATAATGAGGAACTTAGGGAGTTGGTGAAGCAGTATCAGAACCTTAAGTCAGGCCGCAGTCACTCTTTCCTAGACGAGGAAGCGTTTGAGCGAATTATTGACTATTTCGACGACCGGGAGGACCTGCAACAGGCCTTGGAAGCCGCCGAGCTGGGTATCGAGCAATACCCGTATTCGGCCATGTTACTCATCAAGAAGGCTGACCTGCTTATTGCCACCCGCCACTACAATGAGGCGTTGCGTATTTTGCAGCATGCCGAGTTGCTGGACAGCAACGATATCAACCTTTACATATTAAAGACTGACGCTTTCCTGGCGCTTGACCAGCAGGAGAAAGCTGTGGAGTTGCTGGAAAACGCGCTACAGCTTTTTGAAGGGCAGGAGCGTATCGAGCTGTTGTTCGAGCTGGCCGATGTATATGACGACTACGAAGAGTTCGATAAGATATTCGATTGCCTGAAGTTGATTCTTGAACAGGAGCCTAACAATGAGGAGGCGCTGTACAAGATCTGTTTCTGGACCGACTTCACCGGGCGTAATGAGGAGAGTATCCGCCTGCACCAGCAGATCATCGAAGAGTATCCTTATAGTGAGCTGGCCTGGTTCAACCTGGCGGCTGCCTTCCAGGGGCTGAAACTCTATGAAAAGGCTATTGATGCCTATAAGTACGCGATTGTCATCGACGAGAAGTTTGACTACGCTTACCGTAATATGGGTGATGCTTATATCCGGATGCGTAAGTATAAGGATGCCATCGAGGTGCTGGAGAAGGTATTGGAGCTTTCAAGGCCCGAAGATGTGATCTATGAGGCTATTGGTCATTGCTACGATCGGATGAAGAATTTTGCGCAGGCAAGGTTTTATTATCGTAAGGCTTCGCACCTCAACGTTGAGGACAGTAAGCTGCATTACAAGATCGCCTGTACTTATATTAATGAGGCGCAGTATACTACTGCTATCAAGCACCTTGAAACTGCTTTGTCGATCCATCGCATGCAACCTGAGTATAATATGGCGATGGGTGAATGTAAAATGCAGCAGGGTGAGTTCAAGGAAGCTATTCAATATTTTTCCAATGTGGTGCGCCAGCGCCCGCGGAATATATCCAGCTGGGAGGCGCTGATCCGCTGCCTGTACAATGGTGAGTTTTATGAAGAAGCGCTTGAACAGGTGAAGGCTGCGATCAAGATGACGGAAGGCAAACCGCTCTTTCTCTTTTATCTATCAGGTGTTTACTTTGCGCTTGGCAAGGTGAAGGAGGCTTTACTGCAGCTGGAAAATGCCATGAGCATAGCTCCTAAAATGGTCAAGAAGCTGGTTCAATTGAATCCTGCTATCCTGCAGCACCAAATGGTGGTGGATGTGGTAGCCCGCTACAAAAAAAATAAGTCATAACAGCCAACTGAAATTCAGACAAAGGAACCGGGCAGCGCATAATTTCTCTCTTTCCCCTATTTTTGCGGCTGCTTTAGAAAATCCTAATAGTAAAATCCAGCGAATGAATTTCAACCTCTCTCAGATGCCCGATAGAAACGCTAAGCCTCGTACCAACGGTATCACGATGGTAATGGACAAGGGTCTTAGTATTCCTGAAGTGCATAATTTCCTGAGTGTATCCGGCCCGCATGTAGATATCGTGAAGCTGGGATTTGGGACTTCTTTCGTTACTCCCAACCTGCGTGAGAAAATAGAAGTTTATCAATCCTACAATATTCCCATTTATTTTGGGGGCACTTTGTTTGAAGCTTTCCTGGTGCGCAACCAGTTCAATGACTATATCGAAGTCTGTAAAGACTACGGCATTAAATATATGGAAGTGAGTGATGGGTCCATCACCATTCCTCATGCCGAGAAATGTGGTTATATCGAAAAGCTCACCAAGCACGCTATTATCCTCAGTGAAGTAGGTAGTAAAGATGCTGCTCATATCATTCCTCCTTATAAGTGGATCGAGCTGATGCGTGCAGAGCTGAATGCAGGTGCTACTTATGTGATCGCTGAAGCGCGCGAAGCGGGTAACGTAGGTATCTATCGTGGCAGTGGTGAAGTTCGCGAGGGGCTGGTTCAGGAGATCCTTACTCAAATTCCCGGTGAAAAGATCCTTTGGGAAGCTCCTCAAAAGGCACAGCAGTTGTATTTCATCGAGCTGCTGGGATGCAATGTGAACCTTGGTAATATTGCTCCTACTGAAATGATCTCTCTTGAAGCGATGCGTGTTGGCCTTCGTGGTGACACTTTCAGTTTATTCCTCAATAAAGAAGAAGCATAATGAGACTGTTTGGGCTGATCGGGTTCCCGTTGAGCCATTCTTTTTCCCAGAAATTCTTTACTGATAAATTTCGGGTGGAAGGGATTGCCGGTTGTGTGTATGAGAATTTCCCCCTGGAAAATATCGATGCTTTGCGGGGGGTGCTGGCGCAGCATTCTCATCTTGCAGGGCTCAATGTGACTATTCCTTATAAGGAAAAGGTGATCCCTTACCTGCATCATCAGAGTGATGTGGTGAAGCGGATCGGGGCCTGCAACTGTATCAAAATAGTGAATGGTGAACTGCATGGTTATAATACTGATGTAACGGGTTTTGAGGAGTCGCTCAGGTCGTTACTGGAAGCGCATCACCGCAAGGCGCTCGTGCTGGGTACTGGTGGCGCTGCCAAGGCTGTTCACTATGTAATAGAGAAACTGGGTATCATTTTCCTGGAGGTGTCCCGTAATCCTACTTCCGGCCGGCAAATCAGTTATGAGCAGCTGACGCCCGCTGTGCTAAACGATCATACGCTTATCATCAATACTACTCCGGTGGGTATGTATCCTAATGAGCATGACTGCCCGCCTTTGCCTTATGCTGATCTCACTCCACGGCATTATTTGTTTGACCTGGTATATAACCCAGCTAAGACTTTGTTTCTCCAAAAAGGGGAGGAGCAAGGGGCTGTTATCAAAAACGGGTCTGATATGCTCGTGATCCAGGCTGAAGAGAGCTGGAGGATCTGGAATGCTTAGTCGGAAAGTCCGGAAGTTAGTAAAGTCCGGAAGACTAAAGCTGCTTTGATTGGACAAATGCTTCTTGCCGACTTTCGGACTTTACTGTCTTTCGGCCCCTGTTAGCTTTAATCGTACTTCTTCCGGAATGGCCGCTACTTTTTTCTTTGCGTAGTCATAACAAACCATACCTGTTTTGGCGGCGGCTACCAATACTGTTTTCTCACTTGTTTCTTTTTCCAGTTTGTAATAGAGTTCGAATGCTATTTTGGAGAATTCGGTCGCTACTACCGATACTTTTACCTGATCGGCATAGAATAGTTCCTGTTTGAACTCGATGCCTACATCGCTCATGATCACTCCAAGGCCGGCCATATTCAATTCGCCATAGCCATGATGTTGCATGAACTGTACTCTTGCTTCGTGTATGATGGAAAGGATGGTGTCGTTGCCGACATGTCCGCCATAGTTGAGGTCTGTAATTCGGATGGGTATGGTTGTCGTAAATGTGAATTGTTCAGGAAGGTCGACTTTGATGCGTGCCATGAATTTTTGTTCGTGTGAATCGTAAAGTTCGTGTTTTTCCCGCTGTCTTATTGTTCTGCTATCAGCTCTTTCAATGTCAGTATGTCCAGAAAGTTGTTGGCTGTGGGGGCGAAGGATGCCTGCTGCATGAGTTTGGCGCGCCATTGGCTGAAGCGGCTCTTCCATATATTGTTTTCCCGTATCACTGCATCGAAGTATTCGGCAGGATCGGTAGCTGCATTCAGGTCTGTCAACACCGGCAGAAACTTGGCGGAGATGCGTGTTTGTTCTCCGTTGGGGCAGGTGATGATGATGTAGTTGTTATCGCGTGTAATGATCAGGCTTTTGTCCATGATCACATTGCCGTTGGCATCTTTGATAAGGGGTGCTTTAATGCCATTGCGTGCCGTGGTGACCTGGGCACGCAAGCCATCTATTTCAGCATGTTGAATGTCATCCATCGGATCTATCTCTGGCATGGTATTGCTCACATAATTGGTGTTCAATGCTTCGGTGACATTTACGCGGCGGGCAACATTAATGGTTGTGCGACGGCGACCTCCAATGGATGCATCGATAGCAGGCAGTGAGGGCTGTACCTGCACGTCATTATTGGGAGTATTATTATTGGGTGTTGTTGGTTCCTGCGTACGCTGCACAATGTTTGTGTTGTCCGGAGCGCTGTTCAGGAAGTTCCAGGTAAGGAAGCCAACGATGGCCAGTACAGCTGCCGCTATGGCCACTTTACGAAAGGGCAGGCGAATAACTTTGGCGGGTGCTTCCTGTGGTGCTGGCGTGATCTGGAGGGCCAGGGCAATATGATCCCAGGCGGCGGATGGGGGTGGTGTTTCCCAATCGTATAGTTTTTCTGCGATCTTGCTTTCGCTGGCATCAAATTCTGTGTCGAGACGGGTGCTAATAGTTTCCCAAGCGCCAGGTGGCGGTGCTGCTTCGAGGTTGAGGAGGATATGTTGTACGTTGGCAGACATATTAGCGGGTATAGGACTTTTTGGTATCGCTTAAGTATTGCGTGATCTTCTTTTGTAATATCGACTTGGCCCGGGCCAGTTGCGACTTGCTGGTTCCTTCACTGATACCCAACATTTCTCCGATCTCTTTGTGTGAATATCCTTCTACTACGTACAGGTTGAACACTGTGCGGTAGCCGGGTGAAAGTTCCTGAACAAGGTTTATAATATCTTTTTCTGCCAGACTATCAAGTGCTGTTATATCCGCATCTTCTATCGTATTTTCTTCTTTTTCACTTACGCTGGATAGCTGGGCCGTTTTTTTACGGAAGTGTTCAATAGAGGTGTTTACAAACACTCTTCTGACCCATCCTTCAAATGACCCTTCTGCCCGGAAGCGATGCAGGTTTTTGTATACCTTGATAAATCCTTCCTGCAAGAGGTCCTGGGCATCATTTGTATTATTGGCATAGCGTAGGCACACGGCATACATTTTAGGAGCAAACCTGCGGTACAGCTCTTCCTGCATACGCCTGTCGCCCGCAATACTGCCCTTTATCAAGTCGGATTCAGTGATGTTATAGTTGCTTTTTTGATCCAAATTTTAATATAATAATATGAATTTGTGCGCTGGGGCTATTATTCAACAGGCTATATTAAGCTTGTTGCACCACTTGCTGCAAAAAAGAAACCAGCTTGTCTGCCGCCTTTTTCCGGTGGCTATACTGTCCTTTTTCCTCCAGGGTCATTTCGGCAAAAGTACGGGTACTTCCTTCGGGAACAAAAACGGGGTCATATCCAAAGCCTCCGGCTCCTCTTTTATCGTGGATGATCGTCCCTTCACATATGCCTTCAAACAAGTATTCCTGATCTCCCCACACTAAGGATATTACAGTACGGAAACGGGCTGTACGTTGGGGATTATCTCCCAATTTGCCCAACAGTTTTTCAATATTCTTATCGAATGCTTTGTCTTCTCCTGCATACCGGGCGCTTTTTACACCTGGCTCTCCATTCAACGCGTCTACTTCGAGGCCAGTATCTTCACTGAAGCAATTCTTTCCGGTGAGTTGTTGTATAGTACGGGACTTCTGTGTGGCATTGGCTTCGAGCGTATCATAAGGTTCAGGAATATCGATGTCGATGCCTGCTGCTTTCAGGCTGATCACCGTGAGCTTGTGGCCGATGGCCGCCTGTATCTCCTGCACCTTGTGGGCATTGTTGGTAGCGAAAATAAGTGTAAGCATAATATGTTCCGGGTTTTGTATTTCGTGTTTGGGGTTCTTCAGATATAAGAGCGTAACAAGTTATTAGTTTTTTAGGCTGCGATAGCAACGCAAAACCTTAAACTCCAAACCCGGAACTTTATACTCCAAATATCTTCTTCAGGTTATCCCACAGTCTTCGCTTCAGCAATTTTCCTTCTTCTGTTTCCTGGTTCAGCTCTTCCAATGGTGGCGTGTACAGGTAGGTTGTTCCTGCATATTCCTGTGGTTTGAACATGGGGAAGGAGAGGGGCAGGCCTGTTGTTTCGGGACTGATGCCAAACAAGAGTACCTGTTTGGGGTATAATTGTTCTTTCAGCTGATTGATCTCTACTTTACGGCTGGCGTCGTTCACGATGGCTACATCGCCAAGGTTGAGTTTGCAGGCGCCCAGCATCTTCGTCAGCAACTGCAGGTGTTGTTCCGGCAGGAATGCTTCTCCCTCGAACTGCACGATGACGGTAACGTGCTGCTGGTTTTTGCCGAGGAACTTGTAGGCAGCAGTGTCGGTTGCTGCCGGCTGGGCTGCTGGTTTTACTGCCGGGGCAGCGGGCTGTGTTGCTTCGGCAGGCGCTGTTGCTGCCGTAGTTGTTACCGGCGGGGGTGGCGGGATTGAATCCTGCCTTTCCTGCACAGGGGGAGTCGCTATCGTCCTGGCTTCAACAGGCGCCGGGGCCGGCTCAGGCGCAAACGTTACGCCTCCTTCCACGGCTTTCCCTTCTCCCTGCACTATGGCCTTTTTGTAGAGCCCGGCAATGACTATTCCCGGCAACTGAATATTAAAGGATGACATAATAATATTATTTAATAGCTTCTGTTCTTCAACTTTCCTTGACTTGTATCGCACTAACAATTGTTAGTAATTTATGCCTGGATTTTTTGCAGGCAAAAACTTTAATTGTTTCTTTGTGGCTCAAAAATACTGGATTATGATCGATGCTTATAGTATACCTGTGACAAAAATTGAGCGGAGTAAATTGAATGATATTCCATTGGAAAACATTCCTTTCGGTAAATATTTCACTGACCACATGCTGGAGGCTGATTATGAGAATGGTGAGTGGAAGAATGTAGAGATCAAGCCTTATCAGCCGTTGGTATTGAGCCCTGCCCTGGCTTCCCTGCACTATGGTCAGGCTATTTTTGAAGGTATTAAAGCTTACCGCACTGAAGCTGGCGAGGCTTATATTTTCCGTCCCCAGGATAATTTCAAGCGTTTTAATATATCTGCTACCCGGATGCAAATGCCGGAAGTGCCTGAAGAGCTTTTCATGGAGGGTATGCGTCAGCTGATCCAGCTGGACAAGAACTGGATCCCTGCCAGGAAGGACCACTCTTTATATGTTCGTCCTTTCATGTTTTCCACTGACGAGGTGATTGGTGTAAAGCCCTCAGATACTTATAAATTCATGATCATCCTTAGCCCGACAGGTCCTTATTATGCGGCTCCTGCGCGGATTTATGTGGAAGAGAAATATACGCGTGCTGCTCCCGGTGGTGTAGGCTATGCAAAGGTGGCTGGTAACTACGGCGCCAGCATGATGGTGACTGCCGAGGCCAAGAGCAAGGGTTATGACCAGGTGTTGTGGACTGATGCTGTGGAGCATAAGTATGTTCAGGAGATCGGTACCATGAACGTGTTCTTCATCGTGGGCAACAAGGCGCTTACGCCTGACCTGGGTGCTGGTACTATTCTGGCCGGGGTGACCCGCGACACTGCGATCACTATTTTGCGTGAAATGGGTTTAACCGTGGAGGAAAGGCCTGTGAATATTGAAGAAATGATCGAGGCTTATAAGGCTGGCCAGCTCCGGGAAGTGTTTGGTACCGGTACGGCTGCTACGATTTCGCCTATTAAAGAGCTGAAATACAAAGATTTTGTGATGACCTTCAATGTGGATGAGTGGACAACTGCGCCTGAAATGAAGCGTCGTTTGGATGATATCCGCGAGGGTAGAACGGCTGATAATCACGGCTGGATGTACAAGATTTAGGGCTTTTTGCAGGAGTTATCCACATAATCAGGGAGAATTCCTCAAAATCTTAAGGAAGATTTGGTATTTAATGGGCTGAGGTTTACCTTTGCCGTCCCAAAAATAAAAGGTTCAGAATGCCTACAATTCAACAATTGGTAAGAAAAGGAAGAGAGATCATCAAGGCCAAGAGCAAGTCAAGGGCTTTGGATAGCTGTCCGTTCCGTCGCGGTGTTTGCACCCGTGTATATACAACTACTCCCAAAAAGCCTAACTCGGCTTTGCGTAAGGTAGCTAAGGTACGTTTAACGAATAAGGTAGAGGTGATTGCCTATATACCCGGTGAAGGTCATAACCTGCAGGAGCACTCCATTGTGTTGGTTCGTGGCGGTCGTGTGAAGGATTTACCAGGTGTACGTTACCATATCGTTCGCGGTAGCCTTGATACTGCCGGTGTGAAGGATCGTAAGAAGAGCCGTTCCAAATACGGTACTAAACGTGAAAAGGCTAAGAAATAATAATCGCGTATTACGCGGATTGTTAAGATCTCTTACAGATAAAAAATACAAGGACAGGCCGGCCAAATCCGGTTAGTCCATCAAATCAGCGATAACAATGAGGAAGACTAAAGCCAAAAAAATTGCCCCGGCTCCAGACGCAAAATATAATGATGCACTGGTTACCCGTTTTGTAAACAACCTGATGTGGGAGGGCAAAAAGAATACGGCATTCACCATTTTCTATGATGCTATGGATCGTATTTCCAAGCAAACCGGTGAGAATGGTTATGAAATATGGAAAAAAGCTTTATCCAACGTTACTCCGGCGGTAGAAGTACGCAGCCGTCGTATCGGTGGTGCTACTTTCCAAATTCCTGCTGAAGTACGTGCAGACAGGAAAATATCCCTGAGCATCAAGTGGCTTATTCGCTATAGCCGTGACAGGAATGGTCGTAGCATGGCTGAGAAGCTGGCTAACGAAGTTCTGGCTGCTGCCAAGGGTGAAGGTGGTGCTTTCAAGAAGAAGGAAGATACGCACCGTATGGCTGAAGCCAACAAGGCTTTCGCTCACTTTAAAGTATAATCTGCCGGGCAGATCATCATATTCAAAGGCCATCCCATATATGGGATGGCCTTTTTCATGCCCCAACATATCAAGTTATTCACATTTATATTACTCCTTCCGAAATTTAATCTCCCGCTTAAGGGAGTGCCTGCATCCGGCCTAAAGCTGCTATTAATCAATGGTTCTGTGTATTAATGAATGGCTTCATGTGTTATTAACCGGCACATGACAAATGTCATTTTATTAATAACTTATCCATACTGGCTTGCATTAATGCCTAAAACCTATTTACTTTATCTCGTATTTATTGAGATCATATCCTATAGAAAAATAATCCGAAATCGTACCCTAATGAAGAGCCTGTTGAAACTGACGCGCAGGGGGTTTATTGTAATACCCCTATTAATCCTGCATCCGCTCATTGGGTGGGCCCAGGATTGTTCTACTCTTAATTTTACCGTTACTACGAAGGAGTCGCGATGTATTGCCACGGGCAGCATCAATGTGAATATTACCGGCGGCTCCGGCAGTTATAATATTAAAGTAACGGGACCTGTTTCCACCGCTTATACTTCTTCTTCAAGCATTACTGGTCTATCGGCTGGTACTTATGTGGTGAGTGTAAAAGACATCAGCACCAATTGTGTGATTGATAAGTATAATGTAGTGGTGCCTGGTACTTATGCCGATCCGCGGTTTGTATTGACCAAGACCGACGTAACCTGTATAAACGGTACTGATGGTACCATCAGTGTGGCGGGCATGCAGTTTGGCCGATCCCCTTTTACTTATACTCTTGTAGCGCCTTCTCCTGTCGGAGCAGGCACTACTAATTCTACGGGTACCTTTACCGGTCTGATTGCTGGTGAGTATGCTGTGCAGTTGAAGGATTCCTGCGGTGGTCAGCAGACGCGCCGCGTTACCATTCTCAACTACCAGTGGTGGATCGATGGTGTGACGGTAGCCAAAGTTGGTTGCGACAGCGCCCAGGTGACTGTGAAGCTGAAAGACAGTAAGGGTAATACTACCGGCTTCAGTGGTTTCAGCTATGGTGTGGTAAGGGCGCCAGGTGATACTGTATGGTCTTCCACCAGTATTTTCCGTTTTTACCTTGGTAATAAGCGTTCGGTAAAGGTGGTGATCAAAGATCCTTGCGGAACCATGCAGGTTACCAACTGGGTTGATCCCAACGTGCCTACTGTGAATGCTAATGTGAACACTTCCAACTTTACCTGTAACACTTTCAATGCTACAGTAACTGGTCAAAACAATCTTACTAACCCTATTTACAGATTATATAATAGCAACAATGTATTGATTTCTACTAATTCTACTGGTTCTTTTACTGGTCTCGCTTATGGCAATTATTGTGTTGACGTACGGGACAATTGTTACGATACTACTATCAGGCGTTGTTTTTCTGCTACCAGGCCTAAACCTGCAGTGGGTAACAACGTAAGTATCTCCAACAGGGCGTGTGCCACTTTTACTGCTACTATAAACGGGCAAACGAATCTTACCAACCCGACTTATGAGTTGTATAATGGCAGCAATATCCTGATCGGTACCAACACGAATGGTGTGTTTAATACCATCCCTTATGGAAGCTATTGTATCAGGGTGAAGGATGGTTGTTATGATACGACTATTACCCGTTGCTTTACTGAGACGGCGCCAAAGCCATCAGTTGGTCTTAATATTGGTACCAGCAATGTGGGTTGTAATACTTTCACGGGCAGTGTGCAGGCTCAATCGAATCTTACCAATCCGCAGTACTGTTTATATAACAGCAGTAATGTGCTGATTGGTTGTAATACTACCGGTACGTTTAACAACCTGGCTTATGGTACGAATTATTGTATCCGCATCAAGAATGATGTGTGTTATGATACTACTATCACTCGTTGCTTCAATGTGCCAAGGGCATTGCCAAGTGTTGGTAACAACCTTAATCTTACGCAGAACTGTAGCAGTTTTAATGTGAGTGTAAATGGTCAGACCAACCTGAATAACCCTAACTATTGTCTGTATAACTCAAGTAATGTACTGATAGGTTGCAACTCTACGGGTCAATTCAATAACCTGCCTTATGGTTATTATTGTATGCGTATCAGCAACGATCCTGGCTGTTATGATACCGTAATAGTGAGGTGTTTTGAGCCGGTAAGGCCGAAGCCTTCTCTTTCTTCTGTTGTCAATATCAGCAACAAGGGTTGTGATGGTGTTACTGCCAAGATCTCAGGTTCTAACCTGACGAACCCTAAATACATTTTGTACAATTCGCTGAACCAGCCTATTGACAGTAATACTAATGGTACGTTCAATAATGTGCCTTATGGTTATAATTGTATCAGGGTAAGGAATACTTGTTATGATACGCTTATGGAAAGGTGCTTTACGGTAAATCGTGATGTTCCTTCTGTAACTAACGTATCTATCACCAACAAGGCTTGTGCGGGATTCGACGCCCGGGTAAATGGCCAGAACAACCTGAAGAATCCTGTGTATAATGTTTATGATACGCTTGGAAATCTTAAGGCTACCAATGCTACCGGTATTTTCTATAACCTGCCTTATGGGTATTATGATGTAAAAATCAAGGATACCTGTTATGATACGGTGATCGTTCGCCGCTTCAATGCTGATCCTGTTCCGATCGATATTGGTGTATCGGCTATGGAGTCTTGTACTTTTGGTACTACTGATGTGAAGGTAACGTTCAATACCGGTAATGCGCCTTATCGTATCGATGTACTGAACCCTGTGGGGGTATTGGTTACGTCTGTAACGTCGGCTACCAGCCCTGTAATGATCAATGCGCTGCCTCCGCTAAGTGGTGGTCAGCAGTATAAGGTGATCGGTATCGATAATTGTAATGTGCGTGATACCGCGTTGGTGACACCGAAGCCCAGTATTGTGAACAAGACCAAGTTCGTGAAGTCGAAATGTCCGTCGGGCGCCTGGGAAAACGGTGCTACTGATATCGACATCGATGTGAACTCCAATATGGGTGTGGTGACGCCGGTTATCATCAAGAAAAACGGCAATAATGTTACGATCAACTTTACTTCGAATGTAGGCTCTTCTTATAAGTTCGTTGACCTGGAGCCTGCTGTTTATATCATGCAATATAGTGTGCCCAATTGTACGGGTAAGCTTTATGATACCATCGATGTGGTGCCTTATAGTTTCCCGGGTCTGCAACAGTCGGCTGCTTACCAGTGTGATAACAACAATTTTAGTGTGGGTGCTGCGGTAACTGGTGGTACTGGTCCTTTCAACTATGAAGTGATCGGTAGTGTTCCTGCTTCGCCCAGCATTATTACATCGGGTCAGACGAGTCCTGTATTTACCATTACCAATGGTGTTCAATACTCCCTGGTTCGTTTGCGTGCGGTGGATGCCTGTGGCAATGCGACGCTGAATGACGTAAACATTCTGCCGCTGGCTAACACGATCATCTATGCCAGCTCGGATTGTTATTATCAGAATATTGACCTGCATGTAGATTCAACTGCCAATGCGAATTACAGGTGGTTTAAGAAAACAAGTGCTACGGATAGTGTGCTTGTAAGTACTACCACTTCTTATAAGATACCTTATCTGTTGCCTTCCGATACGGGTATGTATGTTTGTCACATGTCGGTGAACAATGGTTGTTTGACCAAGCTGTCTTACTTCCACGTTTCTGGTATGTGTAGTGGTACGCTGCCTGGCCAGGTGAAATTATCGGGCAAGGAACTCAACGGTGCTGTTCAACTCAACTGGGTGACGCAGCAGGATGTAGATACTAAAGAATACATTGTTGAGCGTAGCAATGCAGGTAATGGTCAATATGTTGCCATCGGCAGTGTAAACTCACGACAATCCGGCAACCGGAGTATGTATGCCTTTACGGATGATGCCCCGCTGCAGGGTACCAATTATTACCGATTGCGTATTGTGGGCAAGGATAATCATGCCATCTATAGTAATGGTATTTCTGTGAAAATGGCCGCTGTTCATAGTATTACGGTTTATCCCAACCCTGTGAAGCAGGTGTTGAACATCTCGCTGTTGTCTAAGTTGCAGGAGAGCTATAAGCTGTCGTTGTTCAGTAATACCGGCCAGCTGGTTCATGAGCAACTGGTTAAAAATGTACAACAGACCACCATTCAATATCACCGTGCATCGCAGGTGAAGAGTGGGGTATATATGTTGCGTATCACTACGCTTAACAGCCAGGAAACGTATGTTTATAAAGTAATCTTTGAGTAACACGAATTGCACGAATTAGACGAATTACACTAATAAAATCTTGAATAAACTCTTTTTTGAGGTTTAAAAGAACAAGAGGCCCCGTGAAAACGGGGTTTTTTGTTTTAATACACCAGTATGCTTCCCGTTTGTTCTTTCTTTCCTTCCTTGCGGATGATGTAGAAGTAAGTACCTTTTTGCAGGGCTCGTAAGGGAAGTTGCTCGTGCAGTTCCTGCAACCGTCTGTGCAGTACTTGTTGGCCAGCGGTGTTGTATAAAGTGAGGGTGCTGTTGCCTGGTATGGCGGTAAGTATGTTGAGCAGAGAGCCTCCGGCAACGGGATTGGGGAAGAGGATATAGGTGGCTTCGCCAAAGTTGTATACTGTTTCGGATTGGCTGTAAATAACTGAGCCATCGGTACGTTGGATCTTCAGGCGATATGTATTAATACCACGCTGCAGGTTGTTATCGGTTAACTCGTATTGGAGGCTATTGACTGGCTCTACAGTTTGTAAGGTATTGTAGCCTGTGGTGCCCAACTTCTCCACTATTATCTTTTGTATGGCATGGCGTGTGCCCAATTCTATCTGCAGGCTTGCTTTATTGTTGACGAGATCAGCCAGGAAGTTTTTGATGTAACAACTTACTCCTTGTGTCGTATAATCGAAGGTGTAGGCTTTCATACTTGTGTAGGTCCCACTCAGTAATGGTGCTACGGTATAATGTAGGGATGGACTAACTGACTTTTTCAGCACCATTGCTGTATCGTTGGTGATAACCAATGGGGCGAGGTATTGATTGCCGAGGCTGTAAACTATAAACCTGTCGACTCCGGCTGGCTTATTCCAGGTAAGCAAGAATGAATCCGGGCAATTGAACCCTGTGGTTGCTTTTAACCTTGTTGAGATGGTGAAGGTATCGGATATGAAGGATTGGTTGCCGATGGTTATTTTCAGCAGGGCAGTGGTGTATCTGTCTGGCGCAGACCAGGTGTAATAGCCTTTGGTAAGGTCGACATCATTGGTGATCTGTTGCCATTGGTTGCCGCCGTCAGTGGAATAATCGAGGCGGGCAGGTTGTGGGTTGTTGAAGGTTGCGGACCAGCGTAGTGTATTGTTTTCGCTACCGCGTATGTAATCGGCTTTAACCGGATAGTACCATCGGAAGCGGTCTGCGGTATCGAGGCTCCATGCAACAGCAAATGATTGTGTACCGGATGGAATATCGTATCCTCTTATCTGTATAGTATATGTACCTGGCGCCGGGTTATCTACTATGATCTGTTCATTGTTGTTAAGGCTGTCTCTTTTCCTTGCAGGTAATTGTGCTAATGAAGCAGCATTGGCTGCGTGGTTCAATACCCAGGGTTGCCAATGTTCTCCGGTGTTGGTATTTACGAGTTCAAGGTCGATGTCATTGATCAATGCTTTGGGTGCATTGGGTGTGGCTGGTGGATCGTACCAACATAATGTTATTTTGAGTTGCTTTATGCCTGCCGGAATAGTGAGTGGTATGTTCTGTGCTTGTGCCTGGCTAACGCTGCCGCTTGTGTATTGATCTTGTTGTGCCGCCTGTACGGCTTTAATGGCGTTCACGCTTCCGTAGCCAGTCTGGAAATCGATGCCGGGTGTAGCGATGTCATCGGCAGTATTTAGTAGTATGCTTTTAACCAGTGAGGCAGGTGGTAACTGTCCTGTTTTGTTTTTGCAGGCTTGTTGTACCAACAGGGCAATGCCGGAGGTTATGGCTGCGGCGCCTGAGCTGCCATCTACGCCAAATGCCACCAGTTCGGGTTTTACCCGGCCATCGTAAGCGGGTCCTTTAGAGCCTAATGCCTCTGGTTGGTACAGGCCATTGATGGCACCTACGGTAATCATGTTCTTGCCCATCTTGAAACTACCTGTGATGTTGGCATAATTGGGGATGCCCGCATAGGGACCTTGTGTGCTGGTTTGGTTGCCGGCGTTGCCAGCGGAGAAAATATGTAGCAGTGATGGGTTGGCCAGGCTGCTGGCGTCGTAGGCGGCTGCATCGGCGCCGTAGTAATTTTCAATGCCGGTGCCATAGGAGTGATTTTGTACGGAGATCTGGTATTGCTGGTAGGCGCTGTTGGCATCGGGCAGGAGGGAGGCAAAATTGGAGGAACTGAGGGTGGCTCCCCAGGCGGCGCCCCGGCCGGTGTGGTCGCTATTTCCTCCGCCTCCAATGATCGTGCTCACGATGCCTGCATGCTGGGTAATGTCGGGTGAGCTCAAAGGAGTAGGCAGGTATCTGCCTTTGAAATCGATATCGGTTGTGTCCGGCTTATTTTCCTTTACGGAGACTGTCAGTCCGAGGCCATTGAAGGAGGGGTACCGGCCATGCACTGTATTGACCTGGTTGGTGGTATTGTCCATCGTGTTGATGGCCTGTTCTTCCCGGGGCTGGCGGGGCTGATCGGCAAAGGTCACCCAAGGAGTTTTTAGGATATTGTTTATCAGTATTTTATGGGTTGTTTGGATCACCAGCAGGTTCGCAGGAGCATATACTGCGGTGATCTTTACCGGCAATTCTTGTTGTGCAAGGAAGGTTTTAAAGGCCGCAGTATCGGTCACTGTGATCCACCAAGTGGATGCAGTATCCGATTGTGTGGTACTTTTTATTGAGAACAGACGGGGGGAGAGTTTGGTACGCAGTAAACCACTGTCTGGTTGTTGGGCATTGATAACCAGATAAATGCAGCAGCAGATGGTTAACAGGATACTGTTTCTCATGTGACAAAGGCTAATGGTCCTTAAATGTAACTGTTTTTTGGCTTTGGCCCACGTTTTCAGTATATTGTGTAAGGATTGTTTTATGTATGCGTTCTATGTACAATAATCTAATTTTAGTCAGGCTTATTTCGAGCAAACCCTTGTCTGTAAAGGATTTGCCAATTGAAAAGAATACATTTCCGCGTCCAGCCTGCATTTGAGCCCTGTTGTCTTACTATTCCCTTACTACTGTCTTACTATTGCCTTACTATTGTCTTGCCTCTACTACGGAGCATCTATGGGAATGCTATGACGGCGCTACGGGAGATATATAGGAAGACTATGGGAGGGATATGAAGGGGATGGTACTTTGTATGAGGCATATTCCAAGCCTGTGGGCCTGTTTTCCACATTTAATCTTTTGATCTCGTTGAATCTGATTTTTCCGGTAGTTTTTGCTTACCTTTGCGCACTTATTTTCAGGGTATTTTGCCCTGTACACAATTAAACAGTAAACAACAACAAAGTCATGGCAGACTTACGATTACAGAGAAACTTTGGTATTGCGGCACACATTGATGCCGGTAAAACCACAACTACGGAGCGTATCCTGCGCTATACCGGTATGATCCACAAGATTGGTGAGGTGCACGATGGTGCGGCTACTACCGACTGGATGGAGCAGGAAAAAGAAAGGGGTATCACTATTACCTCTGCTGCTGTTAGCTGCCAGTGGAATTTCCCTACCGTAAAAGGTAAGGCCGATGCTAACACTAAAAAATATTATTTCAATATCATTGATACTCCGGGCCACGTGGACTTTACTGTAGAAGTAGAGCGTTCTATGCGTGTTCTGGACGGTCTGATCGCCTTGTTCTCTGCGGTTGACGGTGTAGAGCCTCAGTCTGAGACTGTATGGCGCCAGGCCAACCGTTATAAAGTTCCCCGTATCGGTTTCGTTAACAAAATGGACCGTTCCGGTGCTGACTTCCTGATGGTGGTTAAGCAGGTAAAAGAAATGCTCGGTGCTAAAGCCGTTCCTCTTCAATTGCCTATCGGTGCAGAAGATGATTTCAAGGGTGTGGTTGACCTGATCAAGATGAAGGGTATCATCTGGCACATGGAAACTGAAGGTATGACTTTCGACGAGATCCCTGTTCCTGCTGATATGCAAGCTGAAGCTGAAGAGTGGAGGCAGAACCTGATCGAAGCTGTAGCTGAGTATGATGACAAGCTGATGGAAAAGTTTTTCGATGATCCTAACACGATCACTGAAGAAGAAGTTCACGAGGCTATCCGTAAGGCTACTATCGACCTCAGCATCGTTCCGATGATGTGTGGTTCTTCTTTCAAGAACAAGGGTGTACAAACTGCGCTTGATGCGGTTTGCCGTTACCTGCCTTCTCCTGTTGATATCGACGATACTGTAGGTACCAATCCTGATACCGGCGAACAAGAAACACGTAAGCCTGATCCTAAAGCGCCTTTCGCTGCATTGGCCTTCAAGATCATGACTGACCCCTTCGTAGGTCGTCTGGCGTTCTTCCGGTGTTATAGCGGCCACCTCGATGCCGGTTCTTATGTATTGAACGTAAGAAGTGGTAAGAAAGAGCGTATCAGCCGTATCATGAAGATGTTTGCCAACAAGCAAAACCCTATCGACTTCATCGAAGCTGGTGATATCGGCGCTGCTGTAGGTTTCAAGGAAATCAAGACCGGTGATACGCTGTGTGATGAAAATCACCCGATCACTTTGGAAAACATGTTTATTCCTGAACCTGTAATCGCGATCGCTGTTGAGCCTAAAACTCAAGCCGACGTTGATAAGATGGGTATGGCTATTGCCAAGCTGGTAGAAGAAGATCCTACGCTGCGTGTAAATACTGATGAAGATACCGGTCAAACCATCCTGCGTGGTATGGGTGAGTTGCACCTGGAGATCATCATCGACCGTATGCGTCGTGAGTTTAAAGTAGAAGTAAACCAGGGTGCTCCCCAGGTTGCTTATAAAGAGGCGTTCCGCAAGTCTGTTGAACACCGTGAGATCCTGAAGAAACAAACGGGTGGTCGTGGTAAGTTCGCTGACATCATTTTCGAACTCGGACCTGCTGACGAAGAGTGGCTGACTGCAAATCCCAAAGAGAACCTGCAGTTTGTGAATGATATTTTCGGTGGTTCTATCCCCCGTGAGTTCGTTCCTGCTATTCAGAAAGGATTCCAACAATCTCTCGGTACTGGTGTATTGGCCAGCTATCCTGTTGAGAATGTTAAGGTTCGCGTATTCGATGGCAGCTTCCACCAGGTTGACTCTGACGCGATGTCTTTCGAGCTTTGCGCCAAGCAAGGTTTCCGTGAAGCTGGCCGTAAGGCACAACCCGTTCTGCTGGAGCCTATCATGAAGGTAGAGGTTATCACTCCTGATCAATACATGGGTGATGTTACCGGTGACTTGAACCGTCGTCGTGGTATGCTGGAAGGCATGGACAGCCGCGGTGGTGCACAGGTTATCAAGGCCAAGGTGCCGTTGAGCGAAATGTTTGGCTACGTAACTCAACTGCGTAGCTTAAGCTCTGGCCGTGCTACTTCTACCATGGAGTTCAGCCACTATTCTCCTGCGCCTAACAACATCGCTGAAGAAGTGATTGCGAAGGTGAAGGGTAAGATGAAGGTGAGCGAATAACACGAGTAACACGAATTACCCGAATTAGCACTAATTACACGAATGTGCTTATATACAGCCCCCGTTAAAAGCGGGGGCTTTTTTTATCAGGCGGTGAAAAAACTGCTTCTTTGTCAGGCGAAATAGCTTGTCGATTGCACACTTATCCGCCAAAACTGCACAGTTACATCGATATTATACACACTTACAGGTTTGTATTGTAAAATGGCACTTCCTGGCATATATTGCAGTGTAGCCCCTAAACTATTGGCTTTTGATTAGTGCGACCCACCGAGGTGGGCAGCAACTCTCCCCAAAGTGAATTCGAATAGCAATGATGAAATCACGTAAAAGGGCCTCTCCGTAGAGAGGCTTTTTTATTGCCCATATCAGAGGGCGAGCCGTCCCTTAGGACTCTTCGACAGGCTCAGGGTGACAGTATTCATTTATTAAAGGTTTATTAAAAGGCGGCAGGGCATTAAACCCTCTTTTTCAATAAATGTCAAACAACCGTGTGAACGAAACGGACGTAGTGTGGCATAATCTCCCGTTTTTTAGTTCAGGTCAAAGGATATACGTTTCCTTTTCTTATAGGGAAGCTATGGTTAGCAGTCCCGGCTCCGTGCCGGGATTTTTTATTTGATCAATCCCGGTTAAGCCGGATTCAGACTTTTGGTTTAATTTCCCGCCCTAAATTTTTAACGCATGAAATGTCAGGCTGCCTTCAAGGCAAGATTGTTTTGTTTAGTCCTGGGTTTGTTATCCGTGCAATTACTGCAGGCCCAGGGTTCTGTCAAATGGGCCAAAGATGGGAATAGTTATTTCAGTGCGCAGGGTGGTGAACTGGCTCAGTTCGTTCTACCTCAGAACACCAAAACTGTCTTGCTTTCCAAAGAGCAGCTGACCCCGAAGGGACAAAAGCCCCTGGCTTTCCGCAGCTTCGCTTTTTCCGATGATGATAAGAAGGTGTTACTGTTTACCAACACCAGGAAGGTTTGGCGCCTGAATACCCGGGGCGACTACTGGGTATATGACCGCACGGCTAATTCTCTGAAGCAGGTAGGTGCAAGCCGTCCGGCTTCTTCACTCATGTTTGCCAAATTCTCGCCTGATGGCTCCAAAGTGGCTTATGTAAGTGAGTACAACCTGTATGTGGAAGACCTGGCAACTGGTGCTGTAAAGCAACTAACGACTGATGGTAACCGCAAGCTTATCAATGGTACTTTCGACTGGGTATATGAAGAGGAGTTCTTCTGCCGGGATGGTTTCCGCTGGAGCCCCGACAGCAAGCAGATCGCTTACTGGCAGATCGACGCCAAGAATACCAAGGATTACCTGATGGTGAATAATACGGATTCTATTTATCCTTTTGCTGTTCCTGTAGAGTATCCCATCGCAGGCGAAGCGCCTTCTCCTTTTAAAGTAGGGGTGGTTGATATTGCTTCTGCTCAAACCAAATGGATGAGCATTCCTACTGATCCCGTTTTGCAAAGTTATGTTCCGCGCGTGGAGTGGGCTGGCAACAATACCGAGCTCATTATTCAACACCTTAACCGCAAACAGAATGAAAGTCAGCTTATGGTGTGCAACGTGCAAAGTGGTGCTGCGCAAACCATCTATACCGAGAAGGATTCTGCCTGGATCGATATCCTGCCTTTGTGGGATAACGACTATATCTGGGGCGGCTGGGATTGGATCAATGGGGGTAAGGAATTCATCTGGCCTTCTGAAAAGGATGGCTGGCGCCACCTGTACCGGGTAAGTCGTGATGGCAAGAAGGAAACGCTGATCACCGTGGGTAATTACGACGTAATGGAAATTACCTGTATCGACGAGAAGGGTGGGTATGTATACTTTATGGCTTCGCCTGATAATGCTACGCAGAAGTTCCTGTACCGCATCAAATTGGACGGTAAAGGGAAAGCTGAGCGTGTTTCTCCGGCTACTCAGCAGGGTACGCACGACTATGATGTGTCGCCTAATGCCAAGTATGCTCAACACACGTTTTCCAACTACTATACTAATTATGCTTCTGAACTGATCTCTCTGGCCGATCACAAGGGTTTGAACGGGGAGAACAAGGTGGCTGATGCTGTAGCGAAAGCCAACAAGGCGGCTTCTAAGGTAGAGTTCTTTAAAGTGAAAACTTCTGAAGGGGTAGAAATGGATGCCTGGATGGTGAAGCCTACTAACTTCGATCCCAACAAGAAGTATCCCGTCGTTTTTTATGTATATACTGAGCCCTGGGGTCAGAATGTGAAGGACCAGTTTGGTGTGGAAAGTAATTTCCTGTACCAGGGTAGCATGGCGCAAGATGGTTATATCTACATCTCTATCGATAACAGGGGAACTCCTGTTCCTAAAGGAAGGAGCTGGCGTAAGGTGGTATACCGTAAGATCGGGCTGGTGAATATCCGGGACCAGGCGCTGGCGGCTGCCGAAATTCTGAAATGGCCTTTTACCGATACCAGCCGTGTGGCTGTGTGGGGATGGAGCGGCGGCGGTTCTGCCACGCTCAACCTCATGTTCCAATATCCTGAAATCTACAAAACGGGTATCTCTGTGGCTGCTGTGGGCAACCAGCTGACCTATGATAATATTTACCAGGAAAGGTACATGGGACTGCCTCAGGAGAACAGGGAAGATTTTGTGAAGGGTTCTCCCATGACTTATGCCAAGAATCTAAAGGGGAATTTGCTCTATATTCATGGTACTGGTGATGACAACGTGCATTATAACAATGCTGAAATGCTTATCAACGAGCTGGTGAAATACAACAGGCAATTCCAACTGATGTCGTATCCCAACCGTACGCACAGTATTTCGGAAGGGGCGGGTACTTACCAGCACTTGTCAACTTTATATACTAATTATCTGAAACAACATTGTCCACCGGGGGCGAGATAAAGTAGCGTCATTCATGCGCAAAAAAGCAAGGTTTTGGAAAGGCGTGTTGATTGTTTTGGTGATAACCGGAGCATTGCTATTCGCTTTTAGCTATTCCTTGCTTTTTGCTTTTCAGCGCATGCGTCTTGGTCAATTAGGCTGTTCTGTCGATAAACGGCAAATTGCAGACAGTGGCATCGCTCATCTGCAAGGTTGCCAGAAGTTATGGGTTCACCGGGTCAATAGTTTTGAAAGGTTACAGGTGGTGCAGGATCATTTCGGTGGTTTTGAATGTGACCTGTTATTTGACCCTGCTGCCCAAACGTTTCGGATTACTCATCCTCCTGCTCCTGCCAATGACCTTACCGCTGATGATTATTTCCGCTGGCTGAAATCGTCGGGCAAAAAGATGTGGCTGGATGTAAAGGACTTTCGACCGGCAGATGTGGAAGCGGGGGTTAGGTATTTCTTACATAGTGATAGTTTGTATCATATCCGGGATCAAGTGGTTGTGGAATCTTCGGAGCCTGTTTTGGTAAATATGCTTGCCGCGGAGGGTTTTATTGTTTCCTATCTTGTGCCACCTCAATTTCTGGAAGGCAACAGCCGTGATACGGTAGTCAGCCTTTTGCCGGAAGTGGCTTTTGTATCGCAGGAGGATCGTTTTGTAGCGGCTTTAAAGCGTCGTTACCCGCAAAAGAAAATCATTACCTGGGCTTTGTCTTTTGACAATTACTTCAATCTTTCTCATTTTCGTTCTCTGTTGTCTGATCCAGCTGTTGGCATTGTATTGATCAACATTAAAAGCAGGCACTATAAATAATGGGCTTTTCAATATTCAACAGTCTTAAGAAGGTAAAGGTGTTGCTGCTTTTTATGCTTTTCTGGCTTGTTGTTTATGGCCTGATGAGGGTTGTTTTTTTGAACATGTACTTTTCGGATGATATTGCCAGCCTGTCTTTGTTCAAGGTGTTTTATTGGGGTTTCCGGATTGACTTTACTATTCTTTTTTATATCAACCTTCCTTTCTTTCTTTATTATCTTTTCCTGTATGATCTTCTACCGTCAAAGCCGGCCGTTTGGATTGCCTGGGTGCTGATGGTTTTGAATATACCTTTTCTTGCTCTCAATCTTATTGACCTTGTTTATTTCGGTTTTGTGGGGAGGCGAAGTTCAGTGGACTTGTTGTATGTATTAAAGGACACACTGGTAGCTGTTCCAGGTTTCCTGGTAAGTTACTGGTACTTATTTGTGGTGCTGGTCGTCATTATCCTATTATTTATCGTTGTGGGAAAGCGTTTGCTAAGGGTTCGTGTGGCTGTTCGTGACTGGCGTAGCGTCATTAGCAGTTACCTGGTTGGTTTGTTTGCCTTGCTGATCATGGGGGTCGTGGCGTATGGCGAGACTGGCAGGCCTATCATGCCTTCTACTCCTTTGTTGTATTTTTCGCCTGAGTATCAACCGCTGGTCAACAATTCCGCGGCCACTTTTTTATATTCTGCTGTAAAGCGTCAACAGCGACTGTCTGTTAAAAACTTTTTTACTTCTGAGCAATTGGATTCTTTGTTTACCATCCGGCGGCAATATCCGGCCGCTACGCCTTTTCAGAAAAAGAATGTGGTGATCTTTATCCTGGAAAGTTTTTGTAAGGAATATCTCGATCCTTCGAGTCGATTCAGAAGCTCAACGCCTTTTATGGACTCTCTTATTGCGCATGGCACCTGGTTTTCCAATGCCTATGGTAATGGTGATGGTTCTAATAAGGGGCTGGTAGCTATCCTTGGAAGTTTGCCTACTTTCATGGATGAGCCTTATTATTATTCGGCTTACAGTCATACAAAATTCAATGGTATCGGGTCGATCCTTAAGCGGGAGGGGTACTCCACGCATTTTTTTATGGGTGCTTCTCCGGACCACTATGGGTTTGGAAAGTTTTGTAAGATGGCCGGTATCGATCATTATTATTCTGAAATGGATTTTGGTGATCAGCGTTTTCATGATGGTCAGTGGGGTATCTATGATCATAAATTCCTTCCTTATGCTGCCAGTGTGTTGAAACAGCAGCCATCTCCATTTTTTGCTACTGTGTTCAATCTTTCTACGCACAGTCCTTTTGCTGTGCCGGATGACCTACGTTCCCGATTTGAAGGCCCGGGTTTACGTCCCATGCAAGTGAGTGCTACTTATCTCGATTATAGTTTACGGCTGTTCTTTGATTCGATCAGGAATGAGCCATGGTATCAAAATACCTTGTTTGTTTTTTCGGCCGACCATTCTATCAATGTCGTGCTTGACAGCCGGAATAATGGGTTTACTTTTTACCATATACCTGTTTTTATATTTGACCCTGCAGATACTGCTCACAGGGTGATCGATCGGCCTATTCAGCAATTCGATATTGTACCTACCATCCTGAACAAGCTGCATTACTCCAAGCCGTTTATGAGTTTCGGCTATTCGGTGGAGGATACAACCACGCGCTATGTTTTTAACAGGTTCAAAGGGGTGTCTCAGCTTACCGATAACAGGTTTATGTTGGGGTATAATGATGAAAAGGATCAACCTGTTTTTTTTTATAATGTAAGGGTCGATCCTGACATGCAGGTAAATCTGTTGCGGGATAGTGTGTATGCTGCAGACAGGTCCCGAATGGAGCGGCATATGCGTGGATTGATACAGCGTTATAATAATTCGCTTATCAGGCAAGAACTTCTCGTGGAATAAGCCGACCTGTATTAAAATCTCCTCAATTTGGTTTTTCTTAACGTCGATGCCTGCCCGCCTGGCTTAAATTTAGCTTCAAAACCTCTACATCTATGAAGTTAATTCTACCTGCCCTGGTCTGCTCTTTATTGGCATGCTGTGGCACCTACCAGGTGATGACCGTCAGCAGCCGGGAAATACCTCAAAACAAGCTTGGGGAATTTGTCGTGGAAAATGACAGTCTGGTACTGACCTACAATTTCAATGGCCAGAATGGGCCTATTACCATGATGATCAAGAACAAGCTGCAGCAGCCGTTGTATATCGACTGGAAACGCTCGTCGTTGATCATCAACGAACAAGCTATTAGTTATGCCCCCGGCAAAATACGGATAGACGGTGCTTTTGGGGCTTCTTCTTATCATTGGGACCTGCCTTCCGATCCTACCCCAGTGACCACTACTTCGGGCAGGTTAAGTGCTACCGCCCAACTTCCTTCGGATATAGAGTTCCTGCCTCCTCACACGTATGTTACTAAAAAGCTGATGGGTATTACCAATCAGGGTCTGAGTAATTTGAACGATTCCATGTTCTCCAAAAAGAAAATAAAGCTCATGGGGGGCGAAAGTTATGAGAACATCAAGCTGGCCAATTTTACGGCGGCAACCTCGCCATTGGCCTTCCGGAGCTACCTCACCGTCATGATCGGCGAAACCGAGCCTAAACCGGTGGTTTATCAGCACGACTTTTATGTGTCTGAGCTGGTGCAAATGGTCAATCCGCCAAGTACAATGGGTGGAGAGACCCGGGGTGACCGCTTTTTCGTGGTACCCAGTGCGGTGAACGACAGTATGCCGGCCGGGTATGGGATCATAGGGGGTAGGGCCGTGCTGAAGGGGCAGGTGCGCAGCCAGCCGGTGGCCATGCCAGTGAGGAGTGTAAAACACTGAGGATATTTTAACAAATCCCTCAAACGGAATTTTCTTATTTTAAAGTAAAAAAAATGCGGCTAACTATACCCGTTCTTTTTCTCCTTGTCCTTGCATGCTCCTGCAACAGGTACCAGTACTTTGGCATTAACAGTGCGCAGGTGCAAAAGAATGACCAACAGGCGTTTACGGTCGAGAATGATACGTTGCAGATCGTGTACAACTTCAACGGTAAAAATGCGCCGGTTAACCTGTTGGTCAGGAATAAGCTAAACAAACCTATTTACATCGACTGGAAGCGTTCTGCGTTGATCATCAATGATAAAGCGATATCTTATTCACCTGATGAAGTTGGGATACGGGGTGTGGTCAATGGAGGGACCATCAATTGGGTCGAGGGCTTTAGTTCTACTCAGGCCAGTTTGGATGTGACGGCTAAATTGCCAGCAGGCACCCAAATGATCCCTCCTCAGTCGTTTGTGACGAGGACTCCTATGGGGGTGACCAATAAATTACTGAAAAATTTCCCGGATTCTGCCTTGCAGAAGATTGAGCTTATCTTGGACGATGGCTCTACTGCTGTAGCACGACAGGCTTTTTTTGAGGCGTATAATTCTCCTTTGCAGTTCAGGAGTTACCTGACTATCGTGGTGGGCGACAGCAGTGCGTCTGTACCGGTAGCCTATCAGCAGAGCTTTTATGTATCGGAATTATACCGCACATTGGTCAGGCCTAAGAAGTTTACTTTGTACCGCGACCGGCCGGGTGAGTGGTCGTATGTGGAGGAGGTGACTGGTTTTGGCAAGTCGGCGGCTACCGGTTTTGGGGTGTTGGCGGGGGCGGCGATCCTGACTACTGATGCCTGGTTGGAGAGCAGAAACGGCCAATCTGGCCGGAAATAGCGTATTTTTACGGTGTGGTGGATGCTTTTTTACTCGTTGAGGCAAAAAATTATCTTTAAATCTTTTGTAAGTATTCAAACTCCACTTACCTTTGCATCCCCATTAGAAAAATGGGATTGAACTATGTCTCAACGAATCAGAATCAAATTACAGTCTTACGATCACAACCTGGTAGACAAATCTGCCGAGAAAATCGTGAAGACAGTGCGCAGCACCGGAGCGGTAGTAACAGGTCCTATTCCTTTACCTACCCGTAAGAAGATTTTTACAGTATTACGCTCTCCGCACGTGAATAAGAAGAGCCGTGAGCAGTTCCAGTTGTGCACGCACAAGCGTTTGCTGGACATCTACACTTCTTCCAGCCGTACGGTGGATGCCCTGAGTAAGCTCGACTTGCCCAGTGGTGTAGAAGTTGAGATCAAAGCCTAATTAAAGCATTGATGAACCCTGTCAGGGTTCTAAAATCCTGACAGGGTTTTTTCATATATGCTACGCTAAGTAGTAAAGTTCTTTCAAACCCATCTGCAAACTTTGTTATCGTTGGTAATGAATAAAGCAGCGCTGGGTAAATCAACAAGATAGTCTGAGTGGGCGTCAGAGCCTGCCAGGTTTTATAAAAATTAAATATGAACTGACCCTTCGAGGTTAGTTTACTGCCGGTACTTCGAATTCTGCGGTTTTCATGTAAGATGAAATAAAGCGGATAATAAAAGAAAAGGTCGGCAGCAAACGGGGATTGAAGTTGCCATGGTTGTGCCTTCTCTGTCCGCCCGGACAGCAAGGTTGTGACAATCATACTGCAAATGTCTCTTTAACCGAGAAGGCAAAAACGAACAACGATGAAAGGAATTATTGGCAAAAAAATCGGGATGACCAGCATCTTCAGTCCTGATGGTAAACAAACAAGTGTTACCATCATCGAAGCAGGTCCCTGTGTTGTAACCCAGGTCAAAACAAAAGACACTGATGGTTACAGCGCTGTGCAGTTAGCATTCGGCGACAAGAAAGAGAAGCATACTCTCGCTTCAGAAAAGAATCACTTCGCAAAGGCCAATACAGCCGCAAAAAAATTCGTAAAAGAGTTCCGTGATTATTCCATAGAGAAGGCTCTTGGTGAATCTGTTACTGTTGACATTTTCGCAGAAGGCGATAAAGTTGAAGTAGTAGGTACTACCAAGGGTAAAGGTTTCCAGGGTGTTGTAAAGCGCCACGGATTCAGTGGGGTAGGTGAGCAATCGCACGGTCAACACGATCGTCAGCGTGCCCCAGGTTCTATTGGTAACTCATCTGATGCTTCACGTGTATTCAAAGGTATGCGTATGGCCGGCCGGATGGGTCAAGACCGTGTGAAAGTGAAAGGTCTGAAGGTTGTTAAGATCTTCCCTGAAAAGAACTACATCCTGGTTAGCGGATCAGTTCCCGGACACAACGGCTCAATTGTATTAATTCAAAAATAATCACGCTGTCGAGGGGAGCCGTTGTAAAGCGCCCCCTTAACAGATCGATAAAAATAGCGTACGATGCAAGTAGATGTATTAAATATAAGCGGTAAGAAAACAGGTCGCTCAGTAGAGTTGCCTGATGAGATCTTTGGTGCTGAGCCAAACGATCACGTAATCTACCTGGCTGTAAAGCAATTTCTGGCTGCACAACGTCAGGGTACTCACAAAGTGAAAACCCGTGCGGAAGTACATGGTTCCAGCAAAAAGCTGCACCGTCAAAAGGGTACCGGTGGTTCCCGTAAAGGCAACCTGCGTGCTCCTATCTTCAAGGGTGGTGGTACTATCTTTGGACCTAAGCCTCACGGTTATGATTTCAAATTGAACCGTAAAGTGAAGGACCTGGCCAAGATCAGCGCCCTGTCTTACAAAGCGAAAGAAAATGCTATCGTAATCATTGAAGATCTCAACCTGGAAACTCCCAAGACAAAGACTTTTGCCGGAGCTCTGAAAGCGTTGAACATCGACAGTAAGAAATCACTGGTTGTTCTGCCCGAGTACAATGATAACCTGTACCTGAGCCTGCGTAATGTACCTTCTGTAATTGGTGCACTGATCGCCGACCTGAACACTTACGATATCGTAAATGCCGACGTACTGGTGTTTACTGAAAGCGCTGCCAAAATCTTCGTTGATGACGAAGCAGAAGTAACAGCATAATCAAATTTTCAAATTCTCAAATTAGAGTTATATGAAACTCGCAGAAGTACTGATAAAGCCGATTGTAACCGAGAAGAGCAATAAGCTTTCTGACAAGAGCAGAACTTATGCTTTCCGGGTAAATCGCAAAGCCAATAAGCTGGAAATCAAGAAAGCGGTAGAAGGTTTCTACAGTGTGAATGTGATCGACGTGAACACTATCGTAGTTCCAGGTAAGGCTAAGAGCCGTTTCACTAAAGCCGGCTTCATCTCCGGTGTTAAGCCTGCTTACAAGAAAGCGTATGTAACAGTTGCTGAAGGTGAGACTATCGACCTGTACGCTAACATTTAATCTTACCCGCCTCAGGCGGATGATTAATAAGAATGGCGCGTCAAACGCCGCAAAGGATTGACAAAACGATTTTAAACACAGAATAAGAATTAAAACATGGCACTGAAAAAGTATAAACCAATTACGGCCGGAACCCGCTGGAGAATTGGTAATGCATATGAGGAAGTGACGACGAATGTTCCTGAAAAAAGTCTGGTAGAGAAAGTAAAGTCTACTGGTGGACGTAATGCTCAGGGACGCCGCGCAATGCGCTACATCGGTGGCGGTCACAAGAAGATGTACCGTATCGTTGATTTCAAGAGAAACAAGAAAGATATTGAAGCTACTGTAGTTTCTGTAGAATATGATCCGAACCGTACTGCTTTCATCGCGCTGCTGAATTATGCAGATGGTGAAAAGAGGTATATCCTGGCTCCTCAGGGTTTACAGGTAGGTTCTACCGTTATTTCCGGTGATGCTGTTGCACCTGAAATCGGCAATGCTCTTCAAATGAAGAACATGCCTTTGGGTACCAACGTTCACAATATTGAAATGCAACCTGGTCAGGGTGGTAAGCTGGTACGCAGTGCCGGTACTTCAGCCCAGCTGACCAACAAGGAGGAGCGTTATGCAGTATTGAAAATGCCTTCTGGCGAGTTGAGAAAAGTATTGATCAACTGCTTCGCTACTGTAGGTATCGTTAGCAATGGCGATCATAACCTGGAGATGGCTGGTAAGGCTGGCCGTAACCGTTGGAAAGGTATCCGCCCCCGCACCCGTGGTGTAGCGATGAACCCTGTAGATCACCCGATGGGTGGTGGTGAAGGTAAATCTTCCGGTGGTCACCCACGTTCAAGGACCAGCAAGTATGCGAAAGGTCAGAAGACACGTACGAGGGGTAAGGGCAGCGATAAGCTGATCATCCAACGTAAGAACGGTAAAAAATTGGCTAAGTAATTAAACGCTGATTTTAAAACTTCAAATTTTCAAACTAAGTATATATGGCTCGTTCGATAAAAAAAGGTCCTTATGTAGCTGCTAAACTGGAGCATAAAGTACTGGCCGTAAACGAAGGCAAAGCAAAGAAGGGTGTTATCAAAACCTGGAGCCGTCGTTCTACCATTACTCCGGACTTTGTAGGTCATACCTTCGCCGTGCACAACGGTAATAAATTCATTCCGGTTTACGTGACTGAGTTTATGGTTGGCCATAAGCTGGGTGAATTTGCACCTACGCGCAACTTTAAAGGACACTCAAGCAAAAAAGTATCTTAATAAAATAGTCAGGAGTCGAGAGTAAAGAGTCGGGAGTTAATCACCGGACTCAAGACCCGGAACTCTGAACTTGAAACTTAATAAAATGGAAGCAGTAGCTAAACTTAGAAATTATCCCACATCACCCCGCAGAATGCGTTTGCTGGCTGATGAGATCCGCGGTGTAGAAGTGGAGAAAGCCCTGGCTTTGCTGGAACACCATCCACAACATTCCGCCACTCCTTTGGGAAAGCTGTTGAAAAGCGCTATTAACAACTGGGAGCAAAAGAATGAAGGTAAAAGTGCTGCTGACGCAGGACTGGTGGTAAAGACAATCTTTGTTGACGGTGCCCGCACTCTGAAAAGGATGCTGCCTGCTCCACAGGGAAGAGCTTATCGCTTACGTAAACGTAGTAACCACGTAACGATCATTGTTGACGCAAAAGCTTAATTATAAAATTTTCAAATTAGAATAAATGGGTCAGAAAACGAATCCTATTGGTGCCAGGTTAGGGATCATCCGCGGTTGGGAATCTAACTGGTATGGTAACAAAAAAGATTTTTCTACCAAGTTGATCGAGGATAACAAGATCAGGACTTACCTGAATGCCCGTATCAACAAAGGTGGTATCTCCAAGATCGTTATTGAGCGTACGCTGAATAAACTGATCGTTACCATTCATACCTCAAAACCCGGTATCATCATAGGTAAAGGTGGTGGCGAAGTAGATCGTATCAAAGAAGAGTTGAAGAAGCTGACTGGTAAAGACGATGTACAGATCAACATCCTCGAAATCCGTCGTCCAGAACTGGATGCGATGATCGTGGGTGACACTATTGCCCGCCAGATCGAAAACCGTATCAACTACAAACGTGCTATCAAGATGGCGATCGCTTCTGCTCTCCGCATGGGTGCTGAAGGTATCAAGATCAAAGTAGGCGGCCGTTTGGGTGGTGCTGAAATTGCCCGTACGGAAGAAATCAAACAAGGTCGTACACCTTTGCATACACTGCGTATGGATATCGACTACGCTAACGTGTTTGCGCTGACTGTGTATGGTAAAATAGGTATCAAGGTATGGATCTGTAAAGGTGAGGTACTTGGTAAACGTGACCTGAACCCGAACCTGGTAGGTGGAAAGAGTGATGTGAATGACCGCAGAGACCGGAGAGATGGTGATGACCAACGTGGTGGTGACCGCAGAGACGACCGCAGAGGCGGTGGTGGTGGTGACCGCAGAGGCGGCGGTGGTGGTGATCGCAGAGGCGGTGGCGGCGGTGATCGCAGAGGCGGCGGTGGTGCTGGCCGTGGAGGAAACAACAGAGGGCGCTAATAAGCGGCAGGGGATATACCCCCGTGAATTGGAGGTCTTCAAAAATTATCAAATTTTCAAACTGTTAATAGATGTTACAGCCTAAAAGGACGAAACACAGGAAAGCGCAGAAAGGACGCATCCGGGAAGTAGCCAAGCGTGGTACTACTATCTCTTTTGGTTCTTTCGCTCTGAAAGCCCTGGAACCAATATGGTTAAACAACCGTCAGATCGAAGCTGCGCGTCAGGCGCTGACCCGTTCAATGAAACGTGAAGGTAATGTGTGGATACGCATTTTCCCTGATAAGCCAATTACCCGTAAGCCTGCTGAAGTGCGGATGGGTAAAGGTAAAGGTAACCCCGAGTTCTGGGCTGCTGTAGTGGAACCAGGCCGTATCATTTTCGAGTGCGACGGTGTAAGCGAAGCAACAGCAAAGCAAGCGCTTGAACTGGCTGCTCAAAAGCTGCCCATTAAAACAAAGTTCATCGTTCGCCGGGATTACGTGGCACAATAAGCACTAAGGCGAATATTTGAGAATATTCAAATCGTATATCATGTCTAAGAAAATTGATTTTGTAAAAAGCCTGAAAGAGCTGTCCGTAACCGACCTGAAAGCCCGGATACAGGAAGATGAACTGCGCCTGAAGAAGCTGGAGTTTGCTCACGCTATCTCTCCTCTGGAGAATCCCATGAGCATCCGCGGCCTTCGCAAAGATCTGGCTCGTTTGAAAACTGAGCTGAAGCAGAAACAGCAGGCTGTATAAAGCTGTTAGCAGTTAGCTCTCGGCAGTTAGCTGTACTAAGTAAAAAGAGAACAAACTAAATAAGTTGAGCGCTAATAGCTAAGTGCTAAAAGCTAAAACCTAAAGAAAATGTTAGATAGAAATTTGCGTAAAACAAGAACTGGTGTTGTTACCAGCAATAAAATGGCTAAAACCATTACTGTTGCTGTGGAAAGAAAAGTAAAGCACCCGATCTATGGTAAGTTCGTAAAGAAAACCACGAAGTTCCATGCTCATGATGAGAAGAATGAGTGCACTATAGGGGATGTGGTAAAGATCATGGAAACTCGTCCTCTCAGCAAAACTAAACGCTGGAGACTGGTAGAAGTGGTAGAAAAGGCGAAGTAATCAGAGTGGCTGTGGACTACGAGCTATGAGCTACGGGCCACGTATTAAATATAATTGTATCAATGCTCGAAGCTCGCAGCTAAGAGCTCAAAGCTTAACAAAATGATTCAGCAAGAAAGCAGATTAAACGTAGCTGATAATAGTGGTGCCAAGGAAGTGTTGTGTATCCGTGTGCTGGGTAACAGCGGCCAGGATTACGCGAAGATCGGCGATAAAATTGTTGTTACCGTAAAGGATGCTATTCCTGCCGGTGGTATCAAGAAAGGTACCGTTACAAAGGCCGTTATTGTTCGTACCAAGAACAAGCTGCGTCGTAAGGACGGATCTTATATCCGTTTCGACGACAACGCAGTGGTACTGTTGAACGCTTCTGATGAGCCCCGTGGTACGCGTATCTTCGGACCCGTAGCGCGTGAATTGCGTGATAAGGGTTATATGAAGATCATCTCTCTGGCCCCGGAAGTACTGTAAATAAAGCTACGAGCTACGAGCGATCAGCTACGAGCCCGTTCCGAAATAGATTTTTATAACGCTATCAGCTCGCCGCTCGCAGCTCATAGCTCAAAGCTTAAAAAAATGAGCAATCGTTTTAAACCTAAGTTCAATATTAAAAAAGGCGACACCGTAGTGGTAATTACCGGTGACGATAAAGACACAACGAAACCCCGCAAAGTACTCGAAGTGTTTCCTGACAAGGAAAGAGTACTGGTTGAAGGTGTAAATATCATTACCCGCCACACCAAGCCTTCTGCCCGTGATACCAAAGGTGGTATTGTGAAGAAGGAAGCGGCTATCCACATTTCCAATGTGAAGTTGTGGGATGCCAAGAAGGGTGAAGCCACCAAGGTTAAACGTACCCGCGAAAATGGTAAACTGGTACGTGTTTCCAAGAAATCCGGTGAAGTTATAAAGTAATAAAGCTTTAAAAAATGAGCACAACAAAATATACTCCGAGATTAGCAGACAAGTACAAAAAGGACGTTGTACCTGCCCTGATGAAGCGCTTTAACTACGGCAGCCTTATGCAGGTTCCACGTCTGGAAAAGATCTGCCTGAACCGCGGTGTGAATGGCGCTGTAAGCGACAAGAAACTGGTGGATATTGCTGTAGACGAGCTTACACAGATCACTGGCCAGAAAGCGGTGACTACCATGTCTAAAAAGGATATCTCTAACTTCAAACTGCGTAAGAACATGCCTATCGGCGCCCGTGTTACTTTGCGTGGTGTGAAAATGTATGAGTTCCTGGACAGGCTGATCGCTACTGCTCTGCCCCGCGTACGTGATTTCAAAGGTATCAATGAAAAAGCGTTCGACGGTCGTGGTAACTATACACTCGGTGTTACTGAACAAATCATTTTCCCGGAGATCGATATCGATAAGGTAAATAAGATCACCGGTCTTGATATCACTTTCGTAACAACGGCTGGTACCAACGAAGAAGCTTTCGAGCTGCTGAAGGAAATGGGTATGCCGTTCAAGAAGAAAGACTAAGAAGTCGGAAAGTCCGTAAGACGGAAGGACCGAAAGTCTGCAGTCTATACGGATTATAAAATACACAACAGAAATCCGGAAAGGGTTTCGAAATTTTAAATTCGAATTTCTAATTATTATGGCAAAAGAGTCAATAAAAGCCAGACAAAGGAAAAGAGAACATATGGTAGCTCAGTATGCTGAAAAGCGTGCTGCCTTGAAAGCTGCCGGAGAATGGCAAGCACTGGATGAACTGCCGAAGAATTCTTCAAAAGTTCGTCTGAAGAACCGTTGCCAGTTAACTGGCCGTCCTAAGGGATATATGCGTTACTTCGGTCTCTCCCGTGTTACATTCCGTGAGATGGCGCTTAACGGCAAGATCCCAGGTGTTCGCAAGGCTTCCTGGTAATATACGACGCAGCAGGATATGGGTTACGGTAATTATCAGTCCCGTGACAGTACATCCTGTGTGTATGAGATTCAATCTAATTCTGAACTGATACAATAACTTATTATAAAATGGTAACAGATCCTATAGCAGATTTTCTGACCAGAGTTCGTAACGCGCAATTGGCCGGCCACCGGATTGTTGAAATCCCGGCTTCTAATCTTAAAAAGCGTATTACAGAGATCCTGTATGATCAAGGCTATATCCTGAAATACAAATTTGAGGATGACAGCAAACAAGGTGTGATCAAGATCGCCTTGAAGTATGATGCTCAATCTAAAGAGCCAGCGATCAGGTCACTGGAAAGAGTAAGCCGTCCCGGTTTACGTCAGTATGCCAGCCCTGCTGAATTCAAACGTGTGAAGAATGGTCTGGGTGTTGCTATCATCAGCACTTCTAAGGGTGTTATGACCGATAAGCAAGCCAAGGTGCAGAATGTAGGTGGCGAAGTTCTTTGCTATATCTATTAATTGTACGGGCTTTTGGCTGACGCTGAAAGCCCTCAACTATATTGTTACTGGTACATTAAGCCCTACCTATAGAGGCTGACCGGCCAGGAACTAAAACAACCCGGGGTAACCCTGGAAACAAAAAACAATAAACTAATTTTTTATGTCTCGTATAGGTAAACAACCCATCGTATTGCCCAGTGGTGTTACTGCTACTGTAGGTAAGGATAATGTGCTGACTGTAAAAGGTCCTAAAGGTGAACTGAAACAAGCTATCGATCGTGATATCACTGCAGAAGTAAAGGACAACACTGTTACTTTCACACGTCCAACGGACCAGATCCGTCACCGTGCGATGCATGGTTTGTACCGTGCTCTTGTTGCCAACCTGGTAAAGGGTGTTACTGAAGGTTATAAAAGAAACCTGGAGCTGGTGGGTGTAGGTTACAAAGCCTCTAATCAGGGTAACCTGCTTGACCTGTCACTCGGTTATTCTCACAATATCATTTTCGAGATTCCCAAGGAATTGAAGGTTGCTACTTCTCAGGAAAAGGGTGAAAACCCCAAGATCATGCTGGAAGGCATCGATAAGCAACTGATCGGCCAGGTAGCTGCCAAGCTGCGTAGTCTGCGTAAGCCCGAGCCGTACAAAGGTAAAGGTGTTAAGTACGCTGGTGAAGTTATCCGTCGTAAAGCTGGTAAGGCTGCTGGTAAATAATTTGAAAATTAGCCGCCCGGCAGTATCGGGCGGCATAAAATAAAGTGCAATGAATAAATTAGTAAAAAGACAGAAAATCCGCTACCGGATCCGCAAGAAAGTATCTGGTACAGGCCAAAAACCAAGGCTGTCTGTTTTCAGAAGCAACACTGACATCTATGTGCAACTGATCGACGACGTTGATGGTAAAACACTGGCTGCGGCTTCTTCCAGGGATAAGGATATTGCTGCTCAGAAAGTGACAAGGATCGAAAAGAGCAAACTGGTAGGTCAGGCAATTGCCCGCAAGGCTACTGAACTCGGTATTACTATCGTAGTATTTGACCGTGGTGGCAACTTATATCATGGCCGTGTGAAGAGCGTGGCTGATGGTGCCCGTGAAGGTGGTTTGCAATTCTAATCCTTTAGGATAATTACAATAAAAATCGTCAATTCGAAATAATGGCAAAAGTTAATTTAAACAGAGTTAAAGCCGGCGATCTTGAGCTGAAAGAGAAAGTGGTAGCCATCAACCGGGTGGTAAAAACCACTAAAGGTGGTCGTGCTTTCAGTTTTTCTGCCCTGGTAGTGGTGGGTAATGAGAATGGTGTGGTAGGTCATGGCCTGGGTAAAGCCAAAGAAGTACAGGAAGCTATTACCAAAGGCATTGAAGATGCCAAGAAGAATCTTATAAAAGTGCCTATCATGCACGGAACTATTCCTCACGATCAGTGGTCGAAAGTTGGTGCTGCCAAAGTATTGATCAAGCCAGCTGCTCATGGTACTGGTGTGATTGCCGGAGGTAGCATGCGTGCGGTATTGGAAAGCGCCGGTGTTACTGACGTATTGGCTAAATCCCTTGGTTCTGCCAATCCTCACAACGTGGTGAAAGCTACTTTTGCTGCGCTGGCCCTGTTGCGCGAGCCTGTTACTGTTGCCAAGCAACGTAAACTGAACCTGAAGAAAGTATTTAACGGATAATTCAGTCGGGAGTCGGGAGCAGAGCGTCGTGAGACGATCGCTACAGACGAAAAGACTGGTCAAATGATTAAATCATGAGCAAGATTAAGATCACTTTAGTAAAGAGTGGCATTGACAGACCTGAGCGCCAGAAATTAACGCTCCAGGCGTTGGGCCTGAACAAGTTGAATTCTACTAAAGAGGTAGAAGCAACTCCACAAATACTCGGTATGGTGCGTGCTGTAAGCCACCTGGTTACTGTAGTAGAGGTTAAGTAATTATCAATCTTTAAAAGCGAGGGGAGATTCCCCGTTGAGTAAAAATCAGAAAACATGAAATTACATCAGATCAAGCCCGCAGAAGGCGCAACGCATAAAGAGAAAAGATTAGGTCGTGGTGAAGCATCCGGTAAGGGTGGTACTTCTACCAAAGGTAATAAGGGTGGTCAAAGCCGTGCTGGTTACCAACGTAAGAATGCTCATGAAGGTGGACAGATGCCAATCCAGCGCCGTTTACCAAAACGTGGTTTTACTAATATAAACAGGGTTGAATATAAGGTGTTTAACCTTGGCCAGGTTGATCATCTCGTTGAAAAATACGAATTGAAAGAATTCTCCCTGGAGAATTTATATATCAATGGACTGGTTAGCCGCACCGACCTGGTGAAAATCCTGGGTAACGGTGAGCTTAAGAGCAAAGTAGCTTTCAAAGTGAATGCTATCAGCGACAAAGCGAAAGCTGCTATCGAAGCAGCAGGTGGCACAGTAGAAATTGTAAAGTAATTTTGTGTAACTTGCATAGACGCATCTTAGAATGCGTCTTTTTTGCTTTTAACAAGCTTAGTAGTTAACCGGTTATATAACGGACAGCAGGTTTGCCATAAGGATTGAAATGGTCTTTGCAGCAAACCTGTTTTGTGGTTTTAAAAAACAGAGGCCATCATAAAAAATTTCTGGATTCCGTGAAAAAATTCATACAAACCCTGAAGAATATCTGGAGTATTGAGGAGCTGAAGAGTAAGATCCTGGTGACTATTACTCTGATAGCCGTATACCGCCTCGGTACTCACATCGTGTTGCCTGGTATCAATCCTACTTTGATCAATACCAACGCATCTGGTGGTGGCATTCTCGGCCTGATCGATGCTTTTGCCGGTGGCGCCTTTTCACAGGCTTCTATTCTGGCATTGGGTATCATGCCTTATATCTCTGCTTCTATCTTCATGCAATTGATGACCATTCTTTATCCCCCCTTCCAGAAAATGCAAAAGGAGGGTGAGAGTGGCCGTAAAAAGATCAACCAATACACTCGTTTCTTAACAGTGGCTGTTGCCATCCTGCAGGCCAGTGCTTATGTGGCTTACCTGCACCAAACCAATAAGGACGCGATGATCCAGGAGTATTCCAGCTATTTCTGGCTGTCTACTACTGTTATCCTCAGTGCCGGTACTTTGTTTGTAATGTGGATTGGTGAAAAGATCACTGATAAGGGATTGGGTAATGGTAGCTCTGTGATCATCATGGTGGGTATCCTTGCTCGTCTGCCTCAGTCGCTGATGCAGGAGTGGAGTGCTAAAACTACCGGTGCAAGTGGCCGTGGTATCCTGTTGTTCGTGATCGAGATCGCTGTACTTGTTGCTATCATCATGGGATTGATCATCCTGATCCAGGGTGTTCGCAAGATCCCGGTTCAATACGCCAAGCAAATTGTAGGTAACCGCCAGTTTGGTGGCGCCCGCCAGTTCCTGCCTATCAAGGTGAACAGTGCAGGTGTAATGCCGATCATCTTCGCTCAGGCGATCATGTTCCTGCCTACTTTGCTGTCTAACTTCGATTCTACACGTGGTCTTGCCAAGATTTTCGGTGACCACAGTAACTTCTGGTATATGTTGATCTATGCTGTAATGGTGATTGGTTTTACCTTCCTGTATACAGCTTTGATCTTCAACCCCAAGCAAATTGCCGATGACCTGAAGCGTAACAACGGTTTTATTCCTGGTGTCAAGCCTGGTCAGCCTACTGCTGATTATATCGGTGCGGTAATGGACAAGATCACTTTACCCGGTGCGGTATTGCTGGCTGTGGTAGGTATCCTGCCTGGTTTTGCACAACGTCTTGGTATTCAGCAGTCGTTCTCTTCTTTCTTTGGTGGAACTTCTCTGCTGATCATGGTGGGTGTAATCCTTGATACATTGCAACAAATTGAAACTCAACTTTTGATGCGTCAGTATGATGGTTTGATGAAGAGTGGACGCGTACAGGGCCGCCAAACGGTATCTCCCGCTTCTCCGGCATCTCTGTAATAACTCATTATACAACTTTAAAACCTGGCAACTGTTATAGTAGTTGTCAGGTTTTGTTTTAAACAAAAGATGCTACGATAATGGTTTATATTAAGACACCGGCTGAAGTGGAGTTGATGCGCCAAAGCGCCTTACTCGTGAGCGCCACTTTAACTGAAATTGCCAAGTTGCTTCGTCCCGGTATTACTACTTTATCGCTCGATAAGACTATTGGCGAGATGATCAAAGATCATGGTGGTATTCCTTCCTTCCTGGGTTTTCATGGATACCCGTTCAATTCCTGTATTTCCGTAAATGATGTGGTGGTACATGGTTTTCCGAATGAAAAGGAGCTTAGGGATGGTGATATCATTTCTGTGGACATAGGTATTATCAAGAATGGCTATCATGGTGATCATGCTTATACTTTCGCCATTGGCGATGTAAAGCCTGAGGTGCTGAAGCTCATCCGTATTACCAAAGAATCTCTGTATAAGGGTATCGAACAGGCTATAGCCGGTAACCGTGTAGGTGATATCGGCAGTGCTATCCAGGAGCATACTGAAAAGAAGTATGGTTATGGTGTAGTGCGTGAACTGGTTGGTCATGGGCTGGGTAAAAGTTTGCATGAAGATCCCCAGGTGCCGAACTATGGAAAACGTGGTGCTGGCGCCAAACTAAAAGAGGGCACTGTGTTGGCCATCGAGCCTATGATCAACATGGGTAAGAAGGAAGTGTATACTGAGTCTGATGGCTGGACTGTGCGTACAGTAGATCATTCTCCTTCTGTTCACTTTGAACACGATGTGTGTGTGCAAAAGAACCAGGCGGATATCCTGTCGGACTACAGTATTATTGAAGCAGCTGAGAAAGCTAATGCCTACCTGGTTACTGACCAGTCGGTATTGGTAGGATAAAGCTAACAGCCTTGTGGGAAGACGATGAGGTGGTTAGTATTGATACTAACGGTATAAAACTTACTCTTACTATATAAACCCTCTTAGCAGAGGGTTTTCTTTTACGTGAAAGGTTTAATTGGATAATATGGCTGATAAGAAGAAAAGATTGGTTGTAATTGGTGGTGGCGCGGCTGGTTTCTTCTGTGCTGTGAATGCAGCACGGCAGCACCCTGCATTGGAAGTGATCATTCTTGAAAAAAGTAATAAGGTATTATCCAAAGTAAAGGTATCGGGTGGAGGGCGTTGTAATGTAACGCATGCCTGTTTTTCTATTGCTGATATGGTGCGGAAATATCCGCGGGGCGCCAACTTCCTGAAAAAGACTTTCCATCAGTTCTTTACTACCGATACTATTGAGTGGTTCCGGGAGCGTGGTGTGGCATTGAAAACGGAAGATGATGGCCGGATGTTCCCTGTAACCGATTCTTCGCAAACTATTATCGATTGTCTTTTACGTGAAGTGAATAAGTATAGGGTAGAAGTGAGGATGTCATCGGAGGTGAAAGGATTGAAGCATACAGAATATAGAATTCAGCATACAGAAGGGGGAAATCACGTGACCAGGCCATTTGTTATTGAATTATCAGACAATCGAAGCCTTGCTGCAGACTTCGTATGTATCGCGTGTGGCGGTTATCCCAAGGCTTCCATGTTTGACTGGTTGAAGGGGTTGGGGCATACGATTGAAGAACCCGTACCATCGTTGTTTACATTCAATATGCCGGGCAACAGTATTACCCAGCTTATGGGCGTATCTGTTCCTGATGCTCATGTACGTATTACGGGTAGCAAGTTGTCTTCGCAGGGGCCTTTGCTGATCACGCATTGGGGGATGAGTGGTCCTGCGGTATTACGATTATCGGCCTGGGGTGCGCGTGAGTTGTCTGCAAGTAACTATCAATTCAACATACAAGTAAACTGGCTTCCGACGTATAATGAAAACAGTTTGCGGGATGAGTTGCAGCGGCTGCGTTTTGAACTGGCTGCTCAAAAGATCAGTAACCGCAATCCTTTTGGCTTGCCACAAAGGTTATGGGACTATTTCCTGGAACAAGCCGGCGTTGGCATCGATATCCGCTGGGCAGACCTGCCGGCGGCAGCACAGAACAAGCTTGTCAAGGTGCTTTGTGCACAGGAATTTGTAGTGCGTGGTAAAACAACTTTTAAAGAAGAGTTTGTAACTGCGGGAGGGATCAGGCTGGCTGAAGTAGATGCTCAAACCATGCAGAGTAAACTGGTGCCTCATCTGTTTTTTGCCGGCGAAATACTGGATGTGGATGGCATTACGGGCGGGTTCAATTTTCAGCATGCATGGACCAGTGGTTTCATTGCTGCTGGGGCTATTGCGAAGAGTTGACAGGTTCAGTTCTTAAACATATACGAGGTGACACCTTTGCTTCGCAAGCGAAAGGTGTCACCCCGCAGAGAACCAGGCACCCTTCGACAGGCTCAGGGTGACAATAATATTTTTATGCAGGCTGTTTAACTACTAATCTTCTGTGGTAGTTGATCTGCCCGATGTGGTAGTTGAGGTGTCCCAACAGGTAAACGAGGAAGTATTCCGTATTTACCATTTCCCCATTGATAGGCAGTGGATAGTTCTTATCCAGTTGTTTTCTGCTTACCTGTTCGAGGGTATCTTTTACGGCTGTTCTGGCTTCCTCTATTTCGTTGAGTAATTTAACCTTGGCTATGTTTTTCACTTTGAATTCGGCCTCGCGGTTGCGCACGTACCCTGAATCGTTCAATACGGCCCCTAAAAAGTGCTGGAGGTTTCCTGTGAGGTGCATGCACAGGTTGCCGCCGGGATTGCTAATTCCTTCGCCTGCGAGCCAAAGGCTGGCATCGTCGGGGTAAGCGTTAATTTCTTCTGTGAGTTTGTTTAAGCCCTGCTCGAATAACTGAATTAAAACCGGTGTGATCATTGTAAACGGTTGGTGTAAAAAGGTTTCAAAAATAACAGAAAACTGTTTGTTGTGAAATGTTTTGCAGAAAAATAATAATCAACAATTGGTTATGATCATAAATCAAATGCAAGGTCGGAAGGTGCGATCGAGTCCTTCCGGGGATATTTTGGGACAGCGCCTGTAAAACCTTGCAGGAGAGGGGTTTATTGGGGCGAAAAAACAGCAAAAAACCGCCACTGTTCAGCATTTTGACGTATCTTTGCACCCCCGGAATAAAAACCCTCCGGGATTCTATCATGTTTCAAAATTTAATTGTTAAACAACTAAACGCTGATGCACAGGAGTCTTCTGCAGCACCTGCTGAAGAGACTACAGCGACAATAACTGCACCTGTGGCCGCTCCTGTTGTAGAAGATGCAGGTGCGCATGACGATTTCGACTGGAGCATCGACAAGCGTAATGTGGCTACTTACTCCAAAGAGGAGAAAGCCAAGTATGATGCTGTTTACGAAGGAACTTTCAAAGCAGTTACCGATGGTGAGCTGGTGAAAGGCCTGGTGGTAGCTATGACTAAAACAGACGTAGTTATCAACATTGGTTTCAAGAGTGATGGTCTGGTTTCCCTGAACGAATTCCGTGACCTTACCAACCTGAAAACAGGTGATGAGGTTGAAGTGATGGTAGTTGAGAAGGAAGACCGGGAAGGTCACCTGAACCTGAGCCGCAAACAAGCGCGTATCACACGTGCCTGGGAGCGTATCGTGGAAGTTCACAAGACTGGCGAAGTTATCACCGGTACTGTTACTTCTAAGACTAAGGGTGGTCTTATCGTTGATGTGTTTGGTATGGAAACGTTCCTGCCTGGTTCACAAATCGACGTTAAGCCTGTAACTGATTACGATCAGTTTGTAGGTAAGACCATGGAGTTCAAAGTAGTGAAGATCAACGAAGCTATCAAGAACGCTGTAGTATCTCACAAGGCGCTCATCGAAAGCGATATCGAAGCACAACGTGCAGAGATCATGAGCAAACTCGAAAGAGGTCAGGTGTTGGAAGGTACTATCAAGAATATTACCGACTTCGGTGCATTCATGGACCTGGGTGGTCTGGACGGTCTGCTGTATATCACCGATATCAGCTGGGGACGTATCAGCCATCCGAGCGAGGTGTTGAAGCTGGATCAGAAGTTGAAAGTGGTGGTACTGGATTTCGACGACGAGAAGAAACGTATCAGCCTTGGTCTGAAACAACTGACTCCTCACCCATGGGATATCCTGCCAGAAAATGTGCATGAAGGTTCTGTAGTGAAGGGTAAAGTAGTGAACATCGAAGACTACGGTGCATTCCTCGAAATCATGCCTGGTGTTGAAGGTCTGGTTCACGTAAGTGAGATCACCTGGGCTAATACCCCCATCAACGCTAAGGAATTCTTCAAACTTGGTGACGAGTACGAAGCTAAGATCGTTACGCTCGATAAGGGTAGCCGCAAAATGAGCTTGTCTATCAAGCAAATGAGCGAAGATCCCTGGAGTACTATCGAAACCAAGTTCCCTGAAGGAAGCCGCCATACTGGTCTGGTGAAGAACATCACTCCTTACGGTGTGTTTGTTGAGCTGGCTCCTGGTATCGGTGGTATGATCCACATCAGCGACCTGAGCTGGCTGAAGCGTTTCAACCATCCTTCTGAGTACACTAAAGTTGGTTCCAACATCGACGTAGTGATCCTCGGTATCGATAAAGAAAACCGCAAGCTGCAGCTTGGTCACAAACAGCTGGAAGAAGATCCCTGGAATGCACTGCAAGACACATTCGCTGTGGGTTCAGTGCATGAAGGAACTGTTATCCGCCGTGACGACAAAGGTGGTATCGTTCAATTGCCTTACGGTCTGGAAGGATTTGCGCCTAACCGTCACCTGACGAAGGAAGATGGTAAGAGCATGGGTGCTGATGAAACATCGCAGTTCATGGTGATCGAATTCGATCGCAATGAAAAACGCATTGTTGTATCGCACACACGCATCTGGGAACAATCTAAGGTTGAAGAGAAGGAAGCTGCCCGCAAGGAAGCTCGTGTAGAAGCTGACAAGACCAAGAAGGCTGTTAAGAATATTCAAGGTAAAGTAGAGAAAGCTACCCTCGGTGATCTGGGTGCTTTGGCTGAGATCAAAGAAAAGCTGAAGCAAGAAGAGAAGCAAGGTGGTGATGCTGCTCCTAAAGAATAATTTAAGACAGTAGTACCTGATATAAGCGTTCCGGTTAATCCGGAACGCTTTTTTTATGCTTATGTGTTTAAAGTAAGAGGTTGAGTTATTGCCGAAGACTTAGACAAAGCTTACCCGCTTTGGTCCCACCTGTTATCTGTAGCTTATTTTTATCAACGCAGCCTTTTATGTTGGGTTATTTCGTACCTTGGCTGTCCATTTTACAATAACGTTAGTAGCATTCCGCACTCCCTATGTCGCTCTGATTGTTAGTCATCCCCAACCCAGACATGTTTTCATTTGGAAGGTCATTCCTAACAATTCAAAATTTCCAATATGAAAAACGAAAAGATGCAGCCCTTGTATTTGCTGATGGT
>JAGIBF010000005.1:0-106639 GCA_017744515.1 Niastella sp.
GTAGATAACAGACCTGTTCTGAAGAAATTCTTGATATTGTCCTTACCCTTAGATATCCAGGGCGTTTTTTTGCGCACACCTGTAACGGGATCAACGGGGCTATCGAATTGTGTTGTTTCGTAAAAGCCACTTTGAGTAGAAGGGTCGCGCTGATCGAGTTTGGGTCCCCATATCCAGCCGCCGCCTTCAGTGCCACCACCAGAACCATTTACATAGGCATATTTACCCTGGTCGCCACCACCATAGGTGGTTTGTATTTCGGGTATTACCGTATAACCGGTTTGGAACAACGTAGAGGAGTTGACTTCTACATTCACTTTTCCTTTGTTTCCTTTTTTTGTTGTATACAGGATCGCGCCATTCACACCTACAGCACCATACAATGCACCGGCAGCGGTTCCTTTCAATACGCTGATGCTTTCGATATCATCTGCATTGATCTTGTAAGGATCGGCATCAGGATCAGGTATTCCATCGATCACGATCAAGGGTGTTCTGCCTCTCAAAGAGATACCGGGATTGCGAAACAGGTCGGTCGTATTGTTGATGTTCAGACCAGCTACTTTACCGGTTAAAGCACTCAGCGCTGTGGCCGTTTTGGTTTTAGCCATCGTTTCTCCGCTCACTTCCTGCACAGCATAGCCCAATGTTTTTTGTTGCTTTTTGATACCAAGTGCTGTAGTAACAACCACTGTTTCCAGCTCATTGCCGCTACCGGTTTTCAACTCGATATCAATTACTGTTCTACCATTGACCGGCACTTGCCTGGAGGCGTATCCCAGGAATGAAAATGTAAGCACCGCGTCTTTCGAAACAAGCAGGGAATACTTGCCGTCATCGTTCGTCGTAGTACCCCGGCTCTTGCCATTTACTGAAACAGAAACGCCACTCAGCGAAGCATTCTCGCCTGCTGAGCGCACTGTACCTGTTACTGTAATATCCTGTGCAAAGGTGATATACTGCAACAGTAATGAAAGGATTAATAAAGCAGTTGTTTTCATAAACTGAAACTATTTTAAAAGATAAAAGCTCGTTGTGAAGATTGGACCTTGTAAGTATTGACCCTACAAAAATGGGGAATTAAAGCAGATTTCAAAAATAAATTGAACGTTCATTCAATTTATTTTTGAAATCATAATGCAATGATTACAATTAATTAATACAAATGTTACATCAAATACTCTATACGCAATCGTTTTACAAACCTTACGCAATCGTTGCACTTTCTTACGCAATCGTTTTACTGGCGAAAGACAGGGATGAATACTATATTTGCCGGAAATCAGCTGACTAACTATGGGAAGAAGAAGTATCAAGGAATCCCGCCAAAAGGAGATCATTGAAGCATTTTACGAACTCGCTAAAAAAGAAGGACTGGAAAACGCGTCCATTGCCAAGACTGCCGCGCTTATCAATATCAACCCCAGCCTGGTCATTCACTATTTTAAAACAAAAGAGTCGCTGGTATATGGCCTGATAGAATATATACTCGACAAGTATCTTTTAATATTTAAAACGCCTGCTGCTTACAACAATGATCCTAAGAAAAAACTACTGAAGGTTATAGACAATATTTTCTCGCAAAAGTGGAATACACTTTTCGATGACAGTGTTTCCTATAGTTGTTATTCGCTGGCCTTTCGTGATAAAGAAGTAAAAGAAAAATATAAGATACTGCTGGATACCTTGCGGAGCAATTTCAAGGAGATCATTATTGAATGCAATAAGCAAGGTGTGCTGAGCGTGAAAGATCCTGCATTCGTTGCCGACTCGATCTTTGTATTGGTGGATGGTGCTTACTATTACTTAAGTCTTGTGAGCAACAAGCAGGAGTATAAAAGAAAATTAGCGCAGTATAAGGAACAGGCTTTGTTGCAACTCAATTTTTCTTCTTCCGCTTCCGCAAAAGCACGATCAAGGCAGTTACAGCAATAAGCCCCCACACAAGGTTTACTATTACATTAGGCGGATCTGTAAAATAGATAGCATTTATGGTTAGCCCCACAGCCCCTACAATATTCAGGGCATGATAAACTGGCTGGTCTGCTTTGATCTTATTAATGCTTAACAGGAAATAGGCAAGCAGGTAAGCAAACGCTCCGACATATCCCAGTATAGGGTACAAATTACTCATCGCCATTGCCTGATATTTTGAGTTACAAAATAGGTATTTTTTGGCATCGCAGCCTGCTGTTAACATGCAGGGTACAGGACATAAAAAAAGCGGCCCGGAGGCCGCTTCAATAAGCTTAACGCAAACTTTATATTTTGATAGGCACAGTAACCTGTGTCTGGTCCCATTCGATGATCAGATCGTTCTTAGGCGTAAAACGAATGGTGTGTTGCTCTACTACAGCGTCGAGCTTTTTAGCTGGTACTGTTACGTGCAACACATCTTTGTCTTTGAATTTGTCATAGCTGTAAGCGCCCCATTGGCCCAGCTGGCTATTGAGGATCACTGTCCACTCTTTTTCATTGGGAATGGTAAACAAGGTGTAAGTACCTGCTTTTACCGCTTTGCCGCCGAAAGTGGCGTCTTTGGCAAAAGTGATCTGGGTAGCTGAGTCGGCACCGGTACGCCATACTTTGCCAAACTTCTCCAGTCCACCGAAGATCTCACGGCCTTTCTTGTAAGGACGGCCATAACGTACACTTACATCTTTACCCGTTGCTGTCTCGTGCGGGCTTTTGGCTTGTGCGGCAGCCTCCGTAGTAACAAACATAGTTGCAGCCATCGCTATCGTGGCAAGAAATAGTAGTTTTTTCATATATCGTGTTTATTTGTAGGTGTTGAAATTATGTTATTGAGGAATGGTTTCCAGCTTTTTTTTGAGTTCCCCCAACGATTGCTCCATCGGCGGTCCTAATTGCTTATCAAAAATGATGCTACCAAATTTCTCCCAGGGGTACCATTTCAACTGAAAATCAAAATACCACTGAACCACAATGGTATTATCGGCGGTATGCAGGTTAAAACCGCTGAGGGTTTCCCGGCCGGTCGTCTGCTGCCAAATGGTGGTGATGGTATCGGTATCGGCCTTACTGAGGCGCACTTGCAGCTTGTCGCTGGTAAAAGCATTGTTGCTATACCAGGGATTGGCCAGTTCCTGGTTGGTGATCAGGGTATTCCATGTAGGCCACTGCCGCAGGTCGGCCAGATAATGGGTTACGCTATCTTTAGGAGCAGTGATATTGATGGCGCGCGATATACGCACCTTTGAAGGAATAAGTAGCGATATGCAGAAGATCACTACAAATAATACCACGATACTGATCAAACCTAATTTTACTAAACGCATATTGGGTAATTATAACAACAGAGAATTATTCCCATTTGAATATTCTAATAGCCACTATATATACCAACACTCCCCAAATTCCCAGCACGCCCAGTTGCTTACCACAGTCTGTAAGATGTGCCCCTTCAAACGCCACATTGCGCATGGCATCATTGAGGTGGGTAAGCGGCAATATCCGGCAGATAGGCTGCAACCAGGAAGGGAAATTGTCTATTGTGAAGAAAGTACCTGCCAACAGAAATTGAGGAAGCGTGAATATATTTACCAATAAGGGGATGACGCTATCGGTCTTTGCAATGCTACTCACTAAAAAGCCAAAGCCCATAAACACTGCCAGGCCTATAAAGCTTAATACCAGTAACTCGAAAAAAGTGACCATACCATGTACCAGCGTAAACTTGAAAAAGAAGTGCCCTGCCAGCAATATTACTATAGCAGTCAACATCTGGAAGATCACGCGGCTTAACCCCTCACCTAATACAATGTAGGTACGTCGAATGGGTGTAGCGTAAAATCTTTTCAGCACTAATGTCTGGCGGAGATTAAAGAAAATAAAAGCCACCCCAAATATACCTGCACTCATTAAAGAGAAACCAAGCTGACCGGGTAAGATAAAGTCTATGGTCCTGTAAGTGCGGCCGGGTATCATTTCAACATTTCTGTCGATAGCAGCAATTGTTCTTCCGCCCGGGTATATTGCTGCATCAGCCGCTTTGATCTTCGATTCGAATAATGATTGCAGCACCTGCAGGTTTTGTGGATTTACAGCGCCGGAACTTTTGAAACTGATCTTCCAGTCGGCTATTGTGTCCTTACTTTTTTGGATATTCAAAATGGCTGTTATACGCCCCTTTTCAAGGTCTTCTACCAGTTCTTTCTCGTTTTTTTGTATGACACGTATACCGGGAGCGCCTTTTATACTCTGGTATACCGGTGAAAGGGTATCTGTATTTTTATCAAAAGCGATACGCACATTAATACCGCCTCCGCCTCCTAAAAAGCCGAATATGAGAATAAAGATCATGGGAAACGCCAAACCAAAACCTACTGCGCTGGGACTTCTGAAAAGGGCTTTCAGGCTGGCTTTGGTAATGGCCAGCATAGCCCGGAACTGGTTGTATGGTTGCGGCATGGGGAGTAATCTGTTAAGTGAGCAGCAAAGCTATGGTTTAAGTCGGAAAGACAGCTAAGTCCGGAAGACAGAAAGCCGGAAAAGTCCGAAGGATTACCTGTATTTCTTTCCGTCTTGCGGACTTCCAGACTTTCGGACTTTATTTAGTTGATCGTAAAATCAAATGGCAGCCTTGCTTGCGAAACGCCCATGAGGCCTCTTGCACGCCTGATTGTATTGTAGGTTTTTGTGCCTTCGGCGCCCAGCTCTTCCCGGATAGCTGATTGCTTTGCTTCGCGCTGGTACTCACCGAAGATCATATCGAAGATGTTACGTGGTTCGGGAAATTCTTTCAGTCCGTAGTCCGTTATTTTGGCCAGCTTTGCCGCGCAGGCAATGGCATCCTCCAGCCCGCCAATACGGTCTACCAGTCCCAGTTCCAGGGCCCGTGTGCCACTCCAGATGCGGCCCTGGCCAATACTGTCTACATATTCCAGTGTCATTTTCCGGCCATCTGCAACACGCTGTTTGAAGCTGTGGTAAATGGTATCTACATCGTTCTGTAAATATTGTCTTTGTGCAGGTGTGAGCGGCTTGCTTACAGAGAGGGCATCTGCATCGGGCGATGTTTTTACGCCATCGAAGGTCATGCCCAGCTTATTCTGGAAGAACTTCTGCATGTTGGGCAGCAATACAAACACACCAATGGAGCCGGTAATGGTATTGGGTTGTGCAAAAATGCTGTCGGCATTACAGGAAAGATAATAGCCCCCGGAAGCAGCCACATCGCCAAAGCTTACTACCACGGGCTTGTCCTGGCGGGCCACGGTGAGCTCACGCCAGATGTTCTCGCTGGCCATGGCGCTGCCACCACCTGAATTGATACGAACTACAATGGCCTTCACTTCCTTATCGAGGCGTGCTTTACGGATCAGGTTGCGATAAGTATCGCCGCCAATCGTTTCGCGGTCGCCTTTACCATCAACAATATCGCCCTGCGCATAGATCACCGCAATCTTATCGGTACCGCTTTCTTTATAGTCTACTGCCTGTGCATATTTACCCAGGCTCACAAAATTGATCTTATCGTACTTGCTTACACTCAACTTTTCCTTGATCTCGTCTTTTACTTCATCATCATACTTCAGTCCGTCTACCAGTTTATACTTCAAGGCATCTGCAGCAAATTGAATGCTGTTCTCATTAGCATACTGGTGCAGTGTAGCGGTATCCGTTTTACGGGTAGCTGCCGTCTGCAACAGAAAATGTCCATACAGGTCATTGAGGATAACGCTCGATTGCAGCCTGTTGGCATCTGTCATTTTATCTTCGCGGAAGGGCTCTGTCGCGCTCTTGAACTTACCGGCATAAAATATCTGTGGTTCTATCTCCAGCTTTTGCAAGGTTCCTTTGAGGTATACCATCTGCATCGCAAATCCCCGCCAGTCTACCCCACCCTTGGGATTACAGTATACTTTATCGGCTACGTTGGCGATGTGGTAAGCATTTTGCGTGATCACATCTGCATATGCGTAAATAAATTTGCCGGTTGATTTGAAATCCAGCAGGGCATCGCGTAGCTCATCACTGGTGCCCATGCCATTCGCACTACTACCGCTGTTGATATAAATGCCTTTTACGGAAGAATCGTTTTTGGCGTAACGGATAAGTCTTACCACATCATATAAGGCAGGATTACTGTATTGTTCTTTTCCTCCCAGTGCAGCCAATGGATTTTCTGTTTTGACTTCCTGGATGGGTTGTGAAAGGTCTATCGTCAATACGGCTTTAGCGCCTACTGGTTCTTTTTTGGGTGTAGCCAATCCGGATAAAAAGCCCAGTCCGACAAAAAACATGACCACGGTAAACACCAGCAATGCGGTCAGAGAAGCAAGAAATATTTTGAGAAAGCTGTTCATCAATCAAGTGATTTTATACAAAATTCAAAGATATTTGACCCTTTGACAGCCTGCAATATATGAATTATGTGTATTTACTGATAGGCGGCAACGTAGGTGACAGGCTTCACAACCTGCAACAGGCCGTAATTACCATCGGCCGGACCTGCGGACGTGTTGTGCGTCAATCGGCTGTTTATGAAACGGCCGCCTGGGGCAAGACCGACCAGCAATCTTTCCTCAACCAGGCTCTGTTGGTGGAAACGAATCTGACGGCTTTCCAATTATTGGAACGGGTATTGGAAGCAGAGACGTTGCTGGGACGCGTTCGCAAGGAACGATATGGCCCCCGGATCATCGATATCGACATATTACTTTTTAATTATGACGAGATAGACGAGCCGGATCTTGTGATTCCGCATCCTGAGCTACAGAACCGTCGCTTTGCCTTGACGCCTTTGGCGGAAATAGCGCCTGGTTATCTGCACCCGGTATTGGGTAAAACGATTCAGACTTTATTAGCGGAGTGTAAGGACGATCTTGAAGTGAAAGAGTGGACAGGGTCGGAAAGTCAGTAAAGTCCGAAAAACCGCAAGTAATTCAAAATTTCTACTTAGTCTTTCAGACTTTATCTACTTTCGGACTTCCCGACTTACTTTTCCACAAATTATGTTCACACCCCATATGTATGTAGTCATTTCCTTTATTTTGGTGCACTGACTGCGGACTCCTACACATTATGAATTATCACTTTATAACAATTGAAGGCAATATCGGGGCGGGTAAAACCACCCTGTCGCACCTATTGGCCAAACGGTACAATTCGCGCCTGATCCTGGAAGCCTTTGCCGACAATCCTTTTCTCAGCAAGTTTTACGAAAACCCTGCGCAGTATGCATTTCCGCTGGAGTTGTTCTTTATGGCTGAGCGTTATAAACAATTGAAGGAGCTGATCCATACCAAAGACCTGTTCCAGAGTGTAACCATCACCGATTATCTTTTTACCAAGTGCCTGCTCTTTGCCAAGGTAAACCTGCCCGAAGAAGAGTTTCGCCTGTACCAGAAATTATTCGAGATCATCCACCAGCAGATACCACAACCGGAGATCCTGATCTACCTGCATGTGCCGGTCAATAAGTTGCAGCAGAATATCCGCAAGCGCAACCGCCCTTACGAGCAGGCTATTCCTGATGAATACCTGTTCAGGATACAGGAGACTTATACGAATTACATCAAACAGCATAACCTGAAGACTTTGTTTGTAGATGCCAGCAATGCCGATTTTCTTGGTAATGAGAAACACCTGCAGGTGATCATCGATGCCCTGGACAAGGATCATGACTATGGGCAGCGTTATCTTACGTTGCCGTAGCGTTTCGTGTCACGGGTTTAGTGTTTCGGGTTCTTTTATGCAAAATGCTGATATATTACTTAACATGCTGATTCATCAGGCACCCACCCTGAACTCCAAACACGAAACCCGAAACAGGTTTTTCCGTTATTTTTGCGACCATGGATAGTGAACTACAAAGCAACAACAGTCCCTTCGCCTCCGTTCGTATCGAAGAATTCCGCTACTTTATCATACAACGTTTTTTCTTCATCATGGCTATGCGCATGGTAGCTACGCTGGTATTGTGGAAACTGTACCTGCTGACAAAAGATCCCTTACAGGTTTCTATGATCGGCTTAGCTGAAGCCATTCCCGCCATTTCACTGGCACTCTATTCCGGCCACGTGGTGGATAAGAGCGATAAGCGCACCTTGCTGCTACGAACTATCCTGTTGTACCTGCTGTGTGTAACCGGACTGCTGGTGATCACTTACAAAGATGTAGAAGCAAGTATGGGCAACCGGTTCGTGCAATATGGTATTTACTTCGTGATCTTCTGCACCGGTATTATACGCTCTTTCACGGGTCCAAGCTCCAGTTCTATCATGGCTCAACTGGTACCTAAGCAGATGTTACCTAATGCCGTGACCTGGAGCTCTACTACCTGGCTCACGGGCTCTGTGCTGGGGCATGGTTCCGCCGGCCTGCTGATCGCGTATGCCGGTTATTCGGCTTCTTTTGTGATCATCATCATCTACCTGATCATTGCCTCTTTGAGCATCTGGCGGATCAAACCCAAACCTATCCTGCATAAAAACTCCGAGCAGAAGACCTGGGAGAGTGTGAAAGAAGGACTGAAATATGTGATCACCACTAAAGAGTTGCTAAGCGCCCTGACGCTGGACATGTTTGCTGTATTGTTTGGCGGCGCTGTGGCGATGATCCCTTTCTTTGCCGGTGAGATATTGCATGTTGGCCCTATTGGTTTTGGCTGGCTGAATGCGGCTGCCGATATCGGCTCTTTTGGAGTGATCATCACGCTTATTTTTTTCCCGCTGCGCCGCAAACAGGGGCTTAAATTGCTGTATGTAGTAGCAGGGTATGGATTGTGTATTATTATTTTTGGCCTCTCGAAAATATTCCTGCTTTCTTTTATTGCACTGCTCGTAAGCGGTATACTGGACGGTATCAGTGTGGTGGTACGCGGCACTATTCTGCAAATGAAAACGCCCGACAATATGCGCGGGCGTGTATCGGCTGTAAATTCTATGTTCATCAATTCGTCGAATGAGATCGGACAGGTGGAAAGTGGCCTGGCGGCTACGCTGATGGGCAAAGTACCTTCTGTGATCTTCGGCGGCGTTATGACGATGCTGGTAGTGGGCGTCATGTGGTGGAAGGCGCCTAAGCTGCGGAAGTTTGAGTATTGAGCACTATTCTTTAACCAGCTTCTGGATCATTTTCCGCTCTCCTACTATCCAGATGATATCATCCCATTCAAACACCGTAGAAGAGTCCGGGTTGAGGATGCGTGTACCGTCGCGCTCAATACCTACTACCAATCCATGCGCTATTTCCCGGATACCTGAATCACGGATGCTTTTGCCGCGCAGGTCGGTACGGTTGTCGATGATGAGCTTATTGAGTATGATATCGTCTTTGTGCGGTATGTATTCGCCATCGCCGGTTTCTGTTTCCACGATCGTCCTGAAATGTTCCAACTGAACATCGGTGCCTATTACAGCCATCTTGTCGTGGGGATGGATCATGACGTCGCGGGAAGGGGCATATATAGTTCTCCTCCCCCGTTCGATCGAAGCAACGTTTACGCCGTATTTCTCGCGCCAGGCCAGTTGCTGCAAGGTTTGCCCAATAGCAGGCGACTCAGGCATAATGTTGAAATAGGCCAGGTGAGCATCCCAGGGTGACAGATCACGGGAACCCTGAGCGGCTGTATTTTCCCTGTCATTCAGGTTGGATAAAAAGCGTTTTTCGATGCGGGAATAAAAAGCATTGAGCCTTCTTGAAAAGATCAGCAGCACTACTACAATAACAGGTAACACTACCAACAAGGCCACCAGCGCACCAAATAACCGGTCGACCAGAAAGCCCACCAATACAATCAACAATATATTACGTATCACTTCCAATATTACCAGGGGTCCGTGGTTGTATTTTTTATCCAGCCATAAATTGGCAGAAGCATACGAATGTATTTTCCGGATGGCCAATGCCCACAGAAAAGGCGCTATACAAATGAGGGCAATAAAACATGTAAAGAAGGCTGCCAATGTTGGGCTGGCTATATAGCTACTGACCAGCGGCAAGAGGTACCGGGCTGCTAATAATATAAGCGCAATAATAATAACAGAATTGACCAGCATGACAGTCAGGTAAGAGCGTAAAACAATTTTCCAGTCGCTCTCTACCTGTATGGTCTGTGCGCCTGTACTGTACTGGTTCAGTGCTGTACGCCACTTTAAAGGCAGTTTCTTATCCAGCCAATGATACAAGGGGTCTGCCAGTCGTATCATATAGGGTGTGGTAAATGCCGTTACCACAGAAACACCTACGGCAATCGGATACAAATATTTACTGGTTACGTTTAATGACAAGCCAAGGTTGGCGATGATAAAGGAGAACTCCCCTATCTGAGACAAGCTCATGCCTGCCTGCAAAGCTTGCTTCAATGGCTGCCCTGATAATAATGCGCCAATGGTTACACTCAGGGTTTTGCCAATGATCACAATGATCATGAGGATACCGACCGGAAGTGCATACTTCACCAACATGCGTGGTTCGATCAATAAGCCTACAGATACAAAGAAGATCGCTCCAAAAAGATCTTTTACCGGTTTGACAAGGTGCTCTATCCTTTCAGCCATCGTGGTCTCGGCCAACATGGAACCCATGATAAAAGCGCCCAATGGCGCAGAAAATCCGGTATGCGTAGCTACTGTCACCATCAACAGGCATAAACCCAATGAAATGACAAGCAGGGTTTCATCATTGACCAATCGTTTTACCCATTTAAAAAAAGTGGGCAGGATGAATATCCCTGATATGAACCACAAGGAAAGGAAGAATAGCAGCTTAAGTACAGACTGTATCATTTGTCCGCCTTCGAAAGTCTGGCTTACTGCAATGGTAGATAATAACACCATCAACAATACCGCTACCAGGTCCTCAATGACCAGTATACCCAGTACGAGGCCGGCAAACTTTTGGGCTTTCACACCCAGTTCATCGAAAGCCCGGATGATAATGGTGGTAGAAGAAATAGCTATGATACCGCCCAGGAAGATACAATCCATAGTGGGCCACCCCAGCAGTTTGCCGGTAAAATAGCCTAAAGCGATCATACAACTGATCTCGAAAATGCCCGCAATACCTGCAGTGCCGCTGACCTTTACCAGTTTTTTAAAGCTGAATTCCAGACCAAGGCTGAATAACAAAAAGATGACACCGATATCAGCCCACACCTGTATCCCTGCCCGGTCTGATACATTGGGCAGCCAGGAAAAATTGGGGCTCACTAATAAGCCCGCCAGTATGTACCCAAGTACAACGGGTTGTTTGAGCCATTTGAACAGCAAAGTGATGATACCGGCAATGGCCAGTATTAAAGCAAGGTCTTCAATTAGTTTAGGCAAATGCGACATTGCTGAATTATACAAAAAATATCGTTCAGTTGTTGTGTATTGTCTGGATATTTATGATCATAATGTCAGAGTTTATCCCGCTTTGCAGGACTGAACCCGTCAAAGCCCTTCGACAAGCTCAGGGTGACAATACGAATTATTTATTTGTTTGCTGTATCAGCTTTTCCATCACGTAGTGTACTGCAGGGCAGAAACTCGCATTCTTCAGGGTAAGATTCGGGCGTTTCAACAACACATCTTCATCTGTATAGGGGAATCGTGCGCAATCAGAGGGACGCTCTTCATAGATGCTGCAATAGTTATCAGCTCCGAGGAAAGGACAGGGTGCGGACTTGACCACATAATCACCCTCCTCATCGAGGCGCAGGTACGTATCGATGAATGCACTTTCTTTCATCTTCAGGTGCTTGCTGATACGTTTTATGTCGGGGGTTTTAAAACGGGGGGAGTAGTTCTTACAACAGGCACCGCATTGCAAACAATCTATCTTGCTGAAGGCCTCCTCATGCAAATCGGGCAATTGTTTCAACACTTTATTTTTATCGGCCTGTTTCAAAAACTGTTTATACTGTTTTTGATTGGCCGCGGCCTTCTTTTGCCAATTATCGTTTATAAGGTTCGTCATCAGCTAAATCATTCCACAAGAGCCACTTATAAGCCCTGATCGTCAATATGGGATTATAATATGATTATAATTATTTGCCCTGCAAGTTACTGAACCCCGCCAGCATTGCATGGTACTTTTTTTGAGGCGGGGGTAGGCATGGGAACACTTCAGCAGCAATTATTGGTGTTGATCACCACGCCGTTGTACGTGATCATAATCGGCGCGGAAATCATGCTGAGTAATATTCACCACACGCACAGTTATACCCGGCGCAATACCTTCCAGAATTTTTGTATTAGTATTTTATCAGGCGCGGTAGATGTGTTGATGCGGGGTGTAAGCCTGGCAATTTTCGCTTTCCTTTTCAACCATAGCTTTTTCAAACTTACGCATACATTTTTCTATTGGGCAGCCTTGTTACTGCTGGTGGATATGATGCATTATTGGCTGCATCGCCTTAGCCATACCTGCCGGTTGTTTTGGGCCGTGCATGTGAATCATCACTCTTCTTCGTTGTATAATTTCAGTGTAGGCTTCCGGGCTGGTGTACTAGAGCCTTTGTATCGCTTTGCCTTCTTTATCCCCATTGTATTGCTGGGTTTTCAACCGGCTGATCTTTTACTAATTTATTCCATTACTGAAATCTGGGCTATTCTAACACATACGGAAAAAGTGCGCAAGATGGGATGGCTGGAGTATATACTCATCACCCCCTCCCACCACCGCGTTCACCATGCATCCAATGTCAAGTACCTCGATCGGAATATGGGTTCTGTATTTATTTTCTGGGACAAGCTATTTGGTACCTTCCAGGAGGAATTGTCTGCTGCTGAGTATGAGCCTATCCGGTATGGGCTTACTACACCGCTCGAAAAAGAAACAATACCCACCATCATCTTTCATGAATGGTCGGCCATCTGGCAAGACCTGCACCGCCCGGGGCTAACCTGGAAACAAAAATGGTTATATGTTTTCGGACCTCCCGGCTGGAGCCATGACGGCAGCCGCAAAACCAGCGAGGAATTGAGGGATATGTTGAAAAGAAATAAAGAAAAAACTTTCAGGGTTCCTGCCCTCAAAACCAGGCGGCAAGCCTTACAGGTGGAGCGGAACGCATGACAGAAAGAAGTCATGCACAGCCGCCGGTCACACGATAAGATGGGATTATGTTCATTTTTTGACAAATCATTTACTGTCAGTTGCTTACTTTTGCCCATCGTATATGGATTCTTTACGGGAGCAAATACTTATTCTCATCAGTACACCTTTATACCTGATCATTATTGGTCTGGAGGTGTTATTGAGCAATTACCGTCACCGTAAATTATATACCTGGAAAGATACAGCCATCAATTGCTACCTGATGTTGATGAACAGTGCCATCGATCTGCTCTTCAGGGCTGTATACCTGCTGATCCTGGATTACTTCTACCGTCATCAGATATTTTCGTTCAGCCACGTGGTTGTGTATTGGTTCATGCTGGTATTGCTGGAAGACTTCCTGTATTACTGGCTACACCGGTTCGACCATGAAATAAGGCTCTTCTGGGCGGTGCATGTTACGCACCATTCATCAGAGCACATGAACTTTACCGTTGGCTTCCGTTCTTCCGTATTTCAACCTTTATACCGCTTTATTTATTTTATACCGCTGGCGCTGATGGGCTTTAGCCCGGTAGATATTGTATTCGTTTACTCGGCCACGCAGATATGGGGCATTTTCGTTCATACGGAACTGATCCATAAAATGGGCTGGCTGGAGCATATCCTTGTAACGCCCTCCCACCACCGCGTACACCATGCTTCCAATGCTAAATACCTCGATAAGAACATGGGTATGTTCCTGATCATCTGGGACAAGCTGTTCGGCACCTTCCAGGCCGAATTGCCGGCAACTGAATACCAGCCCATCAAATACGGACTTACCAAAGCTGTAGAGAAGGAAACGCCTGTTACCGTAGTATTCCACGAATGGCAGAATATCTTCAAGGATATCAACCGCACTGATATTGGCTGGAAAGAACGATTTGGTTACATCTTTGGCCCTCCCGGCTGGAGCCACGATGGCAGCCGCCTGACCAGCGAGCAAATGCGTCAGGAAGAAGATGCAGGCATGATCACCGATGAGTTAAAGGAAGACCCGATAGCAGTGAAAGCTACGAGCCATGAGCTTTGAGCTGCGAGCGGAATACACCGCAGGCATTAGCTGTTAGCCTTTAGCGTTTAGTGGCCTCCGCCAAACATTCTCCCGAAAAATTTATAGAAGTCCCAGCTTTGGTAGATATAGATCGCTACCATGGTAAGGGAGAATACAAACCAAAATGAAATCCCAAATGCGCTTACCAGGAAGGATTTGATACGCGCCCCGGGCAATTGTAATTGATAGAAGCCATTATAACACCACCATAGGTAAAAGATCTGCAAGAGCATACCGAGATAGGGCAGTTGTGCGCCAAACGGACCATTCTTAAACAGCATTTTCAGGGGAAAGATCAATACTACCAATACAAGGTTGCTGAACACCACAAACATCATGTTGGCCGTCAGGTGCTCGGCAAAGTTGAACCCACGCCGGTAATAGAACAGCCAGGATATGAGGGCAAAGAAGGGTACGGCTACCATGGCTACAATGTTGGCTTTGGCAGTAAGAAAGTGCCGTACTTCATTGGCACGGTGCAGTATGCTTACATATTTTTCGCGTCCTTCGGCAGTGGGTATCCTGGCCAGTACCCGTTGATCGGGCTCAGCTGCAGGCACCGCTTTAACATAAAAGGGGTCTACGAGTACATAAATGGCCATCACGATCAGAAAAAAGGTAAACGGGTTGAAGTAGGCTTTCCGTTTCCCCTGTATGTATTCACGGGCAGTGGTTCCGGGCCTGGTAGCCAACGACTTGAGCAGGTGAAAAATCCCTTTATCCGTATGGGTAAAGGCATGGAAAAACTCATGCAGGAAATGCGGTATGGAAAAGCGGTGAATAGCGGCCTGTTGTCCACATTGGCTACAATAACGCTGTTCCGGCTGCAGGGACGTATTACAGTTTAAGCAGTTGGTTGAATGCATGGGTTGGTTTGGTTGCTGGCTCCCTAAAATAGTGAAATAACCTGAGCTGTTAGCTTTTGGCCATTAGCTGTTAGCTTTCAGCGAAGCAAAAGCCTAAAACCTAATAGCTAAAGGCTAATACCTCCTTGTTAATCAGCGGTTTTCCCCACTTAATGCACCATCTTCAACAAACACCTGTTCGTCTGGATTAATCATATTAACTTTGCACCCTCTTTGAAGGGTTACCGTAAGGTTTGTGGTCGATTCCGAGGTAGTCTTTTATCCTTACACCTCCCCCTTTCCCGCGGTTGCTCCCAACAATTGAAATTAGAAATTAATACTATATATGAGTCTGTTCGAAAAGCAAAACTCCGAATTTATCCGTCGCCATATTGGCCCCCATGAATCCGAGACCCGGCAAATGCTGAAAACGATCGGGGAGCCCAGTGTAGAGGCGCTGGTCAGCAAAACTGTTCCGCCTGCTATCCGCATGAACAAGGCATTAAACATTCCCGCCGCTATCAGCGAAAATGAATACCTGCATTTACTGAAAGAGATCTCCCTGAAGAATAAGACTTACAAAACTTACATCGGTCAGGGGTATTATGATAATATCGTTCCCAGTGTTATCCTGCGCAACATTTTTGAGAACCCAGGTTGGTATACACAATATACGCCCTACCAGGCCGAGATCTCCCAAGGCCGTCTGGAAAGCCTGCTGAACTTCCAGACTATGGTAAGCGACCTTACTGCCCTGCCACTGGCCAACGCCTCGCTGCTGGACGAAGCCACCGCTGCTGCTGAAGCGATGACCATGTTCTTCAATACACTGAACAGGGACCATGATCATATCACCCGCCCTAAGTTCTTCGTAGATAACGAGACTTTCCCGCAAACCAAAGACGTACTGGTTACCCGCGCTATACCGGTAGGTATTGAAGTGGTGTTTGGCGATTATAAAACTGCCACCATCGACAAGAACTACTTTGGTGCGCTGGTGCAATATCCCAATGACAAGGGTTCTATCGAAGACTACCGCAACTTCATCAATAAAGTACACGAAGCGGAAGCTTACGTGGTAATGACCACCGACCTGCTGGCACTTACCTTGTTGACACCTCCCGGTGAACTGGGTGCCGACGTAGCTTGTGGTTCTGCTCAACGCTTTGGTGTTCCGCTCGGTTTTGGTGGCCCTCACGCTGCCTTCTTCGCTGCCAAAGATGAGTTCAAGCGTAATATTCCCGGCCGTATCATTGGTGTGAGCATCGATGCACAGGGTGACCGCGCGCTCCGTATGGCGTTGCAAACAAGGGAGCAACACATCAAACGTGAAAAAGCTACTTCCAATATTTGTACTGCCCAGGCATTGCTGGCCAACATGGCTGCGATGTATGCTGTGTACCATGGCCCCGATGGTCTGAAAGATATCGCCAAGCGTGTTACCGTACTGGCCAACGCTATGGCAGAAGAACTGGAAGCTGAAGGTTATGAAGTGCTGCATGAAAACTACTTCGACACCGTAGTGATCAAAGTAGAAGACAGTGCGGCTATCAAGGTAAAAGCTGAAAAGGCTGAGATCAACTTCCGTTATTATGAGAATAACCTCATCGGTATTTCTCTGGACGAAAGCACAACGCTCAGCGATGTGCTGGATATCCTGTTGTTGCTGGATCAACCCAATGACCACAGCGTAGCTGGTTTCAGCGTGAGTGAAGATGCCGGCCTGTATCACCTGCCTACCGGCTTAACCCGTACTTCGCCTTTCTTAACGCATCCGACCTTCAACTCACACCACAGTGAAACGCAGATGATGCGTTATATCAAGCAACTGGAAAATAAAGATCTTTCGCTCAATACTTCCATGATCTCCCTGGGTTCCTGCACCATGAAGCTGAACGCAGCGAGTGAAATGATCCCCCTTAGCTGGGCACACTGGAGCAAGATCCATCCCTTCGCTCCCAGGGATCAGACGCAAGGTTATCAGCAGATCGTAGATGAACTGAGCGAATACCTTTGCCAGATCACTGCTTTCGATGCGTGCAGCCTGCAGCCCAACAGTGGCGCCCAGGGCGAATACGCTGGCCTGCTGGTGATCAGGGACTACCATGAAAGCCGCGGTGAAGGTCATCGTAATGTGATGCTGATCCCCATCAGCGCCCACGGTACCAACCCTGCCAGCGCTGTAATGGCCGGCATGAAGGTGGTCGTGGTGAAAGCACTGGAGAACGGTTATATCGATGTAGAAGACCTGAAAGCCAAAGCTGCTCAATACAGCAAGGAACTTTCCGGTATCATGATCACCTACCCCAGCACGTATGGTGTATATGAAGAGACGGTGAAAGAGATCACTGATATCATCCACCAACACGGTGGCCAGGTATATATGGACGGAGCAAACATGAATGCACAGGTTGGTTTAACCGCTCCGGGCCTTATCGGCGCCGACGTTTGCCACCTCAACCTCCACAAGACCTTTGCTATTCCTCACGGTGGCGGCGGTCCCGGCATGGGGCCTATCTGTGTGAAGCAACACCTCGCTCCTTATCTGCCCGGCCACGTGTCATTGAATTCCAAAGGCGCCGTATCTGCTGCTCCGTTTGGTTCTGCTTCTATCCTCCTCATCAGCTATGGTTATATCCGTATGCTGGGTCAGGAAGGCACTAAGCTGGCTACTGAATATGCTATCCTCAACGCCAACTACATGCGTGCAAGGCTTCAGGAAGAATATGAAATTCTCTATACCAACCATAATGGTCAGTGTGCACACGAGTTCATCGTAGACCTGCGTCCTTTCAAGAAGTCTGCAGAGATCGAAGCAGAGGATGTGGCCAAGCGTTTGATGGACTATGGTTTCCACGCTCCTACCTTGAGCTTCCCCGTACCAGGCACCATCATGATAGAGCCTACTGAAAGTGAAGACAAAGCCGAACTGGACCGTTTCTGCGACGCTATGTTGAGCATCCGTGATGAGATCCGCGCCATCGAAGAAGGTAAAGCCGATAAGAAAGACAATGCACTGAAGAATGCTCCCCATACGCAGTTTGTGATCACTGCCGATGAGTGGAAACATGCTTACAGCCGTCAGCAAGCTGCTTTCCCGCTCTCGTATATCCGCTCCAACAAGTTCTGGCCTTCCGTAGCCCGCGTAAACAATACGCATGGCGACAGAAACCTGATCTGTACCTGTGAACCGGTTAGCGCTTATGCAGAAGTGGAAGCACAGTAGTGAGTTCTGAGTCGAGAGTTCAGGGTTTCGAGTCGATTGATGTGCTTTGTAATAGCTGAACTATTTAATAGTCAAATATGAAGCCCTCCGCTACAAACGGAGGGCTTTTCTTTTATAGCGAATAGCTCATATCAGGACTCGTACTGCATTGTACTAAAAAAACTTCTCGGCCGTAAGGCCAAAGTTCACCAGCAGGTTTTCGCGGTCGGTGCGGCTGAGTTTGTTATAGGTAAGTGCGGCGGTAAGGCTCAACCATGATCGCAACTTTACGGATAGCGAGGACACTGAACGGATAATATAATCATCGAAGCGTTGTAAGGAAGGTTGCCAGAAATGCATGCCTTCCAGCACCACCAGCTTGTTTACATCCCACCTGTACTTTATACGCAAAGAGTTGCGTACTGTCTGGTAAATATCCTGCTCGCCGGAAGCCAGCTTCAGGTCGCTGGTCTCGTACAATATGCCATCGCTGACCACCAGTTCTGCCGCATCTTTATTGATAAAATTATATCCAATACCACCGCCTGCCTGGAACTGGTAGTTGATCTTCAGGGAGTAACTGGAAGTGAAAGTGGCCAATGCCCAGTAATACAGCCGTTGCTTATCCTTCAGATAATCGAGGTTCAGGGCTGTGGTAAAGTCGTTGTTGGTAAGCCTGCTCCCCTGCCGGCCATAGATCCAGGCATTGCTGCTGTTGAGGCTGAATTTGTCCTTATTGATCTGGAAGCCGAGCACATTGTTCAACACAAAGGAGCGGGCATCGTTTGTCTTGTTGATGATCCCCGTGGTTGAATACTTCACATGATAATGAGTCGAATCATTGAACTGGCTGTGGGCTGCGGTACAGCTCAATAACAGCAGGCATACGATATAAAATGTAACACGCTTCATAATAACACCGATTGCACAGCAACATAAATGCCATTCCTCAATTCAACAAATCTTATTGTCAATTCAGGCAATGGGGTCTTGATGGTCGCCGGGCGATGAGATTATTTTGCGCATTCATTAATCAATAAGTATAAAGCATTAGCCATGCGTAAAGTAGTTTTCATTATCGGAACAGTAGCCACGCTGCTGTTCAACAGCAGCTGTGACAAAGACAATGACAGTAAGGGTCAGGCAAAATCATGTAACCTGCCCAGCAGCCCGGCCCCGGCAGGCGCCGCCGGTGGATGGGTACGAGGTCAGGCTTCATCGACCATTGTAACAGATGCCTATAATGGTAAATATGTGGGTACCGGTTTCAAAACCGGTCAATACCTGAAGTTCGACGCCAATGGTAAGAATGCAGAACTGACGCTGCTGGTAGATGGGGGCTATTACAGTGGTCTGCAATCAGTGACCAGGATGTATGGTACTGTTGTATTCGACGAGAACGAGCAAACCCTCGAGTTTAAAGTGTGCAATGCCTGGTATAAAGGATGGACAACCGGTAAATTGACTGTTGACCGGGCTGCAACAGACAGTGAAGTGCAGGGCATGACCAATAACAACAAGTTTTTCTACACGTATGATCCGTCATCCAATTACCCGCTGGTTCTTTATTTCCAATCACTGCCGGTAGACGATGACCATGCGAACAGCTTCAGAAGAGATTAGGGGTTATTGCTTAACCTTTGGCCTTTAGGTGTTAGCGGTTAGGCATTGACAGAAAGAAGAAGCCGCCTCTGGTATTACCGGGGCGGCTTCCTCTCATGTAGCAGTTGGTTCTGATCTTTCCCTCATGGGATGTTATAACAATGAAATTCCATTCTGCCTGAAGTTCACGCAAAAGGGATACTCACGGGCAATAGCGTTCAGGCGTTTAATCGTTTCCTCATCGGGAGGTGTAGGGGTGGTCTTGCCGGCAGACGTTTTTGGTTGAGTCTTGATTTTCGCTGCCTTTCCTGTGCCGGTTCCGTCGGCAGGGAGGTAATTGTAATGTAGCTTTTTCATGCCATCAGATTTTATAGAGTGAACAGAGAATACTGAACAGGTTGATTATGCACACAGCACTATCCTTGCACAGTTTTCAGTTAAGGGGATGCGGAAGCAAACGTTGGGCAAAAAATCGGAACTTTAAATATGGCAGGCGCTCAATGTTGACGGAGAAAGAGATAATAATTCGCTACGATTCATTCAATCCCTTCAAAGATAGTCAAAAAAGAAATCGTTCGATCACAACAATAAAAAAATCCTGCGCTTTTAATGTGTATTATTTACCTGACAATGAACTGTTTTACAAGGTTTGCTCTATTAAGGAGTGAACCATTCCAAACGAAAATCTGACCACCATCACGTATTGATCAATTTTGTTCAGGCTTCTCTGCCATAAAAAACTATTGGCACAAGATTTTTGTTGTGTTTCTTAAACGCAAGACCATGGCAAAGAAAACTGCGGGTGCCAAATCAGGCAAATTAAAAGACACCACTCCACAACCGGCAACCAAATCAAAGAATACGTCGAGTGATCTACAGGATTCCCCGCAAGACGAAGCGAAGTTGCAGGGCGACGAGGCCACGATGGACCTGCCCGAGGTGAAAGACATTCCCGGCCAGGAGCATGTGCGTGTGCCACGCATGCGTGAGTTTCAGGATACCACCATCTCCTCAGATGACGAAGAGGGTGCAAGTATATTGGATGATCCGCAGGATGAGGATATCATTGCCGACAGAGGCTCCAATGTTTCTGCCGAAGAAGCTGCCCTGCTGCAGCAGGCAACAGACTATAACTCCGATGAAGATGACAAGATCATAAAGGCCAGCGCGCTTGACAGCACCGATGAAGATGGCGAGCCGCTGAATGAACGGGGCTTCCGCAATGCTTATAGTGGTGACGACCTGGATGTGCCCGGCAGTGAGGACGATGACGCCGACGAAGAAATTGGCGAAGAGGATGAAGAGAACAATGCCTACAGTGTTGATGAAGAGAACGAAGATGATGACAGGGAATAATTTCTGCTAATATGATATTCGATTGGGAAACTGCTTTGATGCGGATAGGTATTGCCGTACTTATCGGGGCTTTTATTGGCGCCGAGCGGGAGTATCATGATAAATCTGCCGGCCTGCGCACACTGACACTTATTTGCGTGGGCTCCTGCCTCTTTACGCTTATTTCCCTGCTGCTGACCAATGGCACTGCCGACCGGATTGCTTCTACTATAGTGACCGGCATCGGCTTCCTCGGCGCCGGTGTGATCTTTAAGAGTGAGCAGGGTGTTAACGGACTTACCACCGCCGCCACTATCTGGGCTACCGCCGCTATCGGTATGGCCATCGGCAACGGATTATATATCGTAGCCTCAGCCACGGCGCTGTGTGTACTTGTCGTTCTATCGCTCTTCGTCCATCTCGAACCGCTTATCGATGCCATCCATAAGGAGAGAACCTATACTATCGTAAGTAATTATGCACCTGACATTCTGCAAAAGTATGAAGCGTTATTAAAGAGCTATGGTCTCAACTGCGCCAGGCAAAGACGGGCAAAGAAAGGAAAGGAGCTGCATTTCAGGCTCAAGATAAAAGGCGGCAAGGCCGCCCACGACCGCTTTATCGATGCCATGCTGAAGGACGAAACAGTTATCAATTTCGAGTTTTGACCTCCTCCTCTATTTGACTTATCCCCTGATTTTGTCAACTGGTAATAGAGATCGGCCAATTCATACACTACAGGCTGGAAAAGGACTTAACCGGTTTTTAATATTGTTGCTGCAATCAATTTTAAACCGGTTATTATGGAAAATAACAAGTATTATGGTTATGCCGGAAACGGCAATGGGAAGAAGATCCTTTTTGCCTGTGTGCCTGCTGATGGACATTTCAATCCGCTCACTGGCCTGGCGATGCACCTGAAAAGCATTGGATATGATGTAAGGTGGTATGCCGGCGACGCATATGAAGAGAAGGTCAAAAAGATGGGGATACCCTGGTATCCTTTTCAAAAGGCGCTCAACCTGAATGGCGACAACGTGGATGAATTGTTTCCCGACCGGGAGCAACATAAGAGCCAGATCGCTAAATTGAATTACGACCTGATCAATGTGTTCATATTACGCTCTACGGAATACTATGAGGATATCCGGGAGATCTACCAAACGTTCCCCTTCGACCTGATGATCGCAGACGTTACTTTCTCTGCCACGCCTTTTGTGAAAGAGAAGATGAATATCCCCGTGATCGGTATAGGTATTATCCCCATTACCCAAACTTCAAAAGACCTCGGCCCTGCAGGATTAGGGCTTACGCCGGCCACCAGTTTCTTCGGCAGACGTAAGCAGGACATCATGCGCTTTATTGCCGACCAGTTCATATTCCGCAAATCCAATAAGGTGATGCGCAGGATATTCAGGGAGTATGATATCGATCCCGGCCCTTCCAACGTATTCGACACACTTACCCGCAAGGCAACCCTGCTATTGCAAAGCGGTACGCCGGGCTTTGAGTTTGAACGCAGTGACCTGGCCAGCAATATCCGCTTTATCGGGCCTTTACTGCCCTATGTATCTCCACGCGAACGCAAACGCTGGTATCATGAAAAGCTGGAGCAATATGATAAGGTGATCATCGTGACGCAGGGCACCGTAGAGAAAGATCCTGATAAGATCATTGTGCCCACGCTGGAAGCATTCAAGGGTTCTACCAGCCACCTTGTGGTTGCTACCACTGGTGGCTCAGGTACCGCTGCATTGCAACAAAAGTATGCTGCCGACAATATCATCATTGAAGACTTTATTCCTTTTGATGATGTGATGCCTTATGCCGATGTGTATGTCTCCAATGGAGGATATGGCGGCGTATTGCTGGGTATTCAACATTTATTGCCACTGGTCGTAGGTGGCATCCACGAGGGCAAGCTGGAGATCAATGCACGGGTTGGCTATTTCAAACTGGGCGTTAATATGAAAACGGAAAAGCCCACGCCTCAACAATTAAAGGAGAGTGTACTGGAAGTGTTGTCGAACGACATTTATAAACAACAGGTGAAGAAACTGGCTGCAGAATTCAACCGGTACGATCCGCACCTGCTTTGCGAACAGTATGTGGCAGAAGTGTTGCAAAACAATGTGGGCTCTGTGGGAAACAGGTCGATGGCCAATAGCAAGACGCTGGTCAGCAATTAAAATACCATTAAAACCACCACCAAATACAAAAGGGTGAGCCTACGTTGGCTCACCCTTTCAGTTTCTTTATAGTTATAATGCTTAGTTGGCTGCTCTTAATACGCCCAATCCGAGGGCATTGGAACCTGTACCGCCGGGGTTACCTGCCAGGTAGAAAGTATAGGCGTTGCCCGCCAGCAGGTTCACATCGTTTAATGTATAAACAACGCTATCTGTTCCGGTGCTGCCTTTTACTTTTACCTCAAACTTGTGGTAGCCTGCTGTAGAGGCAGTAAATCCGTTATAGTAATCACTGAACTCATTATCGGCCAGTGAACGCTGAGAGAATATCTTGTTATTATCGATATAAAGGTCTACTGGTCCAAGGTCATTGATACCAGGGCTCAGTTGCCAGAACCTGAAATAAGGCTTATCGAGTGTGAGATCAGAGAAATCATCTTCGATCACCATGGCATTTACATTGGATCCTGAGGGTTCGTTGAATAGTACCATGGAATAAAAACCCAATGAATCGAACCTTGTAAAAGGTATACTGGCTACTATGCTGTCTTTGGTGCTCTTTTTGAACTTAACGACAAAGTTGCCCGTATTTACAGGAGAATAAGTTTGTGATACACCACCAGCATCAAAAGTGCCGGATACCAGGGTATCGTTAAAGTAGATCTGCACCGCCACAGCCGGTGTTTTGGTAGCTAAATGCAGCATCGATACGTAAGCTTTAGCAGCCTGCCGCTGTGGTTCACTTGTCTTCAAGCAGCCCGTTAAGGTAACACCCAGCAAAGCTATCGCACTCCATAAAAAAATATTTGCCTTACTCTTTTGCACTTTTTTACTTTTTTATCTTAATAATTAGGGTTGACGAACAGCACCGTATCTACAGGATATCGCCACACAATATTAGGAAAGATTGCCGGCTTTGGTACAAGGTTTTCCTGTAGGCTATTAAGACAATTTACGATGGATTTTCGTTGCACCACGATACGCCCCTTGGTAAAAGTAAGGGTAAGGCTCGAATATAAATGGCTCTTTAACAAGGCTTTCTGATATTCTCCCGGTTATATGGGCAAATTATTTCCCTGTTTTGATGAGTTTTTGCACGATCACCGATCCAGGATACATGATCCTGGCCATATAGCTGCCCGCCGGCAAGGTAGCCAATGAAATACTATGGCTGCCGGCCACTACCTGCTCCAGGTTTTCATGGTGCACTATACGGCCTATATTATCAAGTATCATGACAGAATTAGGTTTTTTACCGGCAGTCCATTTGATCTGCACGATATCAGAAAAGGGATTGGGAAACAGGGAGATCATGGCAGGACTATTTTCCCGTACGAGCCTTGGCCGGGACGAACTCTCTTCAGCGGGTAGCAGTGCCACATCGGCGCAGCTATTGCAGGAAGAAAAAACATGCGCTGTCGGTACTCCCCATCCGTTGGGCTTGTTGGTGCCTCCGGTAGCAGACGAATGGGAATTGCTCAGGCAAATCAATAATTTGGGGTCATTGGTCAGCGTATCGAGCAATTGTGAATAAGAATAAACTGATACGCAGGCCATGCCGTAAGGTACCGAATAGGCATCTTTTACTTTATTGATAAGGACATTTTGTTTTACCTGGCTTCCCTTTCCGAGGCACACACTGCCAGCTACCGAACTATTGTCGGTAATGATACCCCCAAACTCAGCCAGGCCATTATTTATATACCATGAATAAGGATTATTGATCACGAGGTAATTGAAAGAACGGCTCGATGCGGAGGCAGTAACATTCATAAGAATATTAGGTTTTGATGCGGTAGCATAAGGTCCTTCGAATGAAAGATTGGTCGTAATCTCGAATCTTCCATAATTGTATACAGCGCAGTTGCCCCGCCAGATCATACCACTTCCTCCCCCACCGGCCGTGAGTTTGGCGCCCGGCCTGATCACGATGGTGCCGGAGTCCATGTTCAATACATTAATGGTAAGTTCTGTACAAACGATAAGTGTACCACCGCGCAGCGTAAGCTGGTTGAAAGTAGCCGGCGCTCCATAATGCCATTTTTTTATGCCGAGCAATATCGTCTCGTTATCGGAGACGGTTGCTTCATTACCTACACAGGACTCTAAAGGCGGCGCAGCTTTACATTGGCTAAACGCAGGTTGATACAATAGTTGCAGAAATGCAACGCAGATAAGCATAGCAAGGGCACGCATGGGAATAGGGGTTTGAGGGTTTTTATGCAGGATATCAGGTTCTCAAACAAAATACCCCATGCGTCCGGTGCCTGAAAGCGAATCCGTTTAAGCTGAATGATTAACGGGTCGAATTGCACAATTTACGTAGTGAACTTACTGCCCCAGCCACCGTTTAAACTCGTTCACCTTTTCCCTGCTCACCAGTATTTCTTTTTCCATGGAGGGATCGAGGAACAGCTTTAACCGGTTGCCAAAGTAAGGATGTATCTGCTCCACACTTTTAAAAGCAATGAGCAGGGAACGGTTGATGCGAAAGAACAGCTGCGGATCGAGCATCGATTCCAACTCTTCCAATGTATACTCTACCAGGTACTTCTGACTATCGAAGGTCTTAAAGAATATAAAGCGGCCTTCAGAGAAAAAGTAAGCGATGGTAGCTGTTTCAATAGAGGCAAACTTCTGCCCCTGCCTTACCAGGAAACGGGTTCGCCAGGCAGTTTGTAAAGTAGATGTTGCAGTAGCAGTGGTTGCTACAGCAGTTGTTGCACCGATAGCCTGTTCCGGCAACGGCAATGTAGTAGTATAAGCTTCTTCCTGCACGCGGTTCATAAAGGCCGCCGGTAAGAGATGTTCAAGATGGCTGATGCGGAAAGCGTAGAATGTAAACTGGTCTGACTGTACTGTGAAAATAACCGTAGCGTTGATCCTACCGCTTGAGAGATCGGCGATCTGGTGTTCTTTCACGGCTCTTTCACTCATCAAAATAATATCCGGGATGCCATGCTGCTCCAGCCAATGGGCCGAAGCAAAAATAGCAGGGATTGTTCCAATGATGTGGATGGAGTGATCGATCTTTTTCAAAGCCCGTTCTAATAACCTTACAACGCGCTTTTCCCCTTCCACGACTAATACCTTCATGATTCTGCATTTTATCGGTTGAGAAATACGGTACTTTCAACAGCCGGCAAATGTAGAGAACCCCATAGCGGTAAAAAGGACGAACGTTATAGACAGTTAATCAGAAAGAATAAACCGAATGAATTAATGGATGAACCGTATTAGTTTTTTATAGCAGTTTTAGAAGCTTTTCTTTATCCAGGACTGCAATGTAGCTGGTTTCCAGGCTCCTGGCACAATGATACGACGAATGGTATGCAGCGGATCATTGAGGTCGCGCTTGCCTGATAACTGGAAGGCTGCTATCATGCCGCGTTGCTTCAATTGTGGTATGGCTTGTGGGTTCCATAGACCAAAAGGATAGGCAAAATAAGTAACGGGTTTACCGGTAATGGTTTCCAGTTGTTTGGATGGCTTCTCAATTTGAGTCACCCAATCCTGTCCCTGGTATTGCTTTACATTATGATGATCCCAGGTATGTGAACCAATGACATTTCCCTGATCGGCCAGGTCTTTGATCTGTGTTTTGCTCATGTAGTGAGGTCTTCCGATCGATACGGTCATCACGAAGAACAGACCTTTGAACCCATACTTATTCATTTCGGGCAACGCCACAGTATATTGCTCCAGGTCGGTATCATCGAACGTGAGCATGACGGGTTTGGATGGAAGTGCAGCCCCGGTGGTGAGGTAAGCATATAACTGATCGGGCAGTATGGTATGGTAACCGCTATCCGCCAGCATTTTCATCTGATCGCGGAAGGTTTGCACCGGTACAATATAGTTCTGTGCTGTTTTGGAATCGGTATCTCTCCATTCGCGTATCTGGTGATAACAAAGGATGGGCACTTCACGGCGGGCCATCACTTTGGCGGGGTCAACCACTACTGCTGTGGCAGCGGTTGGGACATCAACCGGCTTGGATATAACCGGCGGCTCGGCTTTCGTAGCGTCTGCAAAGGGTGGCGCAGCGATAGACACGTTGGTACCGGGCGTATTTTGACAACTGTAAGCAAAAAACATACAGATTGCTACAGAAAGATTCCTGGCAGAAAAATGGAGGGCTGTGGTTTTCATAGCGTTTAGGGAATAGGTAAACTTGGGTTTTATAACGGCAAACTTAAGATTTTGTTGCCTGATTCCGTAAGCAAATACGGCCTATTTTCGCACCGTTATATATGCAGCTAAAAGACTACTATAAAATACTGGAAGTGACACCGCTTGCCACCCAGCAAGAGATCAAAAAGTCCTTCCGCCGGCTGGCGTTGAAATATCATCCTGATAAAAACGAAGACTCCCCCCTTTCGGAAGCGATGTTCAAAGAAATACAGGAAGCCTGGGAAGTATTATCGGATCCTAAAAAGCGGGAAGAATATAACTACAAACGCTGGTTCAACCGCAGCATCGGCGGCAGCTATACTGAACGTGCGCTCACGCCTGCCGCTATCCTCGCTTCAGCCCGGCAGTTGAAAGACTATGTAGCATCGATGAATATTTTTCAGATCGACTTCGATGCTTTGAGCTTTCACATCCGGCAATTATTGAGTGATAGTAATATTGGCATCCTCCGGCAGTTTAATGATGTACCTACCAATCGCAACATCAACAAAACCCTGCTGCAAGCTGCGGAGCCCCTACCCTTGAAGTACCTGCAACCTATTGCGCTGCTGCTGGCCAAACTGGCCGGTAATGACGAGCCCACCATCCGCGCCATCGATCATGCCGTGCAACAAAGAAAGCGCCGCGACCTGTGGGAGAAATACAAATGGGTGGCAGTGGTGGTAGTCACCGGGCTTATCTGCTGGCTCATGTACAAGGTTGGCAACCAGTAAACTTAGGATTTAGCTGTCAGGTGTTAACTGTTGGCTGCCCTTTTCTTCACATCGCAATTCATAGCAAAGAAACCACAATTCGTGCAATCCCGCATTGCTGCTGCATTTGATTGAATATACCTTTGTTCAACTTTCACCCCACGTTGTTCATCCGTACTGTTGTTTCCCAACTCAGGCTTCGACAAAGTTTATCCCGCCATCGCGGGACTCAGTCTGACATCGCTATTCATCCTGTGATCATCCTGCCCGTATCATCACCTGTTGCAGACCATCTATAACCTGCAGACAGACATTTATTTGAATTTAAAACTTAAACGCAATGAAGAAGAAGTTGATGCTTACGGGCATCATGGGCTTGCTCGTGGGCGCCATCGTGCTGGTAGATGCCAGTTGTACAACACAAGCAGAGAAAAAAGCAGATGTATTGCCGCAAAGCAAAGAACTTACGCACGGTGAACTGGTAACACGTGGTAAGTACCTGGTAACTGTTGGACTTTGCAATGATTGTCACTCGCCGAAAAAGTTTGGCCCGCATGGCATGTCGCTGGATGAGGAACGTTTATTGTCCGGTCACCCGGAAGGCAGCACGATTCCAACAGTAGATTCCAAATCACTTAAACCGGGAGGCTGGGTATTATTTTCTGGTGATCTTACCGCTGCTGTAGGTCCATGGGGTGTTACTTATTCCGCCAACCTTACGCCTGATTCTACTACTGGTATCGGCGCCTGGAGTGAAGAGACTTTTGTGAAGACCATACGTACCGGCAAGCACCTGGGTCAGGAAGGCGGTCGTCCTATTTTACCACCCATGCCCTGGGAGTTTGTTGGAAAAATGACCGATGAAGACCTTAAAGCCGTATATACTTATTTGCAGTCATTGCCTCCTGTGAAGAACCGGGTACCTGCGCCTGTACCTCCTGCAGAAGCAGCCAAATTGGCGAAGTTGTAAGGGGCAATTAAAAAGGTACATCCAATAAAAGCATCCCCGTAAGGATGCTTTTTGTTTTAGAAAGGCGTAAGAAGCAACCCCGCCAGCCTGTAAAAAATAACCACCCTCTGCTATTTTTCATTTCGGCAGGATTGCGATCATAAAGCTATTACTATAAAAACCCGTAGCAGGCAAACAAACTACCAGCGGAAGGACTCTTCGACAAAAAGCACCCTATCATTTCGTCGGCTGTCCCGTCATTTCGTCGCGGATCAAGATCAGTACATGAGGCGGCGCAGGTCTTCGGTATAGCTGCGGCTAACCTTGAGAGACACATTGTTGGAAGTGATGACCAGTATGCCGTTGTCTTCCCGGTATACTTCTTTGATGTGATTGATGTTCACGATCCAGGAGCGGTGAATGCGTATGAAGTGCCGGGGATCGAGGCGTTGCACGATCACGCCGATGCCATAGTTGCTGAGGTATTGTTTCTTTTCGGTAAACAGGCGGGTATAATCTCTTTCTGCTTCGAGGTAAATGATATCGGCCGTTTGTATGTTGGTGAGTTTGCTGCCGCTTTCCACCAGTATTCTTTCTGAATAGGTAGTAGCTGTATAGCTTGCCTGGTCGACAAGCGTTTTAACCGCTTCCATGGAAGCGTTGCCCGATCTCAACAGGACTTTGGATACTGCCTGCCTGAACCTGTCCAACGTATAAGGTTTCAACAGGTAGTCGATGGCGTTGGAGTCGAAGGCTTTGAGGGCATATTGATCGTAAGCGGTGGTGAAGATGATCTGGGGCACGTGCACGATCTGCTGTATTACCTGGAAGCCGCTAAGGCCTGGCATCTGTATATCCAGGAATATAAGATCGGGCTCCAGCCGGTTGATGGCTGTAACTGCTTCCTGCCCATGGCTGCATTCGCCGATGATCTGCAACTCTTCAAAGGCGGCAAGGTATTGGCGTATTACCAGCCGCGCTGCATCTTCATCATCGATGATCAATACTTTCTTTGTCATGATAGTCTATAAGGGTATGTAAAAATAAGAGGTGAACCCGGTAGGTACATTGGCTTGCACAAACAGCTCTTCGTTGTACAAGCGCTGCAACCGCTGGCGGGTATTTTTCAGTCCGATGCCTTCTGCACGTTGCAATTGGAGCCAATCTCCTTTAAACCCTGCACCGGTATCGCTGATCGTGATCTTTGCATACTGGCCTTCCCGTATACAGGATATTTTAATAATGCCTCCGCTGATGCTGCCCCCGATGCCATGTTTCACCGCGTTTTCTACCAATGGCTGCAACAACATAGGTGGAATCAGTATCTGCAATACAGATTCGTCGGTATCGTATTCTACTTTGAGCCGTGATTTGAACCGGTGCATTTCCAGTTCGATCCAGGTATGAATGAAATCCAGTTCTTCTGCCAGCGTCACTTCATGTTTTTGGGTACTGCGCAATGCATACCGGAAAGTATCGGCCAAACGGGCGATCATTACCCGGGTAGCTTCCATTTCGGGTGGCACAGTAGCGCTGATAGAGTTGAGGGTATTGAACAGGAAGTGGGGTTGTATCTGTGCCTTCAACGCATTCACTTCGCTTTGATAGGCCAGGGACAGCAGCTCTTTTTCTTTTTGCAACTGTCGCTGGCTCTTCAACCAAAAATTATACGCGTGCATGATACCAAACTGTATGAGGTAAAACAAGAATGGCAGGTAATAGGCAAACCAAAAGCTGTAAACGCCCCGTTCTTTATGGGTTACGATCATGATCACGCTGCTTTCTACCCAACACCGGATGTATAGAAAAACAACCGCGCAAGCGATGTGCGCCAGCAGGATCAGGGTGAGTGGCCGGTCTTTCAATTTGCGAAAGATGATCCACCAGATGGGCAATGTAAGCAGGGCCTGAACACCAGCTCCTATGGAAATATCCGTCAGTATTGCTTTATCGATCCCTGTTGCAGGCGCGCCAAACTTGATAGAGATAAGCGCATAGTAGTAAATGATCCCGTACAGGATGAAAAATAACAACCAGAGCAAAAACTCCTTCAGGCTGATGGTCCAGATGATCCGTTTAGCTAATAGCCGCTCCCATGTGTTGCCGCTCATACTATAAAAATACCATATCCGGGATGCCGGACAGGCAACTATCCGACGAAACGGGTATTGCTTCGATGAGCGGCAATATCTTATCTTTAATCGATTAAACGCAACCGCTTCATGAGAAAAATACAGCACCTGCTCCTGCCCATACTGGCGGGTTTATCCTTCACTGTTCTTGCTCAAAATCAACCCGGTACGCCTAAGATCGAAAAGCCTGCCGGCCCCCTGGTGATCTACAAGGTAAGTGTGATCAATGTGCTCACCGGGAAAGCTGAAGCCGACCAAACCATCGTTATCGAAAATGACCGCATCACTGCTGCCGGCCCTTCCAAAAAGATCAAGGCGCCTGCCAATGCCATTACGATCGATGGTACCGGCAGGTACGTGATGCCGGGCATGACGGATGCACATATTCACTTTTTCCAGAGCGGGGGCTTGTATACACGTCCCGACGGCGCCAACCTCAATCAGGTGTATCCCTACGAAAAGGATCAACAGTGGGTAAAGGACAACCTGTATGGCCTCATGGCCCGTTACCTCGCCTGCGGCATTACCACGGTAATCGACGTGGGCGGCCCCATGAGCAATTACAGCATTCGCGATTCAGTGAATGCACGTACCGCCGCTCCTACAGCTTTTGTAACCGGACCACTGGTCTCCACTTACCAACCTCCCAACCTCGATAAAAAAGACCCACCTATTGTAAAGGTTACCACTGCCGATGAAGCGCGTGCATTGGTGCAAAAGCAGCTGCCACTTAAACCTGATTTCATCAAGATATGGTACATCGTATTACCCAATCAGAAAGCGGAAGCTACTTTACCGATCGTAAAAGCCGCCATAGAAGAAAGCCATGCCAATGGCTTAAAAGTGGCTGTTCATGCCACGCAGTACGAAACAGCCAAACTGGCCGTGACTGCCGGCGCCGATATACTGGTACATAGTGTAGATGATAAAATATTGGACAATGAGATGCTGCAATTACTGAAGACCAAACAAACCGTTTATATTCCCACGCTCATCGTTGCCCAGAACTACAACCGTACTTTCAGCCAGCAGTTCAACTTCACGGCGCATGATTTCAAGTACAGTGATCCTTTTATGCTGGGCACCTTGATGGACCCGCAGCACATCGAGAAAAACAAGATCACTTTCGATTACAAGAAGACACGCAATTACATTCGTATTCCCGACAAGGAAGACAGCACCATGATCACCAACCTCAAGCTGGCGCAGGATGCAGGCGTATTGGTGGTAACGGGAACCGATGCCGGTAATATCGGTACGCAACATGCTTCTTCCTATTATGATGAGCTGCTGGTGATGAAGCAGGCAGGGCTCAGCAATGCCGATATCATCCGTGCTGCTACCATCAATGCCGCCAAGGGGTTTGGCAAGGACAAAGATTATGGCAGTATCGAGAAGGGCAAGGTCGCTGATCTGTTACTGCTGGACAAAGACCCATTGCAAGACCTCACCATTCTCAGCAATATCAATACGGTGATCCACCGCGGCGTTCCCATGCAGCCCAAACAATTGCTGCCCGTGACGCCGGAAAGCCTGGCGCAGCAACAATTGAATGCTTACAATGCCAGGAACATCGATGCTTTCCTGGAACCATATAGTGACAGCGTACGCATTTATAGTTTTCCCAACACCTTGATCATGAAAGGCAAGGAAGACATGCGGAAACAATACAGCGGCATGTTCAACAACGTAAAGGAATTGCACTGCAAACTGGTGAACCGTATCGTGGAAGGCAATACCGTCATCGACCAGGAAAGTGTTACCGGCATTGGCAACAAGCCTTTAACGGCCATCGCCATTTATAAGATCGCCAACGATAAGATTGCTGAAGTGTATTTTATTCAGTAAAAGATAACTGTCAGGCTGAGTTTGTCGAAGCCGGCTTCGACAATCCTTCGACAAGCTCAGGATGACAGCTATAATTATTTCTTTGTTGCTTTTAATTTCCAAAGCGTAGCTACCAGTGCGTCTATATCAGCGCAGGTATTGTAGAAAGCCAGTGATGGTCTTACCGTACTTTCCAGTCCAAACCTGCGCAGGATAGGTTGCGCACAGTGGTGCCCTGTTCTTACGGCTATGCCTTCCTGGTTAAGGGCCTGCCCTACCTGGTCGTTGGTATAGCCATCCAACACAAATGATAGCACACTTGTTTTATCTGGTGCTGTGCCAATGAGTTTCAGACCCGGTATCTCTTTGAGCAATCCCATCGCATATTTCAACAGGTAGTGCTCATACTGGTAAATGTTTTCGATGCCCAGCTTGTTTACATAGTCCAATGCGGCACCCAGGCCTACTGCGTCGGCAATATTGCCCGTGCCTGCTTCAAAGCGGCCGGGCGCCAGGTGGTACTGCGTATGTTCGAAGGTTACGTCTTTGATCATGTTGCCACCACCCTGCCAGGGCTCTGTGGCGTTGAGCAAATCTTCCTTACCATACAGCACACCTATACCTGTAGGCGCAAATATCTTGTGACCCGAGAACACAAACCAATCGGCATTCAGCGCCTTTACGTTGGCACGTATGTGTGATACTGATTGTGCACCATCCAGCAATACCCGGGCGCCTACTGCATGCGCCATGTCGATCATCGTTTTTGCAGGCGTAATAGTGCCCAGCGCATTGGATACCTGTGTGAAGGCTACCAGTTTTGTTTTTGGGTTCAGCAGCTTGCCGTATTCTTCCAATATCACCTGTCCATCGTCATCCACCGGCGCCACCCGCAGCTTCAATCCTTTCTTAGCAGCCAGCTGTTGCCAGGGAACAATATTGGCGTGATGCTCCAGGTGTGTGACCAATATTTCATCGCCAGGTTGCAGGTATTGCTCTCCCCAGCTTCTGGCAACAAGATTGATGGCTTCTGTGGTGCCGCGTACAAAAACTATTTCATTGGGAGAAGCAGCGCCGATGAAAGTTTGTACTTTCTTACGCGCTTCTTCATACGCATCTGTAGCGCGGGCTGCCAACTCATGCGCTGCGCGGTGAATGTTTGAATTCTCATGCGCATAGAAATAGCTGAGCCTGTCGATGACCTGCTGCGGCTTCTGGGTAGTTGCTGCATTGTCCAACCAGATCAACGGTTTGCCATTTACGCTCTCCTGCAGGATGGGAAAATCTTTTTTTACGAGGTTCGCATCGAAGCCCGGTACAAAACCACCGTGTGCTATGGATGGCGTGTGCCCCGCACCAGCAGGCAGAAAATAGTAGGAGGCCGTTTCTCCCAATGGCCATTGTGGTGAAGCTACTTCTGGCAGCTGATTTCCTGGAATATACTGGTGTATGGATGACAGGATGCTTTCCAGACCGCCGAGGTAAGATTGCTCTTCCTCAAATGGCAGGAAATTTTTTGGTGCAGCAACCGGTGAATGCCCACCGCCAAGTGGCAGTGAACCCGTGTTGTATTGCAGGTTCTTATCGGGAAAACTTGTTTGTGGATCTTTCAGGTTGATGTTGTTGCCATGCTGCACTACGGAAGGCGAGGCGCCACTGCCCGCTACTGATATAGGTACACCACCGTCGTTTTGTGCATACTGCGGTGGATTGGCAACACCCACCTCTTTTGCATCGACAGTATTACCATATTGAAGTACCGAGGCCGGTGAAACACCTATGCCCGATACAGCAGGAGCAGCTGTTGTGCCCTGTGCATGGTATTCATTGAAAAACTGGTTGGCCAGCTTTTCCAGCGTTGCCATATCTGGCAATCCGCTGTGATCAATATTTGTACTCATGGTATTTGCCGATTTCTACGTCATCAAGTACAGCAATGGCGTCGTCTACCAATACTGCCAATGAACAATAGAGTGATACGAGGTAAGAAGCAATTGCTTTTTCATTGATACCCATGAAGCGTAAGGATAGGCCGGGTGATTGTTCGCCCTGGAGGCCCGGCTGGAAGAGCCCTACTACACCCTGGCGGCTTTCGCCGGTGCGCAGCAAGATGATCTTTGACGCTCCATTCTCTATCGGCAATTTGTCTGAAGGGATCAATGGAATACCACGCCAGGTGAGGAACTGTGCGCCAAAGAGCGACACGGTGGGCGGCGGCACGCCACGGCGGGTACATTCACGCCCGAAGGCTGCTACTGCCAGTGGATGTAATAGGAAGAAGCCCGGCTCTTTCCACACTCTTGAGATCAACTCATCGAGGTCGTCCGGCGTAGGTGCGCCTGAACGTGTTTTAATGCGCTGCCCGGGAGCTACACTGTGCAGCAATCCATATTCCTTGTTGTTGATCAACTCACTTTCCTGGCGCTCCTTGATCGTTTCTATGGCCAGCCGTAATTGTTCACTGATCTGGTTATAGGGTTTGCTGTAGAGATCGGACACCCTGGTATGTACGTCGATAATGGTTTGAACAGCAGAAAGATTATACTCTCTTGGGTTCTCGATATAATCGACAAATGTTTGCGGCAGTATATGCTCATCGCGCGATGAACAATCTACTGTAATGGCGGTTGCGTCTTTTACTTTGTTAAGCCGGTATACTCCCGATTCTACAGGCACCCAACTTAATAGCCGGGTTAACCACCGGGGGCTGATGGTAACCATCTGAGGAACTGTACGGGTAGCGATGGCTAATTGGCGTGCGCCACATCACCCAACGCTGTTTGCTGGAGTCTTTGCTCGTCTGACATGAAAAGAAATTTAAGGTGAGAGATCCGGTTAGATTCTTTTACTGCTGTGTGGTGGTTATACAGCATATTAAATATAATATTATCCCACTAATCCACCAAAATCAGGAACCGGCCAGACAGCAGCGCAAGTCCATATAGGGCAGCCGGGGTATAAAAGTTGCAACATACCCTGCAAAAAGACATTGTATGGGCACAGCTTTTCCTATTGTATCCTGGGGTAATGGAACGAATATTTACGAGGTAAACGTCAGGCAATACACACCACAAGGCACTTTCCAGGCTTTTATCGAGCACATTCCACGCCTGGCCAATATGGGCGTAGATGTTTTGTGGCTAATGCCCGTAACGCCCATCAGTGTAGAAAAAAGGCAAGGCACTTACGGCAGTTATTATGCCGCCAGCTCTTACACTGATATCGATCCTGCTTATGGTACAACCGACGATTTCAGGCAACTGATCGATACAGCCCACTTTCATGGCATGAAGGTGATCATCGATTGGGTGGCCAACCATACGGGCTATGATCACCAATGGACAAAAAAGTATGCAGACTGGTACAGGAAAGATGAAGCCGGCAACTTCACTGAACTATACGGCTGGGTTGACGTGATAGACCTCAATTATGATATACCCGAGATGCGCGCAGAGATGATCAACTCTATGAAGTTCTGGCTACGGGAGTTTAACCTCGATGGGTTTCGCTGTGATATGGCCCGCACTGTACCCATCGATTTCTGGATTGAAGCACGCAGTGAATGTGATACCATCCGACCCTTGCTGTGGCTGGCAGAATGTGAGATACTGAACTATCATGAAGTGTTTGATATTACCTATGGCTGGGAATGTATGCGGGCCATTGACAAGTTTATGGCTGGCGGAGAAGTGACGATGCCGGATATCCTGAAGATACTGGTGGATTATTCGCGCTATCCTATTGGCTCACGCAAGTTGTTGTTTACTTCCAATCATGATGAGAATACTGATCATGGTACCGAGTATGAAAAGTATGGTGTTGCAGCCAAAGCCATGGCTGTATTTACCTGCACCTGGCCAGGTATTCCGCTGATCTACTCCGGCCAGGAAAAGCCTAATTATAAACGCCTTGCTTTTTTTGAAAAGGATTCTATCGACTGGAATGGCAAAGTAGAGCTACACGATTTTTACAAGACCCTACTTACCATCCGCAAGAAGAACAAAGCTTTACAGGAAAGCGCTTCTGTACTAATACTACCACAAGAACATGTTTATGTATTGGCTTATCTGTGCAGGCGGCAGGCTGATAAGGTGTTGGTTCTCCTGAACTTCAGTAAAGAGAAAGTTTCTTTCAGCATCGATCATCCGGCTATTGCGGGTGATTATCATAATCTCTATTCTGGTGAAGCAGTTACCATCAAACGGAAAGTTCGATTTGATTTTGAGCCGGGGCAGTATGAGGTTTTGCATATCACGAGTCCGGATGGGAAGTTGACAGGTTAACAAGTTGAAAGGTTGAAAGGACCTTTAGCGGCCACGTTTGATAAGATCGAAAGCGAATTGCTTTTGGGTGTCGATGCCTTTGAGGATGTTGTTGATATCGTCTGGCACTGTATGATCGGGCAGCACGCCCCTGCCCTTCTCAAAAGGTGGTTTTGTGGCATTGTCATAATACACCAAAGGAATGCTGATCCTGATGTTGCTGTGTGGTAGCTTAAGAGGAATGAAGGAACCGCCATTGCCGCCTTCATAATTACCGCCTGCTTCTTCACCAATGAATACACCAAGTTCGTTGGTGCGGGCAACCGCTAACAACTCAGCCGTAGTGGAAGCACTGGCGCCATTCATCAGGAAATAAACCTTACCGGTGTAATGAAGTGGTTTCGGATGCTGTATTGACAGGCCGGCAGCTGCTGCTGGTTTCAAAGAGAAGGTACCATCTGTCTCGCGTATTATTTCATTACGTACGTTTTGAAGGTCTTCTTCCGACAGATCGCTTAGCTTTAAATATTGCAAGGAATCGGTAATACCATGCTGCCGGATATAGTAGTGCGAAGGTTTGTTGATGAGGTAGGTAAAGAGCAATACGCCGGCACTGTCCCATCCACCGCCATTGTTGCGCAGGTCTACAACAAGATGGCCGATATTTTTCTGCCGCAGCTGTTTCATGGCTTTCGGCAGAAAGGCGCCGATCTTCTCTGCCGCTTTTCCACCAAAGCTGCGAATGGTAAGTACAGCTGCATTGATTTCTTTTTTGATCTCCAGATCAAGGTCTTCACGTTTTCTATCTACATACAATCTTATTATCTCTTTATTGACCGGGTTCTTCCTGAATGCTTCACGGGTAGCCTGAATGGTCAATGCAGGATAAACTACTTTGACTTCCTTTCCGGCCAGGTCTTTGGCCGTAATGGCAAAACTATCCGGCCGGGCTATGAGCAAATAATAAAGCAAGCCAAATGAGCCGGTATTCAGGCGTTGTTGTTTATTGGTAACGTTATAGCCATCACTCCAGGAGTGATCGAAAATAAACTGGCGGATAGCTGTTACAGATTGGCCGTTGATCTGGGTGATTTCATAACCGGGTTTTATGGTGGTATCGGCAGTGAGGTTTGCCGATACATGGAGTTTATCATTGATAAAATGAGTTGAAAAAGGGAATACTGGCATGTTGGCGAAAAAATGGGCCTGCCAGTTGCCGCCGGGCAGAATGGTGGTGTGCGCGCAGCGTACTCCGGCGATCAGTGATGCCAGCAGCCTGTAATAATCATAATAAGGTAAAGGTCCGGTGATGAGGTTATAGCAACTATCCAGACGCCTGTCCATATCAGCTTGGGGCGTGTAGCGGTACAAGCCGGGATGTGTCTTTTCCATAATATGGCGTAGGTATTGCAGGTCTTCCTGCATATCCTGTTTTGAGAGGATGCGATCAGTTAAACTGTCATAAATAGGCTTTTTTCCCTGCGCTACAGCTTGTGTTCCGATACATAATAAAGCAAGGATGATCCATACAAACTTCATGGGTAGCTTTTTTGCAAACCTCTTTATTAACTGCTCAACAGACTGAAAAACAGTTACTCAATTCCGGATTTGAGGGAGGTATCGGCTGGTCTGGCTGCCTTGAGCGTCCTGGCAGAATCGCCTTCCGGCAGCTTTGACTCCTGTATGAATTGGGATGGCGTAATGCCGGTGAGTTGTTTGAAGATACGCTGAAAAGTGGCAGCCGAACTGAAACCACATTCCGCGGCAAGGCCGGGAATGGTCAGGTTACCGGCATCCCCCTGCATGATCCTTTCCCTGAAAGCGGCTATACGGTATTCATTTACAAAAACGGAAAAGCTTTTATGCAGGTGCTGGTTCAATACGGCGGAGACCGTTTTGGCAGGTATGTCTACCTGCTTTGCCAATGTATTCACAGTGAGTGAGGGATCGAGATAGAGTTTTTGAGTTTCCATGATCAGCTGCAATTGGTCTATATAAAGCGTTGCTAAAGTCTCGGGCAAAGCGGAGACTGTGGCCAATGTTTTAGAGCTGTTCAACTCAAAGGGGTTATAGTGGACGAGGTATCCTTTAAGTCCCAGCCAATAGATCATGACTGCCAGCGGAATGAATACAGGATACCAGTCGACAGCATCGAGCAGCGCCTGCCGCGTGGCAGGAATACTATAGGGAACGAGGTAGACAAACCAGATGGCCTGGAATACGAGAAATACCGTAACAAATTGCCGCAGCCAACCGGTAGTTTGCTGTTGCCCTGCTGCCTGCGCTGCTCGTTGTTGCTGCAGGTAATGACGGGTAAGCCACAGATAAGCTGTGAGGGATAGCCACCGGGGAATGTCGGCATACACCTGCCACTGATCGATAAAATCGCTAACCCAACTGCGTTGTCCTTTGGATACGAGACCCGTCAGTGATCCGATATCAGCAAGCAGGATGAGCACATATGGGAAAAGGTCGAGTACGATAGAATAGAAATGCCGGTACCGTTTACGGGTAAGACGGAATGCAGGGTCAGTAGTGGCTTGCACATAACACCAGATCAATGGGCCTATCGGCATGATCACCACGAGCGGCAATGCACCGGCGAGTATATGCAGTACAATGTTGCTATCCAGCCAGGTGGCATCAAGCAGATAGATATTGAGGCAGGCTAATGTAATGAGCATTATGAGTGCAGCCAGGAAACGATTGGCAGGCTTTTTCCTGCGGGACGAGAACAACAAGGCGCTGAGGATAAAGCCCTGCAGTATACCCAGCAAAACGATGGTGTCCAAAAAGCCTGACCAGGAGCTCATGCTTGTATGTTTTCGTTCAATCTAAAATTACAACCTGCCAATGAAAAGAAAATTATAAAATGATAAGAAATTACCGCGGAACATTTTCATGTCAGCAGTTGTCACTCATATGCTTCTCATATAGTTCCCATATCCTTCTCATATGTTTCCCATATCAGGTCCATATACCTTTCATATCACACCCATATAATGGTCATATGGGGTCCACATACTTGTCATATCTCATCCATATATCTCTCAGGGCTCCGGAAGGGATCCGGTATATCACATCCATGTCATACCCATATAGCAGTCATATGCCATCATATGGCAGTCATATCAAAGATGGATGCAAACTGCCCTACTGTTTTTGGCTAAAACTGCAGATTTTCCCGGTTAATGCTATTAGCACCCTATTACTACCCTTAGAGTACTCTTCGACTATCCTTCTACTTCCCTTGCGCTACCCTTTCTTCAACCCGCCTACGCTTACCTGCCGACACAAACGTACGGGCTAACCGACATGGTTTCCAAAGGTGTGTCTACTTCTGACCGGAACAGGCTAAAATGGTGTAAAATGGCTATCTTGTCTGAACCCGATAGGGACAGACAAGCCCATTGGTTCAACTATGCAAAACATCCAGGGAAAGATCGACAAGCTTATTGAGTTTAAACAACGTGATAAGTTTTCAGTACAAGCTTGGAACGAAAGGGGCTTAAATCCTTCCGGCGATGAGTTATGTCAATATCTTACCGCATTTTTCAATGTCTGCACAGACAAGCTGGTTAATGCGGTAAATAGTGAAGAGTCAACCAAAGCTTTAACAACGCTACTTGATTCAGAGCTCAATAGATTAAAAAGATCGGATTTCGATACAGAAGAACGGGAGTTTATTTGCGATTTATTTCATGAACTTGCTTCAATTGTACATGTTGATCTTATTGAGCAACTGACTAAGTGGCTTTATGGTTCTGTGTTAGCAACACTGATGAAAATCCAACGAACGCTTCGCCCTGAAAAAATTGTTGAGACACTTCGAAAACCCTGTACAAAATGCGGTACTGATTTAGAAACCCTTATTCTTAGAAAAGAAGCCGGAATACCTGACTACTCCTGGGATGTGGTAAGATGCAATAACTGTGCAGAGCTGAACCTGCTTTCACATGGACCGGATGTTAAAGAGGTACGATTCGGGAATTATCAAATGGTAGAGCACCTGCCTAAAGATGAATATACCTACGAACAAGCACTGACAAGGCTTGAACAAATTAAGATTTATAGAAAATAGTTTAAAACCGGAAAGAACCATGGGAACCTGGGGAACAGGAATATTTCAAAACGATACAACCGCTGACATTTGGGTAGAGTTTAAAGAACTTTATAACAAGGGGCTTTCTCCTAAAGACATTAGGCTTAAACTTGAAAAAGAATACAGCCCTCAAAGTGATACAGAATACTACGCAGAAATATGGACAGGAATTGCCTATGGTCAGTGGATGTGTGGAGAACTTGAAGATTATACTTTCAAAAAACTTAGTGATGCTACTAAACTAAAATGGCAGACGCTTTGGATGGAAGACAAGAAAGACCTTGACAAGCGCATTAAGGCAATTACTGATTTTATTGAGAAAATAAAAACACCCAGGCCAACAGCTTTAAAGAGAAAGAAAGTAGTTGTCAGGCCTATTATCTATAAAAAAGGAGATGTTATTGCACTTAAAATTGATGATGAAAAATATCTTGCAGCAGTAGTCGATAATCATGATGACCACTCAAATACTCCATCAAATACAATCATTTTCACAGATCTCGTATTTATAGAACAACCAACACAACAGCAAATATTGAATGCTCATATCCTTTATTTGGACATAGGCGGCCATGCGCAGTATCATCGCGGTTATTTCAATGCCACGTTTACGACAAAAAATATGGCCAGAAAAGCTAAAGACACTATCAAAATTGGAGAGATTCCAGTTAAAGATTACCTATGGCTGGGGGTTGGAGTCGGAATTGGCGATTGGAACAGAACAGGAACCCTGTACCTTGAACAATTAGAATTTCTAAAAAATAATAAGTCCGACAGGCCATTTCCCGTAACCGTAAAGGACTTATTGACAAAGGATAAAGAACTGGAAACCAAACTTATCGATTGGGATAAGAAAATATTTATGGAGAAGGCTAAACGGTAGCTCTTAAATTTACACTATGGACCTCTCAAACGGGTATGAAAATATCGCGAAAATATTTATGGTAGCCAGGGATAAATCCGTTGGTGCATCGTCAGTGCGCAAGTGGGCTAAAGCGCTGGCACCGGGTTCTGTTGTTTTAGACCTTGGTTGCGGGCCAGGTAATCCGGTGTCTAAAATACTTATCGGGGAAGGACTTACCGTTTACGGTATTGACGCATCTCCTACGATGGTAGAGGCTTTCAAACGGAACTTCCCTGCTTGTCCTGTGGCTTGCGAGGCTGCAGAAACATCTACCTTCTTTGATCGCCGGTTTGACGCCATTATCGCCTGGGGATTGATGTTTTTGTTACCTCCGGAAGCTCAGGCACTCATCATTCAAAAAGCGGCGCAGGCTTTGCCATCCGGAGGAAAATTCCTGTTTACATCCCCTTCTATGGTACTTGAGTGGAACGATGCTTTGTCGGAGCGGCTTTCCGTATCGCTCGGAGCAGAAAAATACAGGGAACTATTATCGGCTGCAGGGTTTTCTGTGACTGGCGAGTTTGCAGATGAGGGTGAAAATTATTATTACGATGCTGTTAAGCTCTAACCAGTTTTTGTAGCCCTTATGATGATTTACGCACATATTTCGTAAGGATCACAATGGTTTGATCGTTTATCTTTCCTTCTATCTGCTCAGTGTTATCAGGTACCAATCTTATTTTACGGACAATTGTTCCTTTAGGAGCCGTGAAGTTAGTTCCCTTGACATTCAATCCTTGGGTAAGTACAACGGTGTCGCCAGCTTCCAACTGACTACCATTGCTATCGCGGTGTACTTCTTTTACTTCGAATGCGCTGAGCGCCCAGTTGATCACCGACTCATCTAATGTCACCGACTCCATGATCTCCCTGGCCCATGCCTGATCTTTATATTTATAGAGTATCCGATAGCTCAAAGCCTGCACACTGGGTTCTGTATTCCAGATGCTGCCAGCCAGGCATTGCCAATGCAGTGAAGCTGCCGGATCATCGATTGCAGAAAGACAGGTATTACACAAAGCTACTTCATGCTCAATAGCGTCGTTATTTTTTGGACTAACAGCATAGGCAACAGTTGCGTGTTCGTTACTGCATAATTCGCAAGTTCCATTACTACGATCTTTTAATCCGGCGGCTATTGTGGTGCTCATTATTATTTATTATTATATACGAGCTGCAAAGATAAGATTGTTTACACTATAAGCATATTCATATCCTTTGGCAAACAATTTTTTAATAATATATTGCAATGATAGTTCGTTAGCGCTGAAACGTTTTGCAGTATTAGCTGTAATCTTTTAAATACCCTTCATGTCTGATAATAAAGCAACCGACCCTGTTGACACTACCCAACATGTAGACAACACTCAATCTATAGATAATACTCAACCTGCAAGCGACGTACAAACGGGTGACGATGTTCCGCCTGTTGATCCTGTTTTCAAAAAGTATATTCCTATTGCAACAGTCATTTTTTGTGCAGCGAGCGTTGTGTTATTTCTCGGGATAAACCTTTTTGAAGACAAGCCTTTCACCTGGGAGGCATATAGAAAATGGGGCGCACCCTCGTTCACAGAGATCTTTGAAGGGGATTATTGGGGTCTTATCACGTCTAATTTTCTGCACACAGAAGTATGGCATATTATCTTTAATTTATTCTGGTTCTGGTTCCTCGGAAAGAAGATCGAATTTGAAAGTAATAAGTTATTCTACCTGTTGCTGGTCTTATCTTCTGCCCTGGTCAGTTCTTTAGCACAACTCTCCTTCAGTGATGCATCGGGTATCGGCCTTTCAGGAATTGCTTATGCTTTTTTTGGCTTCGTATTCATAAAAAGTAAATCGTCTGAAGCCTATAAAAACTACCTTGATCAAAGGTCCATCAGTTTATTCTTTATATGGCTGGTTGCCTGTATCGTTATCACAAAGCTCGGGTTTATGAATATCGGCAACGCTGCCCATGTGGGCGGGCTTGTGTGGGGCATGTTATTGGCTTACCTCACCCGGTTTGCGGCTTATAAGCAATGGGCTGGCGCATTGTTGTTTCTTGCAGTTTTAGCATCTTCTGTTTGGTGGAGTCCTTTTTCTGTGTCCTGGCTTTCTTATCAGGCAGGCAAATTGCACAATGATCAAAAGCTGGAAGAAGCAATGGTTATTTACAGGAAAATCCTGGATAGGGATGCTGACAATGAGTTTGCCAAGATCAACTTAAAGCAGCTGGAGATATATACTTTATCGCAGAAAGCTTACAAGCTTCAGACCGATAAAAAGTTTAAAGAAGCACGCGAGATTTATAATAAGATACTGGCCATAGATAAGGACAATGCCATGGCAAAAGAGAATTTGCAGCTTCTTCCTGCGGAGTAACCTCGAATAGCGCTGCAAGCCTTACAAAGGATTGCAGCGCTCCCTATGGGGCAAATGAACTTCTCGTACATTAATATTCCTGCAAAGCCATAGCCCCAATGGAGCTTTAAACACTTAATGCAAAGGGATATGGCTATCTGCCATTGATTGCTTGTTCGCCTCTCCCTCCTGCTCTTTCCACGAATCACCGATCTGCTCGAGGGAGCGGCCCTTGGTTTCGGGAAGGAAACGGTAGATGAACACAAAGGCTATTACACAGAATACAGCAAAGAACCAGAAGGTGCCGCTGCTGCCAATCTCTTTCAATAATATAGGGGTAAGCTGTCCTACTATCGTATCGGCGATCCACATGACCATGATGCTGATGGCTAACGCACGTCCACGAATGGCGTCGGGAAATATTTCAGAAGCCACTACAAATTTTAATGGCCCAATGGAAAAGGCAAAGAATGCCAGGAAGGACAATACAAATACCAGTAACCAGATGCTTTGTGTAGCCCCATAGTAAAAGCATAATCCCGTCAATACCAGTGTTACTGCCGCACCAGCTGTGCCGTAGAGGTATAAGGGCCTTCTGCCCCAGCTATCTACTTTCCAGATGGCGATGAGGGTAAAGAGTACGTTGGCCAATCCGAAGATCACCTGGCTCAATAATGAGTTGCTTAATGATATGCCTGCATTGCTCAATATGCCCGGTCCATAGTAGATGATGGCATTGATGCCGCTGAATTGTGAAAAGAACGGCAGGAGTAAGCCGATCAACAATGCTTTGCGCATGCCGGGTGCAAACAGCTCACGATATGAAACTCTCTTAGTGTTTTCTTTCACTGCCAAAGCCCCGTTGCCCGCCATAGCCGGCTGACCGGTAATGGCACTGGTAATGCGGTTTGCTTCTTCGTGCCTGCCCTTCTGCCTTAACCAACGTGGACTTTCGGGCACAAGGAATAATCCTCCGAAAAAGAGCAACGCCGGAATAGCGCCCGCTCCGAACATTAAACGCCAGGTTTCATTGCCCGGAGTGTTGTGTGGCGCTACTGCGACAAGACCGGCATTGCTAATATAGGCTACCAGGATGCCCACGGTTACTGCCAGTTGGTAATAGGTGACCAGTCTGCCGCGGTTATGGGCAGGTGCAATTTCAGAGATGTACAAGGGAACAACGTTTGACGCGATACCTATACCGATGCCTCCCAACAAACGAAATACGATCACACCCGACAGGTAGGGCATCACTGCGCAGCCAACAGCTGACACGACAAACAGGATGGCTGCTATAAGAAGCGGCTCTTTCCTGCCTATCCTGTCGCTCAGCTCTCCGGAGAATGCCACGCCGATGATGCATCCGATCAAGGCTGATGATACAAACCATCCTTCCTGGGCTGCTGTCAGCAGGAATTGCTTTTGTACCAATGGCAATACGCCGGAGATAACTGCCATATCGAATCCGAAAAGAAATCCTCCCAACGCCACCACCCAGGTGATCAATGCAAGGCTTATCTTTTTTTGACCGTGTTTCATTTGTTGCTGTTTGTGTTGTGTGATGCCCTTCGACAAGCTCAGGGTGACATTGCTTAGGTTGAGCCGCCCTTGGAGGGCGACCCACTCTAAGCCCGGATCAATGACTTCCTTGTAAAATATCGTTTGCGTTGTCTTTTACAAATGCTTTGACCACTTTTGCACGTCCGCTGCCTTTGTTGACTAAAGTATAATTGTTGGCTGCTGCCGGGATCACGAAGGTTTCTGCATACTGGAAAACCTGCTCTGAACCGTCAGCGTTCACTACTGCTACTTTGCTACCTTCCACCAACATCAATACATGGCATACGTTGCCGGTCTCAACAGGTATGCCGGTATCGAATTCCAGGCGGTGTACATCGTAGAAGTGTGCAGCGTGTGTGGGCACATGAACAAGCTGCCAATCGCTTCCCTGTTTCAATATAGCAGGTTTAGAGATCAGTTCTTCTTTTACCGTGCTACCTTTTCGATCGAAGCGAAGGTTGTTGAAAGCATGTTCTATATTGATGGCGCGCGGCTCACCATCCAGACCAAGGCGCAGCCAGTCGTACATTTTAAAGGTAAAGATGTAGGGTGTGGCGCTGATCTCCAGTACCATGTTGCCCGCACCAGCGCTGTGTACCGTACCATTGGGGATGAGGAACAGGTCATGTTTTTGTGCCTGGTGGGCCTGCACATGCCGCTCTATGTCGACCGGTATTTTTTCATCGCGGCTCATCTCCAGCTCATTCCTGAATTGCTCCGGATCGATGGTGTCCTGGAACCCGAGGTACACGCGTGCATTGTCCTGGCAATCGAGTATGTAGTAGGTTTCATCTTGTGTGATCGTCTCTCCAAACTCCTTTTGTATATAAGATAAGGAGGGATGGCATTGTATAGACAGGTTGCCTCCCTGCCAGGTATCGAGGAAATCGAACCGTATGGGAAATTCGTCTTTGAACAGGCCCGCATGTTTCCCCATCACTGCTTCGCGCTGGCTGAACATCAGGAAATCGAATGATACTTCCAGCAACAGGCCATCGCTTTCAAACAGTATCCCGTTTTCAGGTACGATCAGTTCGAATGACCATGCGTAGTTGATCTCTTCCTGGCTTAGTCCGTTGATGCGGTCTTTCATCCAATGTCCTCCCCATGCACCGGGCTCGAACCAGGGGCGTACCCGGAATACATGACTGCCTATTTTTTTGAGACCATCCAGCAAGTTGCTGCCCAAACTCCAGTTGAGTGTATGTTTGTGCTGTGCATCGCCGATCACTGCCATCCTGTGCAGGATGTTCTTCTTATGTGTATTCAGGAGTACCCAGTCTACAAAGTAGAAACGCTTATACATTTCAGCGGCTGCATCGGTGGCATCAGCACCGAGGTTATTGATAGATCCTGTGCGCATCCGTAGCTGCAGCTCATTCTTAGGGAGGTCGAGGTATACAACAGGTGCTGAAGCATTCATTAACGCAGCGCCCGGACCAATAAACACAGTAAGGTCATAGTTTGTGCCCGGTACTTCCTTGTATTTGAATTCATACAGATCAGCTAATTCCAATGTACATCTTGAACCCCATACGGAGTTCTCTGTTCCGAGGAATGGGGCCAACAGATTTTGAATCACCGATGGTGTTTTCAGATAAGTAGCCGTACGCACCCAGTTTACACGCAGGTTCAGTTTCTTAAACTCTTCTGCGAGGTATTGTTCTGTTTCATCCCAGAATACGCCTACATAGCCATCGATCACTACCTGTGTATGTTTCCTGATCCAACCTGCCAGGGAAGTATAACCATTGTTGATCTGCCCGGCTCCTAAAGTATGATAAGGGTAAATGGTATATCCGTCCGGTGTATTTGATGTATCAATTTTTACCGGCAGCAAAGGTTGTGTTCCACTGCGCCATTTCTTTTCCACAGGGCTGTTCGCTAAAATATTGGTGTTAACCTCCATAAAATCCATTGTATTGTTGTGTTGTTACTTCTTTTTTTCCAGTTGTGTAATAGCATTCCATAATACGCCGGCTTCTCCTTTGAATCCTGATGAGCCTTGCGCCCGGTTGTCTGGCGTGTACCATTCATAGAATCCTTTATTTTTAAGTACACGTGCCAGCATAGGTTCAACAGCCTCGCAAGCTTCGTTGAGCAGGTTGTACCTGATGAGCTGCGTGATCATTCTTCCACCAAACCATGTCCAGTCGCCGCCGTTTTGATAGGAATACGGTCCCATGCCGCCGTTCCTGAAGGCGCCGGCTGGGTACACGGGATATAAAGTGAGCCCAATCGTTGCGGCATTGGCTTTCTTTACATTGTCTTTCATTTTTTCATAGGCCTGTTTCACTTCCTGTTTGCTAAGCAAGCCGGCTTCTATCGCTACCGTAGTGCCGCCGTGATAATAGACGTCTGATTCATCGAATGTGGAAGGGAAAGGTGACCCGTTCAGGTAGATATGTGCGCGGTACTTTTGTTTTGCCTTATCCCATAAATGTGTTTGTATGTTTTTCTTCAGGCTGTTCACAGTGTTTGTCCAGTACTTGCGCTCTTTGGCAGGGATCGTAGCAAAGCCAAGGTAATCTTCTATAGCGATCACAAACATGGCGTTGTCGTAAATGTCTATTGCACGGTGGGTGTTTTCGTTGATCTCAACACCCCATTCGTGCTCGGGTTGCACATCGCCCCAATCGGCCGTAGTGGCGCCCCAGATCAATCCATGTTTTTCGTCGTACCGTTTAGTCATCAGAAACTGCATGGCATGTTCGAGGTGTTTTTGTATGGCTATACCTGCAACGGTATCTGTGAGAATTGTTTTGTCGCCGGTAATGCGGATGTATTTGGCAACGGCTTGTATGAGTGATGTTTCCTGATCCGTTTCTACGGTGTTCTTGTGCCCCGCATATTCAGGAGCCAGTGGCGTGTGGTAATAGTTGTAGGGAACGCCTGATCCTTTGGGATTGGGTACGTATCCATCGAGGATGGCGCCATCGAGTTGCTGAAACTTTATAAAGTTGATCAGGCCTTTCCTGATCAATGTCCTGTCCTGCACTTTGCAGGCTACTTCCATAAAGGTATTGAAGTCCCTGATCCAGACCTCACCGTAGCCATCACCGGCATTGAATCCTTTTTTGATCAACTGTTCTGCCATCGTTTTGACAGTATCGCCCATCGAAATGACTGTCGCCATCTTATTCGCTGCCTTCTGCTGACCATTTGTAATGTAGCTACTGGTCAGTAGCGCTAAAGCTGTAATCGTTGTTATCCCCTTCCTCATTAATTATTGTTTGTCGTTAAGTGTACGGAATTAGATTTGTTTTTGAGGCTTCGACAAGCTCAGCCTGACAGAGACACCCCTTCGACAGGCTCAGGGTGACAGACAGCCTCAGAACTTCGGCAAGCTCAGGGTGTCATCAGTATTTTGCGGGATTAGGCCCCATTACCAATTCGAGGGTCCCGCCTTTTGTAATGTCAAGAAAGCTGATCGCATGGTCTTTTATAGTTTGTCCATTCAGTTTAATGGACTGGATATAGATGTTCTTATCTGAGTTGTTGACAGCTTTGATCACAAAGGTTTTTCCTTTGTAAAAGGCCGGGTTGAGGTGAATGGTCGCTTCACTGAACAAGGGGCTTGTGATATCTATCCGCAGGTCGGGTGAGGTGCCGCCATTCATTTCAAACAGGCCCAATGCACTCAATACAAACCAGGCGCCCATTTGTCCTTCGTCTTCATCGCCGTTCCAACCTACGTAGGGTGAATCGTCGTAGAAGGTGTTCATGATTTTGCGGGTGTAGTATTGGGTGAGGTCCGGCCGGCCACCGTAGTTGAAGAGATAAGCCGCCTGCATATTCACCTGGTTGCCCTGGTTGATGTAGTATTCTGCCGACTGGCCTTCGGTACGGTCGAGCGCATGGGCTGCAAACTTGTGAAACTCGGATTTCTTAAATCCTTCTGTGAGCCTTGCGATAAACTCTCCTTTTCCCATTTGCTTTACTACACCCGGTATGTCGTGGGGCACATAAAAGGAATATTGCCAGCCATTGCCTTCTACAAAGTGTTTTACGGAGAAGCGGTCGAAGTCTGGTGTGTAAGTCCCATCTTCCTTACGTGGCCGTACGTATCCTACAGTTGTATCGAATACATTTCGCCAGTTGCCTGACCGTCGCAGGAAAAAGGCTGCATCCTCTTTCTTGTTGAGTGACTGTGCCAGCTGGCCCACGCACCAATCATCGAAGGCATAGTCGAGGGTATTGGATGTAAAACCTTTTTCTATGGGTACATATCCGAGCCGGGCATAAGTGGCAATGTGTGGATTGCCGGGCCTGCCGCCACAGGTGGGGGCTGGTTCTATCTCCACATTCTTTTTCATAGCTGCATAGGCAATGTCTGCATCTTTCTTCACGATGCCTTTCAGGTAGGCGCTTGTCATCAGGGCCATTTCATGAGAGCCTTCCATGATACCTGAATATTCTATACCAGCCGGTCCTTTGGAAGTCCATCCTGTTTTTTCGTACATCTCCAATTGTGTGTCTACCATTTGCTGTGTGATATCCGGCGCTGCCAATGACCACAACAGGTTCAGGTTCCAATAGGTATTCCAGAAGGCATCGCCACCGATCATCGCTTTACGACCTTGTGCCAGCTGCTGCTCTTTTTCACAGGCATCGAGGTATTTGCCATTGGCATCGCTCATGATCATTTTGGCGGTGAAGCAGCGGTACAGGTTGGTATAGAATTTCACTTTGTCTTTTTCGGAACCGCCTTTTACCTGGATAGCACTGAGCTGCTTGTTCCATATTGCTCTGTTGTGCTTCACCAGCGCATCGAAGTTCCAGTCGAAGTCTTTTAGTTCCATGGACAGGTTCAGCCGGGCCTGATCTATGCTGACGAAGGATATGCCCGTGCGAACGATCACCTGCTCCGCTTTACTGGCAGGGAATGTAACGTACACGCCTAATTCTTTACTGCCTTTCACTTCTGTGTCGCCTGCTATTTCTTTCCAGTTGCTATAGCCACGAAACTTAGTGAAGGGTTTGCTGAACTGCATCACGAAGTGCAGGGTGTATTCATTGAATCCCCATACGGCTGATGTTTTTGCATAGCCTTGTATTTCGTGGTCGCTGACTTTGGTGATCACGGCGTCTTTCAGCTCATAACCATATTCTGCCGGCGGGTTCAATTGTACCATGATTCTGTTGGACTCATCGGCCGGAAAGGAATAACGTTGTACACCTGTTCGCTCCGTTGCCGTCAGTTCGGCTTTCACCTGTGGGTCCAGCAGGTATACAGAATAATAACCGGGGCTTGCCTTTTCATCGTTGTGACTGAAGCGGGAATGATAGCCTGCTCCTGCTCCTCTGAATGGTGCATCGGGTATACCTGCATTGAGTGCGAGGTCGCCATTCGCCGGCATAGTAAGCAGGCCCGCCATCGTCCAGCCATGTATAAACGTGAAGCCGTGTATGCTTCCTATGGAATAATCGTACCCTCCCTGCCATACCCATCCCTGGTTGTCGGGACTCAGTTTTACCATACCGTTGGGCATGGTAGCGCCAGGAAATAGCATCCACCGGGAATTGGAGGTCCCGATCATCGGGTTTACATAATCTATTGGTTGTTTTTGTTGGGCATAGGTGTGTACAGCCCACATCATGAGGCACGGAATGAGTACAGTATTTCGAATGGTCTTCATCATTATACTAAAGTGTTATCTGTCGCGTGTATACAATGTAAATTCTTCAATGGTCATGAATGGTCTGTTACCCCAATTCGTCAGCAGCTTGAAGCGATAGTATCTGTAGGCTTGTGTGCCTGCCGGCGCTATAAATTCTTCTCCGGCTTTTGCATAGTCGATATCTGCCTGGGTGTTTTGTCCTACCGGCTGGCCCGATGGCTTGATCGAAGTATACTCTCCTATTTTGGTCCAGCTATCCCAGGTGCCATCTGCATTTGGTGCATTGCTGCCGTATAGCTCAAATGTCTTTACACTTTCAAGTTGATACAGACGATCGTTTGCCTGCCATACTTTGAACCTGCTGAGGGCAGCTGACTGACCCGCATCGATGGTAAACCAGCAAGGTACCTGGTTTCTGGTAGCAAAGCCGGGTGGGTTGTATTTCTCATCCCACATGTATTGTTGCAACCAACCATATCCTCCTTCCTGTACATCTGTTGTAAGGTTTACCAGTTTGAATCCTGCTTTGTCCAGCTCTCTTTCAAACAGTGGCAGGGTTATTTCAACGGCTGCGGGTGAGAAGTTTTCAAAGGCTGTTGAATCGGGTTTGTAGAGGGAACGGTATGTCAGCTTGCTTTGCTCTTTGTAATTGGGTAGCGTAGTCACTGCTTCTGTTGAAGGAACTACTATCTTCTTAGCAGTACCATCTTCTGCTACATAATTTACTTCTGTTCCTAATTCTCCGGCAGCGGCTTCTCCCCAGGTGAGTTGTATTTGAAGGCCGTTCTTCGATTGTGTTACCGTTTTGAGGGTGCGGTTGGCTAATGAGCCTACGTAGCTGTCTCCATATACGGTACCTGTTACATTAAAGATAACCGACTTGTTTCCATTTTTATCAAAGGTATAAATGATAAAGTTGTAATTCCCTTCTATGAGGTTGGGAATCACGACGCGTACGGTATCTTTTGTATGGTCAACTGCCACATCCACCGAATCGGTCTGGTTGTTCCAAAATATACGGAGGCGGGTAACCAATGGATCGTTGCCCAATACAGAGGCCAGCTGAACACGTTTGTAGCCGGCTTCTACAATCACTGTATCGACACGCCCGGGATAAACGATCTCTCCTCCTTTCAGGTATTCTTTGTAAGAATCGCTTTTTGTTTTGGTACAGGTAGCTACTGTAACTGCCAGAATGGCTATGATGAGTAATGCAATGTTTATGTTCGTTTTCATGCCTGTTGTTTTTATTGTGTATCTCCCCACATCATCAGTTCATAAAAGTTGACGTATGTACCGTTTGACCAGTTCTTCAGTGTCTTGAATCTTATATAGCGCACTTTGGGTATGTTCAACGGGAATATCATGGTCTCTCCTGCTTTTGCCGCATCGATGTCTGCCTGCGATAATTGCCCTTCGGGTAAACCAGAAGGCTTGATCGCCGTGTGCGTGCCCAACAATGTCCAGGTGGCATCAAAATCACCATTGGGATTGGGATTATTAGAACCCCATATTTCCACTACGCGTGGATTGTGCAGGGTATAGTAGAACTGATCGCGCATGAACCAGGTGAGACGGCTCAGCTTGGCAGTGACGCCCATATCGAATGTGAACCACTGGGGCATCCGGGCTGCATCTCCAGAGTGGTAAAACCCGCTCGTAACATTTCCATCAAACAGGCCGGCGATGTTACCACCATGTCCGAGGGGCGCATCGTTGCTGAATACCACGCCTTTCATTTTTGTACGATCCAGTAATTGTTCAAACAAAGGGGTAAGTGTTACAATGAGTGTGTCGGACAGATTACCCCACCTGTCGCGGGCATACACACCAAATTTAGTAGGCTGGGAAGCCATGCCTCTGACAGAGAAATTGCCTTCCTTCAGGTTGGTATATTGTGTGTATATGGGAGAGAATTGCCCTAACGAATCATTCGTCAGTACTACCAATGCCAGATTCTCTTCTGATTCATTTTCATATTTGATATTGATACCTCCAAAGTCGGGTGTTGTTTGAAAGCTGGCGCGTGTGAGCACAACAGCAGGGCTTAGTGGCTTCACCACTGTTTGCACTGGCGCAGATTCATTCTCGCTTTTATCTACTGCATACAGGCTCACCTGATAGGTATCGGTGTCGCCAAATCCTACTACTGTGAGGCTGCTGTTGAAGCGGCTCACTTTGGTTTCTCTTACCTCGCCTTGTTTGGTGGTATAAAGTGCTTTTACATATAAGAGGTCGCCGTCATCGGGCAGTTTGTAGCTTATTTTGGCGGCGCCATGCAGGTTCTCAACGGTGACGTTGCTTACCTGTCCGGGCACTGTGTTGTCTTTTTCAACAGGTCCCAGCACTTCCTGCCTGCAAGCGCTTATTATGAGCACCGCTATAAAAAAAAGTATGTGTATCCGTTTCATGTTACTTGTTTTATAATTATTGATTACTCATTATTAATTATTAGTCAGTTCAGGCTTTCCCTCATTTAGACTGCTTGTTTTACTTACGCATGCCGCATACCAGCCAATAATGAATAATTATTAATTAGTAATTCTTACCAGCCCGTGTTTTGCACCAGGTTGGGATTGATCTGCAGGTTGTATTCTCTTACCGGCCAGAAGTAATCTCTGGGGGCTACGAATCTTGGATTGTACAGGAGGACTTTCCTGTTGTAATCTTCGTAAGTGGTTTGCAGAATGTCCCAACCATAGATCGGCTGGCTTAATACCTGTGGTGCTGTTTTCCAACGGCGGAGGTCCCAGAAGCGACTTCCTTCAAAGGCCATTTCGATCGTACGTTCCTGGCGTATGATCTCGCGCAGTCCTTCCACGCTCGTGTACTTAGCCGGCCTGGTTGAATAAGTAGTCCATGCTGTTTCCACTGTTGGCAATCCAGCTCTTGCCCTGATCTGGTTGATGTAGGGCAAAGCAGCGCCTGCATTGCCCGACTCGTTCAATGCTTCTGCATATAAGAGGTAAAGGTCTCCGAGACGTATCACCGGCCATGGATAGGATTCTACTGTAGTGCTATTGGCAGTAAACACCAGGTTCCAGTTGACCAGTTTCTTGGTATAGTAGCCCGTTACTGAATACAAACGGCTTTGTTTTTTTCCGGCGTGCTGTTCGGACTTGGATTGGATGTTGTAGTTACCGTTTTTCATGAACCACTTCGATCCGTCGAAGGCCATGTCGGCATAGAAACGACGTTCTCTGTTGAAATGAAGGCCTATCGTTTGATACCCCGATTGTATGCCGGTATCGGTTGCAGCAGCGGTACGCAGCTTGAAGCGGTCGGCATAGTTCCAGGTCTTGTCTTCTTCTATCGGTACGCCATTATTTGTATAGAACTGTTCTGCCATTTTTAAGGGCGGCGCCAATTTTCCTTTCAGGTTGAGGTTAAGGTTGCTTGGATCCAACTGAGGTACTGCGTAGAGTTGTATCCAGTAGGTTGGATTGCCACTGGCTGATGAACCCCAGATCAGTTCGCTGTTCCACTTCTCACATACAGCGTTACGAATATTCATTTCTGTTTTGGTAGCAGGATCTACCGGAAAGAGTGCATCGTTGAAGTAGTAGAGTTTATTTCCTGCGGCGGTGGCCATGTCAATTGCTTTTTTACAGGCTTCGGCAGCTCTTGTCCATTTGGCAGGATCGTATTGGGTGTTGAATAATGCCACTCCATTGTTTGACTTCAGCCCGGTGAAATCATTGTTGCCATTGAACAGGGGGCTTGCTGCTGTAACCAGTACTCTTGCGCGGATGGCCATAGCAGCTACTTTGGTCGCACGGCCCAACTCGGTGGTGGTGCTTGTGATCACCATAGGTAATCCTGTATTCGCATCACCGGCTGCAGATTCCTCCAGCAGGTTGGCGATGTAATTCACCACTGAATCAACCGGCTGGCGGTATACTTTCACGTCGGCAGGCGCTGCTGTTACCGGCAGGTTTTTATCTACCACAGGTATAGGACCATACATGCGGAAGAGATACCAATGGAAATAAGCTTTCAGGAATTTGGCTTCTGCTATCCAGCGTTCTTTAATGTATGGCTGGAGGTCTGCTACTTTGTCGACGTTTTCCAGAAATATATTGCACACACGGATGCCTTGCCACAGTGATTTGTTGTCGAACCCGTCCCAGTAGTTCATATAGGGGTTGGAACGGTTCTGGTTACCACGGGCAATGTTGTAGGGGTCGAGGAAGAAGAAGTCTTCGATCATAGGCCAGTAGGTCCATGCTTCATCGCCTCCGCTAAAAGCAGGGTTCTTATCGGGATGTCCTTCCTGTGGCAAATAGGTATAGCAGGTGAACAGGTATTTTTCTGCCTCGATGCTATTGGCAAATGCATTGTCGATAGTGGCCACGTTATCGGGCACTATGTCGAGGTACTTTTTGCAGGCTTGTGTGGCCAGCAAACTTATTATTAGTATAGAGAGTTTTAGCGTTTTCATTTTTGCTTCGTTGGCTTTTTTAATTAGACTTCGACAGGCTCGGTCTGACAAGTTTAAGGGCTTCGACAGGCTCAGCCTGACAAGCGAGAGTGGTTACAATGAGACATTCAGGCCCAGGTTGAATACACGTTGTACAGGATAGCCCAATCCGTTGCCGCCTTGTTCGGGGTCCCACAGCTTAAAGGCACTGATCAAAAACAGGTTGGTGCCATTGGCATAGAATCTCAATCCCGATATATGAAACTTTCTGAGGGCTTTGTCTTTGATGTTGTAACCGATCTCTGCGCTCTTCATCCGGAGGAAGGCGCCATTGCGCATCCACCAGTTGGAGGGTTTGTTGTTGTTTTCGCTTTGCATGAGGCTCAGTCGTGGCCAGAATGCATAGAGATTGCGGTGGTCTTCAGACCAGTGGTCGTTGGCGATGACGCTCAACAAACCATGCTGATTGGCTCCATCCATCACGAAGGGCGATATGGCAGAGGGGTTGATGTAGATGGCCGATCTGGCAGAGCCCTGGAAGAAGGTGCTGATGTCGAAGTTTTTGTAACCGAATGAGAAACCAAACCCATAGATGATCTCTGGTGTCGTTGGGTAGCCCAGGCCGTTGGCCATATCCAGGTCAGTGATCTGCCCATCGCCATTGAGGTCTTTATATTTAATGTCGCCTCCCCTCACTTCTCCGAAATTCTGGCGTGGCGAGTTCTTCACATCTTCGTCATCCACAAACAGGCGTTCTGCAATGAGTCCATATACTTGTCCCAATGAATGGCCTACGCGCGACAGGTATTTCATGTTGGCAGGATAGTCGGGTTCTTCATTGGTGAGGAGTTCGCTGGCTGCGTAGGTGAATGTACCGCGCACCTGGAGCCATGCCTGGCCAAAGGTCCTGTTGTAATCTACTGATACGTCAATACCCTGACCTGAAGCTACGCCCACGTTGGCACTAACCGGTGCCGTGAGCCCCATAGTGGAGGCTATGTAAGCGCGCTGCATCAGGATGTTGCTGCGACGTTCGTAGTAAGCATCGAGGGTAATGTTCAGGGCATTCCACAGGCCAAGGTCCATACCGACGTTGACTTTCTTTGACTTCTCCCAGGTGATGTCATTGTTCGCATAGCGGGAGATGGTGACGCCCGGCCTGTAGAAGTTGTAGTTCTCTCCAAAGTAAGCGCCGTAGTTTGCATCTGCGAGGTTTACGTTGGACATATAGAAGAACCTATCAGTTGCACTACCTATCTGGTCATTACCTACGAGGCCATAGGTGGCACGTAGTTTCAATTTGGTAATGGTGTTTACGAGTGGTTCAAAGAACTTTTCGTTGCTGGCATTCCAGGCAAGGCCTATCGACGGAAAGAAGCCGAACCGGTTATTCTTAGCGAATCGCTCTGAACCGTTGTAACCAAAGTTGGCCTCGAGGAGATAGCGGTTATCATAGCCATAGGTAAAGCGGCCGGATATGCCCTGGTTCCTGAATGGCAGGGATGCCTGGAGATCGCCCGCATTGCCAGTGAGGTAATTTCTTTGTATGCCTATCAGCAAACCACCGATGTTGTGTACTTTATTGAATACGTGGTTGTAGTTAAGGGCCAACTCACCATAGGTTGCGGTATTGGTCACCTTGCTTCCTTCTCTGTAATTGAGGTATTCGGTAGCTGTGTTGGCGTTCAACAGGGTGAGTACATATCCTTTTCCATCCGTAATGGAAGGTGAAGCTGCATAATAATAGGGATTGTACTGGCGACTCAGGTCGAAGTAAGAATAACGTTTGGTAAATACCATGGCTCTCGCCGAAAGTCCTTCGGTAATGAACCTAAGGTCCTGCTTCATTTCCAGCTGCAGGTTCAAGGTAGAGGTGCTGTAATGCTGGTATCCTGATACCATGGAGGCCAGCGGATTGGTATATACCTCTCCGTTCGTTCCGCGGGGAGCATTGCCAAACAGCGGATGTTTTGTATAGGGCAGTGCTGAAGCCGGATAGATGGCAGGGAACAATACCGGGTTGGCATTGAGTACGCTGTTGAATATTGTGCCTCCACCGCCTATCGGTCCGTTGTAATCATCGAAATCACCTGATATCCTCAGTATTCCTTCGGTTGTATTAGTGAGTTTCACATTGATGTTGGAACGCACCTGGTAGCTTCTGAGCTTAATGTTGCTGTTGACGTTGTTGCCTTCCTGTGATTTCAGTATGCCATTGTCCTGGTTGTAGGTGGCTGCAACATAGTATTGCGCTCTGTTTACCCCACCGCTTATGTTGAGGTTAACGCGCTGGTTGTAAGTATAATCTTTGATCAGCCGGCCCATCCAGTCGTTGTTGGGATATAATAATGGATTAGCGCCTTCTATCGTGCGATCAATCTTGTTTTGGGTGTAGGGCAATGGGGCCAGCGGGTTACGTGTCAACGCAGCCTCATTGGCCAGTTTCATATAGGTAATATTATCTGCCAGGCGGAAGTTCTGTGTATTAGAGGATATCGAGTTTTCCAGACGGGCATTCAATTTCGTTTCTCCTACTTTACCTGATTTGGTGGTAACGAGGATAACGCCGTTGGCACCGCGCGCTCCGTACAAGGAGGATGCTGCTGCGTCTTTCAATACGGAGAAGCCTGTAATATCATCCGGCTGCAGACGCGCCAGTGCTGTGTTGCTGGATTCCATGCCATCGATCAGGATGAGCGGGTCCAGCTTACCAGAACCAAAGGAAGTAATGCCACGGATAAAGAAGGAAGCATTGTCGGCACCTGGTTCACCGCTACGCTGGTACGAAACCAAGCCGGAAATGCGACCTGCCAGCATCGTCGTCAGGTTGCTGGTTGGGCCTTTGATCTCCCTGGGCGATATCGTGGTAATGGCACTTACCATGCTTTCTTTTTTCTGCGTGCCATAGGCCACCACGATGACCTCGCCGAGGGAATCGTTCTTACTGTCTAATGTAACATTGATGATCTTACGGCCTGCGATGTTGACCTCTTTCGTGGTAAAGCCTACGAAGGAGAACACCAGCGTGGCTGTGTCGGGGGCATTGATGCCATAGACGCCATCTTCGTCGGTAAAGGCGCCAATGGCCGGGTTGTGCTTCAGGGCAACCGCTACGCCCTGTAGTTTCGTGCCCTTTGTATCGACCACGGACCCACTGACTTTTATGGGGGCCTGGGCAAAGGCGGTGCCCGCTGTGTATAGGATAAGAAAGATGGAGCTGAGGTACCTCACTCGCAGACACGTGGAGAAGTGGCGCATATCGTTTTTGTTTAGTTAGTTTGGTTTATCAATAATGTCAATCTGAATTATTAAAGCCGCCTTCGACAGGCTCAGACTGACAATTGATAATCTTAGTATGTATGTACATAGTTACAATTAAGTATTATGATCACCAAATCTTTATTGAAAGATTATTTTTAAGTTTATTATACAACTGTATATCAATTAATTATTAAACAATACATATAACCCAGAAATAACGATATGTATTTACATATTAAGTTCGAATTAGCATAAACAGGCTGTACGGATACCAAAGCCGGAATAGGATATTGTACTTATCTTTAATCTTACAAATGAGTTTAATGAAGTATCGCATCAATCATAAAAGCCCTATTCCGCTGCACGTACAGGCCGAAGAATTGCTTAGAAAAATGATCAGGGACCCTCAGTTTGAGAATGGCAAGCTTTTTCCGAAGGAAGTGGACCTGGCCAAGCAACTGGCCATCTCACGCACCACACTTCGCCAGGCTATCAATAAGCTGGTGTATGAAGGGTTGCTGGCACGCAAGAAGGGTGTTGGCACTACCGTGGCACAACATACCGTGAGCTCACGTTCCAACAACTGGTTGAGCTTTTCGCAGGAAATGGCTGCCCGCGGTATCCCCATCAAGAATTTTGAATTGCACATCAGCTGGGTGGAGCCTGAAGAAAAAGTGGCGCAGTTCTTCGAGATCGGCACTGATAAGAAGATCCTTTGTCTTGAACGTCTGCGGGGCCGTCCTGAAGGTCCCTTCGTATATTTCATCTCTTACTTTCATCCCCGTGTCGGTCTCACCGGTGATGAAGACTTCAAACGTCCTCTGTATGAGATCCTGGAAAAGGATCATAGTGTGGTAGCTACTTTGTCAAAGGAAGAGATCAGCGCGCGGGCTTCGGACAAGTTTATTTCCAAAAAGCTGGAGATCGACGCCGGGTCGCCTATCTTATTGCGTAAGCGGTATGTGTTTGATCAGGATGACCGGCCTATAGAGTATAATATTGGGTATTACAGGGCGGATAGTTTTGTGTATACGACGGAGAGCCGCAGGGATGTGTGAATGGTTGACAAGTTGAAAGGTTGATGGGTTGAAAAGGAAAGCCTTTTGCGTCGATCAAAGCCGGAGGCTTTGAAATAGGCGTCACCAGCCAGAGGCTGGCGAATGAGGATGCAAGCGGCTTTGATATGGGCTGCTGCTTTGAAAAGCAGCATAACAAATACATACATGTATTTGGATAAAATACATTACCTTATGAAGGAATTTCCTGCTTATGAAGTTCCTTTCTTCTTTGGTTTGCACGCTTGTGCTACTGGCCAATGTACTGGTGTGCCTGGGACAGGCTGCCGACTCTACACGGCGACAGGATACGATGGCTGCTGTGACTGCACCTCAGTATATGGGTGATTCTGCTGTGTTTGCATCTTTCGATCAATTGGAGGCAATTCATAAGGAGCTGGTGTTGTGGGATATTGCTTTGCGCAGGGGTATCGATACGTTGCAGGTGATCGCCGATATGGGGCCTATCCAACATCAGCTGTATGAACTGCAACAGCTCGCCAATCTCCCCCGGCATAATAATAACCTGCGTTATCTTACCGGCAGCAAGATCATTGCCGATCAGTTGTTCAACAGGGTCAACTTTTATGAGGATCATATTACCGGGTATTTCAAAAGGCTGCATCACCTCGAAGCGGCTTTTGAGCGATTGCGTTTTGATTCCTTGTCGCGGCAACAATACCGGCAACCTGATATGCAACGTCTGTATATGCAAGGGCTGGCGCTGCTCTCCACCCGGTGGGAGCAGGTGAAAGGGCATCATGCAATGCTCATCTCCCGGCTGGGCGTTCTCCAGGGAAGGCTGGCAACACTGCACATGAGTATTACCGACCTACAGGAGACTTTACGTTTTGAACTGCAACGTTTCAACACGCATCTTTTCAGGGACAGGCATCCGTTGCTGGGGTCGACCATGAATGATCCTTACTATACACCCGCCAAAGAAGAGCTTACAGATACCATCCGCTTTTCTGTCAACCTGCTGCAGGTGTATATCGGTAGTTTGTCCGGGCTTTTTATATTGAATCTTATCCTGGCGGTGTTATTGGTCTTATGGATCTATTACAATCATGCTTTCATGATGCGGAAGAGTATTTATGCTGCCGACATCAAGGAGCATGCGCCACGCGTGTCGCGGCATCCATTGGCGGCGGCTTTTACCATGTTGTTCTGCTTCTCTCCTTTCCTGTACAAGTACATGCCGTTCATTCTTTCCGCCTTGTTCATTCTCTGCTTGCTCATCAGCCTCACCTTCCAGCTATGGGAGACTCTTGAGTGGAAGCTTCGCTGGCGTTGGATCGGGCTTATCTTCCTGTTCATCCGGTTTGACCTGATGAACCTGTTTATCGATATTTCTTACTTTGAGAGGTGGCTGTTGATCGGTTTAAATATCGGATGTATCTATATCCTGATCACCTCCTATTTTATCATTACCAAACGGGTCAAGACTTATAAGGGATTGTTGCTGGCCGTGATCGTTGTTACTTGTTTGCAGCAGCTATTGTCTGTTATTCTTAACCTGGCTGGTTATTTCAATGCTGCCCGTATCTTCTCTATCAACAGTGTGTTTACCGTGATCACTGCCATGGCGCTCAAGCTCAGTGTAGATATGCTCATCGAGCTTACTTATATGTTCTTTATCCGCCTGCAGCATCATAATATCATCGACCGGCAACAATCGTTTACCTCTATCCAACAGGCTACCCGGCGGTTGCTCGTGATCTTTGCTGTAGGTGTATGGCTGGTAACTTTTACACGCACGGCCAATATGTATGATGTGATCTATGATGCCATTAGTATGTGGCTGACGCAGGACAGGATCATCGGCAATGCTACTTTTACGTTTGGTGGCGTGCTCGTGTTCCTCCTCATATTTGGTTTGGCTGTATTGGTAAGCAAGGCCATCGGTGTGATCATCGACCTGCTGGCCATGAACAGGAATACGTTGTTTGATCTTACCGGCTTGAAGAATGCCAAGTTGTTGTTCCGGTTGCTGATCCTGGCCACCGGTATCGTTATTGCGTTCGTGGCTTCGGGCATGCCCATGGACCGGTTCACCATCATCCTGGGTGCTTTGTCTGTAGGTATTGGGTTTGGGTTACAGCATCTCGTGAACAACATCGTGTCGGGCATCATTATAGCGATGGAGAAACCCATTCGTGTAGGTGATGTGATCGAGATGACGCCTAATACCGGTGTGGTAACGGAAATAGGGTTACGTTCCAGTACGCTTAAAACAAAAGATGGTTCTGATGTTATCATTCCCAATGGCGACCTGCTGGCCGGCAAACTCATCAACTGGACTTTATCGGGACGGCAGCGGCGGTTGTCTGTCAGCTTTTATGTTGAAACGAGTAATGATCTCGATTCGCTCCGTCAGAAGATACACGCGCTGATCGCAGAGAATAAGGACATACTGGCTGTGCCCGTGCCGCAGGTCGTGTTCCAGGAGCTGTCACTGTACGGGTTGCGTGTGGAGGTGTTGTTCTGGGTGAAAGACCTTTCGCTGAGCAAGGATACGCAAAGCCAGTTGCTGGAGGACATTGTGCGGATGTTCAATACGAATGGCATTAAGATCGTGCACCTTTCTGAACCATGATTTATTGGATTTTAAGGATTGGGAGGATATCCGTTTGCTTCGTAGGGGCGCCAGCAGCCCTGCTGTTTTTGGTGAAAACTGCACTTTTTACCGTACTACGCTATTTTCATACTCTAAGTATAGCTTTGGTATAGCTTTGCTATACTCCTGCTATACTCTATCCTACCTTTATCTTCACCGCGTCTATTTGTCAAACACTCCTTTCTGTCACTGCTGCTGTCCATTTGTCATTTATAACGTAGTGCAACAAATGTAGTGCTAAAGAAGAGCGGATACAAGTGCTGATGGCGTAAAGCGCTCAAGATGGCTTGATATGGCTAATTCCGGCAACTTTGGCGCAATGACGTTACGAAGGACGTGCATCCCGCATAGCGGGACAAGCTCTATGCGCACAAAACCTTTTAATACGTTTTCTACAAAGCTGTAGTCCCTAAAGGGGCTTAAAGGAATTAGTTTTCAATTGGGCCAGAAGCCCAGGAATAATACAGCGAGGCTGCCTCGCAGAGCTGCGCTTACCGGAAGTCGAACCACAGGGTGCCGGTGTAGGGGGCGTTGAGCTGGACGTTCTTCTGACTTTGCGGACCCATGGCAGAAGCTGGCTGGAACTTGGTGCCGATGGGTTGTATGGCATTCAGGAATCCAATGTTGCCTGCCGGATAGTTGACGGTTGTATTGCTGTTGTAAGCTCCTTTGGGGCTTTCGGGTTTCAACATCTGGAAGAATAGTTTTTTGTCTTCTGTATATACCGTAAATGGAAATTCATTGGTTTGAACAGTAACCCAGGCTACTTCTGCATGGTTGCCTTTAAACTCCGGATACTGCCAGCCACGCTCACCTGTAATGGTATTGTTGTATGCTTTTTCCCATACTCCATATTGTTGTCCTTTGAGCCTGTTCTTCCATACATGGTATGGCCCGCGGCCCAGCCACTTCATACCTTTTACTTTTTCTTCGGGATAATTGAAGGTGATGCCCATGTAGTCGGCCTCACCACGCTGTGAATACGTATAGGTTAGTTTTACGAACTGACCGCGTTGAATTGTCCATGTAACATTCAACCAGTTGTTATTGCCTTTATAGGTGACTTCTACTGTGTGCACCTCATTTTCTTCTTTGTGGATAAAGGATGTTTTTTGTTGCTCAAAGCCGGCTAATACCGGCCCATTGGATAAAGACAACTGCCGGCCATTGCGCACGACCTTAGCCAGCATGCCTGTGGTGGTGTCGAAATGCAGGGCTGTTTTATCCTGTTGTATGATCAATATATTCTGTTCCTGTTTAGCTTTGATGGCGGGTTCATCGTCTTCAAACGGTATCCCTTTGCCTTTATCGTGTTTGGTGTCTAATGGAAAACTCCAGGTGGCTATTTCTTTATTATGCGGATCTTTTGCTGTGATGTACAGTATGTCGGAAGATAACCAGGTGGGTGAAATTTGCAAATCCAGTATTCCCTTTTCTCCTGGCTTCACTGATATAGGCGCCAATTGACCGGAATCGATGCTTATCATATTGGCATTGGAAAATCCTAAATCCCTGACCTGCATCAGCTTGTATTGAAAGGTGCATTGATCAAGGTTGGTGAAGAGGAATCTATTCTCAACAGGCAGTTGGATCTTATTGGCGAGCTTTATGGACTTTGTTTCGATGTATACCGGCGACCATATTTCTTTGATGGTATAGTAGCTGCCCTCCTTCTGATGATACGGACCTACGATGCCATCCGGTGCGTTGTTGGTCCAGGTGTCGATGCTGTCGTTCTTATCACCACGTACTACTCCCTCATCGGCATATACCCACAGGAAGCCTCCGGCAAAGATTGGATATTTCAGGATGATGTTCCAGAAATCATCGAGACCTGCTCCGTGCCCGCCATCGTATAGACCATGCATAAACTCCGTGGGGAACAGCACCTCTTTCTGATAGAGGGAAGCATTGACCATGTAGTTGTAGTCGGGATAGTGTTTGGTATCGGTGCCATTGAATTTTTCCCAGGGGTGTATGACATGTCTTTTTTGGGGATCGTAGAAATGATAGTTCTGATCGACTGTTCGATTAAAGCCTCCTTCGTTTCCGTTGGCCCAGAGTACTATGGCAGGATGGTGCTGATCTCTCGGCACCAATTCACTAACTAAACGGGCAGCAGTGGTATCGTCGTACATTTTTTGCCAGCCTGTGAGCTCGTCGATGACCATGAGGCCCATCGAGTCGCATGCATCAAGGAAGTGCTGATCGGGCGGATAGTGAGACATGCGCACAGCATTCATGTTCATGTCTTTCATGAGGGTCACATCTTCGATGCTGAGGGCTTTGCTGAGGGTGCGCCCGCTTTCGGGCCAGAAGCTATGTCTGTTGACACCTTTGAAGATTACTTTTTTGTCGTTGAGGTAGAAGCCATCGCCACGGCGCAGCTCAACTGTACGAAATCCGAATTTCTTTTCGATGGTATGTATTACTCTGCCTTGATTGCTTTGTAATGATACAGTGATCTTATAGAGGTTGGGGAATTCAGGGCTCCACAACTCAGGTTTGTCAAACCGGACTTTGAGAAATGTTCTTTCATTTATGCCATCCAGGTGTTCGCCGAATATCACCAATTGCTGGTCATTATCAACATTGCTGATTGTAGCTTTTATGTATCCGCCGGTAAGGTTTTGTGTGAATACCTCCATACCAAAATTTCCATCGGCCTTCGCATCTATTGTTACTCTTTCAATATGGGCAATGGGTGTCATCTCAAGATATACCGGGCGGAAGATGCCACCGAATATCCAGAAGTCGGCAACGCGCTCAGCCTGGTTGACCGAATAGTTGGCAGATTTCTTACTTACTTTTACTTCGAGGAGGTTGGATGTTCCGTATTTCAACAGATCGCTGATGTCATAGCTAAAGCGGTAAAAGGCTCCCTGGTGTATGTTGCCCGCCTGTTTGCCATTGATCTTTACTTCGGTGTCGGTCATGCTTCCTTCGAAGACAATCTTCACTTTTTGTCCTTTCCACTGTTTGTCTACTTTAAAGCGGTACTTATAGAGTCCTTCTTCATCTCCTTGCTCCGCCAGTTTTACATGTCCATAATCGTAGCGGCCAAAGCCTTGCAACTCCCAGCAGGATGGCACTGGTATGGTGGTCCATTTACCACTGTTCCTTCCTTTGGTGCAAAAGAAATCCCAGGCTACCGTGTGGTCTTTATCGGTACCGGACAAATACTGAACAACTGTTTGTTGGGCTATTGTGTGAAACCCCGTTGCACAAATCAGGAATATGAGGACTATCGTATAGCGAAAAAAGCGAGTACCGGAAAAAGGATGAGGCATCTGCGTGTTATTGTAAGGGTAATATATTACAATCGTGTATACAATAATAATGAAAAAAGGCTACCTTAACGCGCTGTTAACGCTCATTCTATGTAATAAGCTATGATTTTTTGGCTTTGGTCGATATATTTGCAAATTGTGTATAAACCCGTGACAAGGTTCCTCCTCATATTAGTTGCTTTTTCCGTGTTGAACCAAAGTATCGACCTGGATTATATCACGTCGGCTTTTGCCTCCCGGCAGTCGGCGAATATGCGTGGCTACGATGATATCGACTCGATCACGGAGTTTGTGATCGAGCAGATCATGGATGATGAGGATTATATTCCCGAGCAACAGAATGAAGATGATGGCATGCCGAAGAACAAAGGCGTTGAAAAGTTCTCCTGGAACCCGCTCTGCTGTCAGTTTTTCCAGAAAGTAATTGTAACACCCACCAACAGAACCGATAAAGCTTCTCAAACGGCCAACCAGCAGGATTACCCAACCTGTAAGGGGTACTTTCACATTGTTTCCCCTCCCCCGGATTGCAGGCTCGTTTAAGCTGACCTTCCTTTATCATTTTTCTTAAACCAATGTATGTATGAACAGAAAGTGCTTTCTGTTCAGGCGGTGCATGGTTGTATGTTTTGTATTGCTGGCGGGCTTTGCAGCCAACGCTCAGGATACATTGCGTATTTCCCTGCAATCGGCTGAACAACAATTTTTACAGAACAACTTATCTCTGCTGGCGGCCAAATATGATATTTCCATTGCGCAGGCGCAAATCATCCAGGCCCGATTGTACAATAATCCCAACCTATCGGTAAATGGTAATTTATATAATCCCGACCGACGTAAGTTTTTTGATATCAGCAACAAAACCGGCCAATACGATATTCAAATCCAGCAATTGATCACGCTGGCAGGCAAACGCAACAAGCAGATCAGCCTGGCTTCTACGAATGCAAGGATAGCCGAGTATAATTTTTATGATATGCTGCGTACGCTGCGTTTTTCGCTACGCAGTAATTTTTTCAGTATGCTGCACCTGCAGCAATCGAAGGATGCTTACCAGGTGCAGATTAATAGTCTGCAACAGCTGGCTTCTGCCTATAATGACTTACAGGCTAAAGGGGTGGTGACACTCAAGGATGCGGTCCGCATCAAATCGTTGTTATACACATTGCAAGCTGAGCAAACCAGCCTGCAGAATCAGCTGAACGATCTTGAAGCTGAATTGCAGTTGTTGCTGGGCGACAACAAGCATTATTTTATCCCGGAGGATGGTGTCACCGGTCCGGATATGCCTACGCAATATCCGCTGCAATCGCTGGTGGACAGTGCTTATAATAACCGCTACGACCTGAAGGCTGCCGATGCCAATATGGTGTATAGTGAACAGAATTATCAATTGCAAAGGGCTTTGCGCACGCCCGATCTTACGCTGGGCGCCGAGTTTGACAAGCGGGGAAGTTTTGTCAATAATGCTTCTTTCCTGACTGCCGCCATCGATCTTCCTTTTTTCAACCGCAACCAGGGTAATATCAAAGCAGCTAAAACGCAGATCGATCAAAGCAAAGTATTGTATCAGCATCAGCAACTGACGGTAGAGAACGATGTTCAGAAGGCTTATATCAAAGCTATGAACACCGGCAAGATGCTTCAATCGTTCGATCCTTCTTTCAAACTGCAGTTCGACAAGTTGCTCCAAGGTATTACGGAAAACTTCCAGAAGAAGAATATCAGTTTATTAGAGTTTACCGACTTCTATGAGTCCTGGCGCGACAATGTGTTGCAATGGAACCAGCTAAGGAATGAAAAAGACCAGGCTATGGAAGCATTGAATTTCGCTATTGGCAAAACCCTTTTCAATTAAACGACCTAAAATGTATTGTATGAAATCTATGATCATATTCCTGTTGGGTGGTCTGCTTTTGTTTCAGATGACTGCCTGCCGGGAAAGCGAAGCTACCCCTGTAACCGACTCTCCTTTTTGCCTTACCGACACTTTGCAAAAGAAGATAGTGATGGCTACCGTGAAGACGGACACTGTTAAGAATGAAGTATCGTTATCCGGCAAAATCCAGGCTAATGAGGATAAATGGATCAAGGTGTTCCCTGTGGTGGGTGGTATTGTGGAATCGCTGAAGGTAGAGCTGGGCGATTATGTTACTAAAGGACAGGTGCTGGCGGTGATCCGCAGCAGTGAGATTGCCGATTACCAGGGGCAACAGTCGAGTGCTGAGGCTTCTGTGAAGATGGCAGAGAAAACATTGTCTTCCAACAAAGACATGTTTTCTGCCGGCCTGGCTACCGAGAAGGATGTGGTAGCTGCAGAAACCGAACTCGAAAAGGCCAAGGCTGATCTGAAGCGCATTCGCGAAACGAATGCGATCTACGGCGCCAAAGGCAATGCCTTGCAAACCATCACAGCGCCTGTGTCGGGCTTTATCATTGAAAAGAATATTACCGACCAGATGCAGTTCCGTGTGGATGGCGCTCAGCCTTTTTTCATCATTTCCAACCTCGATGAGGTATGGGTAATGGCTAATGTATTTGAAAGTGATATTCCCAAGATCCAGGTAGGTTATGATGCCAATGTTTCTGTGATCGCTTATAAGGATAGGGTGTTCAAAGGGAAGGTCGACAGGATCTTTTCCATGCTGGACCCTCAGAGCCGGGTGATGAAGGTACGTATCCGCATTCCCAACAGTGGTTACGTGCTGAAGCCTGAAATGTTTGCGCAGATCAATATTCAATATACAGAAGGGAAAGAGCATATGCCAGCTATTCCGGCGGAGGCAGTGATCTTCGACAAGAACAAGAATTTTGTGATGGTGTATAAAGACAAATGCAATATTGAAACCCGGGAGATCGAGTTGTACAAAACGATTGGCGGGACCACTTATGTAAAGAGTGGCCTGGTTGATGGTGAGAAGGTGATCACACAGTACCAGTTGCTGGTGTATGATGCGCTGAATGATTAGCCGTGAAACGTGAGAAGTGAAATGTGAGAGGCGCTTACTTCGAGCCTTCGACAGGCTCATGCTGACAGGTATTTGTTTTTTATTGCAAAACGTCTTTGGACATGAATAAATTTATTTCCAACATAGTAACCTTTTCGCTTAAGAACAGGTTCTTTATTTTCTTCATGACGCTGCTGATCATTATCGGCGGCATATGGAGTTATATTAAAACTCCGCTGGAAGCTTTCCCGGATGTAACGAATACGCAGATCATTATTGTGACGCAATGGCCCGGCCGGAGTGCCGAGGAAGTGGAACGGTTTGTAACGGTGCCCATCGAGGTGGCCATGAACTCCGTGCAAAAGAAATCGACGCTGCGGTCTATTTCCATGTTTGGCCTGTCTGTGACCAAGATCATTTTCGATGATGACGTAGAGGATTTCTTTGCACGACAGCAGGTCAATAATCTATTACGTAATGTGAACTTACCGGAAAATGTAGAGCCGGATGTGCAGCCTCCTTATGGTCCTACGGGTGAGATATTCCGGTATACCATCCAGGGTAAAGGCAAAAACTCTACCGACCTGCTGACCATTCAGAACTGGGTGATCGACCGGCAGCTGCGGAGCATTCCCGGTGTGGCCGACCTCGTGGCCTTTGGCGGCGCAGAGAAGACTTATGAGATCAAGGTAGACCCTACCATGCTGGCGCGGTATGATATTACGCCTTTGGAAGTATATAGTGCGGTGAGTAAAAGTAATATCAACGTGGGTGGTGATGTGATCGAAAAGAATGGCCAGGCTTATGTAGTTCGTGGTATCGGTTTGCTGGACAAGATCAGGGATATCGAGAATATCATTGTCGATAATATCAATGGTACACCAATCCTCGTTAAAAATCTTGCCACCGTGGTTGAGAGTCATGTGCCGCGTGTGGGTCAGGTAGGTCTGGATGATAATGACGATGCCGTAGAGGGTATCGTGGTGATGCGTAAGGGTGAGAACCCGCGTGAAGTGCTGGCGCGGGTAAAGGATAAGATCAATGATCTCAATGAGCATATTCTACCGTCGGATGTGAAGATGGTGACTTTTTATGACCGGGACAACCTGATGGATTTTTGCACGGAGACCATCATCCACAATCTCGTAGAAGGTATTTTGCTCGTAACGCTCATCGTTTTCATCTTCATGTTCGATTGGCGTACGACCGTGATCGTATCCATTATTATTCCGCTCTCGTTGTTGTTTGCTTTTATTTGTTTACATCTCAAGGGTATGAGCGCCAACCTGCTTTCGATGGGGGCTATCGATTTCGGTATCATCATAGACGGCGCGGTGGTGATGGTGGAAGGGTTGTTTGTGGTGCTGGCGCATAAGGCGCATGTGGTGGGGATGGAAAAGTACAATAAGATCGCCAAGCTGAGTATGATCCGTAAAACGGGTTCTTCGCTCGCCAAGGCCATCTTCTTTGCCAAGGTGATCATCATTACCAGCCTTATTCCCATTTTTGCTTTTGAGAAGGTGGAGGGTAAGATGTTCTCTCCGCTTGCGTGGACTTTGAGTTTTGCCCTGCTGGGCGCCTTATTGTTCACGCTTACGCTGGTGCCTGTGCTTTCAAGTATCCTGCTCAATAAGAATGCGCGGGAAAGGAATAATCCTGTAGTGAACTTCTTCAACCGCATCGTAAACAAGGCTTTCAATTTCACTATGGGCCATAAGAAGCTCAGCCTTACCGTGGCTTTTGCTATTATGGGCGCCGTGCTTTTCTCGTTCAAATTCCTTGGCAGTGAGTTTTTGCCTACGCTGAATGAGGGTGCTTTGTGGGTAGAGGCCAAGTTGCCTATGAGTAGTTCGTTGACTAATTCTACCAAATTCGTGCACGAGTTCCGGAGTATCCTCAACAGTTTTGACGAGGTGAACGGGGTGTTGTCTCAAACAGGACGGAGTAATGATGGCACCGATCCTTCCGGTTTTTATTATGTGCAATGTCAGGTGAACCTGAAACCCAAGAAGGAATGGAAGCGAAAGATCTCAACGGATCAACTGGTTGAAGAAATGGATACCAAGCTCCGGCAGTATCCGGGTGTAGTGTATAACTATTCTCAACCTATTATCGATAACGTGGCGGAAGCTGTGGCCGGTATCAATGCTTCGCTGGCTGTGAAGATATTCGGCAATGATCTTGAAAAGCTCGACAAGCTGGCCGACAGTGTGTATACTATTCTTGGCAAGGTGCAGGGTGTAAAGGACCTTGGTATCATGCGGAATATTGGTCAGCCGGAATTGAGTATCGTGCTGGATGAGCAGAAGATGGGTATCTATGGTGTTACCACTGCCGATGCCAATGCTGTTATTGAAATGGCCATCGGTGGTAAATCTGTTTCTACTTTCTATCAGCAGGAGAGAAAGTTCGATATCCGTATCCGTTATCCCGAAGAGTTCAGGGATAATGAATATAAGATCGGCAAACTGATGGTGCCTACCATCCACGGTGCAAAGGTGCAGTTGCGCGAGATCGCCGATATCAAAACGGTGACCGGTCCGGCGTTCGTTTACCGTGATAAGAATACACGTTTTATCGCTATCAAGTTCTCCATCCGGGAAAGAGATATGGGTAGCACCATTGCTGAAGCGCAGCAACTCGTGAATCAGCACATCAAGCTCGACAAGGGTTTCCATGTGGAATGGAGTGGTGAGTTTGAGAACCAGGTGCGTGCGCAAAAGAAGTTATCGCAGGTGGTCCCCATCGTGCTGGTGATGATCTTCATACTGTTGTTCATCATGTTTGGCAATGCCGTGGATGCCGGCCTCGTATTGATCAATGTACCTTTTGCGATGATCGGTGGCATTCTCGCTTTACATATCACTGGCACCATCTTCAGTATTTCGGCGGGTATTGGTTTCATCGCGTTGTTTGGTATCTGTATCCAGAACGGGGTGATCCTGATCTCGGTGTTCAAGCAGAACCTGCATCAGAAGATCCCCTTGGTGCAGGCTATACGGGAGGGTGTGAATTCGCGGATCAGGCCCGTGGTGATGACCGCGCTGATGGCAGCCATCGGCTTGTTACCAGCGGCTGTATCAACCGGTATCGGCTCTGAAACGCAAAAGCCGCTGGCTATTGTGGTGATCGGCGGGTTGATCAGCTCAACCATTCTTACGTTGCTGGTGTTTCCGCTGATCGTGGAGATCATTTACCGGCGGTCGCACAGCCGGAAGCAGAAGCGGCAGGTGTCGTTGACATAGGGGCCTTCGACAGCCCTTCGACAAGCCTTCGACAAGCTCAGGGTGACAGCAATTCAGGGTGACAGCTTAACTAAACAACATTGAATGTTCAAATAGCCGGAGGGCGGGGTTGGTTTCGGTTTTTTACTTTCACCTCGTTCTTCCGGCTATTTTCTGTTTGCGGAAATATCTTAATTTACAGCGTTATTGCCTGTTTTTGTATCCAACCTAAAGTAACTGATGATGAAACGACGCCGATTTATTCAATCTTCTTTTATCGCCGGCACTTCTGCGGCGCTATCTCCCGCCACTGCCTTATCTGCCGATGCTGCAAAGAAGAAACAGGAATTTTACGAGTTACGCGTGTACACGTTGAAGGATGAGGCTCAACAACGCTTGACGGAAGCCTATCTCTCACAAGCTTATATTCCGGCGATTAACCGGCAAGGATCGAAGTATGTGGGTGTGTTTACCGAGCTGAAGCCGGAAGGACAGACGAAAGTTTATGTAGTGACTCAATTCCCATCTTTGGAAAATTTTACGGCAATGGATGTAAACCTGGCTAAGGATATCCAGTATCAGCAGGTGGCTTCCGATTACCTCACTGCTCCTGCAGATGCTCCGGCCTATGTGCGTATTCAAAGTTCGCTGCTGAAGGCTTTTTCTTTTATGCCCAACCTGGTGGCGCCCGGGCAAAAGGAAAGGATCTTTGAACTGAGGCGCTATGAAAGTCCTACGGAGTATGCCAGTAAAAAGAAGATCGAGATGTTCAACGAAGGTGGAGAAATCGAAATATTCAAAAAGACCGGCCTGACGCCTGTGTTTTTCGGGGAAGTGCTGATCGGGGATTCACGTCCCAACCTGACTTACATGATCACTTTCGACAATATGGAAGCACATGACCGCAACTGGAAAACTTTTGGCAGTGATGCTGAATGGAAGCGGATCAGCAGCATGGAGGAATATGCGGATAAAAAACTGATCTCCAAAATTGTGCGCACTTTCCTGAAGCCTGCTTCGTATTCGCAGATCTGAGGTAAAGTCCGGAAGTCGGAAGACCGGAAGACGGGAAGACTTATATAAAAGTGGTGATACCTTCTTTCGTTTTGCAGCGGAATGGTATTATCCCTCTGCTACTACCGGGTACCGACAATTACTTTTTAGTTGTACAGCATCAATTTCTTTTTTCCCCGATAAAATTTTGTGGTGGTTTTGAATAGTGAGTGGCAGAATGCAATATCTTGTGGAGGATTTACCACTATTTCCCAATAGGGTACTCTTCTAAGCTTTTATCCTTTAATAAAAATGCCCCGGGCATGATTTTTTACTTCTGTTGATCGCTTACCTTCTGTTCCTCTTGCCATATGTCTAATCTGACGTATCCGACAGTTTCTGTCGCGATGCCCTGGATTTGGATCATCCTGTAAAAAGCAATTGATATGAAGCATTTGTACAAATTTTGTACAGCATGCCTGTTATTGGTATGTGTACTAACGAATCAGCAAGGCATAGCTCAACTACCGGCTCCTACGCACACGCCCAGGACTGTTAACATCAACAGCAATTGTGGAGGTTATTATGAATATCTTCCGCAGGGTTATGACGCAGCGGGTTCACAACGGTATCCCCTGCTGGTTTATATGCATGGCGATGGCGACCGGGGCAGCGGCAGCCAGACTGACCTGGCTAAACTGCTGACAAAAGCATTACCCAAGCTGATCAATGATGGACAGTTTCCTTCTTCTATAACTTCCAATGGACAGGCTTTCAAATTCATCGTTATTTCTCCTCAACTGAAGTTGTGGCCTCAGTCGGGACCTGCCGGAGCAGCTGATGTTGCTGCAGTGCTTGCTTATGTAAAGGGGCACTACAAGGTGGATACCAACCGTATTTACCTGACTGGCATGAGCATGGGTGGTGGCATTACCTGGGAGTATGCAGGCAGCAATATCAACGCGGCTCAAAAGCTGGCAGCTATTGTACCTATTTGCGGGGCTTCCTCTCCTCAAACTCCTATTGCTAATGTGATCGCCAATGGCGATGTACCAGTATGGGCTACGCACAACCAGGCTGATGATGCTGTGCCGGTTAATAATACCAATGGTTATGTATCTTTTATTAATGGCAATCCGCGTCCACCGTCGCCGCTGGCCCGGAAAACTATTTTTACTACTGCTCCTGCCGAGCTCCACGATGCGTGGACGCGTACTTATAGTCCTTCTTTCCGGGAGAATGGTTTGAATATTTATGAATGGATGCTTCAATATAGCCGTGCTGAGTCTTCGCTACCTGTTACGCTGACAAATTACAGGATTGTGTCAGCCGACAAGCAGGCGGTTAAAATTGGCTGGTCGACTACCGCAGAACAAAACAATGATTACTTCAGTATTGAACGCTCTACTAACGGCGACAACTTTTCCGTAATTGGGAAAGTAGCGGGCACCAACCTCTCCAGTGGCAGTAATTATAGCTTCCGGGATGAGCAGCCTGCTATCGGCAATAACTTTTACCGCCTGAGCCAGACTGACCTGAATGGTAAAACCACGCTTTATTCTATACTGAAATCAGTTATTGAACTGCAAGCCAATGGGCTTGTACTCTTCCCCAACCCGGCCAGTGCTTCTGTTACTGTTGGATTTAGTCATCCTGACAAGGACAGGCTTTCCGTGAAGATCATCAATCACCAGGGCATGGTGGTGCAGGTAAATCAATTCAACAAGGAAACGGGCTACTGGCAGCAATCTATCCCTACAAGCCATTTGTCCGCTGGTCAGTATTTTATCCAGGTGAAGGGTAATACGATCGAGCAGGTGCAGTCCTTGGTGATTAAGAAGTAAGTTCAGAGTTTAGAGTCGAGAGTTCAGAGTCGAAATACATAATATAGAAAGGCCGATCATACAAAGCCGGGGGTCTGGGTTCAGGCTCCCGGTCTTTTTATGGCTATAATGGTTGCTGGTGATAGGTACTATTGTAGTGCTGAAGCAAATGCAGTTTTTCCGTTCCCAGTCATATCCGGTTAAGAGTTTGAAAATCGAGTAGAGAGCTCGGAGTCGTTTGCTTCGCTGGCAGATTTTCTCACTCCGCTGTCGCTCTGTTCGAAACGGCAACATTATCTTTATACAACAAAAGGAAGGGGCTGACGTTCTTTCCTTTTGTATTTTGTATCTTTCCCTTATTACCTAACCAATCGACCCTTTATGCGCCGCTTTACCACCCTGTTGTATACCTGTTTTTCACTGATCTTTCTTGTTACTGCCTGTTCGGAACCTGAGAAACCTGCCACCAGGGAAGAGGCTGCCGCTCTTGCCAAGTCTCTTGAAAGCAGCATGGCTAAACATAGTGCTGCCAGGTTCAATGAAGTGCTCGATGCCGAATCGCTCCGCAACAGGATCATGGAGGCTGGCAAGAAAAAGATCGACTCCCGCATCGTGGATGGTGCTATTAAAGAATTGAAGACCGGGCAACTGGGTACGCAGATCACTCAATCGCTTGGAAAAGATGGCACCTATCAATTGGTAAAGCAATATGAGAAGGACCAAAAGCAGCATCTTATTTTCCGGTTGTATGCCGATAGCAAACTGAATTACCACGACTTTGAGGTTATCAAGAAAAAGGATCAGGTGAAGATCGGTGACATATTTATTTATATAACTGGTGAAACGCTGAGTGCTACGCTGGCCGAATCGGCTATGTTGATGTCTGAAAATCTTAGCAGCCTCTCTTCGGTAGATAAGGATCACGTGGCTAATATCAAGCGAATACGTCAGCTTATCAACGGCCAGGACTATGAACAGGCTAACAGGATTTATAAGAGTTTGCCTGCTATCTTACGGCAAACCAAGATATTCAAGATGATGTACGTACAAATTGCTTCCGGATTGGGCAATGATGAGTATCTCAAGGCTATGACCGATTATCAACAAGCTTATCCCGATGCACCCAATATGTATCTGTTAATGATCGACGCTTATATCCTGAAAGAGCAGCATGAGAAGGCGCTTGCATCTGTGAATCAACTGGACGCTCTTATCAATAAGGACCCTTTCCTGGATTATTATCGCGGGTTGATCTACAAAATGATGGGCAACAAGGAAAAACAACGTGAGCATTTTGAACTGCTGGATAAAAATATGCCTGCTTTTTATGAGGGAACGCTGGAGCTGCTCGTGACGTATCTCGATAATAAAGAAACTGATAAGGCTGTAGCGCTTGTGAATTCAAGGAGCAGCAATTATAAGAAGATCCCTTCGGACCAACGTGAAACGTTGTACCTGATGTATCCTGATTTCAAGAAGAAGATGGATGCGGAGTAGGAAGTAAGAGGTAAGATGAGCCGCTCCTGGAGAGCGACCCACCCTATTTTAGTTTTTGCGGGCGCTGTCGCGTGCTTCTTTGGCTTCGCGTTTTGCTTTTTTTCTAAAGTATCCGCGGAAGAGAAAGTTGTGCTGCAACGCCTCCAGGTTTTCATCGAGCTTGCGGCTGCTGCTGTTTAAATTCTCCAGTGTGTTACGCAGCTCATCGCCTACTTTTTCGTCGTTCAATAGTATTCCGGCAGCGTTGTTGCCTTCGTCGAGTTTATCTCCTGCATTGCGCAGAGAGTGCACAAATGCATTGGTTTGGGCTGTTGCGAGGTTGATCTGTTCTACCGACGTGCGCAGGTTCGACATGATCACCGTGTCGGTCACCAGATCGCCCGCGAGCGTGCCGGGTGTATTGAGGCCAGCCGTATATTCGGCTACATTGCCTGTCAACTTTTCGCTGTTGCGTACTGCCACTTGCAGGTTGGCTACCGTGCTGTTGAGCTTAGCGATGGTGGCCTGCATATCTTTATAGAGTGCTTCATTGCTGATCAATGCGCCGAGGGTCCCTTCTCCATTTACCAGTTTTTTGCTGAGTGTTTTAAAATCGGTGGTGATGGCCAACAGGTTCTTGTTGTTGGTTTGCAATGTACCTAACAGCTCTTCAGAACTAAGGGCTTCTTCTACCTGCAGGTTTTCGCCTCCTTCTATTCCTCCTGCCTGTTCCGTGCCTCCGTACAATACTACCAGCTTGTTGCCAATCAGCCCTTCAGCGCTGATCTTTGCCTTCGCATCTTTGCGAATGAATTCATGGGCCTTCCTGTCGATGTTGAGGGTGACTTTTACCTGGGAATTGCCATAGAACTCAATGGTTTTGACTGTCCCGATCTTCACGCCGGAAAACCAGACGTTGTTTCCTTTCTGCAGGCCGTTTACATTGTTGAAGACGGCTGTTACCGGTAAGGATGCTGCAAAGGTTTTCTTCTGTCCACCAAGGGTAAAGATGCCTACGATCAATATGACAATGCCAATGGTAATAAAGAATCCTACGGTGATGGCTTGTTTATTTTTAGGTGTGCTCATTAGTCGATAAAATTATAGTCATAAAAACTTTGTACCTGTGGATCGGTCGTATTCTCCACCACTGTTTCAAAGGCGCCTATGTGGGCAAATTGTCCTTCGAGCAGGATCGCTATACGATCGCCCACTACTTTGGCACAGGTGAGGTCGTGGGTAATGACGACGGATGTGGTATGGTATTGTTCCTGTACTTTATTGATGAGGTTGTTGATGTCCATGCTCGTAATGGGGTCGAGACCGGCTGTCGGTTCATCATAAAGCATAATGGCCGGCTGCATGATCAGTGTGCGGGCAATGCCGATCCGTTTTCGTTGCCCACCCGACAGCTCGGCCGGCAACTGGTGTATGGCTTTTGCCAATCCCACTGCTTCCAGCACCTGCTGTACTGCTTTGTTGACTTCAGCTGCCGATAATGTCTTGTTGTGGCGTTGTAGTGGAAATGCCAGGTTCTCTCCTACTGTCATGCTATCGTACAATGCGCTGTGCTGAAACGAGAAGCCTATCTTCAATCGCAAGGCATCCAATTCTTTTACGGATAGTTTATCTACCTCCTGCCCCAGCACTTTCATCATCCCGGTATCCTGCTTCAGCAAACCTGCCATGATCTTAATGAGCACGCTTTTGCCCGTACCTGACCGACCAAGCACCACGAGGGTTTCGCCCTGATAGATATCCAAATCCACTCCGCGCAATACATGGTTTTCGCCAAAGGATTTATACAAATCCCGGATGGTGACCACTACATTGTCTTTATCGATATGGTTGCTGCTTTTTTTCATGTTGTTCTTTTATATCCTGAACCAGTTTACGACCTGTACTATAATGATCTCTTCTATGAATATGAGGAACATGGATATGACGACTGCCGAGTTGGCTGCTTTTCCCACGCCCTGTGTGCCCTGGGTGGTATAGTATCCTTTATAGCATCCTACTATGCCGATGGTAAAACCAAAGATCAATGACTTAAAGGTGGATGAGAAAATATCCAGGAAGGATATCTGTTCGAATGCGTTCTCAAAAAAGGATACCAGACTGGTTTGTTCATTCTGGTGCACATTGAGGTAAGCGCCCATCATGGCTATGAGGGCCATGTACAGCATAAGTAATGGCAGCATAAACGTAGTAGCCATTACCCGGGTGACGACCAGGTATCGAAATGGATTGACGGCTGATACTTCCATTGCTTCAATCTGTTCTGTTACGCGCATGGAACCCAGTTCGGCCCCAATATTGGACCCTACTTTACCCGCTGCAATGAGGGCTGTGACCAGGGGCGCCAGGGCGCGTATGATGGCTATGGCCACCAATGAGGGCAGCCAGGAGGTGGCGCCAAACTCGGCCAGGGAAGGCCGGGACTGTTTGGTAAACACGATGCCTGTAACGAAGCTCGTGACCGATACCAACGCCAGGGACTTATAGCCTACCATATAGCATTGTCTGATGATCTCTTTCCATTCATAGGGCGGCAAGAAGGCTTCTTTGAAGAAGCGCCCGGTAAACTGCCCGATGGCGTATATGTCCATGAAGAATGCGTCCAACTGCCTGGAGAATACCTGCTTGCCTGATTTTTTGGACTTTACGCGCATAAGTTGCTTCTTTTTAATGGAACGGGTACCATTTTCCCCGCCGGTAGTTGTTTTTAGAAGATTCTAATCTTATGCCACCGTGGCGTATGTTAAGAGAAGATTAATACCGGCTTCGCGCTTCCTGCTTATATTTGGCCAAATAATTTCTACTGTTATGAGGATCATCAAGCGTTTACTGCTGGCCGGCTTGTTATTTTATCTACCCAGTCAGGTGATGGCCTGGGGCATGCTGGGTCACCGTATTGTGGGCCAGATTGCCGATAGCTACCTGAGTGCCAAAGCCCGCCGCCAGATCAGGGCGATCCTGGGTAATGAATCGCTGGCTATGTGCAGTAACTGGCCGGACTTCATCAAATCGGACACCACTTTTCGCTACCTCGATCCCTGGCATTACGTGAACTTTAAAGATGGCCTTACTGAACAGCAACTGCATGACTATCTCGATAAGGATACACTTACTGATGCTTATACCAAACTGAACTTCCTGATCAACGAATTGAAAAACAAATCGCTCGATAAGGAAAAGCAGGTGTTTTATCTCCGGTTAGTAGTTCATATTGTAGGTGATGTGCACCAGCCTATGCATACCGGTCGCCCCGAAGACCTGGGCGGTAATCGCATCAATGTGCTGTGGTTTAACCAGCCTACCAACCTGCACAGTGTGTGGGATAATAAGCTGGTAGAGCAGCAGGAGCTTAGTTATACCGAGTATGCTACTGCCATCAATTTTACCACCAGGGCTCAACGCAAGGAATGGCAGTCGAACTCTATCAAGCATTGGTTGTTTGAATCTTATACCATCAGTCAGCGTCTTTATGCCGAAATCAAAGAGCCTAATCAAAAGCTGGGCTACCGCTATAATTTCGACTATCTCGATACAGTGAATGATCGTTTGCTGAAGGGCGGCGTAAGGCTGGCAGGGGTACTGAATGAAATCTTTAAATAACACGAATTAGAGCGAATTACACGAATTGGTTAAAATGTGAAGTGAGACTGTGTTATGCCGAGACAGGCTGTGTGTTAAACCAATAGGTCAGTTGGCTGTTATTAATACCGATAATATGTACAACAACGGTGCGTGTTTGTCAATTGGCGCATCAATGGTTACATAGTAGTTTTGTTCTATAGTTGAATGTTTTTTTAAGAAAGGAATTTATATATGAGTACAGCAATCAAGACGCTGTTCCTGGATATGGGAGGCGTTATTTTATCGAATGGATGGGGCACAGCCTCAAGGAAACTGGCCGCTGAAAAATTCTCTCTTGATTTTACCGAGTTGAATGACCGTCATAAGCTGGCGTTTGATGCTTATGAAACGGGCAAGATGTCGCTCCACGAGTATTTACAGTTAACTGTTTTTTATATGCCGCGCTCTTTTACGCCGGAAGTGTTCATTGAGTTCATGTATACGCAATCACAGCCGTTAACTGACATGCTTCAATTTGTACAACAGCTGAAGCAACAGCACGGGCTGAAGGTTTTTGCGCTCAATAATGAAGGTCGCGAGCTGAATGAATACCGTATCCGTACTTTCGGGCTGGATAAGTTATTTGACGCTTTCGTTTCGTCGGCTTTTGTGCAGTTGCGTAAGCCTGACAAGGGTATTTACCAGCTGGCTTTGGATATTGCTTATACCAGGCCTGAGCAAGCGCTTTATTTCGATGACCGCCTGATGTTTATTCAAGTGGCCCACAGCCTTGGCATCAATGCTATTCACCACACCAGTGTAGAGAACTCGAAGAAGGAGCTGGCTCAATATGGTCTGTCTCTGGCTTAATGTATTTGATGTTATCTTTGATCCCATTACTAAATTACCCTGTTTATGATCTCAGGCAGAAAAACTACGCCCACTATCATTATCATATTTGGCGGCAGCGGCGACCTGGCCAAGCGAAAGTTGTTACCTGCTTTTTATAATCTTTTTCTTGACGGCTGGATGCCGGACACTTTCTCCATTATTGGTCTTGGGTTGAACGAATTCAACGACGCTCAATACCAGGATTTCATTGAAGAGAGCTTGTCTGAGTTTTCCCGTAAAGGCAAACCTTCCGGTCCCTCCTGGGAGGATTTCAAGCAACGTTTGACGTACATCCCTTCGAATATGAATGAGGAGATCACGTATTCGAACTTATCGGCCAAGGTAAGTGCGTTCGATACCAAGTGGGGCGCCCGTGCCGACCGGCTGTTCTATCTTTCTATTGCTCCGCGCTTCGTGGAAGTGGTGGCCGTGAACCTGCACAAGCTCGGTCTGGCCTCCAATGCTGCCACCGACCGCATCGTTATCGAGAAACCTTTTGGTCATAATAAAGAGAGTGCCATTGCGCTTAACAATCTGCTGACCGGCCTGTTCCAGGAGACGCAGTTGTACCGCATCGACCACTACCTTGGTAAGGAAACCGTGCAGAATATCCTGGCTTTCCGTTTTGCGAATGCTCTGTTCGAGCCATTGTGGAATCGTAACTATATCGATTATATACAGATCACCGTGGCCGAGCAGGTTGGAGTGGAAGAACGAGGTGGTTATTATGAGAGTGCCGGTGCGTTGCGTGATATGGTACAGAATCATTTGCTGCAGCTGCTGTGCATGATCGCGATGGAGCCTCCTGTATCTTTCGATGCTGAGGAAATTCGTAACCGCAAGGCTGATGTGATGCGCGCTATACGTCCCATCAAACATGAGGAGGTAAGCAAGGTTGCTGTGCGTGGTCAATATGCGCCGGGCTGGATCGAGGGCCGCAAGGTAGCTGGCTACCGTGAAGAACCGGGTGTGAGCCCCACTTCCAATGCAGAGACTTATGCAGCCATCAAATTCCACCTGGATAACTGGCGCTGGCAGGGTGTTCCTTTTTATATCCGCACCGGTAAACGGATGCTGGAGAAAACTTCTTCTATTACTATTCAGTTCCGTCCTATCCCCCACTCTTCTTTCCCGGAAAACCTGTATGACAGTGTGACGCCCAACCGGCTTATCATCAATATTCAGCCGCAAATGGATATCCGGTTACGTTTTACTGCCAAGCGGCAGGGTCTGGAAATGAACCTGAACCCGGTAGAGATGGTGTTTGATTATGATACGTGCTCTACACAATCGCCGGAGGCTTATGAAACGTTGTTGCTGGATGCCTTGCAAGGTGATGCTACTTTGTTCATGCGTTCTGACCAGGTGTTGATTGCCTGGGATGTGGTAACGCCGATCCTTGAATCATGGGAGTCGCACAACTCGATCGAGTTCCCTAATTACACTGCCGGCATGTGGGGACCTGAAAATGCAGAGGCTTTGATCGCGAAGCAAGGGCATACGTGGGCTTCGCATACGCATAAATAATTGAAAGGTTTTTATACGCAAAGAGGTGTCACCTTCCCGCAGAGCGGGACAAGTTTTGAAGGTAACACCTCTTTGCTTTAAGGCCCCTTAGAAAAGGGGCCTTGTTTTTTGCTTTAATTGGGCTAAAGCCCTTTGCGTATAGAAAGCTTTGGTGTACCCCGTCCTAAAGGACGGGGCAATTCCCTTTGAGTGGCCATCCGCGGTGGGCTTATTGGTGTTTCCCGGCCTGCATGGCGGGTGATTGGCAAAACGACTTGCCTTGCAGTCAGCAGCGTCGCTTCTTTATCAAATATGCCTATTCGTTGTGTATATTAAAATGCCTGTTGCCGTTCTGGTTGGAGTAACGCATGCGGCTGCCGGAACCGCTCAGGTATTTCGCTTTGAATTTCTGGTGTAAGTCTGCTGATTGTTTTTTATCGTTTACGATGAATGAATCATCTGATAGTTCAACAATCCGTACTTCTTCTTTGCTTCCTACGATGTTTTCTTTCACCAGGTCTTCGAAGAAGGCTGCCATCTTTTTACGGTCTTCTTCTGCCCGCTTGCGATCTATTTCAGCTTGTGCTCTATCTTTTTCGGCCTGCAAGCGATCACGTCCCGCCTGTTCGCGATCACGGTTAGCCTGCTCACGGTCGCGATCGGCCTGGGCACGGTCCTTATCTGCCCGTTGTCTGTCACGTTCTGCCTGCGTGCGATCCTGGTCGGCACGTTGCCTGTCGCGCACGGCTTGTTCGCGGTCTTTGTCTGCCTGTGCTCTATCGCGCTCTGCTTGTGCGCGATTGCGCTCGACTTGCTCACGGTTCTTATTGGCCTGTGCTCTATCCTGCTCAGCGCGTTCGCGGTCTCTGTCGGCCTGCTGGCGATCTTTTTCTGCCTGCGCCCTGTCCAGCTCGGCCCGTTGCCTGTCGCGCTCAGCTTGTTGACGGTCTTTATCTGCTTGCTTTCTATCCCGCTCTGCCTGCTCACGGTCTCGGGCAGCCTGCTCTTCGTCACGCTTCACCTGATCGAGTATGTCTTTTACCATGGTTGCATACTTAGGGAAATCCGATTCCGGCACTTTCTTGTCGTCGATGTACATTTCTGTGATCTTCTCATTGGTGACCTTGATCTTATACACATCACCGTTCTTGTACATCGTGATCAATTTGTTGGGATCGTTGGCTGAATCTGATTGTACATTCATCCAATTGTCTGATGACGAGCTGCGTGTTCTGGTAGTACTGGTGCGTGCAGGTGGATTGTTTTGTGCCTGCGCAACTGTAATTGAAATAGCCATGGCACAAAGGAGTCCTTTAATCATTAACGTTTTGTTCTTCATGTTTTCTTTTTTGATGTTAAGCAATAGGCAATACTTTCCCTCTTCACTCCTGGTGAATTTTTAAGACCCTTCGACAACCCTTCTACGACCCTTCAACCCTTCGACCCTTCGACAAGCTCAGGGTGACAATACTCAGGGTGACAATACTCAGGGTGACAGCAATTCAGGGTAATAACTTAATTCAACGATATTGATTGGATACTACTCAACCTGTAAAGTGCGCATCTTTATGGGTTGGTGTAGGGCGGAGTTGCTGTATTTCTAAGGTGTTCTATTCTTTTTTGCTCAAGTAGTTTTCGGTCACGATCAGCTTGCTTGCGGTGTTCGTCGGCCTGCGCCCTGTCCCTGTCTGCCTGTGCTCTGTCTCTTTCCGCCTGCTCACGATCTTTATCTGCCTGTGCGCGATCTCTGTCGGCCTGCAATCTATCGCGTTCGGCTTGTGCACGATCCTGTTCAGCTCTTTTCCTGTCCAGGTTGGCACGTTCGCGATCACGATCAGCCTGTGCACGGTCTTTTGCTGCCTGCTCACGGTCGCGCATAGCTTGTTGATGATCTTTCTCTGCTTGCCTGCGATACCGGTCGGCCTGGCTTTCTGTATGCAATGCAGCTTTCATCTCTTCGTCTCTTTGCCGTTGAGCTATCTCCACCGTTTGTTCATGGCTGCTCTGTGCATTCATGGCCAGCTCCGTTTCTATTACCTGGGTGTTTACCGTTGTTGGTATTCGACGGGATGGTGTTATATTTCTCTTTACCGGCGTTGTCTTTTTTTCTTTTACAATCATTAGAGCTGCGGCAGGTTGCTGCTGTGGCTGTAGTATTACTGCCGTTGTTTCTTTTTCAGGCTCCTTCACCGCTACAACCGGCGTGGCTTGCCTGCCCGTCATTGCTCCCAATAAGGCAAAGCATATCAGCAGGCTACCGAGCAGGAATATCTTCTCCCCCCCGCTTAATGTGTTGTTGCGGTTGTATACTATGCGCGCCACGCGCTGTAATAAATGGCTCTTTTTACCGGGGAAGGCTACCGCCTGGCTGTTGCCATATATTACATGTTCTTTAAAGCTGATCAATGCCTGAATGAATTGTTTTTTATTGCCTGTATGGGACAGGGCCACATCATCGCAGCAGTGTTCTCTTTCCTGTTTTACCAATGATGATACCCATAGTAATCCGGGATTGAAGAAGAAGATACTTTCTGCGATGTTCTGAAGCAGGTTGACGAGGTAATCGTTGCGACGGATGTGTGCCAGTTCATGCAACAGTACTGCTTCTACCTGATCGGAGGGCAGGTTGGCCAGCAAACCAAGGGGCATATAGATGACCGGCTTCAGGTGACCGATAACTACGGGGACTTTTGTGATACCCGATTCGAGGATTGTTACTGTTCGCTTTATCTGTAATTGTTGTGTGAGGGTGCTGATCCTGTTTTGCCAGTAAGCACCAGGTGACTGGTGATTGCTGGTGCGCACACGCCGTATATAACTGAATGCGCGGCTCATTTGCCAGCAGCGGAAAGTAAATATGGCAAACCATCCCAACACAATGTATGTTGCATGGGAAGAGCAGTATTGGGCCAGCGCGGCAGGCCATTCATTGATGCCATAGTGCTGCAGCAAGGCTATGTTACCAAACCCTGTTTTTGAGACCCGGGAGTCGGTTGCCGCAAATCCATTGTTCCATTCATAGATATAGGTGCCACAGCAGACTGCCAGGAATGTAAAGAAAAGGCCGGTTGTAAGGGCATACCGTGTTTCAGCTTTAGCTTTATTGGTCAGCAGCATTATAATGCCGGTGACAATGGCTAACAGCAGCCCCTGCCAAAGGGAATGGATCAGCATCCAGCAAAAGGCCTGGAGGCTATGTTCCAACAGTATGTTGTTTACAAGGACGTTCATGTTGTACTGCTTTTGTGCTTATTTATTTATCATCCAGTTTCTTCAACATTTCCTTCAACACCTGTAATTCTTTTTCGGAGGTTTTGTCATTTCCCAACAGGGCAACCATAAGGTTGCTCACGGAGCCATCATACATATTGTCTACGAAACGGCTCAGCATCGTGCCTTTCGTCTTGCTTTCTTCCAATGCTGCACTGTACACATGCTTCATGCTCGATTCATCTCTTGTGAGCATCCCTTTTTCGGTCATCACCTGCATGAGCTTAAGGGTAGATGTGTATTGTACTGCTTCTTTCTGTTCATTGAGTGTATCGTGTACAAACCGAACGGTGGAAGGGCCGTGTTGCCAGAGTACCTGGAGCACATCCATCTCTGCTTTGGTGGGCACTGTTTCTTTGCCGGCAGGTTCTTTTCTAAGCTTCATAACACCAAGGTACGATAAAAAACGTACGTTTACAATAAATAGCTTTATTTTTTTCTGCTGACGGCAGCGAAAGTGACTTTTCAAGCTGATTATTAATAGGATAGATTCTGTTTATAAGTTCAAAGAAGTATCTTGCTTTTCAATCTAAGTCTGGCGAGTTTTTCTTAATAACCCTTCGACAGGCTCAGGGTGACAACAATTCTGACAAATATTTATATCTATAAGCATGGTTATCGACACTTTACAAAATGCGATCCTGTATTATAACCTTGGCCCCCGGTTCGTGAAGGCTTTCCAATATCTTACTGAAACTGATTTTTCGCAGGTGCCTAAGGGCAGGTATGAGATTGATGGCTCTGATGTTATTGCTATTGTGAATGAATATGACACTGTTCCTGCTACCGGTGAAAAGATGGAGGCGCACAAAAAATATATCGATGTTCAGTATATCGTGAGTGGCCAGGAGCTTATTGGTCATGACTGGCTGCGCCTGCAGTCGCCTGCCAAGGAGTATGATGAGGCTAATGATTATTGGTTATTTGGTGAGCAGCCTGCTTTTTTCTCGAAGCTGGAGACCGGCATGTTTGCTATTTTTTATCCTACCGATCTGCACATGCCTAATATTATGATCAAGCAGCCTTCACCCGTGAAGAAGGTGGTGATGAAGGTGAGCACTCAATAAACAATTTCTAAAGGTTTATATACCACCAAAGGCCCCTTACGGGGCCTTTGACCTTTTTCTAAACTACTCTGATGCGCGCGAACGTTTATATTCCTATGGTTAATGAGACTATGACTTTTTGCTGAGCTTCACCTGGTAGATCAGTGCGTCTGCAAAGTTTTCCAGGGCTTTTTGCGCAGCGTTCATGTATTTTGCCTTGGTAGTTGCCACCACTACCGGTACATAGCGTATGTCTTTGGCAAAGATGTTCTCGCGTTTGTTCAATACTTTACGATTAGGGTCCTGGGTGAGCTCATTAGCGAACTCCGTAAAGGAGGGAATATCGGCATTGAACATGTAGGTGTCTGTTTTGGAGCGGTCGTTTTGAAACATCAGCCTGCCGCCCATGCTCTTGCCATCCCAGGTGGTCCAGCCGGCCACTTTTACGTTGGGCGCTGCTTTGGCGTTCATTTCATAGTTCTTGAAGCTCGTTTTGATCTCATACAAGCCGAAATCCGTTTTTGTAACAGGATTGTTCATCCACTCGTATTTAACCCCTGATCCTGTATGTACATCGCCTTCCAACATCAGGTCTACAAAGTCGACTACTGTATGCAGGAATAAGATGGGCGCCCCCAACTCTTCAGAGAAGTTGGCTGCTCTTTTTATTTTCATGCCGGCAAAACCGAAGTTGAAAGTACGGGAAGGATCGTAGGTAGTGACGGTCTTTCCTTTGTTGGCATTGACCATGGTGTAGATCTGTCCTTTCTTTTCTTCGCTTTTGCGTGTTTTGTCTTCTTCTTCCGCATCATCTCCTGCCTGGTAAAAGTCTTTCTGTGTAATGGTGTTCCAGTCTACTGTACCAATTCCGTTCTCGTTCAGGCGTTTTGTGAGGTAACCATAGAACTGGTCTGCCATCAGTTGGCAATCTTCCTGTGTAAGCTCTCCATCTGTGATCTCGAGGTAAGCTGTGATCTTGCCGGTGACGGTACCACCCCCGGATTTGCGCCCGCCCAGCAGGCCGCCTCTTTCATTTTTCAGATAATCTTTTGTAGTGGCTGTCTTGAAGATGATGGTGGCCTGTGGGATGGCCAGTTTGTTCATGTCTTTTAAAATGGTCTGTTTGCCGAATGTGCCACTTTTGACAAAGGTGAATACATCGAAGTCCTGAGCAACAGCCATTGCACTGCAGGCTGTGATCAGCAGGGTAAAGAATAGCTTTTTCATTTAAAGAGGGTTTATGGGGATTGCTATAATGCCTCAAAGCTATCTTTACGGGGAAGCGGAATCAATAGTGCATTTGCATTAGCAGGCAATTATACCCATTTATACTTATAGGCGAGCTGTACTGCCTGTGCTTTGGAGTTGATGTGGAGCTTTTCGTATATTTTACTGATGTGGGCCCGCACTGTGTTGGGGCTGATGGATAGTCTTGCAGCGATGCTTTTGTATTCCAACCCTTCTACCATTAGTTTCATGATCTCCAGTTCGCGGTTGCTGAGTAGCTTGTCGCTGGTGACCGGTGATGTTGCCGCCGCTCCCGGTTTATGTTGCAGCTCACGCAGCCATGACAGGGTTTTGCGGGCCACAGCAGGGCTCATGGGTGTGCCGTTGAATTCCATGATGTGTGTGATGGCTTCCGCCAGTTGTACGGCTGAATCGTCTTTGAGGAGGTAACCGGAAGCGCCTGCCTGTATGGCTTCGAATATTTTCTCATCGTCATCGAATATCGTGAGCACCAGAAATCTGGTGCCGGGAAACCTGATAGTGCCGATGGCGATGGCTTCTATACCACTCATCTGCGGCATATCAATGTCCATGAGCACGATCTGTGGCCTTTCTGCCTCTGTGAGGTGTTCCATTTTTTCAATGAAATCCTGGCCAGATGAAGCTTCCAGCACTATGCGTATATCTGCCGCTCCCTGCAGGTTGCGCTGCACGGTTTTCCGGTTGATCATCTTATCGTCTACGATGCCGATGCGGGTCATGTACAAATATTGTTTTTTAGCTGTTGCCGGGGGATACTGCATTTGCACTATTTTTCCTCGATGTGCACGGCTGTTCCTGATCCCTCGCCGGACTGTATCAACAAATGATAACCTGATTCTTCTGCACGCTGCTCCATGTTGTGGAGGCCATAGCTGTCTTCTTTTTTGTGGTTGCTTAATCCTCTTCCATTGTCTTTTATGGTGATGCTGAATTTATCGCGGTTCAATACTATTATTTCTATACAAGTGGCTGCTGCATATTTACAGGCATTGTGCAATGCTTCCTGCATGATGCGGAAGAGGTTGAGTGATTGCTGGGGTGAGAGTGTTTTCTCTGCCGGCGAGTCCTGGTTTATTTGCAGGGTGATGTCCGGATAGTTTCTCATGATCTTTACCGCATAGCTTTTGAACCTGTCAACAAAAGCCGTGAGGGTGAGGCTTTCGTTGTTCAATACCCATATTGTTTGGCGCAGCGAGGCCATGATGCCGGCAGCGTATTCTCCCAATTCTTCTACTTCCGTGTGTTCATGGTTTTCATCTTTTAAGCGGTTGATGCCTGCTATGAGGGCTGAAGTATAGGCGCCGATATTATCGTGCAGGTCCCGGCTTATTCTTTCGCGTTCGCGCTGGAGCTGCCGTTGTACCTGCAGGGCCTGCATTTGCCGGGCGTATCTGGCTTGTGTGTAGATCCTAACTCCCCAACCGATGAGGCCACCAATAGCCAGAAACGACAGCACCTTGAACCAAGTGGTTTGCCAGTAAGGTGGCCGAACGTTCATGTTAAATGTAGATACCGGCGCTTCCCGTAATTCGGCTGTGGAATAAGCAGCCCGCACCTGCATGGTGACTTCTCCAAATGGCAACTGTGTATAGTTGATGCGCGAGGCGCCTTGCGGCAATGTGTTCCACTCTTTTTCGTGGCTAAGCCGGTACTGGTAAATAATATTACCCGGCTGAAAGGCTTCACGAATAGAAAATTCAAAGCTAATGGTTGTATAACCGGGTTGCAGCACATAGGATTGTTGCAAGGATGCTATGCTTTCTCCATTTACTTTCACGTCGCTCACTGCCGCTTCTGCTGTTTTATTTTGCAGCTCAATGTTGCTGGCATTCGCTACCAACAAGCCATGTGTAGTGCCCAGGTAAATCTGCCCGTGTTCGTTCAGGGTGAGTGCGCCTACCATGTAATCTCCCGCCGGCACACCTTCGCTGAAGCCCGGCTTGTAAAACTTCTTTTCTTCCGGCACATAGATGTTGATGCCTGAAGTAGTGGTGATCCAAAGACGTCCTTTCCGATCGCAGATAATGCCATAGGTGACATTACTGCTTAAGCCATGGTCGGTAGTAAACTGGGACAGTTGTCCATTATGGTATTGGTAGATACCGCTGCTGAGGGTGGCTATCCATATGTCGCCACGTTTGTCCTGTGTAATGGCTGTAATGAGTGTGCGGTTGATGGCGGATGTATCGGACGCGCTGTTGATCGTGAACAGCATCCTGAGTTCTTGATCGTACACGTCGATGCCTGTATTTTTACTTACCCAGATACGATGCTGATCGTCCTGGAATATATTCATGATGTAATATCCCGTGGCACTGTTATCATTGATTCGCGTGAACGACTCCCACTTACCCGTAGCCTGTTCGAGTACAAATAATCCCCGCACTGTTCCTACCAATATCCTATTGTGGTTATCACAAAACAGGTAATTGATGTCCTTATCCTGCAGCAGTGCCTGGGGTACCTGAACGGGTGATCGTGTGCTGCTTTTGCTTATTACATACAATCCTTTTTTTTGAACTGCTACCCATATTTTACCTTCTTTGTCTTTTGCCAGTGCCGTAATTACCTGACCGGGCAGCAACCGTTTTTCTATTGCATAGTTATTTTCTTCGCCGGGTTGCCGCCGGGCGATATATAGCCCACTCACCGCTGCTATCCATCGTTCGTCTTCTGAATAATCAACAGCTGCCGTTATGCCATCATTCCTGATACCTGTTGTTAACAAGGCATAGTTATTAAAGGACGGGTTGTGAAAGGCCAAACCACCGCTTGCGGAACCCACCCAGAGGTTGCCTTGCCTGTCGTGGTAACTGCACAATAGTTTTCCCGGGGGTAAGGTGAACTGCTCATCTTTTGCAATGCCGATCTGTTGTGGCAGCTGTTGTTGTGAAATAGTATATAGTCCCTTGTATGTGCTGATCCATGGATTGCTGTTGTGGTCGAAGCCGATATGCGTGATCACGGCAGGCATCGACAGGGGATGCTGTTGCCATTTGCGCGATGCTAAATGGTAACGCCATATACTGTTTTTTGCGCCTTCCTCATAGCACCACAATTCCTGTGCAGGGCTTATTACACATTTGAGCTGGGTAGTCTGCGGCAGGCTGGTAATTTTCTGTGGGCGGTATTGCAGTGCAGGATCGTAGCAATAGAGTACGTTGTTTTTATCGAACCCCCAAAGGCGACCGCTACTGTCTATGGCAGGCTCACTGATCATGAAGGGATATGTTTGCAAGCCTGTTCCCTCCTGTCCGTTCTTAAACACCGATAAAGTTCCTGCTCTTCCCGGCACCAGTATATCTCCTTGCGGGTTTCTCAATATGGTGAAATAAGGCTGGCCGATCGTTCTTTTCTCTTCGCGGGTGGCGTAATACCTGATAAACCTGCCAGTACGTTTGTTGAATTTATTGAAGCCATTGCGCGTGCCGATCCAGAGATGGCCGGTATTGTCTTCTGTAATGGAAAGTATGAACTGATCGCTGATCGTAGTGGTATCGCGGAGGTGGTGTTTCCAGGTTTTGAAGTGCTGGCCATCGAAGCTGTTGAGGCCATCCTGTGTACCGATCCAGATGAGGCCATCGCTATCCTGGTAGATGGCGTGTACACTACTTTGGGAGAGACCATGTGATACGTTCCAGGTAATGAAACGTTGTTGTCGTGCATGCACCGACAGGCTCAGGAGCATGCAGGCATGCAATAGCAGGGCCTGCCGGAGAGGGGTCCGTTTAATCATCTATTCAGGGAGTTGCTATTGTGAATATATGATTTACGGAGCTAATATTATTATACTTTATTCCAGTCGATCTTAGCCGGCTTCAATGGCAACTCCCGCAGCCTGCTGCCTGTTGCATTAAAAATAGCGTTGGCAATGGCTGCAGCGGTAGGTCCTTGTGCCGCCTCTCCCGCTCCCAGCGGCGGCAATCCTGTTTTGTTGATGACAAATACCTCTGTGTGTGGCACTGCATTGAAACGCAGGATGGGGTATGAATCCCAGGCCCGGGTGAGTATGCCTCCTTCATTGTAGCGTACTTCTTCGAGCATGGTCCAACTGGCTGATTGTATCATGCCGCCGGCTGTCTGGTTGATGATGCCATCTATGTTAATTGCCTGGCCTGCATCTATAGCGCTGGTGAGTTTTATAAGCCGGTATTGTTTTGCTTTTTTGTCGATCTGCACTTCGGCCACTACTGCGCAGTAGGATGCATCGTTTTTGTATTGGGCAAAGGCTATACCCAGCCCTGCTGCTTTCTTTTTGATGCGGTCTCGCCACTGTGTTTTCTCCATCACCATTTCTATGACGGCTTTGGCGCGTTCATCTTTCAGGTATTTCAACCTGAAGTCGGCAGGGTCTTTACCTGCTTTATGGGCCAGCTCGTCCATGAATGATTCAAGGGCGAATATGTTGGCATAAGCGCCGAGGCTACGCAGCGCAGAAGTTCTGAGTGGCCCTTTGCAATTGTTGAGGATCACCTGGCTCGGTGTATCGTATAGTGGCTGGGAGTTGCGGTAGCTACCGCCGGAGAAACGCCCTACAGAGAAGGTAAAAGGTTTCTCCAGGTCGCGGCCTGCGATAAAATGGCCTGCACGGCCTCCCGGGCGGGAGCTATGTGTATCGGACCAAAGTTCTGTACTCAATGCCAGCAGGTTGCCTTGTGCATCGAGGCCTCCTTTCAAGCGCAGCAGCATGGCTGATCCGTAGGGCTCCCAGCTGTGCTCATCATCGCGCATCCACTGTACGCGCACTGGCTTTCCAGGTACTGCCATCGCCAGCAAGGCTGCATCTGCTCCCACGTCATCGGCGCCATTGTGTCCATAGCAGCCTGAGCCTGGTACCGCCATTACCCTGATCTTCGCTTCCGGTATGCCCAGCAGATCGGACAGTGTACCCCTGAGAGGAAAAGCTCCCTGTGTGTGCGACCATACCGTTAGCTGATCGTCTTTCCATTCGGCTATTGCACAAGATGGGCCAATGGAGCCATGCATGTGGTAAGGGCGTTTGTATACTGCTTCCAGTTTGGTAGCAGCGCCTTCAATGGCCGGGTTTACTGATTCATTTTTCCTGACTATTTCGCTATTGGCATTTTGTTGGAGTATATGGTCGAACAATTGCGGCTGGGCAGGCTGCAATGCCGGCTTACTCCAGGTGGCGCCCTGTTGCAGCAGCTTCAGTGCTTTCATGGCCTGGTATTCTTCCTGCGCCACGATACCTACAAAGCTGCCATTGCGTACCAGTTTTACAATGCCTGGCAATGTTTTCAGTTTTTCTTCCGGCAATGTCAACAGTCTTGCGCCGTATGCAGGTGGACGTACTATGCGTGCATGCAACATGCCGGGCAGCCTCATGTCCTGTACATACACCGGCTCGCCTGTAGCCATGGCTGCTATGTCTTCACGTGGCCAGGAGGTGCCTACCAATGTATATTTTGATGGATCTTTCTGCGGTGCTTTACCGGAGACCTTTCCTTGTATGTTTTTTCCATCCAACAAAGCTGCATAGCCAATGGACTTACCCGTAGCTACGGCTGTTACCATACCATCTTTCACATTCAGGCCACCTACCTGCGTCTGCAATTTTTCTGCTGCCATTTCCAGTAGTACTTTTCTTGCTTCTGCTGCAGCTTCGCGGATGGCTCTGCCACTGGATTCGATGGAAGCGCTGCCAGCTGTATATCGTTCGTCGGCAGTCTGCGCAGTATCTGCTATGATAATGTGCATGCGCTTCATGCTTACATCCAACTCTTCTGCTGCTATTTGCATCAGGGCCGTTTTGATGCCCTGGCCCAGTTCTGTTTTGCCCGTCAACACGGTGACATTACCTTCTGCATCGATCCTGAGCCATGTGTTGATGCTTCCTTCATCGACCGTTACTGCATCAGCAGCCATTGCGTGGGTTGCCGTAAATGTGGATGGTATAATGCTGAAGCCAATCAGTAATTGTCCGGTGGTTTTGAGGAAGTGACGTCTTCCGGGATTGGCTGGTGTATCTGTGTGATGGATTGACATGCTGTTGTGTTGAACGTGAGATGTGAAAAGTGGAACGCCGTTAAAGCGGGGCAAGCTGTGAGAGAGAGGAACGAATTTGTTAGCCGGGGTTGGCCGCAGCAGCTTTTTTAATGGCGCTGATGAAGCGTGTGTGGGTGCCGCAACGGCAGAGCACGCGTTGCAGGGCTTCTCTTATTTCTGCATCTGTAGGGTTCTTATTGTTTTCGAGCAATTCTTTGGCACACATGATCACCCCATTAAGGCAATAACCACATTGTGCGGCCTGCTCTTCAATACAGGCTTTTTGTACAGGATGCGGGTTCTCTCTGTTGCCGATTCCTTCCAGTGTTGTAATGGTATGGGTAGCAGCTGTGGAGCAGGGCATAATGCAGGATGGCTGTGCCTTTCCATCCAACAATACCATGCAGCTTCCGCAAAGGGCCATGCCGCAGCCATATTTGGGTCCATTCAATTGCAGGTTGTTCCTGAGTGCATATAATAATGGCATTTCGGGATCTATGTTCAAGTTCCAGTCTTTGCCGTTGACCTTAAGTACAATCGTTTGTTCCATTGCGAAAACATTTAATAGGTGGCCTGCCCCGGTGGGACTGCTGTGGTATATGTCGTCTTAAATTTACAATAATTACAGGGTGGAGGGAATAAGTTTAATGTGGGCTTAATAGACAGGCGTGGCACTTTTACTTCGCAAGCAGATTTCTCACTTCGCTATCGCGCCGTTCGAAATGACAAAAAAGAGGAGCGTTCGAAATGACAAAAAGAAGGTGTCATTTCACAATTATATTCCGGGTGCTGAGGCTGAAGCCGCTGAAGCAGCCTGTGACATTTTCGCCGTTGATGGTATTGAGGAGGGATACCGGCGTAGCAAAGGGTCCTCCATTGTCCCTGGCTTTATTGAAGCTATCCCAGAAGTTGTATACTTTCCTTTCTACATTGGCCATGAAGTATTCCACCGTATCGCCTATCACAAATCCGTAAGAGTGGGTGATCTTAATATGCTGTCCGTTGACCAATTCATCTGTGCCGGGGGTATACCAATTGGCACCTAATCCTCCCCAGCCAAAGTTGTTGCGAATGCCGCCGTGGCGCCAGTAATAGAGCTGGGTATTGCCAATGGTATCGGGGTCTTTAAAATAAACTGTTATTCGTGCTTTTGTCATCGTATCATGATTATCGTCCTCGTCCACGAAATAATTCCCGGTACTGAGACTGTCTACAGGCACCGGTATCAGCAGCGCCGTGGTGGCCGTGTATTTCTTTCCTTCCGCTTCTATTTCCAACAGGTAATGCTTACCGGGTTTCCCTCTCAATGCGTTGGCTGAATCGGTAACAAGCCTGGGGTCGAAATAAACGCCGGATGCGGGTGAATTCCTGACCTGGAGCAGGGAAATTTCTCTTAGCTCGCGGGTAGAGGTTTCATCCCACCGGTATTTATTATCTGCAGATAGCTCGCCTTCGGTAATGTACACTTTGGCTCCTCCTACCGGCGTATTCTGAAACCCGGGCTCATAATAGTTCTTGCTTTTGCTCAATATCACATAATTGAAGGTAGGCATCAGGTTGTTGATGTATGCTTCCACTACCAGCTGTGGTTCGTTGTTCCTGATCTTTATATCAAAATCCCGTTCGCACGCTACAAAAGCTATCAGTGATACAAGGGCTGCCCATCCTATTTTACACTTTACTGTCCTCATGCTCCTAAAATTTAAAGTTCCAGGTGACGCCTGGTAAAATGGGAAACAGAAATACTTTCTTTCCCTGAATGGTTTGTTCATCCTCCTGCACATCCATATAAATAAAATAGGGGTTCTGCCTATTGTAAATATTATAGAGGCTAAATATCCAACTGCTTTTAAAGCGTTTGGTGCTATTCGGTTTTGGTGTATAGGTAAACGAAAGGTCAACTCTGTGATAAGCCGGCATTCGATAATCGTTGATCTTATCGTACTGGTTCAGGCTGGTAAAGACCGGTTTCTTTTCGTATTCGTTGTAGCCAAGGTTATATACAAATCTTCCAGTGGGCATGGTCAATGCATTGCCGGTGCCATATACAAAAACTCCTGAAGCATCCCATTTGCTGCTGAGTTTATAATTGGCCACCACGCTTACATCATGTGTACGATCGTAGCGGTAAGGAAATGGTTTGCCGTCGTTCATAGCAGGGAATGTACGTTCTGTACGGCTCAGTGTATATCCGATCCAGCCAGTAAGCCTTCCGGTCTTTTTCTGAAAAAAAAGTTCAAGGCCATAGGCTTTACCTGATCCGAAGATCATTTCGCCTTCGATGTTCTGGTTCAGCAATAAGCGGGCCCCGGGTTTAAACTCCAGCTGGTTGGACATGGTTTTGTAATAGGCTTCTGCACTCATTTCATAAGCGCCGTTGCCAAGGTCTTTAAAAAAACCTGCTGCCACCTGCTGGGCCTTGGCCGGCTCAATAAGGCTGCCTGATGGCACCCAGAGATCGCTGGGGAATGTTGCAGCGCTGGTGGTGGCCAGGTGGAGGTATTGTATGGTACGTGTGTAGGATACTTTGATGCTGGCTTTTCCTGGCAGGCGATACAACGCACTAAAGCGAGGCTCAGGATAATGGTAGCGCGCTATGCTTTGCCCTTTTCCATATCGCTCTGTTTCACCAGTGGGTGATCCGTCCGGACCATATAGCACACGTTCGGTTGGCCCCACCTGGTTGAAATAGCTGTAGCGTAATCCTGCTATAATGTTCAGCTGTGGTGTGATGTTGAGATCTGTGCTCACATAGGCGGCTGCTTCGCGTGCATACTGGTCTGTGATGGAGGTCTTGAATTCCTGCACTCCGGCATTCGAGCTTCCTGCGCCGGGGCGAAATTCATGAAGGGTATATAACAGTCCCCATTTCCATTTCATCCAACTGCTGGCGGTATAGGTCCAGTCGTTCTTCAGCTGGTAATCGGTGAGCCCGGAGGAGAAAACGAATCCATTGATGCCAAAGGATACTTTGGTATCGAGGTTGAAATCATTGCGCACTAATGCCAATTCCTGTTTCAGCTTTTTATTCAATTGTTGTTTCCAGGAAAGGCCGAGGATCGTATTGCCCCATACTGCATTGAAGCGGCGTTCAGGACCGTCTTCGTCATCATCTACAAAGTTGAAGTCGTCTTTACCGTGGTAGAAAGTAAGGTATAGTGCATTGTTTTTATTGAGCTGATAATCGGCCTTGAAGTTGACGTCGTAAAAGTAGTACCCGTTATCGCCAATGGTGTCGCGGGCAAATAGTTTGGCCACCTGGTCAATATACGTGCGCCGGGCGCTGAGGATGAAAGAGGATTTGCCTTTCACAATAGGGCCTTCGAGGGAAACACGGGATGATATCAACCCTATGCCGCCGCTTCCTTTCAAGGTGTCTTTGTTTCCGTCACGGGTATCCACGGCTATCACACTGCTGAGACGACCACCGTATTCGGCCGGTATGCCGCCTTTAATGACTTCAATATTTTTTACCGCTTCGCCATTGAAGACGCTGAAAAATCCGAGCAGGTGATTGGGATTGTAAACGGGTATGCCATCCAATAGTACCAGGTTTTGATCAGGCCCACCGCCACGTACATAAATACCCGCACTCGCCTCTCCCCCGCTTTTAATGCCGGGCAACAGGGTGATGGTCTTTAGTGGATCAATTTCCCCAAATACAACGGGAAGTTTCTTAATCTGTGCAATGTTCAGTGACTGGGTGCTCATCTGGTTGCGGTGCACATTGGCGCTTGCTGTAACCACTACATTTGTCAACAGGCTTTCGCGTGATCGTAAAAGTACCTGGATAGTGGTATCTCTGTAAAGTGAGATGGTGAAGGAATTGGCATAGTGGCCTACGGCCGAGATGGTGATGCGATGAATGCCGGATGGTAATTGTATAACAATATTCCCTGATGAATCTGCGACCTTTTCCTGTTTGTTGATCTTCAAGGTCGCGTTGCTCACCGGGATCTGTGCGCTATCCGCCACCTGTATTGTCAAAGTATGGTTTTGTGCATAGCCAGCTTGCGCTCCTATACTCAATATCATCAACACCAGGTAACGGATAAAGTGGTTGGTCTTGGTCACTGCTCTCATGCCTAAGCTAAGTTAACCATTTAGCCGTTTAGCAGGCAAAGACCGGACCGGGATTATTTGGGTAAAGTTGAAAAGTTAACAGGTTAAAAAGTTGATAAGAGGGTTGACTGGTTGATAAAGTTAACAGGTTGATATGGTGAGGGTTAAAGGAATACAAAAAACAACAAGGGTGAGCCGCTTTTGAAGGCGACCCACCCTTTTGGACTTGCCGTACTTTTGGGTTCTCTTAATCTTCGAAAAAAAAGCTCGTTTATGGGTGTTGAATGTTCTGCTTTGTTTGTGACTATCCTATTTCCACCCGCCTCCGAGGGAGCGGTACAATTCTACCACGGCTCCCAACTGGCTGCGTTGGATGGCTGCGAGATTCAATTCGGCCTGCAGTGCGTTGGTCTGAGCCGTGATCACCTCGAGGTAGTTGGCCATATCGCTCTTGAAAAGCAATTGTGCATTGCCAACAGCCTGTTTTAAGGTATCGACCTGGTTGCCGGCCAACTCTCGTTGTTCTTTCAGTTTTTCCACCTGCACCAGCGCGTTACTCACTTCACCGGTAGCCAGCAGCACTGACTGCCTGAACTGTATAACTGCCTGCTCTCTTTCGATCTTGGCTATTTCAAATTGCGTTTTCAGTTGTTTCTGCCTGAATACCGGCTGCAATATAGTTCCTGCTGCCAGTCCGAATAATGAACCAGGAATATTGAACCAGTTGCTTGATTTGAAGGACTCAAGACCTGTACCTGCCGTGATCGTAAACGCAGGGTACATATTGGCTTGTGCCACACCTACCTGCGCATTGGCCATTACAAGGGCCAATTCGGTAGTACGTACATCCGGCCTCCGGCTTACCATCGCTACCGGCAACCCGGTAGACAAGTTGGTGGGGAGGGCCAGATCGTTCAACGATGCAGCACGGGCTACCGCGCCGGGCAACTGGCCTGTCAATACCTGGAGGGCGTTTTCCTGCATGGCAATGTCCTGTTCCAGCTGTGGGATCAATAAGGCGGTGGTTTGTTTTTGTGCTTCGGCCTGGCGCACTGCCAGTGTGGTTACCACGCCTCCATCTCTCAGTAAGCGGGTAACGTTGACAAATGTATCATTGAGTGCAAGGTTGTTGCGTGCAATGATCAATTGTCTGTCGAGCATCAGCAGGTTGTAATAGCCTTGTGCGATGCTGGACACCAGTTGTGTTTGTACAGCCTTGGCGGCTTCCTGTGTTTGCAGGTATTGGGCCAGAACAGTCTCTTTCTGTCCGCGTATCTTTCCCCAGATATCTGCTTCCCAGGAAATGTTAGCCAGTATCTGGTAGTTCTCTATGTATGATTTACCTAAGAAGGCGCTGGCGCTAAGTCCGTTCAAACTATTGTCTGATGGACGGTTAATGGCTCCCGTTACCTGCAGGTCGACCTTTGGCAGCTGGAGCAATTTGGCTTGTTTTGCCTGGGCATTGGCAATGTCGATTCTTTTGATGGCTACCTGCAGATCATTGTTGTAAGTAATGCCGCGGGTAATCAGCTCCTGCAATGTTGGATCGGTAAAGAACTCTTTCCAGGCAATATCTGCGATACTGTTGGTATCGGCAAAGCTCTGTGCCTGCGCTGTGTTGCTGCTGAACTGTTGCGGCAGTTGTACCTGGGGACGCTGGTATTCCTTACCTAACTTACATCCCACCAATACCACAGCGACGAAGGCAGCTATATAAAAGTGAATATGCTTCTGTTGCATGGCGTATATCCGTTTTAATACGATTATTATTATTCTTTAAGACCCCGCAGAGCAAGCTCTGCGGGATCAAATTTTATCTTATTCGCTCAGGCTGATCTCTCTTGGTCCTGTTCTGCCGGTTACTTTTTCCTGCAGGTACTGGAATATTACATAGAGTACAGGGATAATGAATATCCCTAACATCACCCCTGTCAACATTCCACCTACGGCACTGGTACCGATAGATGCGTTTCCTTTTGCTGAGGCGCCGTGTGTCCAGATCAATGGTAACAGACCAACGATGAACGCAAAGGAGGTCATGAGGATCGGACGTAACCTAAGCCTCGATGCTTCGAGTGCTGATTCAATCAGTCCCATGCCTGCCCTGCGACGTTGTACGGCATACTCCACGATCAGGATAGCGTTCTTGGCCAACAGACCGATCAACATGATCAAACCGATCTGTACATATATATTACTTTCTATTCCGCCCCAACCGATGAAGGCGTACACACCAAGTACACCGGTAGGAATGGTAAGGATAATAGCGAATGGCAGGATATAGCTCTCGTACTGGGCTGCCAGCAGGAAGAATACGAAGATGATACTGAGCAGGAAGATAAACCCTGTTTGTCCACCTGTCTTGATCTCTTCGCGTGTTACGCCTGTCCATTCGTATGCATATCCGCGTGGCAATACCTGTTTAGCTGTTTCTTCAATGGCCTTGATGGCATCACCGGTACTATATCCTGGTTTGGGTACTCCGTTGATGGTAACGGCATTGAACAGGTTGTTGCGGGTTACTGTTTCAGGTCCGTATACTCTTTTCAGCCTTACCAGTGATTTAGCCGGCACCATTTCTCCACTGCCGTTCTTTATATAAATGCCATCGAGTGAATTGGCATCGGTACGGTAAGACGGATCGGCTTGCGCCATAACGCGGTAGTATTTACCAAAGCGGTTGAAGTCGGACACGAAGCTACTTCCGTAGTAGATCTGCATGGTTTGCATCAGCTCGGTGATGGATACACCGAGTTGTTTTGCTTTTATATTGTCCACTTCGATCATGTACTGCGGGTTGGCAGTAGCAAAGGTGGTGAATGCATAAGCGATCTCCGGTCTTTGCATCAGTGCGCCGATGAATGCCCAGGTAGTGTTGCCCAGTTTATCGAGGGGGCCGTTGCTCCTGTCCTGCAGCATGAACTCGAAACCGCTCACGTTACCAAATCCCTGTACGGTAGGGAAGTTGAAGAAGAAGGCATTCGCTCCTTTTATGCCTGCTACTTTTTGCGATATACCACCGGCGATCATGTCGGGGTCTTTCACTGCACCGCGGTCTTTATAGTCTTTCAATCGCACAAAACCCGCTGCATATGGTGATGCGTTGGCATTGCTGATAAAGTTGAGACCATCGATCACGTAGTGGTGATTAGCCGCTGGTTCGTTCTTTATAATGTTCTCGATCTGTTGAGTTGCCTGTTTGGTCCTGTCGAGTGAACTACCGGGAGGCGTGTTCAATGCATACAGTACGAAACCCTGGTCTTCTGTAGGAATGAAGCCTGTAGGTGTTTTTCCGATCAGCCAGAAGCAGAGCACGCCTATGACAACAAGGCCTGTAAGGGGTACCCATTTGTGCTTGATGAGGAACTGCAGGCTCTTGATGTATTTATTGGTCATGCTGTTGAAGCCTGCATTGAAGGCTCCAAAGAAGCGGCCTGCAAATCCTTTTCTTTTGCCATGAACTTCTTCGTCATGTCCACCCTTCAGGAAGAGGGCGCAAAGGGCCGGACTCAGGGTCAACGCGTTTACCGCAGAGATCAGGATCGCGATGGCCAGGGTGAAGGCAAACTGCCTGTAGAATACACCGGCAGGGCCTTGCATGAAGCCTACGGGGATGAACACCGCCGCCATTACGAGGGTAATAGAGATGATAGCCCCGGATATCTCACTCATGGACTGCACCGTTGCCGTGCGTGCCGGTAGTTTGGTACGCTCCATCTTCGAGTGTACCGCTTCCACCACCACGATGGCGTCATCCACCACGATACCGATGGCGAGTACCAAGGCGAAGAGGGTAAGCAGGTTGAGGGTAAATCCAAACAGCTGCATGAAAAAGAAGGTACCTATAATAGCCACCGGCACTGCAATAGCCGGTATCAATGTTGAACGGAAGTCCTGCAGGAAGAGAAACACCACGAGGAACACCAGCACGAAGGCGATCACCAGGGTTTCTGTTACCTGATCGATAGACGCATCCAGAAACTCTTTGGAGTTGAACATGATGGTGGTCTTTACGCCTTTGGGCAACGTGCGCTCGAAGTCTTTCAGCTGACGTTCTATCTCTGTAAGGATATCATTGGCGTTGGAACCTGCTGTCTGAAACACGGCAAACCCCGATACCGGATTGCCATCCATACGGCTATTGGTGGAATAGGTATAAGATCCAAACTGTACGCGGGCTACATCTTTCAGACGCAGCATGGATCCATCAGCATTGGCCTTGATCACAAAGTTCTCATAGTCTTCGTACTGGTTCAGCTTGCCTTTGTATTTAAGTACATACTCAAATGTTTCGGGGCTGCTTTGTCCAAGACGACCGGGCGCTGCTTCAAGGTTCTGGTCTCTGATCGCGTTCAGCACATCCTGTGGTGACAGGTTGTTGGCGATGAGGCGGTCGGGCTTCAACCAGATACGCATGGAATAATCCTTGGTACCGAATACGAGGGCCTGGCCTACACCGGGTACCCGTTGTATCTGCGGGATCAGGTTGATCTTGATATAGTTTTCGAGAAACAGTTCATCGTATTGGGTACTGTCTTCGCTCGACAGGGCCACGAACATGATGATACTGTTCTGAACTTTCTGGGTGGAGATACCTGCCTGTACTACTTCAGCAGGAACCTGGCTCACGGCCTTGGACACGCGGTTCTGTACGTTTACAGAAGCGATATCCGGATCGGTTCCCTGTTTGAAAAATACGGTGAGGGTCATGCTACCGTCGTTACTGGAGTTGGAAGTCATGTAGGTCATGTTTTCCACACCGTTGACGGCTTCTTCCAAAGGCGTGGCCACTGAACGGGCTACTACTTCGGCGTTGGCTCCCGGGTACAAGGCTGTTACCTGTACGCTGGGGGGCGCGATATCGGGAAAGAGTGTAACTGGCAGCGTATACAACGACAGACCGCCCAACAACAGCAATATGATGGACACGACCGTTGATAAAACGGGCCTTTCAATGAATTTTCTAAGCATGGGAGGAAAAGTTAGAATCCAGAATACAGAATTCAGAATACAGAATTTGGAAATGCAGTATTCGGAATGCAGTAAGCGCCTGCTGCGTCTGGTTTCCGGATTTAATTATTTACAATGGCTTTACTTTTAATAAACTGTCGGCAGAGATAGGTTGCGGCACAATCACCATTCCATCCTGCAGGTTGCCGGTGCCTGCGAATACGATCTTCTCACCAGGCTTGAGACCACTTTCCACAAAGTACCAGGCAGGTGTTTTGCCTGCGATGCCAATGGGCTTGCTGGCCACTTTATTGCTATCGCCTACTACGAATACAAATACTTTGTCCTGTATTTCGAAAGTAGCTTCCTGTGGTACTACTACTACCTGTGCCAGCTGTTGTGGTATTCTCACTTTACCAGTATTGCCGGTGCGGAGCATACCGCCTGCATTGGGGAAAGTAGCGCGGAAGGCGATAGTTCCTGTAGTTCTGTCGAACTGGCCTTCAACTGTCGATATCTTACCTTTTTCGGAGTATACACTGTTATCAGCCAGGAGCAATTCAACGGCAGGCACTTTCTTAACTTTCTCTTCGATGGTATTGCCGGCGAATTGCTGTTTGAAGGTGATGAAGTCAGGCTCACTCATAGAGAAGTAAGCGTACATTTCATTGATCTCAGACAACACTGTCAATGGCATGGCTTCTCCTTTTCCTACCAGGCTACCGGTTTTGTAAGGGATGCGGCCGATGTATCCGCTCACTGGTGCGGTGATGTAAGTATATCCTACGTTGATGCGTGCGTTGCCTACACCCGCTTTGGCCTGCTCTTCTGCTGCTTTGGCAGCGTCGAGGGCAGCGCGGGCAGTTTTGAGCTGCACTTCGGAGATCACCTTGTTATCTACCAGTGGCACCAGACGATCTACTTCTACCTGTGCTCTCTGCACGTTGGCTTGTGCAGCCAGTACGCTTGACTGAGCGCTATTGAGTGCTTCGTTGTAAATGCGGTCATTGATCTTGAACAATGGCTGACCTGCTTTTACATAAGCGCCTTCATCTACATAGATCTTTTCGAGGTAGCCTTCTACCTGTGGGCGGATCTCTACGTTCACCCGTCCTTCGAGTGAAGCTGAGTATTCTTTGAAAGTTGTAGCGGGTGATGTAACAACTGCTACTACAGGCAGCTGCGGAGGAGGCATGGCCCCATAGGCAGCTCCGGGTGCGGCTGAAGAGCCACAGCTATATAGTATGATGGATACAACAGCACCCAGGAAAATGTGACCCAGCGGTGCAACGACACGATGCATGGCCGGGCTGACGGAAACGGTTGGTTTGTTAGTTCTTCTATTCATCTTTGTGTATTGCATAACAGGTTGTTTGCAGAAGCAGGGTTGCTTCCGGTTTTTATATAACAGGTGTATATTTCAATAATTTGCTTATGGCAAAAGCATGCAATCGACTTGAGTTTCTATCAGTCGGGCAGGATAATCAATACCTATCTTTTCTACTACGAACGGATGGGACGAATTCGGACAAATCCCGGAAGTTATTTTTTCCGTTCTTCTGCCTGTGAGCTGGGCAGGTGGATCTGTTTGTTCATGGCTTTATCTTTCCCTTTCGTTACTGCTTATCCCAGCAAATGAAGTTGCGCCATCATTTACAAGGAGTCTACAGTAGTAGCAAAGCTAATTAAATTAGTCATCTACCACTAAATAAATTAGCTTCTTTTTTGCACAGCGGGTAAATTTTTATTCCTGTACTATGCCAGGTTTTTAATAAACCCTTCTATTGCATCATCCATTACCATTTTATTAAGTACTTCCGACACATCAGAAGTTCTCATCATTTTAATCGAGATCAGCCCATGAATAACGGACCAGAAGGTGTGGGTCTTCAGGCACACACTATCTTCTGTTTGCTTGTTGTTCTTTTCCAGGATGACGGATATAGGATCCGCCACGAGGCTCCTGAAGCTGATCTTTTCGGGTTGGCAGTTGCAGTCGTCGACCTCATTGCAGGGTATGCCGAGGTTGAACATCACCTGGTAATACTCCTTGTTCTTAAAGGCGAAATTCCAGTAGGCATCTGCCATGGCTTTCAACTGCTGGGCGGGGTCGGTATGCCTGCTCTTAGCCTGTTGCATTTTTTTGGCCAACAGACAAAAGCCTTCTTTGGCAAACTCCAACAGAATGCATTCCTTGTTCACAAAATGGTCATATACCACTGGCACGCTGTACTCTATAGCATCGGCGATCTTACGGATGGAGAGTGCTTGCCACCCTTCTTCCTTTACGATCTGCCACGCTGTGGCGAGTATATTGGAGCGTACCTCCTCTTTTTGCCGTAACCGTCTTTCTGATATTCCCATCGTTATTTTTCCTAACAGTGTTAGCAAAAGTAACAACGTTTGTATTACCGCCAATCTTTTTTCAAAGAATTTTTTATAGATCGCCAACTTGTAGCCAGTAAACATAGCGCCGGGGCTATTCTAACACACTAACCCGCCACAAGGTTCGAAAACAAAAATAGATTGTACAGAATCAGGTTCTGAGGGGCGATTGCGGCAATCTTACGGGCTGAATGCGAAGATGCGGCGTGTGCTGACAGTAAATTATACAAGTCCGTTGCACTGATGCCTGATAAAAGAACGATTGTCAGCAAGTGTCAACAGTCAGGTACTGACAGTGTATGCAGGAGGTAAAAGACCTGGCAGCGTTATAAAACTAACGGTAGTATGTCTATTTAATCTCTACCTTTTTTCCAGACTTAACTGCTGCGTAGATAGCATCGATGATCTTTAGATCACGCAGTCCTTCTTCGCCATCTACGGGCACGATGGGTTGTTTTCCTTCGAGTATGATGCCTGCCATTTCTTCCATCTGCACGGTTTGATGGGTATTGTGGGGCTGTGTGAGCTCGCCTTTATTCGTGCGTCCTTTAATGGGTCCATATCCGGTAGAGGGTTGCAATTCTGCAAATCCGTTCGTTCCGTTGAGGTAGAATTTATCGAGGCCGTTCATGTTATAAGTGGATAAACAGGAGGCTACTGCGCCAGAAGGGAAGCCCATTTGGAATTGTATCGTCT
>JAGIBF010000005.1:106649-128133 GCA_017744515.1 Niastella sp.
CATCTACGCCTTCTTTGAGTATCAGTCTTTGTTTCCTGTGCTGTAACCCATACCGGCTCCTCTCCCACCATGTAGCGTGCTCCATTGATGGAATAGATGCCTATGTCCATCATAGCACCGCCGCCGGCCAGTTGTTTATTCAATCGCCATTGTGTAGGGTCGCCAATCCTGAAACCTGACAGTCCCTGGAAGAATAGTATTTTTCCCAGCTCTCCGTCTTTGCGCATGCGAACCACTTCGAGTGTCTTTGGTTCGAAATGCATGCGGTAGCCTACCAATAATTTTACATTGGCTTTTTTACAGGCGTCGATCATTTCCTGTCCTTCTTTGGCATTGAGGGCCATCGGCTTTTCGCAGATAGCATGTTTGCCGGCTTTTGCCACGCGGATCACCTGGCTGTGGTGGAGTGAGTTGGGTGTGATGACGTATACGGCATCAATATCGGGATTGTTCCTGATGTTATCGAAGTTCTCGTAGTTGTAACAGTTCTTCCCGGGTATATTGTATTTGGTTTGCCAGGCTTTGACCTTGGAGGGTGTGCCGCTGATAACACCTACCAGTTTTGCTTTCTGGCAAGCCTGCATAGCATCTGCCACGCGGGTGCCGTACCCACCGAGCCCCATGATAGCTACGCGCAATACCGGGCCATCGTACGGTTTTGTTTCACCCGTACTGGTGTTGGTATCGGCATTATTGCATTCTTCGAATGATAGTAAAGGCAGTGTAACGGCAGCGGCTGTCAGCTTGTGCAGAAAGGATCGGCGTGTTGTCATAGCAAGGCTTTTTTTGAGTGCGTTAGTATGACACAATTTAGGGCTTTCTGTTGATAAGTCGACAGGGTTGAAAAGTGGAGAAGGCAAAACCGCCTCAGGCTTTGGCTTTCTTCTTTTTTGTGACCTCGTTTTCTTTGTTTTCTTTCATCCTGAACTGCACTATTTTTTTAATGAGCGTAGTGGGTAGTGGCTCATCGTTGGGGAGTTGTATGGCCGATTTGCTGACATTGTACCTGGCCAGTTCGGTCTTGAACTCCGCGAGTAGTGCCTTGCTCCAGGGGGAGGAAAGGGAAATATGCGACTTGTAGGCTGAATAGTAAACCAGGTAACCATGGTACTTAAAACAAGGTATCTGGTAACTGATAACCTCTTCGGCATCGGGCGCCGCTTTTTTAACGATGCTCCTGATGGTTTCCATTCTTTCCACGGTTTCTCCTGAGAAATTCTTGTGGTATTCGTCAATGGTCTTGAAGTCTGTCTTTGCCATGTTGTTGGGTGTTGGCTATCGGTTGTTAGCTTTTAGCGGTGAATAAATGAGTGATCAGTTCTTCAAAAATACCGTTGGGACTGTATACTGAAGGGGTGGTATCAGGACAAAAACGGGGTTATTTGCGACCTTGCAGCGCTGAATATTTTGTAAGTTTGGATAAACACCTCCTCTATGCCGATACGCTTATCCTTGTTTCTTTTGTTGGCCTGGTGCTCTTTCTCTGCTGCACATGCACAGCGAGACTCGCTGATCAAAGCTATTTTCCCCAAGGGAACGGTCATGCATCAAAACATTCCTTATGCAGGTGACACGGAGAAGAAACACCTGTTGGATATTTATTTGCCTGCCAATGCTACAGCCAATACGCCACTGCTGGTGTGGGTGCATGGCGGCGGCTGGATGGTCAATGACAAGTATGCCGACATGAGTTATATGAACTCTACCATCCGGGATATTATCAATAATGGCTATGCGCTGGCTTCCATCGACTACCGGTTCAGTTCACAGGCTGTTTTTCCGGCACAGGTGCAGGATTGCAATCTTGCCCTGGAATATTTGTACCAGCACGCTGCCGACTACAAACTTGATAAGCGCAAGATCGGCCTTATCGGTTTTTCTGCCGGGGGGCATCTTGCTTCACTGATGGGCCTTTCGCACAATAATTCGATCAAAGACTTTTATACCGATGGAAAGAAGCCTTCTTTTTCCATCCGTTGCGTTGTTGATTTTTATGGTCCTTCCGATCTCATCGCCCTTGGTATCAATCCGCCTGCCGATACTTCGCTAAGTAATGGACGTGATGCGTTGTCGTTATTGCTGGGCGCGATGGTGGTTGACCGGCCCGACCTCGCCAAACGGGCGAGTCCTATAACGTACGTTGACAAACAAGACCCTCCTTTAATTATCATACAGGGTGAAAAAGATGATGGCGTGCCCAACTCGCAATCGAAAGTGCTGCACTCCTGGCTTAAATTGTCAGGCGTACCCAGCGAGCTGATCGTAGTGCCTGGCGCGCCTCACTTCGGAGTAATGTTTGATGCTGCGGATATACGGGAACGCATAATTGGTTTTCTGGGCAAGTACCTCAAATAGTGATCAAAACTCCAATGGCAGGACCATTGTCTTTACCAGTTTATCGAGGTTCTCCAATGATTGCTGCAGTTCCTGTTGCATTTTCTTTTTCTGCGTGAGGGTATACAGGAGTTTATTGAATGTGCCTTTTTTGCCGTAGTAATCGAGGGTAAGCCGGGGCTTTCCGTTTACTATCTCCATCGTATAGTAGGTGGAGTTCTTTTTCTGTTCATCAGTTTCGCTGAAGATGACCCTCTCCTCGGGATTGTACACAAAACTGCTGGTATACATGAGTACAGACCCGCCATTATCAAACTGGTGCCGGTGGGTGCTGCCAATACCGGGCAGGTAGTGCTGTACTTCATTGACCGCCTTTACGCCCACCTGCCACTGGTGACGAAACTCAAAGTGCAATACAGTAAAGCATAGCAGTTTGAGATCAACATCGTAATCTCTGTATACTGTCAACCATTTTTCTTTTTGTTCCAGCTCGAGGGATGGTAATGGATCGGGGGGTAATGTTTCTTTCAGGTAGCTTAGCTGTGTATAGTGAAATGGTATCTCGCCGGTCTCTGTTTGTTTTTTGCTGCTGTTCCATTCCATCCAACCCGTCAATTCTGCCGGTTGCAGATCGGGCAAGAGGCCGGAGGTTACCAGCCAGTATTCATGTTGCTTAATATCGTTCTTCAACAGCTGGTGGGCCACGATCACATCTTTACCAATGAGCTTACTAAAGTTCTTTACGTTGTACGTAGCAAACTCACCATAGTGGGTGATTACTTTCAGGCTGAGGTTAACTGCCGAGATGCATGCTTTGCACTGGCAGATGCGGCGTGCGTTATAGGCATTGATGTGCTGGTGAAAGGAACAGAACATGCGTTCTACCTGCTTGTAAATGGCTTCCAGCTCCAGTGGTTCGCCGAATTTATAAAAGAGAATGGCATCGCCTTCTATTTCTGATACTTCCAGTCCTACCTCATTGGCATTGATGAGCAGCTCCAGCAGTTGCTGGATGATGTGCCGGCTGTGCTCCAATTCTATTTCGTTTACAAAACGGGTAAACCCGCTGATATCAGGAATAAATAGCAGGCCCTTGTGCTGCATTTTTTGTTTTAAAGGTACTATTGTTAAGTGAGATGTGAGGTTGAGTCTGTCAAAGCCTCTTCAAAGCTTGTTGCAGGTTTCTCTTAAAACCCTTCGACAAGCTCAGGGTGACAGCCTTACGAACTCAATAGGCGGCGGCGATTGGATCGGGGACGCCGTCGGGATCATTCAATGCTGTGCCTTTGGTAACGATCCTGGCGCCATTGAGCACGAGGATGCCCGCTACGTGTGGCGCTGCCATAGAGGTCCCACTCAACCGGGCATACCTGCCCTGGCTAAAGGTGGATACAATGTCTACTCCGGGCGCTGCAAAGTCTACCACATCATTACCAAAGTTGGAAAAGCGCGCGAGGCGGCCGAGGCTGTCTATTGCTGAAACAGTAAATACGTTGGGTGCATTGACCCGCGCCGGTGAACTAAGATTTGCTTTTACCGCATCATTGCCCGCAGCAATGGCAAACAAAATGCCTCTGTCTGCCAGTGTGCGTACAGCATTGTCGAGCGCTGCTGATATCGTATCGGTACCGAGACTAATGTTTACCACTTCACCGGCCTTTGCATTCTGGCCAATGTAGTTGAGTGCACGCATGATACTGCTGGAGTTGCCGTTTCCTTCGCCATCGAGTGCTTTCAATGCAATGATGCTTACGCCTGATGCTACGCCCAACACACCGCGTGTATTGTTCAATGCGCCGATGATGCCTGCCACGTGGGTGCCATGTCCGTTATTGTCTTCAATAGTAGTTTCACTGGTGATGAACGACCTGCTGAGGGTTTGATCTACATTCAGGTCCGGATGATCGGGGTCTACGCCCGTATCTATGATCCATACTCTTTTACCTGTTCCATCACCTACCCCAACGCGGCGCACACCCCATTGTGCGGTGGATGGCGCTACTACTGTAAAACATCCTTCTGCCAGCGTGATCACCCGGTCGTGCTCTACCAACTGTACTTCATTATCTTCTTTCAGGGCTGCTGCCTGCGCCGGTGTAAGCCGGGCAATACAACCTATGTGTATGGCATTGAATGCCTGGTCGAGCTGTGTTGTTGCGATCTTGTGTCTTTGAAACAGGCTGGTGGTTACTGCTCTTGCCTGATCGGTTGATTGCATGAGGCGACCGGCTGGCGCTTCGTCGTTCATGATCACGATGTAGGTGTCGTTTAGGGCAGTGGTGGTAAACCGTACCGGTTCGCATTCGGGTTCCTGTTGAGTGAGGGCAGCAGCAGGACTGTTGTCTTTTTTGCAACCGGGCAGGATGGCTATGCTTACCGCGATAGCCAATAACGATATGGATTTGTAGGTTTTCATATTTATCAGGTACGTACAAGACGGACAAATAAGGGGCCGTGGAGGTCTAAAGGTTTGTTAATGTCAGAACCATGATTTGTTGGATTTGAAGGATTTTGAGGAATAATATACGCAGTAGAGGTGACACCTTCGTTTGCTTCGCGGGCGAAAGTATCACCTCTACTGCATCGCCTCTATTACGCCGCTTATTATTTATCCGAGAAACGGTTTGATACTTTCCCAGACGGCGGGCCAGTTGCAGAAAAAGACTACGTGGGAACAGCCAGGGATGATGGACAGCCGGCTGCCGTGGATCATTTTTGCGGCAGCTACTATGCCGTCTACGTTGTGGTAATCATCTTTATCGCCGCTCATGATCAAGGTGGGGCATTTGATCTTGGCAAAGGTTTCTTTGCTGAGGAAATCATTGTTGTAGAGTCCGTTGAGCCAGGTAAGGCACTGAGCCCAGCGCTCGGGCTGGGGCATCAATGTTTTTCGATCTTCAAATAGTGATCTGGCCTGGCTCATTAACAATTCAGGGCTGTAGTTGAATTTTTGTTTACGGCTTCCTTTAGGCGTGTCACCAAATCCAATGGCCACCAATTTCGACACTGCTTCCGGATGATTGGCTGCCAGCTTTAACCCTGTGGCAGCACCATCGCTGAAGCCTAATACCATCACACTGTCTTTTGTAATGCTGCGGATCAGTTTGTATGCATCGGCTGCGCGCTGATCCCAGGTAAAGGGCGTATTGCCGATCTCCGATCTTCCATGCCCTCGGGTAGCAAGGCATATCACCTTGTTGGTTTGTGACAGCTGATCGATGAATGCTGCAAACTCATCGATGTAGCCGTATACGCCGCCATGCAATAACAAAACAGGTTTACCGCTACCGTAGGTTTCATAATATAATTTGGCATCGCCTGCATTCATATATTTTCCTGCGGCGGGGTTGTTGCCATAGCTTACCTTCTTTGCTGCCGTGGCCGGTGTAATGACCAGGTTGGCAAAGCTGCCGCGGGACTTGCCCTGTATCCAGAAACCTATTCTTCCGGAGGTATATTCAGACAGGCTGTTTACTATCAGGGAAGGCTGTGGATTGTTGTTGACATATACTTTTATTTCCGGGTGGCTGATGGTGATCTTCACATGAAACCACTTGTCGGGATCCGGCGCATTAATGATCCTGTTCTCATATTTACCGGGGTGTTCTTCTCTTAGTTTCGGCCAGGGGTTATCGGGCAGGGACATGTATTGTACCGACCGTGGCCGGCGAACGGTGTCGGGATTATAGAAGTTAAAAGGACGGAAGTAAATGGTTTCATAAACGCGTGGGTCTTCCTGCATATTGAAGACCAATCCCACAAAGTTGTTGTTCATGCTGTTCTCTCCTTTTATATCGAATTCAACGGCACTCAGGCTCAGCATCTCGTTTTTCAATACCCACATGCCGACGCTGTCTCCGACGGCAAACTCTACTGTATCTTTACTGGTGTATTGCAGGTCCCTGCCATATATTTGCCAGCCGCTACGGTTACCAACATCTATTTTTCGTTGCTGGCCTTGGGCAACCGATACCAGTAAAGCAAGGATAGGGAGCAAGAGGAAGCGCGTTTGGTGGATTGTTTTTTTCATGGTGCTATTCGTAATTTGATAATTTGAAGATCCCGCAGAGCGGGACAAGTTTTGAAAATGCGTTTGAGCAGCGTGTATAATTCCTCAAATATGATGGTGTGTTATGAAAGCGGTATTACCAAGCCTGTTCAAGTTGGTTCATTTTTATTCACGATTTAAACAGCTCATTGTCATATGATAACAAATGATGAGCAAGTGCATATCAAAGCTTGCCTGGACGCCATTGAAGCACAGTTGAACTGGGGCAGCAGCGCCAATTGGTCTAATTATGATTTCGAAAAGCTGGCGGACCTCATCGCCGGCAAGACCAATGTGCAGCTCAGCGTGTCGACACTCAAGCGGGTGTGGGGTAAAGTCTCCTCCCAACATACTCCTTCTCTTACCACTTTGCATACACTGGCGCAATACCTGGGGTATGCCGACTGGCGGGCTTACCAGCAACAATTCCGGCCTCCGGCTTCTCCTGCAGGTGTGAGCAGCGAGGCTTCGACAAGCTCAGCCCGACAGAATGCTCCGGAAGATGTTTCTCCGCCTCAGCAGAACCCAGTCCAACAGGAAAGTGCATTTACCGACTCCGGCAGGCGATCTTCGTCCAAACGCAAGCGGGTTGTGATCATACTGACTGGCATGTTGGTGTTGTTAACAGCCATCGGCTTCATTGCAGCCAACCGAAATGCCAAACGCAGGAAACCTGATCCGGCAAAGTTTAGTTTCTCTACCAATAAGATCGTTGCTGAAGGGGTTCCCAACACTGTCATCTTTCATTATGATGCGGCTGCGGCTACCACCGATTCTGTTTATATCGTTCAAACCTGGGATATATCGCGTAAAAAACTGGTGCCCAAAAACAAGCATGATCATTCAGCTATTTATTATTATCCCGGCTTCTTCCGCACCAGGCTGATCGTTGACGGCGAGGTAGTAAAAAGCCATGATGTACAGATCACTTCTGACGGCTGGCTTGGCCTGGTAGAAAACGAACCGATACCGCTTTACTTCAGGAAGGATGAGTATATCAGGCGTGACCGGATAGAAATCGATTCTGCCACGCTGCAATCTTACAACTTGTCACTACATCCGAAGGCGCCAAAGATCAGGCTGTTCAATCAGCGCGACCTTGGTTCTTTAAGCAATGACAATTTCACGTTTGAGACGAAGCTTAAGAATGAATTTTCCGGCGGAACAAACGCTTGCCAACACACCCAGGTATTGATCCAATGCAAGGATGATATTATGATCATTCCACTTTCGACGAAAGCCTGTACCGGCGATCTGATGTTGTATGCCTGTGGGGGAGGTGGTACCAGTAAAGATACCGATCTATCCCGCTTTGGCGCCGACCTGAGCCAATGGACTACCCTGCGGGTGGAGAGCCGCAATAAGCAAATGACGTTTTTTGTGAATGGCGTACAGGCTTACTCGCTTAATTTTCCCCATGAGCCTACCGGCATTGTTGGGGTACAGTATCGCTTTTATGGTGTAGGTGCTGTGAAGGATACCTGGTTCAGGGATAGCAGCACAGTGTATGACTTTACTCCTGCTGCCGTGAAGCTATATCCCAATAATCAATAATTATTAATTAATAATTATTGATTATTGGCTGTCGCTGCAACTATTTGTCATCGTCTTCGTCCTCTTCTTCTTTTACTGTTTTTACAAATGAGCTGCGGCGGGGAGCGGGCATCACGCTGTGTTCTCCTTTTACAGCTTTCCAGATGACCTGGCTAAAGAGCAGGTCGGGTATTCTGTCTTCTTTCGTGAAGTCGAGGGTATTGCTGAGCTGTGCCGTAGCATTATTGGCCGTGTTCTTATCATTGAGGTTCACGTTGGCCGGCACGGATTGAAATGCCGTGTAATCGGGTGTAGCGGTGAAACTGCGCCACATGGGTGTGGCCGCCGCGTCGTACTGGCTCATGGGTGGCAGACCCAGTATCAGCTCCATCGTGCGCAGCATGGAAGAAGTAGAATACATCGTGTGATCGACAAACTTCCTTTTCACAAAGGGTCCGGCCACATAGGCGGTAGTACGGTGTGCATCTACGTGATCGGGGCCATTCTGAGCATCGTCTTCCACGATGAACACCACCGACTCTTTCCATATGGGGCTTTTGGAAAGGTATTCGACGAACAACCCTACTGCAAGGTCATTATCCGCCACATGGGCAAAAGGTGAAGGTTTTCCTGTTCTCAATCCTTCTGTATGGTCGTTGCCAAAGCGCATGCTGTTGAACTGTGGTACTGCGTTGGCTGCTACCAGTGAATCAAACTCACGGCGCCATTGGTTGAAGCGGGTGGTATCTCTTACAGCGAGGTTGTAATCGGTGTAGTAAGGGCAAAAGTGTCCTTCCAGTACAGGGATGTTGGCTTTACCGTCATCGGCAAATTCGCCATAGGTACGGAAGGTAACGCCTGCACGCTGGCAGTAATCCCAGATGAATCCTTTTTTAGGATTGGCTACCTTCCGTTTGCCTTCGCCGGGATAGGTGCCTCCGCGGCCACCGTAGCTGGTGGGCCAGTTCTTTTCGAGGAAATCGGTGGCATGGGCCGATGTGCTCCAGTTGTGCCCGTCGGCGCTTACTTCTCCGTCGGCATAAAAATTATCCAGTACTACAAACTCTTCTACCAGTTTATGCTGGTTGGGTGTCACGTATCTGCCAAACAACAGCAGGGTGGTATCACCGTTACCGCCGGCTACATCGCCCAACACCTGATCGTAGGTCCTGTTTTCTTTAATGATGTAGAACACGTGTTTGATGGGTGAAACTTCTCCTACTTTCATGGGAATGGGGTTGCCTGCTTCGCCCTGAGCCGACAGCTCACCATCTTTTGAATAGGGTGTATTCTTATATACGGCTTTTGAATAGATCTCCAGTTCTGCATCATTGGGCTCTTTGATGATAGAGAGTGTGCCTTTCATCAACCCGCCAATGTACTCTACTTCTTTGGGAGCAGCGCCTTCGTGCCTGATGACTGATCCTCTTGGCTGGATGGGACTGGGGCCATTGGGGTTGGCAAATGAGGAGAAGCCTTTACCGTTTGCCACGAACAGTTTTTTGCCAATCACTTTGATATTGGTAGGGTACCATCCTGCCGGTATAAATCCTTTCGATTTCGTAAAGCCGGGTTTGGTTACATCAAATACAGCGAGGCAGTTGTTGTCGGCATTGGCTACGTACAATGTTTTTTCATTGGTAGATAATGCCAATCCATTGGACGTGGTGCCTGCCGGCGCGGCCGGATACATCGCAGCGTTCAATACTTCCAGCACCTTACGTTGTTTGATATCAATGACGGATACGCTGTTGTCGTTGGCATTGGCTACATACAAATGGGTTCCTTTTCGGGTAAGCAACAGCTCGTTGGGATTGTCGCCCACCGGTATGGTGGCTGTGATCTTCTGTTCTTTTGTATCCAGTACCAACACTTTATCGCCTCCCCACACAGAGATGTACAACTCTTTCTTATCGGGGGAGAGCAGACAGGCGTATGCTTCGCTGCCCAGTTTGATCTGCTGCACAATGGCTTTGCTGGCCAGGTTGATTACGTAAAGGCTATTGTTCTCTTTTGTGACCACATACATCATCTGTGCCGCATCGTCTATTTCAATGCCTGCCGGAGAGATGAGTGCCGGCCACGGTTTGCCAAGCACGATGCTGTCCTGCAGTACCAGTTTCTCTTTGATGATCGCATATTTCAGGATGCGGTTGTCATTACCGGCCGATGCATACAGGTATTTTTCATCAGCGCTGAACTTGAGTCCATACCATGATTTGGGGATCACTACATTGTCGGCCACCTGTTCTTTCTTCACGTTGATCAATTGTATGCTCTGTACGCTCTGGCCATTATTGGTAGCTGCCATCCACTTCTGTGAGCGCGACAATGCCAGGTTGAGCGGCAGATCGCCCAATGGCAATGACGTCCCTGCAGGTGAGAGGTGCCAGCCGTTGGGCAGGCGTACTCTTTTGCTGTTGAGCTGCTCTTCGAGGTTATCGTTTTTCTGTGCAGCAGCAGTGATTGTCAGCAGGGTGCAAATGGTCAATTGTGCGAATAGCTTCATGGTATGGTAATTTTGTAGGCGTAGGTTTTAGCGGCGCTAAATTAGGTTGTAGGCTTTGTAAATGTAGGAGTTTACAATTGCTTAACATCAGCATGCATTTGCAGTGACTGATGCCTTTAGTTTCCCTTTAGAATTAGCTATTGGCGTTTACTTCGCTCATTATTTGCCTGCTTTGGCTTCGTGGCCGACGTCTTTGGGCAGAAGCATGATCGCTTTTACGGGTGAGGTGGTGAATTGATCGGCGCCGGCATCGAGCGGGGCTTTGCGCAGTTGTCCATCCATATCGAGGGTAATGCCGCGGTAATCGTTTTTGGCTGCGCCTATGGCAGGACTTCCTTTTTGCAGGTGATAAACACCGTCTGCATTTTTAGCTAATAAAGGATCGGCTTGTGTCCAGGCAGTATCCGGGAGCTGACCTGCTCCTTTGGTATTGAAGAGGATGTTTCCTTTCCAGACGGGATTGTAATAAGGGCCTTTGATGCTTACCGCTTCTCCCCCACCTTGTATGATGTTGTAAGCGATAGTGATGTAAGTGGAACCAATGCCGTTGGGGCGCTCTGTGCGGGTAATGTTCTCTTCGTTGTTGACCAGTGTATTGAATACGATCAACACCCTGTCGGGGCGATCGTGTGAGCGGAGGTCTGCGCCGTCGGCCACTTCTGCCCCGCCGTTCCCAATGTTGATAGCAGGCTTACAGTTTTCGAAGTAGTTGCTGTGTATGATGTGGTCGTCGCCGAAGATGCGCAGTCCCGGTGTGCGGGTGAAGTAATTGCCATAGACTTCGCAATGATTGCCGTGCCGCAGGGTGAATTGGGCTTTGCAATCGCGGATGGTGTTGTAGCGTATGGTTACAAAGGAAGCTTTTACCGATATCAATTCGTTCTCGCCGGCGCATTGCTCAAACACATTGTATTCAACCAGACTGTGGCTCGATGAAAGGCTATATCCGCTAAGACCAAACTGAAAGGCTTCCGCACCATTGCCTGTTTGTGGCAGGAAGTCGACAAAGTAGTTGTGGTGTATCCAAAGGCGTTCTGCTATCTGGTTGCCCTCGCCTCTTACGCCGATGAATTTTCCCAATGCGTTCTTGTGTTGGAAGGTGTTGTAATCTACCTGGTGATCGCTGCCCATGATGGTGAGGTAGTTGCCTTCACCGTTTGTCTGGAATATGTTGCGTGTCCACCGGCAAAAGCGTGAGCCAGCCTGCATGATGGCTTTGTCGGAAGAATGGGTAAAGAAGAATCCCTGTATAACGATGTAAGCTGATGGGCCTTCTATGCTGAATCCTGCTGCTCCTTTGATCTCTACGGCACCTGTTTTTTGTGCAGTGATGGTGATCGGCTGAAAGGGAGTTCCACTGTTCTTGATTTTGATAGGCTCAGTGGTGGTGTATACGCCATTGGCTACGGTGATCACATCGCCGGGCACAGCACTGTTGATAGCTGTTTGCAGGGCGGGTAATGTTTTTACGAGAATGTCTTTGGCGATGACACTTATACCTGTAGTAAGTAACAGGAATAGTATTGTTATGGCGCGTATGTTTTGGGATGCTGCGGTTTGTTTCATGGGTTTCCTATTCGTACACAAGTACGACAAAATACACTCCCGGATTATCTGCCGGATTTGCTTTTTATGCAAGGATATTGGCAGGGGCTATCGCGGCAGGATGGTATATGTTTTTCCTTTTTCTGTGTCAAAGAAAGCAATGTCGTAACCTTTACCTTTTAGGGTTTTGGTACTTTTTCCATTTACGGTTACCGGCATTGTGGTACGTATGGTGCAGGGACCGCCTGCCAATGAAGTGATGGTGGCTTTTGTGAGGCGGCCACCTTTCCAGGCCATGGATATTTCAAAATTGCCTCTTGCTTTCAATCCTTTTACGGAGCCTGTGGCCCAGGCTTCGGGCAGGGCCGCCAGCAGGTGCAGCTCATCGAGGTGCGATTGTAGCAGCATTTCTGTCATACCAGCCACGCCGCCAAAGTTGCCATCGATCTGGAAGGGCGGATGTGCATCGAACAGGTTGGCATAAGAGCCACCGCCACGTGCGTAGTTGGTCCCTTCCTGACCGGTAATGCGCAGGAGGTCGCGGATCATCTTGTAGGCATGGTCGCCATCGAGCAGTCGCGCCCAGAAGTTGATCTTCCAGGCAAGGCTCCAGCCAGTGCCTTCATCGCCGCGCAGCTCCAGTGTTTTGCGTGCTGCAGCCGCCATGTCCGGCGTTTTGGTGGGCGATATCTGCCTGCCGGGATGCAAACCAAAGAGGTGCGATACGTGGCGATGGTGTGGATCGGGGTCTTCCCAATCTTTGTACCATTCCTGCAGGTTACCTTTTTTACCAATGTGCAGGGGATATAGCTGTTTTCTTTTAGCAAGGAGGGTATCGCGGTATGCTTTGTCGATTCCCAACTCGGTGGATGCTTCTATGAGGTTGGTGAACAGGTCCCAGATGATCGACATATCCATTGTAGTGGCAATGGACACACTGCCTTTGTTGCCTTTGTCGTCAAAGAATGTATTTTCCGGAGACAGGGATGGGGCTGTAACGAGGTACCCGTTCTTATCTGCTACCAGGAAATCGAGACAGAACGCTGCAGCGCCTTTCATGATGGGATAGGCGGTTTGCTGCAGGAACTTTTTGTCTTTGGTATATTCATAATGCCACCACAGATGTTGCGACAGCCAGGGTGATCCCATCGTCCAGTTGGCCCACATCGGGTCGCCATTACCGATATCTCCTACCGGATTGGACAATGCCCATATATCGCTGTTGTGGTGAACTGCCCAGCCGCGTGCGCGGTAAAACTCCTGCGCTGTTACAGCACCGGTAACGGATGCGTTCTTTACAAACTCCAACATCGGTTTGTGCATTTCGCTGAGGTTGACAGCTTCTGCAGGCCAATAGTTCATTTGCACATTGATATTGGTAGTATAGTTAGCGCTCCATGGTGGCCGCATTTCTTTATTCCATATTCCCTGCAGGTTGGCCGGTACGCCGGGCGTGCGCGAGGAGGAGATCAACAGGTACCTGCCGTATTGGAAGTACAATGTTTCCAATGCGGGATCTTTGGCACCTTCCGTATATCCGATCAACCGCTGATCGGTGGGCAGGGCTGCATTTTTATTATCGGCAGGTGCTGCCAGGGTAAAGGATACACGGTTAAAATATTTGTGGTAGTCGGCCTGATGTGCACTCAACAGCGCCGTCCAGTTCTTTTTGAGTGCGGCCTGCAGGTATTGTGCGGCGATCTTCTTCTCATCTTTTCCTTGTGCGTCGGGGCATTTGTCGAATCCATTGAAGCTGGTGGCAGCAGATATATATATCAGTATTTCCGAGGCATCCGTAATAGCAATACCGCTTGTATCAGATTTAATCGTACCATCTTTACTGGTGGCTTTGACGCGCCAATCGAAGCGCATGCCTCTGCAACCAGTGGGATCGTCCTGTGTGATCGGTTTATCACTGCGTACGTAATTGGGATCGATGTGGGAAGCGGCTTTGCCCTGTATTGCTATTTCACTGTTGCTGATGACTGCTTTCTGGTGTTTGATCTGTGAATTGGCTCCCAGTGCTATGTTGAGGCTGCGTGGTTTGCTGGTGGTGAGGCGTATTACGATCACCTGGTCGGGTGCGGAACTGATGACCTGGCGTGTGAAGGTGATGCCGTCAATTTTATAACGTGTGGTAGCGATGGCATTGGTGATGTCCAGGTCGCGGTAGTAGTCGGTGGGTTGGGCATCTTTCAGCAGTTGCCTGATGTAGAGATCACCCATGGGCAGGAATGATTCGGAGTAGTAGCCCTGCATTTTTTTGGTGAGCTCCCAGGCTTTGGTATAGTTCTCTTCTTTGAAGAGCGCTTCCCGCACCAGCTTCAACTGGTCGTAAGCACCGGGGTTTACGTTGGTCCTTACGGGGCCACCATTCCACAACGTGGCTTCATTAAGCTGTATGAGCTCTTCTCCTACACCGCCGAAGATCATAGCTCCGAGGCGGCCATTGCCTACGGGAAGTGCTTCTGTCCACACTTTGGCGGGTTTGGTATACCAGAGTTTCTGTGGTGGTTGTGCCTGTATGGTTTGTGCAATGCATACGTGTGCAAGGATCGTCAGGATGGTTAACCGTATCATGAGACCAAGATACGGGAAAAGCGAGAGGTGAGTAGTAAGAAGTAAGAGGCTTCGACAGGCTCAGCCTGACATAACAAAAAAGCCTCCGGCGACGGCGGAGGCTTTTTTGTTTGTTATCACGGCTATTTGCAGTCCAAGACGCTCTAATCGACGATCGTTTTCAGCTGAATGTATTTCTGCAGGTTTTTCAGGTTATGGCCTTTTTGTTTCATGGAGTTTATAAAGGCGGGCGTGGTGCCGGTACTTTTTGCACTGATCACTTCATTGATGGATACGTTCTCAAATCCCAGTGCTGTATATTCTTTGATCAATGCAGGGGTGATGTTCTGTGATTTTAGTGACACTGCCTGGTTGAGGCTAAAGTCTTTATAGCCCATTTCCTGGAAGCTTTTGATATAGTCGGGCGTTATATTCATTGACTTCAGCGGGATCACCTGGCGGGGCTTAAGGTCTTTGTATCCCAGTGACTCAAATGATTTTACGTATTCGGGTGTGATGTTTTGCGACTTGATGGAGATGATATCATTGGCTGATATGTCTTTAAAGCCGGAGGTCTGCAGGCTTTTGATGTACTCAGCGGTAACGCCTTGTGATTTCATCGATATGATCTTATTGGGAGACAGGTCTTCGATTCCTGTAGACTTCAATGAGCTGGCGTATTCGGGCGTTACGTTCAGGGATTTAAAGGAAATGATCTGATTGGGTTTAAGGTCCTGGAATCCTGCTGCTTTCAGTTCTTTCACGTATTCGGCAGTGATGTTCTGTGATTTCATGGAAATCAACTGGCTGTTGGAGAGATCGTCCAATCCTGCTTCTTTCAATGAACGGATGTACTCAGGGTTTATGTTCAGCGATTTGATGGCTACAATGTCATTGGCAGATACGTTGACATTGGGATTGACATTGACGTTGGTATTGGAGCTAACGCTGACTTCGCCTTTATCATCCGATTGCTTCTTCGCGTCTTTAGACGTTGCCGGCTTTGTTGGAACCGCTGTAGCGCTGCGCACATCGGCAATGTATTTAGCATCGATGCCTTGTGATTTGAAAGAGATCAGCTGGTTGGCTGTTACATCGGGATAGCCAGCCTTACGGATCTCAGCGATGTAGGCTCCGTCGATCTTCAGGGATTTGAAAGGGATCAGGTTGCGCAAAGTAACTTCTTTGATACCGCTGCTTTTGATGGCCTTTATGTAGGCTTCGTCTACCTTCAGGGAGGCCATCGGGATCACATCGTTTCTTCTCAGTTCAGTATAGCCATTGTCCTTCAGCATTTTTACATAGGCCTTGGTTACGTTGACCAGGAAGAAGGTCATTACATCTTTGTCGTGCCTTATCTCGATGCCTTCTTTTTTCATGGATTCAGCATAGTCGTTGTTGGGGGTAAACTTGTAGCGGCCCATTCCCTGATCGCCTTCGAAGCGACCGGAAAACTGCATGCTGCCGGCTTCGCGTGTCAGTGTGAATACACCAGCTTTGTCTCTGGGCAGTTCTCCCAGATCGCTCAGGTTAAAACTGGACATGTTGGAATAAGAGTTTTCGTCTTCATCATTCCTGAACTGGATAGATACTTTGCCTTCTTTGATGGTGGCAAACCAAACGCCTTCTGTTTCCATATTCAACTGGTCAGGGTTGTGGATAGGCATTTTCTTTCCGGTAACGGGTGCGTTTGCGTAGACTACCGGTTCGTTCAACAGGCAAACGAGGAATACAAGCATGGGGAGCAGGAAGCAATACTTCCAGGCTGTGTGGAGGTTTGATTTTTTTACGTTCATCATGGCTATTCTTTTTTTAAGGAGCGATTGATTATAATTTGTTGTCAGGTTCAAGGGGAAATGTGGCGCCGATACTTTGAGCAGGCTCATCTGGTAGGCTTCTTTTTCTACCTGGCTGTGGTTTACCAGCTGATCATCGGTGAGGTACTCGAGGTTATTCTCCAATGCTTTGCGGTACTGCCAGGCGAAGGGGTTGAACCATTGGAACACAATCACCAGCTCGGCCAGCAGCAGGTCGAAACTATGGCGTTGTTGTATGTGTATCTTTTCGTGCTCGATGATCTGGCTATAGGTTTCCCAATCGTATTTCTCAGGGTTGATGAATATGTTGTTCCAGAATGAGCAAGGGGCTTTGTCGCCGGTAAGTTCTACTATACGGAAGCGGCCATCGCGTATTACCGGCCTTGTATAAGCTCTGTATAATAAGGTAATGAGTTGTACCAGGAAGTTGATGGCAAATACGATGACGCCAAACCAATATAGCCAGCCTGCCCATTGCAGTGCGCGCTCCCAGGTGATGAGGGGCGTTTTCATTTCGCGGGTATTGTTGGTCGTGGTGGTGGCAGGCGTTGTATTCGCAGCCGGTACCGGTTCCTGCGGGGTGATGGTTACATTTTCCAATGCAGGTGTTTCTGCCGGGGGCTGTACCACGATGGTGCGGGCCTTGCGGAACGACCATTGCTGTGGCACCTGCACCAGTGGCAATCCGAAGGAGAATGCCAGGCATAGCAGCAGTATCCAGCGGTTGGCGCGGAAGAAGGTTTCTTTTTGCAGGAGTATCTTGTAAAAGATGAGGCTGCCTGCGAGGATGATCCCTGCATTGGTGATGTACTGCATCATTTGTTCTTCTTTTTAATGATGTTGACGATTTCGTTGAGCTCTTCTTCCGACAGGTTTTGTTCTTTGGCAAAGAAGGCCAGCATGCGTGGGTACGAGTTGTCGAAGTACTGGCTTACGATGTCTTTGATGGCGTGTTTCTGGTAATCTTCTCTTTTAATGACGGGAAAATACCGGTACATGTTGCCTACTGCTTCATGGCTCAGGAAACCTTTTTCTTCGAGAATCTTTACCATCGTGGCTACACTATTATAGTGTGGCTTGGGGTCGGGCAAGTGGGGGATGATGTCCCGGATGAATGCCTTTTCCAGTTCCCAAAACGCGATCATGATCTGCTCTTCTCTTTTGGCGAGTTTTACCATTGTTACTGCTTTATGGAACAATACTACTAATTAATTCGGAGATCAACTAATTTATTAGGAGAATATTGGGAGGAGCGGCTGAGGAATGGCTTCGAGCGGCGGGCAACGAGCTGTGAGCGGGATGCTTCGAAGGGCCAACTGAACCGGTTTGAGATAAGAAAAAATGGGACAAGTTGTCACCTTTGCTTATCTTTCCACTAATGAATATTGGTCTGCTATATCAATTGGGCGCCCCGCCCGGGGCTGATCAGCAAGTCCTGCCGAATAGCGCAGATTGTATTTTTGTGTCTTACCTCACCCTCTTCAAAAGCTATAAAACCCGGTCAAAAAACTGGTGCGGTTTAGCGTTGGTTTAGCATAAGTCCAGCATTGGTTTAGTATTGCTTTAGCGTATACTGCCTTTATCTATAGCGTATCTATGGAGCAGCTATGGTGCATATATGGGGGAGATATGAAGCAGATATGGGACAAATATGGCTCAACCGGCTTTTGTAAGTAGTGCATGCCCCATGCCACTTTGACAGCACACCGCTTACGCTTAACGCTTCAAAAGGTAGTAAGGTATTAAGGCAGTTACGGATGCATTGAACGGCCAACTATGTAAAATGTGGCTTATTATTGCGCCAATGAGTGAATCTCTTTCCTTTGGCAGAACACGGATAGCCCCAACACCCAGCGGTTATTTGCATTTGGGTAATGTATTGTCGTTTGTGATCACGGTGGCGTGGGCACGTCGGACAGGGGCTAAGGTGCTGCTGCGGATCGATGATCTTGACCGGGAACGTTACCAGCCGGCGTATGTGCAGGATATTTTTGATACGCTCAACTTCCTGGAACTGCCCTGGGATGAGGGTCCGCGTAATGTGGCCGAATTCGGGCAGCAGTATAGTCAGGTGCACCGGATGCCACTGTATAAAGAAGCATTGCAGGCATTGGTGCAGGATGGCAAAGTTTTTAGTTGCACCTGTTCGCGGTCGGCTTTGCAACATACGGTTGCTTATCCCGGTACTTGTCGTAACAAACATTATCCGTTGGATATGAATCAGGTGAACTGGCGGTTGTATATTGATCCTACTGCACCTATTCATATTAAGGGTGTGCCTTCCGGTACTATCACTACTACCCTACCGGATCCGATGCAGGATTTTGTGGTGCGTAAGAAAGATGGCTTTCCGGCTTATCAATTGAGTTCTATTATCGATGACCTGCATTTTGAGGTAGACCTTATTGTTAGGGGTTCCGATCTATGGCCTTCTACCCTCGCGCAGCTTTACCTTGCTGCTCAGTTGCCGTCGAATAACTTTTCTGCAGTTTCTTTCTTTCATCATGCTTTGCTCACCGGCGCCAATGGCAGCAAGCTGTCGAAGTCCGCGGGCGATACTTCAATTCAGTTTTTACGCAAAGAGGGTTATTCGCGTACGGCGGTTTATGGTTTGCTTGGTGGACAGCTTGGCGTAGCAGAACCTGTTAGTGACTGGGTTTCGCTGGCGGAGCAGTTGCCAGGCTTGTTGGCAACGTGAGACGGCAGGTTTGAAATTGTAAAGGTGGTTTCAACAAACTTAGGCCAAGGTGAGCCCCCCTTTAAGGGCGACCCACCCTTCGATAGCCTTCGACAAGCTCAGGCTGACATTAACTTCATTAGTAATGATGTACTATACACCTGCTTTCCTGATAGTGTCGAGTGTTTTGCGGAGGCCCGTTTCGGCGACTTTTTGTAAATCTTCTTTCCAGTAGTCGTTGTTGTATAATTCCAGTGATACACAGCCGGTGAAGCCGGTGCTTTTGAGGTCCTTCAGTATTTTAGGTAATGGCAGGATACCATCGCCGGGGTATACGCGGTGCTTGTCTTCCAACTGCGCGATGGCTGGTGTGGCCGGCGCATCACCAAACTGAAAGATGGCAATAGACTTGCCACTGATCAGCGGCAATCCCTCAAAGCCTCCTTCGGATATGTACATATGGTAGGTATCAGGGATAATCATAGCGCCGGGATGATTGGCATCGAGGGCTATGCCCATCGCCTGTCCCATTGTTTTGAGGGGAAAGTATTTTACAAAGACGAGTGCTGGATGTATGTTGAATTCTTTCAATCCTATTTCGATGATATCACGGTAGCGGGCTGCTACGTATTTCTGATCGTAGTTGTCGCCTACCGTATTGGGAATGGTTTGTATGTGTTTGGCGCCAATATCGGCCGCCATGCGCATCCTGCGCCGTGTATCTTTCAGGGAGGCATCAAATGCTTCCTTGCCGGGCGGTAAAGCATTCCATAAGCCGATCACACTGGGCACAAACAATCCAAGGTCTCTGATCTTTTTGCCGAGGTCTTTGAGGTTGCCGCCGTCTGCTTCATATTTCTCCAATTCACCGTCCCAGGGTTCTATCGCATCGAAGCCTGCTTTGGCGGCAATCTTCACTTTATCATCTAAGGATGCGGGGCGGATAGTGGCAGTGTCCAGGCATATGGGCCAGGGGCTTACGCCTTTCTGGTAGCGCTTGCCCTGTTGTGGTGTTTCGTTTTGTGCGGCCAATGTTACTGCCGGGGTTGCTGCCGCAAGGCCAGCCATCGTTGTGAGGGAAAGGAACTCCTTCCGTTTCATGGTACTGTAGTTGGTTAGTGTTGCGGTAATTTACTAACTTTTCGGCCTATGCAAAAATCTGCCATTGAACATCTTGTAACCTTATTGGCAAAAGAGCTTTTGACCGATAGCGAGTCGTTTGAAAGTATGGCCCGGGAATATGCGAATAATTTATCCACCGACGACTTTAGTATGTTACAAATCATACTGCATAACCCGCCCACTGTTCACCCGGATATACAGCAGGATAAACCGGGGCTTGGAGGTTGGCTGGCAGCGTGTCAATATGCTGTTTTTGAATTGCTGTACTGTATGGATGAAAAAGCGCTCAGCTTTCTCAAATCCACCGCTTATGGTAAATACGATTGGACACAGGCCACTGCGCTGGAAGTGATGTGCAGGTTGTACGTAGATGGTAAGGTGTCAGCGGACGTAATCACAGAAATCGATCACCGTCTAAATGGAATGCGGCATGAAACGCACCTGTATTTAGCGCAAGGTCTGCTCAACAGGAAAAAGAAGGACGAAAGGTATCATGGTGTCATTACACAAATAACCAGCGTCGATTTTCGTCTTGCACTGTCTGAACTTGGTGCATTGCCACGGCTGACACGGGATGAGTTGATCGCAATTGGTAAGCGCATCATGAAAAGCGACGGTAATGAGGAAGAAATCAACAAGCTCCAAGAGCTGTTTGACAGGAATGTACCGCATCCTACTGGCAGTGGCTTATTTTATTGGCCTGAAAATTATCATCATGACAAAGATGATATAACGGAATACAATCCCACTGTTGAAGAAATAGTTGATAAATGCCTAAGTTATAAACCTATTATTTTATAATCCAGCCTCTTCTCTCCGTGGCTGTAGCTACAAAATGTAATCGCATGAAAAAATCTGTGAAGCATATTTTCAAGAAGGGCAAGTATAAGGTGAATGGCAGCCTGTGGATCGAGGGAGATGGCACGCGCTTCTGGGGGCCGGGGCCTGTAGAGTTGTTGGGCCATATCGATGCTACCGGGTCTATCAACCAGGCTGCACAGAAAATGGGTATGTCTTACAAAAAGGCATGGGAGATCGTGAACAGGCTGAATGGCATGGCAACTAATCCTATGGTGATCACAGCAACCGGTGGTGAGAAAGGTGGAGGGTCGTCTATTTCTGCTGAGGCTAAGGAAATGATCGCTTATCATAAGGGGCTGCGGGAGAGGTTCAAGCAATTTTTGGAGGAGGAGACGAAGCAATTGATGAAATAGCTGCGAGCTTTGAGCTACGAGCGGCGAGCACTTTTGCTTCGATAGCAGATTTCTCACTCCGCTATCGCTCCGTTCGAAATGAACTGTGTTTATAAACAAATGTTTTTCCTGTAATTCTTATCATAC
>JAGIBF010000060.1 GCA_017744515.1 Niastella sp.
AAAATTTTATTATGCCACTGGTATTACGCTTACAACAGTTTTATCATCTTTCGTCTTCCTGAACTCCACTAAACCGTCGTTTAACGCAAACAGTGTGAAATCTCTTCCTACTCCAACGTTCTTACCAGGATGGTAAGTAGTACCACGTTGACGAACGATAATGTTGCCGGAAATAGCAGGCTGACCACCATAGATCTTTACTCCAAGGCGTTTGCTTTGAGAGTCGCGGCCGTTCTTTACGCTACCTTCCCCTTTTTTATGTGCCATGATGAACTGATTTGAGAATTTTAAAATTGGTATTTAAAAAGCCGAAGTAAAAGTTTTAAGCCTCTCACTACCGACCTCCGACTTCACAATCTTAAGCGATGTCGGTTACTTTAATTTTTGTGTAATGAGTACGGTGACCATGTTTCTTACGGAAACCTTTTCTTCTTTTCATTTTGAAGGCAATAACCTTATCACCTTGTACCTGGTCAACGATCTCGGCCTTTACGGTTGCCTTTACACTGCTGCCTACGGACAAATTACCGTCGGCGCTTACCAGCAATACTTCTGCAAACTCCACTTTGTCTCCGGCTGTGCCGTCTACATGGGGAACATATAAAGTTTGGTCCTTCTGAACCTTGAATTGCTGACCGGCTATTTTAACAATTGCTAACATAACTTTCCAAAAATTAGGAGTGCAAAGGTAATAGGTTTATAGCAGATTGCACGGGCTTTCAGGCATTTTTTTTCAACATTCCTCGTATTTAATCTTGATCTATCTTACTTGACCCGCTAACCTGCCCTCAGGAGCCTGCAAAATTACACTTTTTTCTGTCCATTATACGCCTGTTTGCCCTTCCGGGTACAGCCTTAAAAGAAATATAACAATGATAATCAATTAATTATTACAGGCCCCTGATAAAACTCGCCACGCTGTTTCCCCGATTCTTCCTAAGTAGTGCCTCTTTGCTTTCCCGGGATCCGGGGAGCCAATGAGAAGAACCCGGGAAGAATGTCCCAACCATCACAGGTTTTGCCTAAGCTCGTGGCAGCTTCCGGAGGAGACCATCACATTTTTGAATAAAGCGTGAGGGCTCAACTGTACTTTTACTTTATAGATAGTACCCCATTCTAATTGTTTTCTAACATCTTTTTTTCCAATCTACTGTAATAGAATTCCGAAGGGGAGATTAACTTTTGTAGTAATTGAATTAACACTAATTTCGTAGGATTGCGCCATAGTTAAACTTATGCAGATCAAATCTTTACTGGCAAAACCATTTGCCAATTATGTATACAAGAGCGTCAGGAAAGGGATGGCAACCGCCATCGAAGACCAGGAAAATATTCTAAAAGAACTACTGAAGACGGGGAGAACGACGGAGTTTGGAAAAGAGCACCAGTTTCAGAACGTCTCTTTATATGAAGAATATATCCAGGCTGTTCCTGTTCGCGATTATGAGCAGTTCAAACCTTACATCGAGAAGATCAAGGAAGGACGACATAATATATTATGGAAGGGTAAGCCTATCTACCTCGCCAAGACTTCCGGCACCACCAGTGGTGTAAAGTACATCCCCATTTCAAAAGAGTCTATCTCCAACCACATCAATACGGCGCGCAATGCGTTGCTGTGCTATATAGCGGAAAGCGGCAATAGCCAGTTTACGAATGGCAAGATGATCTTCCTGTCCGGCTCGCCTGAGCTGGATAGAGTAGGGGGCATACCCACAGGACGTTTGAGCGGCATCGTAAACCACCACATACCCCAGTATCTGCGCAGGAACCAGTTGCCATCGTATGAGACCAACTGTATCGAAGATTGGGAAACGAAGCTCGATAAAATAGTTGCAGAGACTATCCAGCAGGATATGTCACTCATCAGTGGCATACCACCATGGATGCAAATGTATTTCGACCGCTTGCACCAGCGTACCGGCAAAAAGATCAAAGATATATTCCCCAATTTCTCAGTATTGGTACATGGCGGCGTGAACTTTGAACCTTACCGCAACAAACTGTTCGAGAGCATTGGCGGACAGGTGGCAGCTATAGAAACATTCCCGGCTTCAGAAGGCTTCATGGCTTTCCAGGATTCACAAAAAGGAGAAGGATTGCTCCTCAATACCAATAGTGGCATTTTCTTTGAGTTTATCCCGGCCGGAGAAGTATTCTCCAGCAATCCAACCCGCCTAAGTCTCAAAGACGTGAAGGTGGGTGAGAATTATGCCCTAATTATTAATAATAATGCAGGACTGTGGGGATACAATATCGGCGATACCGTAAAGTTCGTTTCAACCAATCCTTACAGATTGGTGGTTACAGGCCGTATCAAGCATTTCATCTCTGCCTTTGGTGAGCACGTGATCGGTGAGGAGGTTGAATATAGCCTTATCAAGGCTGCCGAAGAAGAAGGCGTGCACATTACCGAATTCACGGTAGCGCCCATGATCACGCAGGGCGAAGGCAAATCATATCATGAGTGGTTTATCGAGTTTGAGAATAAGCCGGCAGATATGAGCCGCTTTGCCCATAAAGTAGATCAACACCTGCGCGGGAAGAATATTTATTACGACGACCTTATAACCGGTAATATATTATTACCACTACATATTCGCACGGTCAAGAAAAATGGGTTCATCGATTATATGAAATCCATTGGCAAACTCGGTGGGCAAAATAAGGTTCCCCGCTTAAGCAATGACCGTAAGATTGCGGTGGCTTTAGAGAAGTTCGTGGAGAGCTGACCATTTTGATCGTCCATTCTGTATTTTCGTAAAATGTCAAACAGTTTCCCTCAAAAACGTATCGCTTTATTCGGGTCTACGGGTTCAATTGGTACCCAAACGTTGGATGTTATCGCTGCAAACCCCGACAGGTTTACTGCAGAGGTGCTTACTGCCCACAGCAATGATGAGCTGTTGGTGGAACAGGCGCTGCGGTTCCGTCCGAATATTGTGGTGATAGGCGACGAACGCAAATATCCCCACGTAAAAGCGGCGCTGGCCAAAACCGATACAAAGGTATTTGCCGGTGATCAGGCGTTGGAGGAAGTGGCGGCGATGGATTGCTATGATGTGATGCTGGCGGCCATAGTAGGGTTTGCTGGTTTAAAACCCACCTTACGTGCGGTAGAGCAGGGGAAAGCAATTGCATTGGCCAATAAAGAAACATTGGTAGTGGCGGGAGATATCGTGATGCAGAAAGCAGTGGAGCACAGGGCCCCCATCATCCCGGTAGATTCAGAACATTCGGCGATATTCCAATGCCTGGTAGGAGAAACACGCAACCGCATTGAAAAAGTGATCCTCACAGCTTCAGGCGGCCCTTTTCTGGGCAAAAAGCCCAACTACCTGGTAAATGTGAAGCGCGATCACGCCCTGCAACATCCCAACTGGAATATGGGCGCCAAGATCACGATCGACTCGGCCACGCTCATGAATAAGGGCCTTGAAATGATCGAAGCCCGCTGGTTGTTCAACCTGCAGCCCGATCAGGTATCCGTACAGGTACACCCCCAAAGCATCATTCACAGCATGGTACAGTTTGAGGACGGCAGCATCAAGGCCCAGATGGGACTGCCCGATATGAAACTGCCCATTCAATACGCCCTGACGTTCCCACATCGGTTACCCAACAACTTTCCCCGCTATAACTTCCGGAAACCGGCCCAGCTCACATTTGAAGAGCCGGACACAAAGACCTTCCGCAACCTGATATTGGCCACCGATGCACTCCACAAAGGAGGCAACCTGCCCTGCGTCCTGAATGCCGCCAATGAGATCGCCGTATACGCCTTCTTACGTAACCGTATAGGGTTCCTGGATATGACCGACCTCATCGAACGCACCATGAACCAGATCCCCTGGATCGAAAAGCCTACCATGGAGGAATATTTTGAGAGCGACGCCGAAGCCCGTAATTTTGCGGCTTCTGTAATTAAGCTCTGATTACCAATACCATTTGCATTATACTCCGGCGCCCTGTTTCCCGTTAATTATTAACGAATTTCCGTGAGCGGTATGGTTATCTCATTTATTATTGGATATTTGGGGAATATCGACTCCCGGCTGTAACAAACCGGGCGCACAATTGTATTTAAACTAAAATATTATTAAAGCAAGAAGTTGGTAGTCAGCGAGGTGCTTCCGCTCAGAGCCACACTCACTACCCACTACTCCACTACTCACGATTATGATGACATTCTTAGCCATCGACTGGGCTGTTGTAGGAATCAAAGCATTACAATTAATTCTTTCCTTATCCATATTGGTTGTATTACACGAGATGGGCCACTTCCTGCCCGCCAAATGGTTTAAGTGCCGTGTTGAGAAATTCTACCTGTTTTTCGATCCCTGGTTTTCCCTGTTCAAAAAGAAGATTGGAGAAACCGTGTACGGAATCGGTTGGTTACCGCTGGGAGGGTACGTCAAGATCAGCGGTATGATCGATGAAAGCATGGACAAAGAACAGATGAAACAACCTGCCCAGCCCTGGGAGTTTCGCAGCAAACCAGCCTGGCAGCGCCTTATTATTATGATCGGTGGAGTAACGGTAAACCTGTTGCTCGGTTTCTTCCTGTTTGCCATGATCCTGTGGGTGTGGGGAGAAAGTCGCTTGCCCATGGACAAATTGCAACACGGAGTGGCAGTAAACTCCATCAGTGAAAGCGCAGGTATTAAGAACGGCGATAAGATCGTGAGCCTCGACGGCGTGCCGGTATTGGATTATTACGACCTTACCCGCAATATCATCCTCGATGAAGCGAAAGTGATACAGGTACAGCGTGATGGCAAGATAGTAGATGTGCCACTTCCCAAAGGAACGATCCGTAGCCTGATCAAAAGTAAGGCGCCATTCATTGAACCCCGCGTATATCCTATAGTAGATACATTGCGTCCCGGATATGGTAAGTTTACACAAGGGACACTACTGAAAAACGATCACATCCTTGCATTGAACAATACGCCGGTTACCTTTTACGACGAGTACCGCAAAGAGACTGCAAAGTACAAGAAGCAGGAGATCACATTGACGGTGTTGAGGAATAAAGATACCGTTATCGTAAAAGCAATTACAGACTCGGTAGGCAGAATTGGATATGCCACCTTCGCAGATGAACGGTCAGGTTCCTATAAACACAAGTTTGACTTTTTCCCTGCCTTCCCTGCTGGCGTAAGCAAAGGATGGGAAAACATGGTGATGAATATTAAGAACTTCAAACTGCTGTTCACTTCCGATGAAGTAAAACCCAGCGAGTCTGTGGGAAGCTTCCTCAGTATCGGTAATATGTTTGGTGCAAAGTGGGATTGGGAACTGTTCTGGAGCATGACAGCCTTGTTGAGCGTGGTACTGGCATTTATGAACATGCTGCCAATTCCTGCGCTGGATGGTGGTCACGTATTGTTTACCTTGTATGAGATCATTACAGGACGTAAGCCAGGCGATAAATTCATGGAATATGCACAAATGGTGGGTATGGTATTGCTGCTGGCGTTGATGGCGTATGCGATCGGTCTGGACTTCTGGCGATTCCTGTTCAATAAATCATAAAGACTAATAACTTTAAATAGACGAGCTGTCAACTTTGGGGCTGACAGCTCGTTTTATTTTAAGAAACAAATGTCAGAGTTTATCCCGTTCTACGCGATTGAGCTTGTCGCAGCCTCTTGGAAGGGCCCTCTCTACTCCAAACACTCCAGCTCAAAAGCTGCATTCAAAACCAGCTTGCCTTCCACCTCAGCTTCTGCATTAGGAAGCTTCAATCCTTTTATTTTACCAGTCTTCCCCTTAGTCAGCAAGTCTGTTATGAGTTTGTCCGATAGTTTCTTGCCAAATGCCTCAAAGGGTAATTTGAAGCCACACACCTTGAAGTTGGCGCATCCATAAGCAGTGTTGCCTTTCTTTAACGGATGTGATTTGCACTTAGGGCATTGCTGTTCTTCGATCACGATGGCCTTCTTTGCCTCTTTCGGTTTTGCTTCTTTAGCCGGCTTTTCCGCTTTCTCTTTTTCCTTTTTCAGGGGTTCATCAGGCGCCACAGTGATAACTTTGTAAGTTGCCGTCTTAACCTCTTGGGTCAGGTCTATGACCAGCTGGATCAGTTCCTGCTTGAACGTATCCATGGCATATTCCCCTTTCTCGATGAGGCGCAGCTTACGTTCCCAGATGCCGGTTAGCTCGGGGCTTTTCAATAACTCCGTCTGAATGGTATCAATGAGGTCGATACCAGTTTGAGTAGCGTAAATATTCTTCTTGCGCTTCTCGATATATTTGCGACGAAATAACGTCTCGATGATATTGGCGCGGGTAGAAGGGCGGCCAATGCCGTTATCCTTCAGCAGCTCGCGCATCTCTTCATCATCCACCTGCTTGCCTGCAGTTTCCATGGCGCGCAACAAGGTAGCTTCGGTGAAAGCTTTGGGAGGAGATGTTTTTCCCTGATGCACTCTGGGTGTATGCGGCCCGCTTTCACCAGCCACAAATAAAGGCAAGATCTTTTCTTCTTCCTCACCCTCTTTCTTAGGCGCCACATCATTGGCATACACTTCCTTCCAGCCGGGTTCCAGTACCTGCTTACCCGTTACTTTGAAGGGCACCTGGCCTACTTTTCCCAGAACAGTAGTATTGGAAATTTTACACTCGGGGTAGAAAGCCGCAATGAAACGCCGGGCCACCAGATCATAAATGCGTTTCTCCTCCTGAGCCAGATTAGATGGATAAACGCCGGTAGGAATGATGGCGTGGTGGTCAGAAACCTTCTTGTCATCGAACACGGACTTCAGCTTGGGAATAGGCTGGGCAAGAATAGGAGCGGTCAGCGCCGCGTAAGGCGTCATATCCTGCATAATGCCCGCAATCTTGGGATGCAGGTCTTCCGACAGATAAGTGGTATCGACCCTTGGATAAGTTACCAGTTTTTTCTCGTACAGGTTCTGAATATACTTCAGCGTATCATCGGCAGAATAAGCATACTTTTTATTAGCCTCCACTTGCAGCGCAGTAAGGTCAAATAATCGGGGATTGCCCTCTTTACCTTCCTTCTTCTCAAATGAAGTGATCTCGAAAGGATGCTCCTTCAGGTACGCCAAACCCTTCTCGGCCCTGTCGGGCACCTTGATGCGGTCGATGGTAGCGGTAAACTCAGTATCCCGGTATACGGTTTTAAGTTCCCGGTATTCTTCCGACACGAAAGCATTGATCTCTTTCTGCCGCGCTACGATCATCGCCAGCGTAGGCGTTTGCACCCGGCCAATGGAGAGCACGGTTTTTCCCTGTGCAAACTTTTTGGTAAACAGCCGGGTGGCATTCATGCCCAGCAGCCAGTCGCCGATAGCCCGTGCGCTGCCTGCTGCATACAAATTATCATATTGATGAGCATCCTTCAGTTTCTGAAAACCTTCCCGGATGGCTTCTTCCGTAAGAGAAGATATCCATAACCTTTTAACAGGGGCAGTACATTGCGCTTTCAGCAATACCCAGCGTTGGATAAGTTCGCCTTCCTGGCCGGCATCCCCGCAATTGATCACTTCATCACATTCCTTCACCAGCTGTTCTATTACTTTAAACTGCTTTTGTACTCCATCATTGTCGATCAGTTTGATGCCAAAGCTGGGAGGGATCATGGGAAGGTCCTCCAGCCGCCAGAATTTCCATTGGTCAGTATAGTCATGCGGTTCCTTCAGCGTACAGAAATGCCCGAAGGTCCAGGTCACCTGGTACCCGTTACCTTCCAGGTAACCATCCTTACGATCCCTGGCGCCGATGATCGCTGCAATGTCCCTGGCCACACTTGGCTTTTCTGCAATACAAACCTTCATAGTCGATAAAAGAGACAAATGTCGTAATTTTTCAACCGGATTGAGGGCAGGTTATCAAGACAATACTAACACAAAAAAGACAACGTGAACAACCATTGCAGGCTATTGCTTCTAACGATCCTTATCGCATGCCAGGGTAGCGCGCAGGAAAAACCGGCTATGTACTTTGCCGAAAGTAGCCGCCTCGGCCGGCCATTTGCCAAAGACCCTAAAGTGGTATATTTCAGGAATACCTATTGGATGTATTATTCCATACCCAACAAGGACATAGGAGGATGGGGCATTGGCATCGCAACCAGCCAAAACCTCCTCGATTGGAAAAAGGCTGGTGAAATTCCTCCAGAGCAATCGTACGAGCAAAAAGGATTTTGTGCCCCCGGCGCCATCGTGCGCAACGATACCCTGCACCTGTTTTACCAAACCTATGGCAACGGAAAGAACGATGCGATCTGCCATGCCTGGTCGGTGGATGGCTTACATTTTACACGCAACAGCTCCAATCCTGTATTTCATCCTACGGGCAACTGGACGATTGGCCGCGCCATCGATGCAGAAGTAGTACGCTTCCGCGATCGTTACTTCCTTTACTTTGCTTCACGCGATACATCCTTCAAAATACAATTACAGGGAGTAGCCGTAACACCACTAAATTCCTCTTTCAGCAAAGCCGAATGGACCCAAGCCGTAGACTCATCCATCTTAAAACCCACGCTGCCCTGGGAGCGGCAATGCATTGAAGCCGCTACCTGCTTCGTCAGGGGAAAATACCTGTACATGTTCTATGCAGGCGGCTACAACAATGAACCACAACAGATAGGAGTGGCCCGTAGCCGCGACGGTCTGCAATGGGAGCGCATGAGTAATACACCTATATTGCCCAACGGCCCAAAAGGTTCCTGGAATGAAAGCGAAAGTGGACATCCGGACATCTTCGAAGACCGCGATGGAAAACTTTACCTCTTCTTCCAGGGCAACAACGATAAAGGCAAAACCTGGTTCCTCAGCCGCAAGCAGGTAGAGCTACGAAAAGGTAAGTTCCACATAACAGGTAATTGAGCGGAGCCTAAGATTTCCATGGCCCCACGGCCCAGTACAACAACGTCTCGTATTCGATGCGCACCAACCCGTTTTTATTGTTGGCCACAAAAAGCTGGATCAGTTCAGTGATCATATCATCATATAGATCATGACCCGGCAAGGGTATATACGACTTGGAGAGGAGCTGCCCCTTCAAACCTTCAAAATCCAGTAGTTGGGCATTGGGAAATAAGTTGAACTGCGCGGTTTGAGGCGAAAAGAAGGCAGCGATCAGCGCAGGATCAATTTGTTTGGGACCAGGTTCTTCGATCCGGTATTGCTTGCGAAGTGCAGTATACTTTTGCTCAAAGGTGGTCTTATTCGATTGACGGTTCCAGGAAAGAAGAACAGCCCCGTCTGGCTTTAGAATACGCTCACATTCCAGCCGTGTGGCCACAGGGTCCAGCCAGTGAAAAGTCTGGGCAATGGTGATGAGGTCTACACTTTGATCCGGCAGGCTGGTTGCCTCTGCAGTCGAGGCGATACTTTGGAAAGCAGGGTATTTCCGTAGCCTTTCCTCGCCGGCCTTCCGCATATCCTCATTCGGTTCTATGCACACCACGCCATAACCATGCTTTAATAACGGTTCCGCAAATAACCCGGTACCCGATCCAATATCGACGATGCTGGACGAAGAAGATAAACCCAACGTTTTTTCAATAAAAGCAAAAAGCTCATCGGGATACCCCGGACGGAACCGGGCGTAATTTTCTGCGCGATTTGAGAACCTGCTGGTAGCTGGAATACTTACTGATGTTAGTGACATTGGAATAATGATAAGATGCTGTAAAAGTATCCTCAACCTTTTTGTGCAGGGATACATTATACTCGTTGGATTCGGACAATTTTATTTCAGCAGTTAGATACGAAGGATGACTGAATACCAGTACAGAATCCTTGCTGGTTACAGGAATATAATAAATGCCGTCAGGCTGCGTTCCGGAAATTGTTTTAGTCCCTTTCACCGTTACTGATACTCCTTCCAATGGCGACGAATCTTCAGCAGCCGTAATAGTGCCGGATATTGTTCGGGAAGTGTGTTGGGCGGTCGCCCCTGCTGCTGCAAGAACCAGCAACATACAAAAACAGTAACGGATCATAGGCGAAGTATTAGGAGACAAAAATAGGTAAATTTATTTATCCTACCAATTTAGTGGACTTTGTTATAAAATGATTATCTTTAACGAAGGGAAAAGCCCCCGATTACGTACTAATAAACCAAAGATCATGCGTTCATTTGCCTCCGTTCTGTTGTTGACAGCATTTGCCTTGTTGAGTTCTCATAGTGAAACAAAAGCACAAGCTGCTTCAAAAACAGATAACCTTACACTTGCAATAGATATTTCCAAGCTTTCATATCCCGTCGGGAAAGTATATTTCACATACTATAATACACTCAGTAAAGTACGGTTCACCGACAGCATCACGGTGACTGACCAGAAACAGGTAACATTCAAAACATCCCTGTTGGAGCCTATCCTGGCGCAGTTGCGCGTAGAGCCTGCCACGCAGGAAAATAACCGGCGTCCTCGTGCAAAAGACAATTACAGCATTTACATACAGCCGGGAAAGATCAACGTAACACCGGTCGATTCATTTAGCAATGCAACGGTAGTAGGATCGGCTGCACACCAGGAATACCTTGCATTAAACAAAGAAATAGACGCTTACGATCCCGCCTTCACGAAATTATATGACCAGTATAGCCAGGCCCGTAAAGCAAAAGACACGGAAGGAACAACGCGTGTGCGTAAACAGATAGATTCACTGCAGGAAGCCATCAAAGAGGACGTATACAAAGCATTTGTAAAACGGAATGGCAAAACTTCGCCGGTAGCATTATATGCACTTTCCCAATACAGCGGATATTCGATCGATCCGGAAAAAGTAGAGCCGGTCTTTAACCTGCTGGGAGGCCCTGTTAAGAACCTGCCTTCCGCAAAACTATATGGAGAGCGTATTGTCGTTGCCAAACAACTGCAGATCGGAAAAAATGCCATTCAGTTTACCCAAAATGACACGGCCGATATCCCGGTTGCCCTGGCATCCTTCAAAGGCAAGTACGTGCTCATCGACTTCTGGGCAAGCTGGTGCGGTCCCTGCAGGGTAGAAAACCCGAATGTGGTTGCTGCATACAATAAGTACAAGGATAAAAACTTTACTGTCCTCGGTGTATCACTCGATCGCCCCGGACAAAAAGACAAATGGATAAAAGCCATTCACGACGATCAGTTGCAGTGGACACATGTTTCAGACCTGAAGTTTTGGGACAATGAAGTCGCAAAGCTCTACGATATCAAAGCCATCCCGCAAAACCTGCTGTTAGACAACACAGGAAAGATCATCGCCAAAAACATCCGTGGCGAAGAGCTACAGTCAACACTGCAGGAATTGTTTAAATAAACAAACCACATGGCAAGAATACATCCACTGACAGAAGAACAAACGCAAGGCGACATTAAAAAGGCTTTTGAAAGCCATGTAGTCGAACACAATGCGCGCATTACAAATATGAAAGGCACATTGGGCCATTCGAAGCTGTCATTCGAGGTATACATGCAATGGTATCCACTCTATGAAAAAGTGCAGCAGTTGGTGGGAAACCGTACCGCATATTTATATGCCTGGTCGGTATCCACAGCCTCAAACTGCCCGCTTTGTTCTACTTTCTTTCGCCGCATCATTAAAGAGGCCGGCGAAAGCCCGGAACACCTGGTGCTGAATGAATACGAAACCACACTGCTCGATTTTGGCAGCGCCGTAGCCATGCACAAAGGATGTATTGCCGATCATATTTACAATAAACTGGCTGGCTATCACAACGACGCAGAAATGGTGTTGCTGATAGCGTTTGCAGGACAAATGATTGCCACCAATATCTTTAACAACGTAGTAGAAACAGAAATAGACGACTATTTAGTTCCCTACCTCCCTGCAAAATATGCCTATGTCCCAACTGGCAAATAAAACAGCCTTCATTACCGGTGCCGCACACGGACAGGGCAGAGCTGCTGCACTGGCCCTTGCCAAAGAAGGCGTTAATATTGTTGCATTCGATATCGCACGCGAAATGAGCTATCCGGGTTATGGACTGGGATCACAACCAGAACTTGATTCATTACAAGCTGCCTGCGAAGCGCTGGGCGTTCAGTGCCTTGCAGCACAAGGCGATGTACGGGTAGATAATGATATCAAAAACGCTGTAGATAAAGCGGTGCGGCACTTTGGCAGTATTGATATCCTGTTTAACAATGCAGGCATCTGTGCCTATGGCCGTGCACATGAGCTCACAGAACAGGAATGGGATGCAATGCTCGACATCAACCTGAAAGGCCCCTGGCTGGTAGGGCGCAGGATCATTCCGCTAATGATAGAAAAGAAATCAGGGGTTATCATTAATAATTCTTCCATTGCAGGTCTTCGTGGCATGAACAGACTAAGCCATTATGCAGCCTCAAAATGGGGACTCACAGGATTGACGAAATCATGGGCTATTGAGTTGGCCCCTTACAATATCCGGGTAGTATCCATCCATCCCACAGGCGTCAACACGCCGATGAATGATGGGCTGGCCGCATTGGAAGGAGCTACACCGCGCGAAATAGCAGAACGTAGCGCAGGCAACCTGCTGGATGTTCCCTGGATAGAAGCTGAAGATGTGGCAGAAGCCGTCGTATTCCTGGCCTCAGATAAGTCCCGCTTTGTAACAGGCTCACAATTTGTGATTGATGCCGGCCTGCTTTCCCGTTAGCATACGCTGAGGCGTTTTCCCGCTCGATGCCCCTTGGTGGGTACCGTATTTGCATCCACTGAGGCATGAAAACAATAATATTCATGATACTCTCGCTACAATTGGCAGCAACGGCCCAAACCGTACCTGCCAACATAACGGATAAACATAGTAAAACACCCACAGGGTTTTTAATGGTATTGAATCAGGGAGATAGCCTGATGCCTTACCTGGAGACATTGATGATCAGGGAAAATATTCCTTCGGCAACTGTTACCGGCATCGGCTTTGTAAATGCCGTATTCGGCTTCTACAACCGGCAAACAAAAGAATACGATCCAAAGACATTCGACGATGTAGAACTTGCATCGATGAGCGGCTCAGCAGCATGGCAAAATGGAAAGCCGTCACTTCATCTCCATGGCGTTGTTACCGATCGGAACTTCCAGGCCTTTGGCGGCCATTTACTGGCAGCGATAGTCGGTACTGGTTCATTGGAAATAACGATCACTGTCCATAGCAAAAAACTCGAAAGAAAAGTCGACGAATCGATCGGCGCAAACGTGCTGCAGATAAAATAATCCAACACGCTGCGAAGCTTGCAGCCTCGCAGCCCTATTCCAGGGCCTTTGGCCCTAACGAAGAACCCGTATAGCTCGAAGCTTAACGTCAAATATTGGTATATTTGGTAATACCAACACTGCCAATATGCAAACCAAAACACTGTTCCTGTTGCCGGTACTGATGGGAATAATGATAGCAAATGGCCAGAGCAAACAGGATAAGCTGGCCGCAGCTATGCGTACCTATCATAAGTACAACATGTTCGATGGAGCAGTGCTGGTCGCCGAAAATGGCCGCATTATCTACAAAGGAGCATTCGGCATGGCCAATCGGGAATGGAACATTCCCAATACAACCGATACTAAATTCATGATCGGTTCTGTCTCCAAGCCGCTCACGGCCATGCTGACCTTGATACAGGTACAAAAAGGACTGATTGCCCTTGATAAAACCGTGGCCGGTTACCTGCCTGCATTTGTAGGTAAACCGGCAGGAATAGTCACCATCCGCCAATTGTTGGGTCATGTTTCCGGAATGCCTAACTACGACATCATCAAAGACTTTTTTCCACGTATCAGCCGCCAGTATTTTGAACGCGATGATTACATAAAGACCTACATAGATTCAGCGCTCGCTTTTACACCCGGATCGAAATACAACTATAGCAGCTGGGGATACTTTACGCTGGGGCATATCCTGGAAAAAGTAACAGGCAAAACATACGCACAGCTGATGAAAGAAGATATCTACGATAAGCTGGGCATGAACAACTCCGGTTCATATTATCACACACAGATAGTGCCTAAACGGGCCACGGGCTACGATTACAGCCTCGGCGGATACACCAGCTCCGATTTCCGCGATCAGTCCAACACGATGGGAACAGGAGACATATACACTACGGTAGAAGACCTCTTTAAGTTTCACCTCGCCATCACCAATAATAGCCTCATCGATAAAGAACTGACAAAAGAAATGCTCACACCCGGCATCAAGCCTGCCGACTACGGCTTTGGTTGGTTCAACAAGAACTTTAAATACACATCCACGGATAGTGTTGCCGCCAATTTCCACCTCGGAATGACGGATGGTTTTATCTCATTTGCACTCCGTATACCATCCACCAACAGCTTTGTGGTGATCCTTTGTAATAGTTCTCCCACGGATTTCTTTGGCATCACCCGTACCCTCGTAAGCACGCTGTACAACAAGCCGGTAAAAGTGAAGCAACCCATGCACAAAGTGGTGGAAACGTTGATAGGAAGCAAAGGAGCGACAGCCGCTGTAGACCAATACAAAAAACTGAAATCAGATACTGCAAACTACTACATCGATTGGATCTCGATGAACTTTATAGCTGAACAATTACTGCAACTCAAACGCTACGAAGATGCACGGATCATCTCTGAAAACAATGCTGCCGAATTCCCCGACCGCGATCTGGTTATGGTCACCATGGGAAACATCTACCTGAAGTTAAACCGTAGGGACGAAGCGATCATCTGCTATAAGAAAGCCCTGGCGATATACCCCGGCTACGAAGAGGCAAAGAACCGCCTCAAAGAATTGGAGAGTAAGTAGAGATATTCATATATTTAAGCATTCATGGAAAAATTACGAAAACACATAGAGGAGATCACACCAGTTAGCGATGATGAATTTGAGTACATCAAGACATTCTTCACACGCAAAAAAGTAAAGAAACACCAATACCTGATTCAGGAAGGCGATCAGGCCAATGTAGAGTATTTGATCATCTCAGGCATTTACAGAGTCTATTATCTTGACAACGACGGAAAGGAACACATTATACAGTTCGCAGGAGAAAATTGGTGGATGGCCGACTACAACGCCTACTTCAACCAAAAAGAAGCAAGCCTGCATATCACCTGCATGGAAGAAGGAGAAGTGTTGTGCCTGAAACTGCATGGCAGGGAAAAGCTCGCCGCCGACCTCCATAAAATGGAGCACTTTTTTAGAGTAAAGCTAACGAGAGGATATGTTGCCCTCCAGCGGAGGATCATTTCATTACTCTCCGGTACACCCCAGCAGCGATACGAAGAGTTCAGCGCCCTGTATCCCCATATGCTGCAAAAGATTCCCAAAAAATACATTGCAGAATACCTCGGAGTTAGCCGGGAAACATTAAGCAGGCTCTACTCCGATAATAAAAGCAAATAAGAAAACAGCAGTGTGACGAAAGTCACACTTTTTTTGTGATCAGCCTCCTTCTCTACCGCGTGCCCGGCGTTGTAGTTTTGATCCATCAATTAAAACTTACAATTATGAAAAAGAGGATCTTAATCATCGCATCAAGTGCAAACCATATCGGCCCCAATAACCGCCCTACCGGTAGCTTTCTTACAGAAATTGCCCATCCCTACGAAACATTCAAGAAGCAGGGATATGACGTGGACATAGCCAGCGTCAGTGGAGGAGAAGCCCCGTTGGATGGAATGTTCGAAAAAGACGAAGCATTGAATACCGCATTTCTAACGGGTGACGGACTGCAGAAAATGAAAAATACTACAGCCATCAGCAAAGTAGAAGTAGCCGGCTACGATGCCGTTTTTGTACCGGGAGGATTGGCGCCAATGGTTGATATGCCTGACAACGACACCGTTCACGAAGCCATAGCATCGACATTTGAAAGAGGAGGAGTAGTTGGCGCAGTATGTCACGGCCCTGTTTCACTGTTGAATGTAATGCTGAGCGATGGCACTTACCTGGTTAACGGTAAAAATATTACTTCTTTTAGCAACGCCGAAGAAGACAACTATGCAAAGGCAGACGTGCCATTCATGCTGGAGAGTGCTTTAAAAGAAAGAGGAGCTAATTATAGTTCTGCTGCACCATGGCAGGCACATATTACCGAAGACGGTAAATTGGTGACCGGACAGAACCCTGCTTCAGCCAAAGGAGTAGCCGAAAAAATGATCGCTATCTTAGAATCCGCTAAAGCATAAAATATGAGCCAGAAACCTGTACATGTATTTGCCACCTGGAAGGTCAAAGATGGCCAGTTGGATACGGTGTTGAGCCTGTTGGCAGAAGTAGCTAAGAAAAGCGTTGCAGAAGAAGGAAACCTTATCTACAAAGTACACCAGAGCAATACAGAGCCCAACACCCTGATATTGTTTGAAGGATATAAAGACGAGGCAGCAGTGGCAGAACACCGTAATTCAGCACATTTTCAGACCCTGGTAATAGGAAAGATCGTTCCCTTACTGGAAAACCGGGAAGTCGTGCTCGCTACCCAACTGGAGCTTTAAGCATGATCTTTGATAGAAGAAGCAAACCACCCATAGCTACCGGAGCCATCCAGCAACTATGGGCGGTTTGCTTAAATACTGTCAGCTGAGTCTGTCGAAACCCTGAACCTGTCGAAGCCTTTGAAGAGTTATTACAGGTATTGAACCGTAAAAAGTTCCTTAGTTTTGGGAGATAACATAGTATTATTCCCAATTTACTACTTTCGCCCAATGAAAGAACAACTCACTACATTGATCGGGGACCTAAAAGCCAATACACGCACTTTCAAAGAAGTACTTGACTTTATAGAAACATACTATCTGCACCAGCCAACAGCCTTTAAAAATGGCGAGGCGTATAATGAAGCAACCCAAAACCAGGGCAGCGCAAGAGTATTTGCTTTCGCGCAGTTAAATAACCTTAGCAAAGAAGATACCTTATACCTGTTCGCAGAACATTACCTATCCGTAATAAACACCCCCAACGGAACAGATCACCAAAACATCAGGCAATTTATAGCCCATGGCTGGTCTGGAATAGCCTTTGAAGGACAGGCTTTGCTGGCGAAACAATAAGAGATCTGACCTGACACCTCATCGGCCGTTATAGTCGCCGTAAATACCCACTTACATAAGATACCGGGTATTTAATTTTCCCTATTTTCATATCCTTATTCAACTTCAACCCAATCCCTCACATAAAGAGACTGTTACTATGAAAAAGATACTGGCCACTATTGTTGTCCTTGGTCTTTCACTGACAGTTACAGCACAATCAGAAAAATACACGGAAGCAATGACGGCTAACCTGGCGTTGTATGATTCCGCAAAAACAGCAGATGATTTTCTGTCCGTTTCGGCGGCCTTTGAAAGGATCGCAAATACGGAAAAAACACAGTGGCTCCCTTACTATTATGCCTCTTTGGCACATGTCATGTATGGAATGGCAAAACGTGCTGCGGATGAGAATGATGCCATTGCCGACAAAGCAGAACAGATATTGCAAAAAGCCGAGTCCCTGCAAAAAGACAATTCAGAGATTGTCTTGGTAAGATCGTTGATAACCACCTTACACATGTTGGCAAGTCCCATGCAGCGCTACATGGAATACTCACCCCAGATAGAGGCGTTGATTGAAAAGTCTAAGCAACTGGATCCTGACAATCCAAGACCTTATTATATTCATGCGATGAATCTTAGAAATGTACCTGAACAGTTTGGTGGTGGTTGTGGTGTTGCCAAACCACTGACAGAAGAATCTATTAAGAAGTTCGGGTCCTTCAAACCTGCCTCCGGCCTGCATCCGAATTGGGGATTGAAGAGTGCGAAAGTACTGTTGGCTTCCTGCCAATAATTATTGCCCGTGTCCTTTCCAAACCGGAAGTACCGTTTTTTATTGCTGGGGCGATAAGTAGTATAGGCACAAAAAAAAATAGGTCTGCTGTAGAAACAGCTGACCTCTAACGATTGCTTGCCATATGAAAAAAGGTAAAAATCTAAGTTGTGTGAAGTGAGCCCTAACTCATTGATAATCTTCTGCTACTATCCTTTGCTCGCTTCGTAATGTAAAAGTACAACGTCCCTGTGAAGAAAAAATACCAAAGAAGTCCCGGTTTCATGAGGCCTAAAGAGCCGGAAAAAAATGAAACCCTTTACTGTACTGCATTCTATGATATTTTGCAATGATCGCCAAACCGTTTTAACATCCCATAGAATTATCAATCGGGAGGAAGGAATGCCCTGTTATTACGGATTTCCTTTAGTCGCCAGCCTCTGGCTGGCGACGCCTGGTGCAGGGCCTCTGGCCCTCGCGATAAGAAAAGTATATCGTTATTACCGATTGCGCAACCCTTTTTCCCGATTCCGTAATCTTCACGGGCATGATACACGCAATTTTGCGCCCAAATTGCAACTATGAGACGAAGGCTACAGACTACAACGCTATTATTGCTCCTGATAACTATGGTAAGCCCGCTTTGGGCGAACGAAGATCCCGGAGGAACTATAAAAGGAAAAATATTGACGGCGGATAACAAGCCCGCTGCATTCGTGACAGTACAAATAAAAGAAAACAAGAAGGCAACGACAACAGACGAGAATGGATTGTTCACTTTCAAAAGACTCCAACCCGGTAAATACACCCTGCAGATTTCCCTCGTAGGATACAAAGCAGAAGAGAAAACAGTAGCGATCATAAAAGACGAAATACAATCTGTAGAGTTCAGCATACAGGTGTCAGACAATGAGCTCCAGGAAGTGGTGGTATCGTCAGCAGCCAATAAGTTTGGCCGCAAAGAAAGCGACTATGTGGCACGCCTGCCCCTCAAAAACCTGGAAAACCCACAAGTATACAACGTAGTAGGAAAAGCCCTGATGCAAGAGCAGGTGATCACCACAGTGGATGATGCGTTGAAAAATGCACCGGGAGTAAACAGACTGTGGTCTTCTACGGGCCGTCCCGGCGATGGAGCCAGCTTCTTCTCTATGCGCGGCTTTTCAGTACAACCTACGATGATCAATGGCGTACCTGGTCTGACGAATGGCGGTATCGATCCGGCCAATGTGGAAAGGATCGAGAGCATCAAAGGCCCCTCCGGCACTTTGTATGGAAGCAGCCTGATCTCCTTTGGTGGCTTGCTCAACATCGTTACCAAAAAGCCTTACGAAGAATTTGGTGGCGAAGTAGGCTATATCACTGGAGGTTTTGGATTAAGTCGTGTTACTGCTGACATCAACACGCCGCTCGACAAAGAGAAAAAAGCCCTCCTGCGCGTTAACGCCGCCTACCACAACGAAGGCAGCTTCCAGGATGCAGGATTTAAGAAATCCTTTTTCATTGCACCCTCTTTCTCTTACAGGGTAAACGACAGACTTTCATTCCTGGTAAATACAGAGTTCTATACAAGCGAAGCAACCAATACACTGATGGTATTCCTGAACAGAAGCCGCCAGTTGGTCGCGAGAACACCGAAAGAGTTGAACATGGATTTCAACAGATCATATACGAGCAACGATATCACCTATAGGAATCCTACAGTGAACCTGTACGGCCAGATGAACTACAAGATATCCGGCAAGTGGACATCACAAACGAACCTTTCCAGAAGCGTGCGTAAAAGCGATGGCTACTATTCCTACGTGATGTTCCTGGACGGAAATCCCAACCCTCCGCCAGCAACCCTTCCGGCAAACGACACGTTGATCTCTCGTTTTGTGTATTATCAAAACTCAGTGACTACAACTACCGACCTGCAGCAGAACTTCATCGGCGATTTTCACATCGGCCAGTTCCGCAATAGGGTAGTGGCAGGGCTCGATGTGTTGCAGGTACAGGCAGTAAACGACAACTCGGCCTATGCCCTGTTCGATTATGTGAACGTAACAAGGCCCAGCGATCCACGCTATGGTATGCTCACGCGCGCTGCGGTAGATGCTAAACTGGCTGTTACACCCGGCGCCACAAAAGGAAGCACGAACGTGTACACCTACAGCGCGTATATATCAGATGTATTCAACATTGCCCCACAGTTGACTGCTATGGCCAGCTTGCGCTTCGATTACTTCGATACCAAGGCCAGCGTCAACTACAACACAGGAGCTAAAACAGGTAAATACGACCAGAAAGCCCTTTCACCCAAGTTTGGATTGAACTACCAGCTCTTGGATGACAGGATGAGCGTATTCGCCAACTACATGAACGGATTCCGCAACGTGTCGCCGATAGCCAGCAACCAGGCAGCCAACTATCCCGTGAACATGGAACCACAACAAGCGAACCAATACGAAGCAGGTGTGAAGACAGACCTGTTCAACCACAAGCTGACCCTTACAGCCAGCTACTATAATATTGAGGTAAAAAACATCACCCGGTCCATCACGGTTGATGATCCCAATAGCACCGATCCTTCCAAAATGCTCAACGTAACGATCCAGGATGGCACACAAAGAAGCCGTGGAGTAGAAGTGGACCTTGTTGCCAACCCACTGCCCGGTTTGAACATCGTAGCAGGATATGGCTACAACGACAGCAAAATATTGAATGCGGCGCCAGCCACTAAAGATAGAAGGCCGAACACCGCCGGACCTTCTTCCCTGGCCAATGCATGGATCAGCTACACATTCAGGTCCGGTAAGCTGGAAGGCTTTGGAGCGGGTGTAGGCGGCAACTATGCAAGTGAGAACACGATTACGAGCACACTGGCTACCGGTGATTTCAAGTTGCCTTCATACACAGTAGTAAACGCAACCGTTTTCTACAATGCCAGCAAGTTCCGCATCGCCATCAAGGCCGATAACATCGCCGACAAAGAATACTTTGGCGGTTGGACAACCGTTGAAAAACAAATGCCCGGAAGATACTCTGCCAGCGTAGCCTTCAGGTTCTAAACGATTGCGTCAAAGGCCGTCGAAGACGGCCCTTACCGCCTCAACGACTTACCGGCTAAATTTAACAGATCGGGCCAGCGATAAAGAGTGTAGAAACCCTGCCTCAATATCCCTGGCCCGATCCTTTTATTGCCAATAGTATGAAAAAACTATTGACTGCCATATTGATCCTGTTAGCTGTGGCCGCCTGCAAAGAGCCAATAAATATTACAGCCAATCCCGACGACCAGACAGCCACCAGCGGCACCGCCGGTTCAGCTAAAATGACCAACCAGCTCCCTCCTAAACGAGACAATATCAAGCTGCCCGATACACTCCGCATGAAAGACACACTACCTTTTAAAAAAGACAGCCTGTAAAATGTAGTATATTCACCAACGTTACATTTTTTTCCGCGCCTTCCACTCCCTTACAGCCCGGCCCACAGCCTCAAGGTTAGGCACCCGCATCTCCTCATATTCCCGCGATACCATGATCCCGGACGCGCCACCCTCAAAAGCCTTGAGCGTAGCTTGATAAATACGTTCAGGATCATCCTTCGGACTGCCCGGAACATCGAACCCGATACCGGCAATGATCTTGGTTTTACCATTGGCAGAAGCCACGCTCCGTTTGGTTTCGCGAAACACAAAATCCGGCGAAAACCCTTTCTTGGTCAATTCATCCACGGTAGGCTCCTTCGTTTTGTCATAACCAAAAATATCATAGTAGATATTGAGCGATTCCTCCAGCGTAAGTTCACTCAAGATGGTACTTTTAAAACGGTCGAGATACCAGGACTTGATACGAGGAGCCAGCACTTCGTGGTATAAGATGAGCTTGATAAAATCAGAATAAGGAGCCATTTCCTCGTAGCTCATTTCTGCACGATACACCACATCCCAGCTGGCAGGCTGCTGGTCCACATGCCAGCCTACTTCAGCAGAAGGCTTGATCTTCTTGATGGTATCATACATGCCCTTGTGCACCTCTTCCCGCGACGTGCGATATTGATATTGCCAGGATAAGATTTCGGGATAGCGTATCAGGTAACGCAGATAAACAGTATATACACCTTCCGCAGGTTTGGGAGCAGCACTTTTAAGTTGACGCACATATTCATACAGTTTCCGGTAACCCTCCTTAGCCCTTTCAGGGTCGATGCCGGCAGCTCTACCCCGCTGCACGCAATGCTCGCAAAAACAGGTAGGCGCATCATCATTCCAGGGCAGGATGATATTCATCAGCGGCCCCATTCGTTCAGCACCCCATTGAAAACCGTCGAGCTCATAATGATTAAACATATCAGCCACCAGCCCATTCCAGAAATGCCGGTAATCAGGATGCGTCCAGCAGGCCTTGGAGCCACGCTTGCCATACACATCCACGGTGCGCACAAGATCGAAGTTTTCAATAGCAAGCCCCGAACCTTCCAGTATACGCGCACATACCTTCATATTCCGTTCACGCGCAGGCTTCACCATTTCCTTGAATAAGTCACGGTCGGCATATTCCAGCAAAGGACTGGCAGACTTTATACGAAGCTTCGTTTGTTTGAAATACTCATCATGATGCTTTACCCAAACCATGGGCACCTTATTGCGGAAGTCACGGGCAGGCTTGCCATGGTCAGGCGCCATCTGGTTCAGCGGCTTCCCCAGCGTGTTGGCATGAAAAGCGTGACTGTACGTATATACATAGTTTACCGCAGCGGTCTTTTGAATAAGATCGAGGCAGGCGCCAATACCCTCATACAACATCGAATGCGGGCTCATCTGGATCGCTACATACGGATCAGTATCCGCAACATCGGAAAAGTTGACCGCAGGAGAAGTGAATAGCGATTGCGCCAGCGTAGGCTGGTTCATCAACCCGCCGGCAACCAGTGTGGCGAGATTGCCCAGAAATGCACGCCTGTTTGTTTCATTCATGATAACTAAGGTAACCCTGATAAACGCAGCAAATAAGATGAGAATTAACACTTCCTTGTTAGAAATTAATAAAATATGCTACATCGGCTAATTGTCAATCAGACAATTTATCCGGCAGTGGCGGTACCTCTCTTCTGTGAACAATTTGACTTATGACAACTTTTGATGGGTGAATTCCACTTTAAATCACGATCACTATTGCACGTTAATAGTTTTTGATTTAGATTTGGTTATTCATAAGCCTTATCCGTTCAAGTCCCTACGGATACTCATTGCTCCAGTTATCTTATTTATCACCACTTACAACTTTGAAGCCACAACAAGATACACCTGCTAACAGCAGCTGTGCAAATCCTTCATTCTAACACTTTTACATACTGACCTGCTACTCACTACGGCAGCGGGTACCAACTGACTATTATGAAAAAGAATGCTCTTCTTTTATTGGCAGTTCTATGCCTTGGTATTACTTCTATGGCCACCGTCCGCCGGGTAGGCTTTTTTGCTACGCCTGTTCCCGGCGTGGATTACACAACCCTTCAACTGGCGCATGATGCTGCAGCTGCAGGCGATACCATTTATATGTTCCCGGGAGCTTACATGAATTGCAATGTGGCTAAAAAACTGATCATCTTCGGCCCGGGCTACTTTCTCAATCCGGCAGATCCTACCTATCCTGGCAATAGCGGTTTGCAGGCCACTACCAATACTACAACAAGCAATGCTTTTTTTTCGTTGAACGCTGGTTCCAATGGAACGGAGGTGTATGGATGTAATTTCGATTATTACGTTGGGATCAATGGCGCATCCGGCAATATACTATTTAAAAGATGCCGCTTCAAATCCACAGGAGGGGGTATCATATTGATGTACGCTAACTGTAACCAGGTTACTTTTCAGCAATGTGTGATCGAAGATCGGATACAAGTACAAAATAGTAATATCACGATCACAAACCTTTCTTTCATCAATTGCTTATTCGCGTTCCAATTCGGTGTAGGCTTTAACTTGGCAGCTTCTAACACACTTGCTTCAGGACTGATCCAAAACTGTGTTTTCGCGGGCAATGTCTCCACCAATGCTTTATCCGATGGTTCGTGGCTGATCCAAAACAGTATCAGCCAGTTGTTTGGATTTAGCGGTGCCAATATCCTGTACGTCAATAATATTGGTACAGGGGGGCAGTTCCCGGCGGGCAATGGCAACCAGCAAAACGTGGCTTGGAACACCATCTTCAACCTTACAGGCTCCTGGGATGGCAAATATGCACTTAAAACAGGCAGCCCGGCTGTGGGGGCAGGCGTAGGGGGCATTGACTGCGGCATCTTCGGTGGCCCTTCACCTTATAGACTTTCCGGTATACCGGCCATGCCTACTATATATTCTATTAGTTCCCCGCAAGGCACCATCCCTTCAGGCAATACGATACAGATCGACATCAGTACACGGTCCAATAATTAAGTAGGCATAGCTCACAAACATTCTTATGCGTTTGGTAAGATCACTTCTTTTTGGCTGCCTCCTTTGCTGTACGATGGCAGGCATAGCACAGGTCAATCTGTCGCGGGTAGAGTATTATATTAATACCGATCCCGGCTATGGCAATGCAACGCTGGTAAACCTGCCGGCTCCTGGCAATACGTTTCCATCTTTGTCTTTCCAGATAAATTTCGGTGCATTGCCAGTGGGGGCCCATGTAGTGGGAGTGAGGAGCCGCGATGCGAACGGACAGTGGAGCCTCGACAACAAGTATATCTTTGCAAAAATTGCAACTGCAGCAGCAGAAGGCACTGCGCCTGCATTGATACGTACGGAATACTATGTGGACAATGATCCAGGCTACGGCCATGCCACGCCAGTCACCCTGAATGGTACTACCGATGGCACCGGTACTTTTGTAGCCGATTTTACTGCACTGAGCAATGGAGCCCATATCATTGGTGTACGCTCAAAAGATGCCAATGGCCGGTGGAGCCTTGATCACCGTTTTATCTTCGCGAAGATCAACACAACAACATCCGAAGGAACACCTCCCACGTTGGCGAATGCAGAATATTACGTTGATACCGACCCCGGCTATGGTCGTGGCATCCCAGTTACGGTTCCGGCAGGAAGTACAGAGGGAACAGGACTGTTCATGACCGATATATCTTCGCTGAATACAGGCGCACACATCATCGGTGTTCGCACAAGAGACACACGTGGATTGTGGAGCCTTGACCACCGCTTTATCTTTGCAAAAATAGCTGCGGGTGGAGTAGAGAGCAGCGCTTCACCACTGATGCGCATGGAATATTTTATAGACAACGATCCTGGCTATGGTAGGGGAGTGCCCGTCACCGTACCCGCTGGATCAACAAACCTTAATACCTCTTTTACAGCCAATATAGCTTCCCTCGCTGCAGGTGGCCACTTCCTCATGGTGCGTAGCCAAAATGCCAATGGTGTTTGGAGTTTAGTATATGCAACTACTTTCTCTGTCGGTAGTCCGGCAGCAGCGCTGCACTTCGACGGAACGAACGATTACGTAAGCATACCCCACAATCCACTGCTCAAGCCTTCCGCGCAGATCACCATCGAAGCGTGGGTAAAACCAACCAATATCCACACCAACCGGTATTATGAGATATATCGGAAGGAGGACGGCGGGGCGCGGCACCTGCTTTCGTTCCAGGAAGCTGGTACTGTACTTTCATTCGGATTGATGATCGGTAGTGCATATACCGAACTGGACGTGCCCATCCGTGCTTCAGACTATGAAAACCAGTGGGTTCATATTGCAGCTACATACGACGGATCAGTCAAAAAGATTTATCGCAACGGTGTGCTGATAGGATCAGAAAACAGGACTGGCCTCATTGCTACCAGCGGAACGACCCCAGCCATCCTCGGCGCTTCGGATGGCAGCAGCGAATTCTTCCAGGGCGCGATGGATGAGTTCAGACTGTGGAACAAGGCCCTCTCTCAGTGTGAAATACAGGCAGGCATGAACTGTGAGTTATCCGCTAAGCCGCCTGAACTCATACTGCATTATACCTTTAACCAGGGTATAGTTGCCGCTCCAAACGCCGTCACCAACATACTGCTCGATTCCAGTGCCAATCACTTGAATGGTACGCTGGTCAACTTTTCACTCACAGGCACCACTTCCAACTGGGTCGCGCCAGGCGCCATCACACCTGGAGCTTCCTGTGGACTCGTCACTTCCTCCCTGTCCATTATAGCCGATCCTGCAGGACTCATATGTGCAGGCAAACCGGTCACCTTTACCGCTATTCCATCTTTAAGTGGGTATAACTTCGATTTCCAATGGTTGAAAAATGGTCAGCCTGTTAGTGGAGCTACCGATAGCATTTATACAGCGTCCAACCTCAACCAGTATGATACCATCCAATGCACAACTACCAATAACCCAGGATGTAGCGGCCCTTCCATTGGTGTAAGCAACAAGATCATTATTGATTTTTGGCAACCAGTCAGCCAAACGATCAACCTAACAGGCTGCAACAGCCTGGTCTACCATGGTATCACATATACTTCATCCACTACTATACAGGATACCCTGAAAAATACAGTAGGCTGCGACAGTGTCTACCAGCACGTGAACATTACGATTACAGTTGATCCTACGATCTATCAAACCGTGCCGGTGCTCACCAATACAAACCGGGCGCTGCGTGCTACGGCCTCCTCCTTTTTCCCAACCCTTCAGTGGTATAGAGACGGAGCGATCATACCGGGTGTCACTTCCACTACCTATTATGCAGCACAGGCGGGTACCTACACCGTTTCGTATACCAGTTCCTGTGGCATTAGCCCGCTATCCAATCCAATCACCTTTGCAGCCAATACACAACCACAAACCATCAGTTTCCCGGCTGTCACCGGAAAAACATTTGGTGATCTTCCTTTTGTATTGCCAGCTACTGCTTCTTCGGGCTTGCCAATTACTTACCGTGTCATCAGTGGTCAGGCTACTATTTCGGCCGATACACTTATCCTGTTAGGAGCAGGCTCAATAGTCATACAGGCACTTCAATACGGTAACATTGATTATGATACCGCGCAGGCAATCACACAAACAATTGTTGTTGCCAAAGCAGCGCAAACGATCACATTCCCGGCTATTGCAGAACGCGTGTTTGATGGACAGCCCTTTGCACCAGGCGCAACTTCCAATGCCGCATTACCGGTGGTATACACCATCGTGGCAGGCAACGCAGCCATTAATGGCTCCCTGCTGCAGGCAACCGGTGTAGGAACCATCACGGTGCGCGCCTCACAACCGGGCAATAACAATTACGGTGCTGCATCTCCAATAGATAGGACATTCTGTGTGCTCGTGGGAGATGTTTCAGGATTATCAGGTGCCCCCACGCCATGTCCGGGGCACTATACCTATACAGTAAAGAATATACCCGGTGCGGTATTCACCTGGACGAGAAGCAGCCAGTTGCCCGTTACCGCTTCAGGCAGTACAGCCGATATCAACTGGACCACCATTGGTCGGGATACGATCTTTGTAAGAGCAACAGGCCCCTGTGGCTTGCCGGGTGTGGCAGATACGCTGGTAGTGAATGTGCAAAACACGGTAATGCCAGGCATGATACAAAACATGCTGCCAGCCAATAACAGCATACTAACCGTCCTGCCTGTAAACCTGTCCTGGTTGCCAGGCGCCAATAGCACCCGCTTTGATCTCCACCTGTGGCCTGCTGCGGAACCAAGGCCCGCTTCTCCGTTTGCATCCAACCTGACGGATATAAACATTCACATCACCAGCTTGCCCAATAATGTAGTGTATAAATGGCAGGTGATTGCCAAAAATGATTGCGCAATAAATGAAGGACCGGTGCAGCAGTTCAGCGTAGACCGTAATCTCGTTCTGCCCGACCTTACGATTGTCAATCCACAATTCCCGGCTACAGCTACCTCGGGCAAAACCATCGATGTGTCATGGACTGTCAAAAATACCGGTGCCGGAAGCACGGAGGCTACCACCTGGAAAGATTACGTATACCTTTCTACAGACAAAGACCTGCGCATAGGAGATGATATATTACTGGGCGAATTCGATAACCAGTCTTTCCTGCAACCAGGCGAAAGCTACAACCAAACCAAAACCCTTTCCCTGCCCACGCAATTTGCGGGCAGTTACTACCTGTTCGTCATTACCGATAACAGAGACGCCTACTGCTGGTCCAGCATTACTTGCGATAGCATAGGCGCGCCAAGGGGCGCCCACGGCTACGGTATAGCCGAATCCAACGAAAACAACAACTATGCATTGAGCACATTGGTCATCGACTACGGTGAGTTGCCCGATCTGCAGGTTAACACAGTAGGCACACCATCAGTCGTATTTGGCGGCAATACGATCAATGTCACATACAAAGTAACCAACCTCGGTACAGTAGCTGCGGTTGGCAAAGCAGGTACCTGCGGTAGGAGAGGCTGGATCGACGGCATCTATATTTCGCCCGATCCTGTATTTAATAACCGCGCTGTGTTGCTCACCCGCACCGATGTCTTCCGGAAAGTACCTTGCCCGATGCCCGGAGAACATACTGTTGATTTCCTCGGAGCAGGTCTTTCCTACACCAACCAGGCCTCCGTTACCATTCCTCCAACCTTGTACGGTAAGTATTATATCTATGTACAGACCGATCTCGCAAAAGAAGTATACGAAGGACCTTATGCCAGCAATAATATAGGCCGCAACGATTCCATCACAATAAACCTTACACCGCCGGCAGATTTGGCAGTTGCAAGCGTCACAGTACCTGCGAATGCCCTGTCCGGCCAGAAAATAACGATCAGCTACAAAGTAGACAACCGGGGAGCCAATGCACCACTCGTAGGCACATGGACAGATTCGGTATACCTCTGCAGCCAAAACACTTTCAGCTATGCAGCTGTAGTGAGCGCAACGGCCGTACAACATTATCAGGGCGCCAGCTTTAATCCGGAAAACAGCTACAACAGCGTGGGCATCGTGAGCATCCCGGATGGAGTCACCGGGAACTACTATGCCTTTGTGAAAACAGATGCCAAAAATGATGTCTTTGAATACCTGTACGAAGCAAACAACCTGTTGCGTAGCAATGCGCCTGTAACCATTTCGTTGGCGCCGCCGGTCGACTTGATAGTACAACAGATCCACGCGCCCGATACGGTAAAGGCAAATATTCCTTTTACCATCACCTGGACGGTAAAGAACAACGGTACTGGCAACGTGGCCAGCTCCTGGATAGATCAGGTATATTATTCAACCGACCCCACGTACACAGGCACGATTATCTCGCTGGCCTCTCCCTTGCACCAGCCACCACTCAAAGCAGACAGCAGTGCCACCTATTCCGCTGTAGCTACAGTATCGCAGGAAGTTGGCAATAAAAAGATATACTTCTTCGTCAAAACAGATGCCACTAAAACAGTTTACGAACATAACGGCGAAGACAACAATATCACGGCCTCGTTTGCAGGCAGCCCTGCTGGGACCTACGTGAAACCTGCCGACATCGTTGTGCTGCCCGTTCTTCCAAAGCCCGACCTTAAAGTCGACAGCTTTCTGACGCCGTCAGTAGTTACTGCAGGCGCCACTAACACAGTTTCCTTTACGATCCGTAACCAGGGCGTAGGCGATATCCTGAACAAAGGCTGGGCAGATCAGCTTTACTTATCGAATGATTCCATACTGAATAGCTCCGATCGGTTATTGACATATAGCGGCTCCCCATTAAACCTTAAGGCAGGTGAAAAATATACCAGAACATTGCACTTTACCATTCCTGTAGAGGTATCAGGAAACAAATACCTGATACTGGCCGCCAATGGAAATAATGGCATCACCAACGACTCCATTGCTGCCAACAACATCGTCTATAGCCCGGTACAGATCACGGCCACACCGCCGGCTGACCTGCTCATTACACAAACAGGCACTGTCCCCAATCCGTTGTATGCAGGAATGCAGTTCTACTTAACCTTCACAGTTACCAATCAGGGAGTTGGCAATACCAATATTCCCGATTGGTATGATGGAGTTTACTTCAATACATCACCTGCCTTGCCGGCTAACCAACAACAGGCAGGCACCAAAGGCCACACAGGCTACCTGGCGCCCGGTGCCAGCTACACCGACAGCGTGCTGGTAGGCGTACCGCGTTACCTGAGCGGTAATTATTTCCTGATATTACGTACCAACAATACGCGCCAGGTATATGAAGCAGGTAATGGCATCACGAACAACGATCATGCACAGGCAGTCAATATCCAATCACTGGCCGCCCTGCCTCCGGCAGACCTGACTGTGTCGGCTGTTTCGCAACCGGCTACAGCTACCATTGGCGATCCGCTATCCATAGATTATACGATCAGCAATACGGGCACCCACCCGGCCATCGGTACCCTCACCAATGCAGTATACCTTTCTGCGAACCCAACATTCGAAAGCGCCGCTGTACAACTGCTCAATCAACAGAAGCTAACCAACGTGCTCATCAATCCGGGTACTACTGTTTCAGGTCAGATCAAGGGCACCGCTTGGGTACGCAAAACAGGCAATTACTATGGCATTGCCCGGGCGAATGTATTGAACACAGTCAACGAAGCCGACATCAACAACAATACCAGAACAACCGATCAGACCATTGCCATAGCAGCTACAGCCATAACACTGAACCAGGTCAGGAACGATATATTGAAAACGGACAGCGCTCGTTACTATCAGGTAACAGTATCCGATGGCTTGGATCTGCTGATCTCGCTTACCAGCTCACTCAGCAGCATTTCGGGGCGCAATACAGTATTGGTGGCTTATGACCGGGTACCTACGCCGTTGGATTATGACATGGCGGGGCTCGATCCCACCACCCCCAATCAAAAAGTATTGTTGTCTGGTACGCAGGCTGGTACTTACTACATACGGGTAGCAGGCGAAGAACTGACGGGGCAACAATCCATTAACCTGTTGGTACAGGCACTCCCTTTCTCCCTCATCCAGCTGGCCCCCAATGTGGTGGGCCAGGGTGAAGTAAGCACGCAGGTATATGGCGCAGGCTTCAGACAAAACTGTCAGGTAGTGTTGAGGTCCGCGGGCGGACAGACCGTTGCCACAGCCACTGCCGTTCAATTCATCAACAGTACACGGTTATATACAACCTGGAACCTGAAAAATGTAGCTACCGGCAATTATGTGGCAGTAGTCATCAATCCCGATCATTCAGAAGCAGTTTTAACAGATGGACTGGTAGTGGAAAAAGGCACGGAGTATACACTCGACTTTGTTCCACTGCTGCCCAACCAGCTTCGGGCCAACCAGAATGGTCTCTTTACTTTCACAGGAAGAAACACCGGCAATGTGGATATACCTGTGATCCAGGGCGACCTGACCATGCCCGGCTATGTAAGCATTATAAAAGTTGAAACGACAGGGAAAATACGCAAGCAAAGCAGATATATGCCTGATAGCTCCATGATGCGTTATGGAGACTGGAATGACCGTGACAACCTGAAAGTAATTCCCTTCATAGGAAAGAACCTGGCGCCGGGAGAAACATTTTCCCTTACTTTTTCTGCCACGAACTTCCAGGGAACTACATTCCCCATTGAAGCAAGAGCTATCGGTTATCCAACCGCGCTTTTAGCACGGCAGCAGATTGGATTCATCGAAACCATTCGGCTTACTGCACTGCTTGATCCGGCCTATGTAGGATTGAAACCTACAGATACGATGGTGTTTGCTGCTTTGCTAAATCCCAGGGCTTTTTCAGATAGTCTTATTCAAAATTATTTCAGAAGTGGTCTATTGTCCCCTGCTGATACAATAGGACTTAACATCAATTACAATTGTTCAAATTGTCTGCTCGGCTTTCCGGCAGATGCAGTCTTCACCAACCTTCCGCTCACTTATACCTATAGCCCGGCAGATCATGGCCCCGGTCTGATGACCATTGATAGCAACCAGGTATTCCGCAAAGACGAAACATTCCTGTTTGAAATTAACAAATCATTATACTGGCCTGGCTACACAGACTCCGTTGGGAAGGCTGGTGTCAATCCGGGTTGGGACTTTATGCACATCAACGGATCGCTGGATATCCAGGCTACACCGGCAGCTCCTTTCACATTCTATATTTCATCACTTTCGTACGACAATGTGCCCGGACAACTGGCAGGGTGGTGGGCCGTAAAAGATACCTCCTGGCCTGTTATCGCAGCTACAGGAGGAATTCATGGATTCTCTACAGACAAGTTCGTGATCGATGCGCAGGCTTTTGCGTTATTCAATAAGATATACGGCGGCAGTTTTTACCTGCGCCTGAAAACAGGGGTAGCTGGAGCCGATACACTGTTCCTGTGTTTCCGTGCCCATATACCGGGCATTGGAGAACCGGGAGTACCAGGAGCGCCGGGCGTTCCCGGTGAACCAGGCGCGCCTGGCGGGCAAGGCGGCCCGGGTGACGGTATCGTTTTCCCCGGAGTAGGTGGCAATGGTGGTAGTGGGGGAGTAGGAACGCCTGCATTACCCGGTGGCAACGGCGGATCAGGCGGCAATGGCGGCAATGGTGGTCCTGGCCAAAGCGGAGGAGCAGGAGGCAATGGCGGGAATGGAGGTAATGGAGGTCCTGGCACCTCTGGTGGCAATGGAGGTAACGGTGGCAATGGAGGCAATGGCGGCGGCGGTAGCCCGCAAGGCCCTGCAGGTGGTGGAGGTAATGGTGGCAACACCGGTGGCGGCACGTCCAACGCCGGCAGCGGTGGTGGTGGTGGCGTTGGCGGCGGTGGAACAGGCACGGCAGGCGGTAGTGGTAGTGGAACCCAGAGTGGCGCAGGCTCCAACTGCGGTCAGAATGCAGCAGCACTTAATGCCGCCTATAAAGATGCATGTGAAAAAGCGATGGATTTAATGAGAGCTTTGGTACCCTTCAAATGGCGCGACAAGGCCAATGAACTCTTCAACTTCTTTGGCGGTATGGCCGCCGATGGTGATTGCAAACTGGAATCCTTAGTGGAATGTATTGGTGCAATATTGGGCAGTGAAGGCTTTACCAATTGGTGGGGGGGCGCAACCGGCTCACTGGTCTGTGGTCTGTCGATAGGAGACTGTATCAACCAGGGACTGTATGGTGGACCAAAATATCCTGGCTCAGAAGCCGTCAGAGACCTGATTAAATACTCTAAATGTATTGGAGGAGCACTGAACATTGTCAACTGTATCAATAAAGAACTGTATTGCACTCCCCTGGTAGGTTCCTGCGATCCCAATGAGATCATCGGGCCTCCGGGCTTCAGCGTCAGCAGTATGGTGGCAGGCAAGGCAACACTCCCTTACGCCATTCACTTTGAGAATGATTCCGCTTTTGCTTCCGCAGCGGCACAACGCGTTGTTATTCGTCAGAAATTACACCCCAACCTGAATCCATTGTCGTTCAGGGTCGGAGATATCCACTTTGCTAACCGTACATTCAGTATACCACAAAATCAGTCAAGCTACTTCGGTGTATTGCCGCTGGCCGACTCACTGGGTTACAATGTAGAATTTACGGCAGGAGTTGATCTTGTAAACAAAGAACTCGTATGGGTATTCCAGACCATCGATCCGGCTACAGGTCTCCCGCCGGCCAATCCCTTAAAAGGCTTCCTGCCCGTGAACGATTCAGCAGGCCTTGGTCAGGGATTCGTTAACTATACCATCAGGCCCGTTTCCACAGTTCATACAGGCGACACCGTGAGCGCCAAAGCAGACATCTTCTTTGATGTCAACAGTCCGGTGCCAACCAATAACTGGATCAGCATTGCAGACGCAGGCAATCCCCGCAGCCGGGTCACCAATGTCGCCTCAACCATTGCGGCTGACTCTGTATTGCTACGATGGTCAGGGGCCGATGATGCAGGTGGTGTAGGCATCCGGAGCTACGCACTGTATGTGTCGGAAAATGCAGGACCATTTACCCTATATGAAACAGGCATCCGGGACAGTGCCTACAAGTTCAGGGGCATTGCAGGTAATTCCTATTGCTTCTTTACCCTCGCTACAGATAATGTGGACAATAAGGAACCAATGAAGACTACGGCAGACTTCTGCCTGCAATTGCAGGGAAGTACGCTATCGGTGAACTGGCTGCTGTTTGATGGATCATTAAAAGATAATGATGTGCGACTGATATGGTCTACGGCTTCGGAAACCAATTGCAAATCGTTCCTCGTAGAACGATCTTACGATGGCATTCATTTCATGACCATAGGCACAGTGGCCTGCAAGGGCAATAGCACGAGCGTCAACAATTACACCTTTACAGACAAAGGCGTGGATGGCCTGTCGACTACACGGCTGTATTACCGTATCCGCGAATTGGACAACAACGGACAAAGCAACTACTCTAAAACAGTATTGATAACGCTGCAGCCATCGGGCACGCCGGTTATAGTAAAAGCGTATCCGAATCCATTCAACCGGACACTTGCTTTACTGATCAATTCCGGCAACGTTGCCACCAATGCCGATAGAGTTGAATTGCTATCGCTGAATGGAGTTTCCGTATACCGGAAATCCATAGCAGGCAGAAGGAGCAATACGCCAATCGTACTTACAGTACCGGATATCCCGGCGGGCATTTACATGCTAAAGGTTTATTCAGGCGACCAGGTAAGCATCATTAAAGTGATTAAACAACCTGAATAAGAACAGCATATAGTAAGGAGTACTGCAAGCGATTAAGGGCTTCCAATTGACGCTTTACCGCTTCAATACCCGGCCCAGTAGGTTATTTCTTTTTCCGTATAACCATCAGGTGATAGGTATTGGATTCTTGTGCTTTTCTTTTATCATTACGATCCAAACTCCTGCCGCTGCCTAAGGAAGAGCAGTTTTATCAGCGCCGGGCGGCGCGTGTTGTATTAAAAACCGCGAACGGGTCTTTCAGAAAAATAATCCTACCGTGATCAAACGAACGAGAGCGGCAAATAGCCAAACTGAAGCAAAATTTTATTGAAATCTTTAGCATAAGCAAGGCATCAGTAGCCAGGACCATCCTCCAGTGTGATCCACATCACACCTTTTTAGTGATTTCCCTCCTTGTGCCAGCGCCGCCCGCTATACTAATTTTGACAAAGCAAGTAAGGACATTCACCCGGCTACCAAGCACCACGGGCATTGTTCCTAACACACCCAATCAATTAATTAGTAAAGCAAAAACAATGACAACGAATATTTTCGAACCCGCACACATCGGAACCTTACAGTTGAAAAACCGTATCGCGATGGCGCCGATGACAAGAGCGAGAAACGCCGATGGCATCCCCAATGAACACAACGCATTATACTATGCACAGCGGGCTGGGGCCGGACTGATCATTACCGAAGGAACAGCCATTTCAGATACGGCGAAAGGAGTACTGTACATCCCCGGCCTGTATACACCTGAGCAAATAGAAGGCTGGAAAAAAGTCACCAGTGCAGTACACGAAAAAGGCAGTATCATATTTACACAATTATGGCATGTAGGCAGAGTGTCCCACACATCAAACCAGCCCGGTGGAAAAGCACCCGTTGGACCATCCGATATCCAGGCACAGAATACATTTGCCTGGGGATATGATGACAATGGAAAAGAAGGATTTGTAAAAGCATCAAAACCAAGAGCACTCTCCACTGAGGAAGTTAAACAAGTAGTAAAAGATTTTGCCAATGCTGCCACCAATGCTATGAAAGCAGGATTCGACGGAGTGGAGCTGCATGGAGCAAACGGCTACCTGATAGAACAGTTTTTAAATCCTTTTGTAAACAACCGCACGGACGAATATGGCGGGACCGTTGAAAACAGGTCGAGGTTTTTGCTGGAAGCCGTTGATGCCAGTATCGCAGCAATAGGCAACGACAAAGTGGGTGTAAGGCTCACGCCCTACGGTGGGCTGGGAGAGTTGCCACACTATGATGAAATAGAAACCACTTACGAGTACCTCGCAAAAGAATTGGCGAAAAGAAAAGTAGCCTATATCCACCTGATGGACCAGCAGTCCAAAGGAAGCCATGCATTGCCGGAAGGGTTTTTAGAGCGATTCCGCTCATGGTACGATGGAGTGATCATTCTCGCAGGAAGTATGAACAGAGAAAAAGCAGAACGGCTTATCAATGCCGGCACCATTGATATTGCAGGTTTTGGAGAACCGTTTATATCCAATCCCGATTTGGTAGAACGCTTGCAGAACAACTGGGAGTTGACCCCACCAAACCGCGACCTGCACTATGGTTTAGGTACCCATGGCTACACGGACTGGGAAACATATAAACGCCCTGTAAAAACTTCAGATAAGTGTTACGCTTGATAACAACAAAAAAGGGCGACCTGCTGGTCGCCCTTTTCGTGGAGTCGAGGGGACTCGAACCCCTGTCCAAACATATCCTCCAAAAGCTTTCTACATGCTTATTTGATTATTACTTGTCGGGAACAGGCAGGGAATCAACAAACCAACCTGATCCTTAGCTGAATGGTCTTAAGCTACCGGCACAGCCTTCGGTAGCAGCATTCTGTATTTGTTTTTAGTCGGCGGCGGGGCATGGTAACAGACCAACCGGCCCGGCGGCCCTAATGACTATCTAATCACTGATTAGGCAGCCATGGCATACTGAGTATTGCCATTTGAAGTTTGAATATTCAGATTAACGTGCTAATTATCCAACGCACGACATGCTTACACTTTCAAAGATCTACGCTGTCAAAACCAAAACGACCCCATAACCTCTTCTGGATCAGAACCTCGCGCCGGAAACCTTCCGGACACATAAAAGACTCATTTTCCAATAGAAGGGTTGCAAATATACTAAAATCCCACGGATTACAGATTCCCGGTTCCGACTTTGAACTCCCGACTCTGGACTCTTACCTATGGATTACCACTACCCCCGGAAGACCCATAGATCTGTCCCGTCGCATAACTCGCATCACTCGCCGCCAGCTGCACATAAATAGAAGCCAGCTCCACCGGCTGCCCCGGCCTTCCCATCGGCGTATTCCCGCCAAAACTTTTGAGTTTTTCCATAGTCGCCCCACCACTCACCTGCAGCGGCGTCCAGATAGGGCCAGGCGCCACACCATTCACACGAATGCCTTTAGGAGCCAGTTGCTTCGCCAAAGACTTCACATAGTTGGTAGTGGCCGCCTTCGTTTGCGCATAGTCATACAGTTCCGCCGAAGGATCATAAGATTGCTCGCTGGTAGTCGCAATGATCACAGCCCCCGGCTTCAGATGCGGGAGGGCAGCCTTGGTGGTCCAGAAAGGTGCGTAGATATTGGTCTTCATGGTAGCGTCGAAATCGTCACTCGACACATCCAGGATAGAAGCACGCGTTTGCTGACGCGCAGCATTGTTCACAAGAATGTCGAGACCTCCAAGCTGCTTCACAGCTTCAGCCACCATACGTTGACAAAAAGATTCCTCACGCAAATCTCCCGGAATAGCTACAGCCTTGCGGCCGGCAGCTTTTATGAGCGCAACAACCTCTTTGGCATCCGCTTCTTCAGCAGGCAGGTAATTGATGGCTACGTCGGCCCCTTCACGGGCAAAAGCAATGGCTGCAGCGCGGCCCATACCAGAGTCGCCACCGGTGATGAGCGCCTTTCTGCCGGCAAGCCGGTTGGAGCCTTTATAGCTCGATTCACCGTGATCAGGCTTAGGGTCCATTTGACCGGCCAGCCCGGGCCACGGTTGCTTTTGTTCCTTGAAAGGTGGCCTTGGATATTTAGTAGTGGGATCTTCAATAGTCAACGATGCGCGGCCGTTGCCGTTGCTGCCACCGGAACCGGCAAGAACAGGAGCCGCCACCAGCGTAGCAAGACCTGCACCGATACCACCAAGCGCTTCCCGGCGATTGTAAAGCTTTGAGTTTTCCATACGAAACGATAGGTAGTGTTTTATCACTAACAGCCTCATCCTCTGAAATATTATACCAACCACTACCCACATTACATACGTAGAGATTAATAGTGGGATTGGGTAACAATATTACCTGTGGAGTATCGATAGCTGTGGAAAACCGTTTGCGCGTAATAATATCCTCATCGCCTTGGTTCGAGTCCGCACAAACGAATAACTCATCATCTTTATGTGTGTTTTTACAAACCATCGTCTCCTCCAATTCATGTAATTCGTCTTCAATTCGTGTTGCTGCTGCCCTAACAGCCTCCACCACCTGCAACACACTCCCTTTCACCAACACCTCATTCCTTTTCACCAATTTGTAAAACTCGATGCCCATCACCTGTACCAGCACATCACCCGGCTTCACCTTCACCTGGTGTTCAAAACAAATCGCATTGGGCGTCTTCTTGCTCAATGACAACAACTCGCTCACCTGAATAGCTCGTTCGTAACGTGAATGAACAAAATCCACGGCAGTGCCACCCGATATGATCCGGAAGTGAGTAGCCTCTTCAGGAAACTTTTTTTTCTTGTGCGCAACAAAAGGATTGAGCGCCAGTTTGAGAACACCATTGACTGCATCCAGCGAATGTGTAAACTTCAGCTTCCAGGCTTTGGCCATCGGCAACTGCTTATTGAAATCGAAACCATTCAATAAGCTCACATCACCATAACAGGCCCTGCGGTTTCCAAAGTCATTCACCGGGTCTTGTTGAGCGATCAGGTGCATCAACCCATTCATGCGACCATTCAGCGAAGAGCCAACCTTGCCATTGAGTGCCCGTCCCAGCGCATAGCGCAATTCCGCTCCATCCTGAACAGCCATTTTGAATTCAGCGGCATTGCGGCGCGTTCGATCGAAGTTTTCATGCGTCAGCACCTTTTCACTGCTCGGACCTGTTTTCCGGCTCGCGATATTGCCATCTTCAGTTATGCGGAACACCGTGTCATCGAGCAATCCGCGAAGTTTAAAAAGACCTACATGCTTGGCCATAAGAAATTGATTTTAATGGTGTATAATAAATATTGGATTACTTAGCATACCTTAAAGCTACATCGCTTCTTTCCCCATTTCCAAATCACCATGACCGAAAGCGATCAAAGACGTATCAAATGACATGAAATGACATATCGCATTTGACTTATCTTAAACCAATCATCTTCATTTAATATAACACTGTCATTTCGAACCCTGCCATATGCACCTGCTTCCACAACCATTACACAGGGTGAGAAACCTGCTATCTAAGTAAACGTGAACTCGCGACAAGCATTCGACTTTAAAGCTCGCGGCTTGCTGCTCCATTTCCAAATCACCATGATCCAAACTGGTACAAGTGAGGACAGATTGTGCCAAATGAGCTGTCTTATTTGACATGTTTTGCATAAATAGCATTCTTTCGATGTCTCTTCCAGGCCATAAAGTAAACTGTGAACGAAGCAAACGCACATTGCCCGGCCCTTCAGGGCCGGCACCATGAAGGTCATTTACCTTTGGGCTTTAGCCCAATCCATTTTCACAACTTGTACTGCCAAAGCGGGAGCTCGTAGCTTGTTCCTAAAACCATGCAAAATGGCTCAGGACCCCCAACGGTAATCCGAAGACAAGATAGTAGCAGGATAAAGGCAAGGTAATAGCAAGACGATAGCAAGAAAACAACCCTCAAATGCAGGCTGGTAGCGGAAAAGGCTGTTTAGGGTATTTCGACCCAACAGGTAGGAGAGAAGAAAAAAGACGATATAAACCCTTGTAATTCATATACCAGTAAGATACAAAAAAGAGGTTGAAAAACACAGAAAAGGAACAGACATTTCTTTGTATATCTCTGCCTTTCCTTTTCAACCTGTCAACCAGTTAACTTGTCAACTTTACCCAAAAAAAGACCCCCGATAAGAATAACGGGGGGTTAACCAAAACTAACTGCTATGAGAAAACTCTATAAAACTTACTAAGTACTTTAAGTGCGTTTCTTGATGACACAAAGTAACGACACCAATCCCCGCAGAAAAAGCGCATTTGGACGAACTGCCTGTTTTTATTAGTAGAATGTAGTAAATCGCAGATAAACGGGAAAACCCCTTCCAGACTGCTTTGACGCCCATCCCGGGAACTGGGTAGCCCGTACCCACTTAGTGGTATATCATAGATCAACAAGCCAAATGACTACTCCAGCCACCACTTCGCCCACTTCACGGTTTTATCCTTGGCAATCGCCCGCTCACGGCGCAACTTTACAATACCATTAAAACAAAAAATAAAAAGACACACAATGAAAAAGAAGAAGAACATGCTCCTTAATATAATAGCTGTTGCAGGAACAATAATGTTTAGCACTTCAGCACAGGCGCAACAACAAGGCGTTAAACGATTTGACCTGCAGAAACATGACCTCAGTATTCCCGGACGGGAAGCTGTGCAGGTACGCGTTGAAATAGCACCTGGCATATTGGCCCCCCGGCATAAACATCCCGGAGAAGAGATCATCTATGTCCTCAAAGGAACAATCGAATACAAAATAGACGGCAAGCCAGCCGTCACACTCAAACCCGGCGATGTCTTGTTTGTTCCTGCAGGCGCAGTTCACTCGGCAAAAAATGTTGGTAAGAGCAACGCTGCAGAACTCGCCACCTATATTGTCGATAAAACAAAACCACTTTCCGTCATAGTTAAATAATAAAACAGAAGAAGTATTCTTTACTTTCAGATAAAACAGAAACAACAGATTGGTAGTGTAAGACAAACAGGTATCGCTTATCTGAAACTTGGTTCTGAGATCGAATTTGAAAACGGAGTAACGGCGGAAACGTCCTCATCAACAAGAACATCACAAAGAAGTTCGATGAGACCAAAGACTACTTCTATCCAATCCCTTCACAGGAAATTAAACAGGTGTTACCTTTTCAAAAGGTGACACCTGTTTGTTTTAGAATAATGACAAGTTGTTATCGTCACCACACGAAGAGTGGAAGGCCTTACCCAGTCAGTATTGGTTCCCCAAAAAAAGGGCAGCAAAGAGCAGGCATAAGAATTATACTACAATGATTGCCAGGGTTATTCAAATCACAAATTTATATCACCCCATATTCCCGGGCCGTTACCCCTTTAGCTTCAAAGGGAGTTCATACATAAAGAATTTTGTCGCAACCATTAACGTCTTTGCAGACTTCCCTTTTGTTTATACGATTGAGCAATAAGGTAGAGGTCGGTGAGTATAAACGTTTGCTTCAACTATTTTAAACCATAAGAATTTCATTAATTAACAATTCAACTCACTAATTATGGCAACAACATCAAAACGTTCCGGTAATACGCGCCAGCCGCAATACGGACAGAGGAACAGTGGACAGCAGGCAGGAGAATACGGCCGTCAGTATGCAGAGAATCACGACGAAGATGATTATGAAGACCGTTATGATGAAGACGAAGATGACGACAATGATTATGATGTACAGGGACAGTATGAAGAAGACGACCACGATGAAGAAGATTATGACGATGACAACGAAGACGATGATAATAGACAAATGCATGGCCGCTATGAGAACCAGGGACAGGACTACAATCGACAAAGAGGCAGTAATAATAATGAAAACCAACGCCAGGCAAGACGTGGCTTTGGTGGCATGCGCCGTGGTCAAAGCGGAATGAATGATCAACAAGGAGGATATGGTAATCAGGGGTACGGTAATCAGCGTGGCGGTTATGGGCAACAAGGAGGAAACCAGGGTGGCTATGGCAATCAAGGCTATGGTAACCAGGGACGCAATTACGGTCAACGAGGTGGTAATGGCAACCAGGGATATGACAATCATAGAGGCGGTCAGCATGAAGGAGGTTATGGAAGCCAGGGTGGTTACGGCGGACAAGGTGGCTATGGCAACCAGGGATATGGCAATCAGGGAGGCATGTACGGCCAAAACGAAGGAGGCTATGGAAATCAGGGTGGTTACGGCGGAAGCTATGACCAGCAAGGCGGCTACGGCAATCAGGGATACGGTGATCAGGGAGGCAACCAGGGCGGTTACGGTGGTAGCTACGGTAACCAGGGAGGTTACGGCAATCAGGGAAATGGTAACCGCAATGAAAACAACGGATATGGAAGAGAAAGGCAGGGACGCTCTCAACGTAGCGGAATGAGTGGAAGCAGTTCACGCAGATCGGGCATGGGGGAAAACATGGATTATGATTACGAAGACGGTGGCCGCTCAAGCGGTTCTTCTCAATCACGTAATAGCCGCAGTAGCGGTAATAGCAGTAGCAGCAATAGTGGCAATAGCAACAGTGGCAGTCGCTCCGCTTCAGGTAGCCAGTCAGGCAACAACAATAAGCGCACTGGCCGTACCAGCAGCAACAGTGGCAGCAGTAGCAGTCGCTCAGGTGGAAGTACAGGCAGTACCAGCAAACGAAGCGGTAGCAACAGCGCGACTTCCAGTCGTTCCCGCAAAACAGGAAGCAGCGCTTCTAAGAACAAAAGCTCCCGGTAAGATAATTTGACAACCATGAATACAGAGGTTGCCTGGATTAAGTCGGGCAACCTCTTTATCATACTTCTAAATAGATATTATGAAAACAGCAGCAAAAACAGATAAAACAAACGCCAATAAGAACATGGAAACTCGCCAGGATGAACAAAATGGTCAATCCGGCACGGTAGAACCCTTCAAAACCTCATACCTGCAGAAGTTTTTTATCGAACAATTGAAAGATATCTATTACGCAGAAAAGCAACTGATCAATGGATTGGAACAAATGAAGCAGGCAGTGTCTACAGAAGAACTACAGGATGCATTTGAAGAACACAAAAAACAAACAGAGCGCCATGTTAAAAGACTGGAACAGGTATTCAAACTGATCAAACAAACACCGGAAGTCAAACAATGCGAAGCCATCGATGGATTATTGAAAGAGGCGGGAGTTATCATTAATGAAACGGAAGAAGGAACATATACCCGTGACGCAGCATTGATCATCGCTGCACAAAAAGTAGAACACTATGAAATAGCCTCCTACGGCGGACTTGTACAGTTAGCCATCACAATGAACATGAACAGAGTGGCGGAAATTCTCGACAAGACCCTGCAGGAAGAAGAAGACACCGATCGGCAATTGACAGACATTGCAGAGTCCTATATCAATGTAGAAGCCGAACATGAACACGGCTATTCCTGGGAAAGTCAGGAAGAGCCATCTAAGGCAAGCCGGTAAATAGCAAGCCATGGACATCATTATAGAAACACCGAAAGGCAGTACCCTTAAATATGTGTGGGATAAGCCCCTCCGCCTCTTCAGAATAAAAAAGAAGCTGGCAGAGGGGCTTGTTTTTCCGTTCGACTTTGGATTCATCCCCGGCACAAGAGGCGAAGATGGCGATCCCTTGGATATTATGGTCGTAGCAGAATTCTGCACATTTCCTAACTGCGTAATGGAATGCTGCCTTACTGGTTGCATACAGGCCATGCAAAGTGTAGGGCATAAGAAGAACACCCAAACCCGCTACACAATATTTATCTCAACATCGACATTGCCACGGATAGCTTTGGAGTAAGGACAGGTTTGATGAGCTTCATCTACCAATGCTTGAACCACTGCGCGGTCAATTCCAGGCACACTTATGTTCAAACGCGCCTGCAGGAAATAACCGCCCTCGCCGGAACCTAAGTCTACTTCTGCATCGATAGCAAGATCAGCAGGCAGGGCAATCCTCATCTTACGTGCTGCAATACTCATAGCACCTTCAAAACAAGCCGACCAGCCGGCAGCAAACAATTGCTCGGGATTAGTCCCCGCACCGGTAGTGCCGGGAGTTGATAACTTGATATCCAAACGGCCATCAGAACTACGGGAAGCGCCTTCTCGACCGCCGGTTGTATGAACCTTTCCTGTATACAGGACCTTTTCGTTTTTTGTTATGGTCTTTTCCATATGTTTCATTTTTATTTTGTTCCCCAAAATTATCCCGCCTTTCATTCCCGGAAATCGACAAAACCGTTAGTTAGACGAATTGATCACTGAGTTAGACAATTCCTGATCTGAGTTTACTCCGCCATGGTTCGTGTCCCCACGAACCATAGCAGTAGACTTGTTGGAGAAGTCTGCTTTGGCAGCAGCTGTGATCCGGCCGTCTGATGTACGTTGCACGAAGCCAATAAGTTCCCAACCTGCTGTATCGAAACCTGTAGGAACATCGATGCTCGCAGTTTTATTAGTAAGGTCAACACGCTTCAGTTGGCGCACGATCTGCACATGCGATAAATGCCTGCCGGCATTTTCTCCGGCCCTTACATTACTTTGCCCTTTCTTTTGTACCAGTACCAGCAATAACTCGGTCCTTTTTTCATGAACAGCCTCCTGATAGTCGACGTTGATCTTGCCATTCTCAACTTTCCCCGTGAGTGTCAATGTATTTACTGCACTTTGATTCAATCCTTCAGAGATAACCCGCTCGGCGGTATTGGCATCAGAACCTACAAACTCAGTCGCACCATTCACTACGATCTGAGGCGTATAGATGGTTGGCAGATTCAGCCAGCTGCCATACATACGTTGCCGGTCAGTATACTCCCGGGCGCTGAAAGGATCTTTCCAGCCCTGATGGTCCCAGTAGTCGACATGGTACGCCAGCACATAAATAGGCTTGTCTGGATTTTCGTTACTGATCCTTTCAATAAGTTGGTCGGCAGGAGGACAGCTGGAGCACCCTTCGGAAGTAAACAATTCCACCACAGCAAAACCTTTATTATCACCCGCTATAGGCAATGATTTGGGGGCAGTCTCACTTTGTACATTGATACAGGCCGCCAATACCAGGAATAAGACCGGTAGTACAAGTGGTGCCAGCCGTGAGAATTGAAAAGAATTAGTGTTGCCACTAAATGATCTGGTAGCTTTCATAATAGAATATTTATAAAGTTAATACTTGATGCTCGTGAGATGTAATGCAAATAGAATCCAAAGAAAGCACCCATCGATCCTGAAAAACGCGAGTTGGACAAAATAGACGCTGAAACTGGCAGCAAGGTGCGTCAGTTACGAGACACTCGCTCGCCTCCGGCGAGTGAGGCTATTCCGGGCCTCTGGCCCGAACGTAGAATGAGCAGGCAAACTAAAGTACATGAGCATAAGAATATAAGTCAGGCTTAAAGCTGTCTGATTCACCCCTACAATTGCCAACTCCGGCTCCCTTTGAAGGCACAACAGTACATTTCCTCCTATATTTGATACGTTAAATATGAAAAAGGAAACATTCAAAATATCGAATAAGATCATTTGGATAAGCTCATTATTCCTGGGCTTGCTGGTATCAGTTCCTAAAATAGCAGAACGGCATTTCAACGTCTATGAAACCATCGTCAATTCGGCTGTTACATTCATATTCGCCCTATTCGTGTGGTATTACAATGTGTACACCCTGCCGGTATATTCCTCCAGAGATATAGCCAGCGGTTTTTCCTTCAAGCGTTTACTGAAAGGATTGCTATTGGGGATCGCAGTAATGTTCTTGCTGGCCTGCATACAACAAGTATTATTATCACACCTCGACTTCGGCCCGGTCATGCTGATGATCGAAGTAAGAGGTATCCTGGTAAGCTTTACATTTTACATGGTTATTCACCTCCTGTACCAGAGCTACCACAACCAGCGGGTGAGCATCGAGCTGGAACGAGCCAGGATGGACAACCTCAGCGCACAGTTCGAACTATTGAAACAACAGATCAATCCCCATTTCCTGTTCAATAGCTTGAACACCTTGAAGTACATGGTGGAAACACAGGACAAGCACTCGGTTGATTTTATATTGAAGCTATCAGACTTTTACCGGTTCACTTTGGAGAATCGTAAGCTGGACCTGATCAGCCTTGCAGAAGAACTAAAAATACTGAATGCCTACGTCTTCCTGTTGAAAGCTCGTTTTGAAGATGGTATTGACCTGTCCATAAACATCGACGAAAAACTTCACCAAACCTATATCCCCCCATTCACATTACAACTGTTGGTGGAAAATTGCATCAAACATAATGTGGTGTCGTTAGATCGTCCCTTGCACATTCGCCTGTATGCAGAAAAAGAGTACATCATAATTGAAAATACCCTGCAACCGAAGAAAACGCCCGAAGCCTCTACAGGCATAGGACTCGACAATATCAACCAGCGCTACGTACACCTGTTGGAAAAGAACATTATCATTGAGAACAGCAATACCTTGTTTACCATAAAACTGCCCATCATATATGAAAGCGATAATAATAGAAGATGAGATAAAAGCCGCAAAGTCACTGGCCGGTCTGATTCAGAAAGTACGCCCCGGAGTACAGATAGTGGCTACGCTGCAAAGCATAGAAAGCGCAGTAAGCTACCTGTCACAAAACGAGCACCCCGATCTGCTCTTCATGGATATACAGCTTTCCGATGGCCTGTCCTTCGAAATATTGAAAACCGTTAAAGTACATTGCCCCATAATATTTTGTACAGCCTACGGCGAATACGCTATGGATGCCATCAAGACCAATGGTATCGATTACCTGTTAAAACCCTTTTCGCAGGAAGACCTTGAAGCCGCATTTGAGAAAGTAGAAAACTTCAGGAACTTTTTTCAGCAGCCTGCACAGCCCGGCATTGAAGACCTGCTGAAAAGGATCGGACTGGATGAAGGAAAGAAAAGCTTCCTGGTATTTAAAGACAATAAGTACACAACAGTACAAACCGAAGACATTGCCTTCATCTATATCCGGCACGACACAACAACGATTGTAACCTTCAATAAGCACACCTATCCCCTCGACCAGTCGATGGAGCAGGTACAAACTGCGCTATCGGCTAAGCAGTTCTACCGCGTAAACCGCCAGTACCTGGTCAATTTCAGCGCCATCAAAGAAGTAGAACATTATTCCGCCCGGAAACTCTGCATCAGATTGTTAGTGCCCACTCCCGAAGAACTGTTGATTGGCAAGGAAAAAATAACCGCCTTTTTAAGCTGGATGGAAAACCGCTAAACTATCCCGGCGGGTTATGACAATGTGGTAAAAAATATTATTTTTGAACGCTTTACAATCAATTACCACATGAAGATCGCCAAATCCAAGCACAAGAACATTTTCTGCATCGAGGGCAACTGGACCAATGACCTCCGCGACAGAAGAAGTATCAAGACAGCCCTGGAGTTCCTGGAACACAATTCCTACAGCAAAAAGAACGTTCTCCATACCCATCGTCAATGCTCTTCCAAGCAGGAGTTTGAGAACCTGCTGAAAGAGTCTTGCCTGAAAAGATATAACCAGTACAGCATTCTCTATATGGCTTTCCACGGCAATGCAGGCCGCCTGCATGTAGGCAAGCGCGTCACGATGCGCCTCGAAGAGATCGCAGAAATGCTGGAAGGCCGGGCCGCCAATAAGATCATCCATTTCGGTAGCTGCGAAACGATGTATGTTATGCGCAAAGAGCTGAACAAGTTCATGCGGCAAACGGGAGCGTTGGCGATCTCCGGATATGAAAAAACGATCGACTTCATGCCCAGCACCTTCCTCGACATGCTATACTTCCAGTTCTGCCAGCAATACCAGAAAATGTACCTCGTAGAGCGCGACGTAAAACTATACTACGGCAAGCTCGCCCGCGAATTAGGCTTCAAAATGATCTACGAAAAGTAATAATACAGCTCTAACATGCTGCGGCCCTAAAAACCAAAGAATGTTAGAGCTGTTGTCTTTGCCCTATCAACTTTTCAACCTGTTAACTTATCAACAGCTGTTCGCTGATCCCTGCATCCTTAAGGAAACCGACATCGTGTGATATCACAACCAATGTCCCCCGGTAACCGGCAAATATCTTCGCCAACATTTGGATATTGCTGAGATCAAGATTGTTGACCGGCTCATCCAGGAAGATCATATCAGGAGCCTTGTTTTGTAGCACCATGCAACAAAGCGCCAGCCGCAGCATTTCCCCACCGCTGAGAACACCACAAGGCTTCTCCCAACTGTCGGGCAGGAACAAGAAGTTCGCCAGCAAAGTATGCAATAGAGGTTCCTCCAGCTTGGTCTCGTTAAAAGCCATGGCCTGTTGCAAAACAGTCTTATCCCGGTCGATGAGACTATAATCCTGATCGAGCAACAGGGTAGAGAAGGAGCTCCGCTGTATACTACCTTGCGTTGGCGTTAGGTTTCCTTGCAACAAGTTAAAGAGTGTGGTCTTACCACTGCCGTTGTTGCCGGCAATACTCAGCCTTTCGCCACTACGGATAGTAAGCGTTAATGGTTCATTCCAAAGCGGGCTGCCATCCACCCACGCGTAATTGATACCAGTTGCCTGTATCATCACTTTGCCGGCAGGCAACATCGGTTTATCGAAATACCCCTTCATGATGCGTTGTACCTGCACCAGGGCAGCTGCCTCCTGCAGGTTGGTACGCAGTTCATCCACCTTGGAATTATGCACATGCTTCAGTCGTCCCGTACTGCCTTCTGCCTTGGTACGCATGGCATTGATCATACCCTTAGGATCACCACTGTGCAAACTTTTCCTGCGGGCTTGCGCATCGGAACGCTGCTTTCGTTCAAGCGATTGCTGCTGTTTCAGCTTCGCTTCCTTTAAAGTCTTGTCATGATGAGCCAACTGCTGTTCCTTGGCAACCATCTCCATTTCCTTTTGTTCAGCATAGAAGTCATAACTGCCGCCATATACCTTGATGCCATCAGACTGCAATTCCCAGATAGGTGCGCAAAGGCGTAGCAGTTGACGGTCATGGCTGGTAAGCAACAAAGCACAACTGGTTGTTTCCATCCATTGATACAGTTGGTTGCGCGCTTGAGTATCGAGATGATTGGTAGGCTCATCCAGCAGCACAATAGCAGGTTCGTAGAGGTCGATGCCGGCAAGAAATAACCTTGTCTTCATACCCCCGCTCAATTGCTGCAGAGGTTGATCCAACGAAATACCGGAGATGCCCCAATGGGCAAACGCCGACTCGCACCGCGCAGCAAAATCCCACCGGTTTTCCAGCAGGTCATAATAGCGTTGATCAGTTGCGCCGTTTTCTAAAGCCTTCAAGGCTTCCAGCAAAGGAGCAATGCCGAGCGCAGCAGCAACGGTAAGATGATTGAAGTGGCCATAATGTTGAGGCACATAATGCAAAGAGCCGTTAACCTGTAACGCGCCATGATAGTCTTTTACCTGGCCGGCCACGATCCGCAGCAAAGTAGATTTACCGGCGCCATTATTACCTGCGATAGCAGCCCTTTCTCCCTTTTGCAGAGAGAAATTGATGTCCTTAAACAGCATCCTGCCGGATGCATGATAGTTGATATGTTGAGCATGAATAAGCATATACCTGATAAATGTTGGTGGGAAATAAAATACCTGGACTGTTGGCAGAATGTAAGTTTCATGTCAATGATTTTAGTGAAACAATAAGGATGAATGAAAAAGCAGGCCGGTTGGCCCGGTGTAAAAGCAGCGGGAGCTGCTGGTATATATG
>JAGIBF010000061.1:0-33090 GCA_017744515.1 Niastella sp.
GGGTATAGTAACGGTAGTGTATTCCCTGATCATGTGATCGCCTACCAACATGTGCCGGATCAGTTTTTTCATTGCTTTACCAGGTGGAGTAAAATAAAAGAAGTTCCGGTCACAGGCCGGCAACTGTTGAGCTTAAAATACGGCGCAGCGGCTTGCTGTATCTCTTTGGAGGTATGCACATATACTGTTTGCCGGTAATCTTTATGCCATACATACATGACAAAAGGGCGATTAAACAGCAACGTGTTGATGGTATTGCGGCGATGCCATTGCCACATCATTTTTAATGGACGATCGAGTATGGTGATAAAGCAATGACCGCCCGATTTGGTTACCAGTGACAGGTGTTGAAAAAGCAATCCGATCTCGGAAATGGCATTGAGTACGCCAAAGTTGGCGAGAATGCCATCAACTGATTCGAAAGAAGGCAGTTGAGACCGCCAACGGATAAAGTCTGTTTGCGAATCATCGAGGAAACGGATATTGCTATGATGTAATAACTCTTTGCTGTATTGGATAGCCTTTTCCCGCATACTGGCAGCAGGCTCACAAAAAATAACCTGATATTGGTTGTCTGTCAGCCAGCCGAGGTCAAGGCCGGTGCCTCCGCCAAAATCGAGTATGGTACCGGCAGGAACAGCCTGCACAAGCTGATCCTTCACCTGCTGTCTTACCAGCAGGTTGGAAGTATCCTGTGTTAATATCGTGTCGTACTGGTCGGCAATTTCATCATAATAAGCAATGTTCTGCTGGCGTACGTGGTTGGTGGCTGGAGGCTGGGAAACTGACATAACTAAAATTGCCGGTTATGGATGAGTAAAACCTGTTCTGATGAATTTGGACTATACGAGGCAAATTCTGTCGGGGTTGCCTGTACGAAACGTTATTTATTTTATTGTTTTCCATGAGATTACGTTGGTAAATAATTATATAATATTGCCGTGGCTGAAAATGGTTACAGCCCTATTCAAATGGATATAAGTGTTGTCATTCCCACCTGCAACAGGAAGCAGCGGCTATTGCAATTGCTGCACAACCTGCATTTATCTGCTCATCCCATACGTGAAGTGATTATCGTTGATTCTGGTGAAGACAGGCTGGCAACGGAAGACTTTGCTGCTTTTCAGGGTTTGTCCATTCTCTATCTTGCTGCTGAAAAATCGGTATGCATACAACGCAACAAAGGCATACGCATGGCAAAAGGCGAATGGATATTCCTTTGTGATGATGATATAGAAATGCCAGCCGATTACCTGCAAAAAATAGCAAGCCATGTAGCCTTGCACCCGGAGGCCGGAGCTGTCTCGGGCCTGGTGATGCAGTGGGTAGAAGGGACATGGAATGCAAATTACATTATCCATTCATCGGTGGCGCTGTTGTGGAGTTATGTTTTTCAATTAAGCCTTTGGGGAGAGATCAAGCCACGCAATAATAATTTCCTGACACGCAGGATTGCCGGTTATTATCAGCGAAAAGGTAATCACATTACCCGCGCTGGCTGGCCGGTGGTGACGGATTTTGCCGGTGATTACTTTACCACCCCTATATATGGACTGGGCGCCTCTGTGGTCAAAAGAGAATGGTTGTTGCATTCGCCCTATGAGGAGGTATTGGACAGGCATGGCATGGGCGATAATTATGGTGTGAATATCGGCTTTCCCGACACGGGCGTTCATGTGCTGAACGATGCTTTTGTATACCATCACCGTGAGGCAGAGAACCGCCTTAAACGGCCGCTTCAATATTACCGCAGAATGCTGGCGCTACACTATTTCATGAAGACTAAAGAGCGGCTGAAGATGACCAGTAAGCCCTGGTTATTGTGGTCGTTGATGGGTAATATGTTAACTTTTATACGCATGCGTGACAGGCACATGATACGGGCGGCTGTAAAAACCTTTTGGCAGATCACGTGGGAACAAAATCCCTATTACCGGGCTGCCAGGGAAAATAAAAAAGTAGTAGAGCCATCTTTATGAGTAATTACGCAAACCTTGCTTTGATGGGTAACAGCCGTATGCAGGCTTCCTGGGTGAGGTTGTTGCCGGGTGTTACTTTCTTTGCATATGTGTTGCTGTCAGTATACGCCATGCTGCACCATGAACCCTGGGGCGATGAGATCCATAGCTGGAATATAGCCAAAGGAAGCGCCAGCTACCTCGACGTTATTCAAAATAGCCGGTACGAAGGTCATCCCCCCACCTGGTATACTATCATGTGGATTGTTTCCAAATTCACCCATCATTTTTCCTGGGTGCAGGCTGTGCACCTTTCTATAGCTACCCTTACTGTTTTTCTTATTCTGTTCTATTCGCCCCTCCCGCTGGTATCACGGTTGCTGATCCCCTTCGGCTATTATTTTGCTTTTGAGTTCAGCATACTGGCCCGCAATTATGCCATTGGCGTGTTGGCGGCTTTTTGTATTTGCCTGATCATGCGCCGCTCTTTCCGGTATAAAATGATCTGTTATTATGGCCTGTTGTTGGTATTGGCAAACGGGCATTTATTTGGATTGATCCTGGCAGGCAGTCTTCATTTATATTACCTGGTATGGGATTATGAACAGCATAAAAATGTGCGGCGTATTATCACCCATTTGTTGGCGGGTGCCGTATTCCTGCTACCTTCCTGTTATTTTATGTTCCCGCCTTCAACAGGGGCCCTGAATGTGAACTTCTGGATGGATCGCTGGAATGCCTCCAACGTGATGATCACCGTTCAATCCCCTTTACGATCTATCACACCTGTTCCGGCCTGGTGGAATGAACATTTCTGGAACACGCAATTCCTGATGGAATGGCAACACCAATACAGGTGGATGAAATACTTCACCCCCTTGCTGTCGGCTGGTATTGTAGCAGCTATCTTTTTCATCCTGCGCAAGAGCCGCAAAAGCAACCTGCTTTTTTTCAGCAACCTGCTGGTCACTGGTTTCATTAGTGTGCTGATCTTTCCGCTGGGCTGTGCCCGGTATGCCGGATTGATCTACATTGGTTTCCTGGCGGCCTGGTGGTTGTATTGTTACGAAGCCAAGCCGGTCCGCTGGCATAAATGGGTGGTGAATAGCCTGCTGGTAATACAGATGACGGCTGCTGCCGTGGCTATCGGTGCCGATAGCGGGCGTCCTTTTTCTAATTTCAACAGGGTAGGAGAGTTAGTCGGTAAGGTGCCTGCCAACGAAAAGATAGTAGTCGATTATTGGGGCGCGAATGCCACTGCCGCTTTCATGGACAAACCTTTTTATTGTCTCGACCTGAAGAAAGAGGTGTTCTTTCTATTGTGGGATAGCGATATGGCTAAACTAATGAAAAGCAATTATCGCTACACAGAAGGAGCCGAATACCTTGCCACACAGGGCGTCGATAAATTCTGGATGATATCTACCGGTTCACCGGATAACCTGGCTGAAGTCGATACCCGTTTTGCTACAGCCTGGCAGGTGAATTTGATGGATAAAATAGAAGGAGCTATCGAGAAAGGCGGAAACCTGTATCTATATAAGATGAGTAAACATTAAGAGCTCTTGCCGTTTTTCTGTAACCGTGTTTGTACTACCTGCCGGTAATGCTGGGCTGCTACCCTGGCAATCGCTTCGAAAGACAGTTGTTGTTGATAAAAATAGATACAGGCATTAGCCTCTTGCTCCAATGGTTTTTGAAGCGCTGCTTCTGCTGCTGCTACAAACGAGTCCATACTACCGGCTTCCCATAAAGCACCCAATTGTTCTTTGTTGGTCATCATGCGAAAGCTGGGAATATTCGTTACTATCGGAATACAACCACAGCGTAGGGCTTCGCTCAGCGCATAGCCAGAGCCTTCATAATGGCTCCCCAATACAAAATAATCGGCACTGTTGTAATACTGTTCGATTTCTTCATGTGGCACTTTGCCTAATAAATGTACATGGGCCGTCAGGATAGCAGAAGCTGCTATTTTTTGTTGCACGGCTGGTAATAACAAACCGTCACCATAGATCATGAATAGCATGGCGCCGGGATGCTCGTGCAAAAGGACTTCGAATCCCGTCAGTATGGTAATCGGATCTTTATTGTCGTCGAGTCTGCCTACCCAAAGAAAAACCGGTTCACCATGCATGCCTGTTTTTGTTCTGACCTCCCGTCTGTCATGATACACCGCCGATCTGCCGACATCCCTGTTATCATAGTCAAAGTAGGTAGCACCTTCCATAACGGGTAACACTTTATCAAAAGGCTTTTTCTTCAGGAACCATCCAGCACCCTGCGCAGGGGTAGTAAAAAAGAAGGCATCGGCTACGCTGTTGAGCAGGTTGTGTATTGCCCGTTTAAATGCGCCAGGTGATTTGCCGCCGTGGTGCTGAACGATAATAGCTGTTTTCTTATTCAGTAACAATCGTAATAGAAATGTTTGCAGGGAAAGCGTAAGGCTATGTACGTGGATCACATCGGCGTCCAGTTCATTGACCCGGCGCAGGAACCTGATGGGCAATTGCCAGAACCTGATATGACTACCAAGCTTGTCTTTTACGAAGTAGTGAGCGATATTATTTTTCTGGTAGAAGCCTTCCTTTATGAACCGCGTCATAATAATGCTTTCAACACCTTTAGCGTGCAATGCTTCGGCCCAGCCGGTAGTAGTATAGTAATACCGGATCAGTTCTTCTTCACTGCTGACCCTGTCATCATAATAGTAAAAGATGTTGACTACTTTCATTACTTAAGTTCACGGGTAAATAGTTCCATCACCTGTTTAGCGCTCTCGTCCATTGAATGATACAATACAGAAGTGTGATCAATGGCTGGGTCGCTGAGTACTTCAATAGCTTTGGCTACCATTTCATCTGCATCCTTAACCACATGCCAGTGCGGCATTGGATGATCGAAAGGATAGCAAAAGCTGATCACATGAGCGCCTGCATACAGCGCTTCGAGGCATACGGTACTGCAACCTTCATAGCGTGAAGTATGAAGAAACACCTTACTGCGCTGCATCCATGCCAGCACTTCCGGATGCGGCCGGCCGCCAAGCAGCGAAAGCGTGTTGCCAAGAGACTCAGCCTGTATAATGCTTTCCACTTTTTCTTTTTCCCTGCCCAGCCCACAATGAATGGCTTTAATAGCTGGCAGACTTTTCCGCACAGTAGCCACAATGTTGGCATACCGGTCGTATTGCTTGAGCGGTTCAAAATTACCGGCGGCCATAATGTCGATATCTCTTTCAGCAGGAGGAGTTGCCGGAAAAGCCTGCGGATTGATGGCATTGGGTACCAGGTGCAGCGGTTGGATACCGTGGCTGCGCTGATATTCATCGCGCAGGAAAGCGCCCATCGCTGCCAGCTGATGTCCTTTAGGACGAATGAAGCGCACCCATTTGTTTTGCTTCGTGGCATCCTGACCGCATATCCAGCTGATGTGTTTGATACCATACAACCGGCTAAAGTATTGACTGATAAAAGCACACTCGCCACTCCAGAAGCTGAATAAACCAATAACGGTATATTGACGGCGCAGGCCGCGCAACGACTGCCACACATTTTTCCAGAGTGCCGGGCGCTTCCATTTACGGTAATACATGCCATCGAAGGGCGTAACCTCTATGTTGTACCAGGTATACGGGGATTGTTGTTGAGGATACAGCAGTGAGAGTACAGTGATTTTTATCCCCGGAAAGTTTTCCTGCAACGCCTTCACCATCCCCTGTTGCGAAGGCACCCACCATGAAGCCTGTTCATGATCGGGGAATGCGGGCGTTATCACTACCAAAGTTTCAGGCTTCTTCATCCAGGGATACGATTTTGTTGCAGAAAGAAAAACTCTCTTTATTGTGCGTGATCAGTATGACCATTTTTCCTTGTTGGGTAAGCTGTTTGAAATGATGCAGCAAGGCGTTTTCAGATTCGGCGTCCAGTTCGTTGAACGGTTCATCGAGAATGATAAGGTCTGCATCCTTATACAAAGCACGCGCAATAGCTATTCGCTGCCGCTGTCCGCCACTGATGTTACGTCCATTTTCCGTGATCGTCTTACCGGCATCACCTGCACCATTGAATAAGCTGGTAAGCCCGGCCGAAGCAATGGCCCGTTTGAATTTCTTTTCGTGGTAGTGGCTGCCATTGAGTGTGATGTTGTGAAGAATGGTATCGTGAATAAGGAAAGGCTGTTGCTTTACATAAGCAATGACAGGCCAGTATTGCCGGCGTTCGTGTGTATCCGCTGGCGTGTCGTTGATGAGGATATGACCCTGCCCTGGTTTTAAAAAGCCCAGCAGCAGGTTGAGGATGGTGGTCTTACCTTGACCTGAGTGACCAGATATGCCAAGGAAGTCGCCCGGCTGTAATGTCCAACACAGGTTTTGCAGCACAGCTTTATCACCAAAACTGAAATGCACATTCCTGAACTGAAGCGATTGAATGGCGGGTAGGGTATCACGATGTTGTCTGTGAGGCATAGTAGCCACTTCATCCGTCAACGCATCGGCGGTGTAAGAGTAGGTCTGTAATTGTCCACTGGTGTTGAGGATCTTCACAATACCTGGAATGATCTTGTAAGCAGCGGCCATAAAAGCGCCAATGGTTATGATGGCGTTATTGTCTGTCGCGCCCCACCACTGGTTGAGCGCTACGAGGATGAACAGTCCCAGCAAGGCAAATATTTCCATCATGCGGGCGGGCATACCCTGGGCTATCAGTGTATTGGCAAAGTGCGTATTGAACCGCTGTTGATAAGTCATATACCTGTCCAGGAACACGGCGTTCTTATCATAAATATTACTTTCCACAAAACCATTCAGGGCCTCCTGCAGGTGTTGCAACGCTTTTTCACTGCTGCTGCGGACATTGCTGCGCACCTGCTTCAGCCGTCTTTTAACTAAATAGAATACCACGACTACAGGCGGCAGCAGCAGTAGAAACAACAACAGGAATAATTGTGCATTGAATATGAGTATGGCGCTAACCGCCAGTACGATCAACACCGACTGGGTAATGATCTGTTGGATGCCGCCCAGTATATGCTGACAGAAATCGATGGGTTGGTAACTGATCGAGCGGATATGAACGGCTGAATCTACATTCACGTAGTTGGTATACGCCCCTTCGAGGTAGTGTAATAACCGGTGACGGGCAATGCGGGTGGCTACCTGCGCAATGAACCGGCACTGGCTCCGGTACACCAGAAAGCCAGCCAGGTTTTTGGCGCTGAACAGGAACAGAAAAACCGTGATGGGCATTAGCGATTGCCTGTTTTGCAGCCAGGAAGGCAAAAAGCCAACGGCCGCGGTAGCTTCCGGCTGCGTATAGATCCTGACGATCAGCAGCAGCCACGCCAAAGAAGCAATATCGGCCAGGCTGATCAGCAGGTCCAATATCACCAGCATACCCATTCGCCGGCGCTCTTCCCGGCTGAGGATGGAAATACTTTTTTTAATAATATGTCTCAAAGGGTGGGTTGTTGAGTTATGGAGTTGATCGCCAATACTCCATACGTTTTAGGACAGTAGGGGGTTGCTTGCGTTCACAAGTCTGCAAGTCCGAAGACGGGAGGTCTGAAGGCAGAAAGGGGGCTGCAACTTCCGGTCTCCCGGTCTTTCCGGCTTTCGGACTATTTTTTAGCTAAAACGGTATAGTTAGCGATTCCGCGAGTATATTTGCGTTCAGTTACAAAAATATAACCTTATTCTTTGATACCAAAGCTGTACGTGTAGCCCAAAACTGATTCTTGCATGAATAATCCTTTAGTGGCTGGTGTTGATATAGGAGGTTCTCACATCACTGCTGCACTCGTTGACCTGGAGGTCCGGAGTGTATTACCCGCCTTTTCTGCCCGTAAACATATAAATGCACAGGAAGATGCTGCCAGTATTATTGACAGCTGGTGCGCAACCATTGGTGAAGTTTTTGAAGCACAACCATCCCTGCCCAAAAGAGTAGGCATTGCCATGCCAGGCCCTTTTGATTACGAGAAAGGCATTTCCTTTATAAAAGACCAGAACAAATATGAATCCCTCTACGGCCTGAATGTGAAAGAAATGATGGCTGAGCGGTTGGGTGTAAGTCCCGACAATATCCGCCTGATGAACGATGCAGGGTGCTTCCTGCAGGGCGAAGTTGTAGGCGGCGCTGCCCGTGGGTTCAAAAGTGCAATAGGCGTTACATTAGGTACCGGCCTGGGTACTGCTACTTTTCACAACGGCATAGCCAAAGATGCCAATTTATGGTGCGCTCCCTACCTGGATGGCATCGCAGAAGATTATATCTCTGCCCGTTGGCTCATCAAGGCTTACCACGAAGTGAGCGGCACTATGGTTGAGCATGTAAAAGGACTGGTGGCATTGATCCCTTCAGACCCACGCGTTAAAACAGTATTCAAACAATTTGGACACCACCTGGCTACTTTCCTGACCTCTTTTATCCGCGACAATAACCCTGAAGTAGTGGTCATTGGTGGCAATATTGCCAAAAGTTCCGAGTGGTTCCTGGCGCAGGTAGTAGAAGAATTACAAGCCGAATCCATTGATATTCCCGTACGTACTGCCCGCCTGGGTGAGAATGCCCATATCGTGGGAGCTGCCGGCTGTTGGATCGAAAATATATAGTTCCACTTAATACAAACAAGCAAAGGAGATGCCTTTCCCTGAGCGACGCAGGTGATTGGCGTCTCTTTTTGATTAGTGTCTAAAAGACAATTTTCCTCATTCGCCCAAAAAAGCTTAATTTTTTGGCCTCTGCTATGAGGACGATTGCCATTATACTACTGCTTTGCCTGGCAAGTTGGGGCTTGTTGGGCCAAACCCAACAATACCAGTTCTCCCGGATTGATATCAGTCAGGGACTGTCGCACAACCAGATCAATACCATCTTTAGGGATAGTAAAGGGTTTATGTGGTTCGGTACCATGTCGGGACTCAACCGTTACGATGGTTACACTTTCACCGTTTTCCGGCATAACCTATCCGACACTTCCACGTTGGCTGATGACTTCATTATCCGCACCCTCGAAGGGCCCGACAATACCATTTGGGTAGAGAACAGGAGCGGGCTCAATGTCTTCAATCCCCTTACCGAAAAGTTTAACCGCAATGCTTCTGCTATATTAGGCAGGTATGCGTTGCCACCGGCCAGGGTGCTTAATATTTTAAAGGATAGCCGTGGCCATTTCTGGTTCATCATGGAAGCCACGGGCTTGTATAAATATGACCCCGTTACGCACAAAACCAGTAAAGTATACCAGGCCACAGGCGCCGGGGCCACACAAATAACGCCTGTATCATTGGGCGAAGATACCCGTGGCGATTTGTGGGTGGTGTTTAACGATGGGCACATAGAGAAGATAGATGGCCGCAATGGTACCGTCGTATTTAAAACCGAAGCGCTGGCACAAGCCATGAAATATGAGCGGCTGAATTATTCTCTCTTCATAGACGCACAAAATGAATTGTGGTTGTACGTTCCAAATTCCACCCATGGTGTGTTTCAGTACAATCCGGATTTGGGCATATTGCAGCACATTACTGAAGGAGCGGGAATGTTCAGGCTGAACAATAACCTGGTAATGGGGCTGTTGCAGGACAACAAAGGCAATATATGGGTGTGTACCGATCACGGCGGCATCAACGTGTTGAACAAAAAGAACCATACCACCCAGTATGTCATGGCCAATGACGATGACCCGAAAAGCCTGAGCCAGAACAGCACCACTACGGCCTATAAAGATAAAGCAGGTATTGTGTGGGTGGGCACTTATAAACAGGGCGTGAACTTTTACCGCGAACGCACAGTTAGCTTTCCATTGTTTACCCATCAGCCATCAGATCCACAAAGCCTGCCCTATAATGATGTCAACAAGTTTATCGAAGATGCCGCCGGTAATTTGTGGATCGGTACCAATGGTGGAGGACTTATCTATTATGATCGCAGCCGGAAAACCTTCCGGCAGTTCCTGCACAATCCGCGCGATCCCAATAGCATCAGCAACAATGTGATCGTAAGCCTTTGCATCGATCATCAGCAGCGGCTATGGATCGGCACCTACTTTGGAGGACTGGATTATTATGATGGTAAAAAGTTTATCCATTACCGCCACACAGACAATCCCAATAGCCTTTCCGATAACCGGGTATGGGAGATATTTGAAGATTCGAAGAAGGAATTATGGATTGGCACTTTGAACGGTGGACTTGACAGGTTCGACAGGCAAAAGAACGTATTCCATCATTACACGTTTGGCCCTCCGGGCTCGATAAGCGCCAATTATATAGCGGCATTGCTGGAAGATAAACGAGGCAGACTGTGGATAGGCACTGCCAACGGCGTGGATGTGTTGTGGCGCCGTCCTAATCTGCCCGATAGTTTTTTACATTTTTACAATACACCGGGTGATCCTGCCAGTCTTAGCAACAACAATGTCATTACTCTCCTGCAGGATAAAAAAGAAAATATCTGGGTGGGTACAAGAGATGGACTGAGCCTCTTTGACTGGAAGAAAAACACTTTTCAGGTATTTCGACGCGAAGATGGCCTGCCGGATAATACAGTGCAAACGATGTTGGAAGATGATGCAGGCACACTGTGGGTAAGCACGCCCAATGGCATTGCACATATTACACTCCAATACGATGAAGCCAAAAAAAACTATAAGCTGCAAAGCCACCGCTACGATGAATTAGATGGCTTACAGGGAACTGCCTTTAATGAAAATGCAGCCTACAAAACGAGTAAGGGAGAGCTGATCTTCGGTGGCCCGAACGGCTTCAACATCTTTCACCCGGCCAGCATAGTACCGGCCCGGCAATCATCTCCGCTGGCATTTACCGACCTGCGCATTTTCAATAAAAGTGTAGGAATTGGTGAGGAGATCAACGGCCGGGTGGTATTGCCGGAATCGATTGTACAAACAGAGAGCATTACCCTGAAGTACAATGAAAACGTACTGTCTATTGAATTTGCCGCGCTTAGTTATAGTAATGCCGATAAAAATAAATATGCTTACAAGCTCGAAGGGTTCAACGAAGATTGGACCACTACTGATGGCAGGATGCGGGTGGCTACCTACACCAACCTTGATCCGGGAGATTACACCTTCCGTGTAAAAGCAGCCACCAACAATGATGTATGGAATGAGCAGGAGCTAACCTTGCACATTAAAATATTACCACCTTTCTGGAAAACGCCCTGGGCCTATGTATTATATGCTTTAGTGTTGGCCGGTATACTATGGTTCAGCAGGCATATGATAGTGCAGCGGGCACGCATCCGTTTCCAGCTGGAGCAACAACGCAAGGAGGCCCGGCGAATGCACGAGCTGGACATGATGAAGATCCGTTTCTTTACCAATGTGAGCCATGAGTTCAGAACACCGCTGTCGTTGATCCTTACACCAATGGAAAAACTGATACAGCAATCGAAAAGTGAAGGACAGCAAAAGCAGTTCAGGCTCATTCACCGCAACGCCCGGCGTTTGTTGAATCTGGTGAACCAGCTCCTCGATTTCCGAAAAATGGAAGTACAGGAGTTGAAGCTGAACCCGGCGTCAGCTGATATTATCAGGTTTGCCAAAGACATATCCTGGTCATTTACCGACATTGCCGAGAAGAAGAATATCCGCTTTAATTTTTATACAGAAGTAGAAAGCCTTGTTTCCAGCTTCGACCATGATAAGCTGGAGCGCATCTTGTTCAACCTCATCTCCAATGCCTTTAAGTTCACCCCCGAACATGGCAGCGTAACGGTGGCCCTGCGGAGTGAAGAAAAAGAATCAGGCAAATCCTTCCTCGCTATCCAGGTAAAGGATACCGGCATTGGCATACCGAAAGAAAAGCAGGAGCTGATCTTTGAACGTTTCTTCCAACATGATACCCCTGGCAGTATCGTTAACCAGGGTAGCGGCATTGGCTTATCCATCACGAAAGAGTTTGTGAAGTTGCACAACGGATATATTACGGTAGATAGTGAACCCGAAAAAGGCAGCTGCTTTACTGTTTGGCTGCCGGTGCAGGCGGCTACTATAGCAACCATCGCTCCGGTAGCTACTTTAAATGGACATGCAATGACAGCAGCACTTGTGAGATCGGAAGAACCAGTGATCGTTGAATCCGGACCGGTAGTACCCAATGACCACGGTGACCGCAAAAAAATGTTGTTGTTGGTTGAGGACAATGAAGATTTCCGGTTTTACCTGAAAGACAACCTGCGGCAATATTTCACCATCATCGAAGCAGCAGATGGCAAAGAAGGCTGGCAAAAAGCCCTCGCCCATCACCCCGACCTGGTAGTAAGCGATATCAGTATGCCGGAGATGGATGGCATCGACCTGTGTAAAAAGATTAAGAAAGACCAACGGACCTCACATATTCCCATCATCCTGTTAACAGCTCAGGCAGGAGAGCAGCAACAGCTGAAAGGACTGGAAACCGGGGCCAATGATTACCTGACCAAGCCTTTCAACTTTGAAATATTGTTGTCACGAATCCGGAACTTGCTGGCCCAGCAAGCCATTGCCCGCAAAACATTCGAGAAACGCATCGAGGTGAAGCCGGCTGATGTGAGCGTGGCATCGCCCGACGAGCAGTTCCTGCACCAAGTGATGGAGATCATCGAAAAGAACATCGCCAATCCGGACTTTTCGGTCGAAGAGTTGAGCAAGGGGGTATACATGAGTCGTGTGGCGCTCTATAAAAAATTGCTGGCGCTCACCGGTAAAACGCCCATCGAGTTTATCCGTTCAGTACGGCTCAAACGGGCTGCCCAACTGCTTGAGAAATCTCAAATGACCGTGGCCGAGATCGCGTACGAAGTTGGCTTCAACAACCCGAAATACTTCTCCAAATACTTCAAACTGGAGTACCATGTGCTGCCCAGTCAGTGGGGCGCCAGTGGAGCTTAACGGTACCTGTCACCCTTTATGTTGTCACCCAGAGCTTGTCGAAGGGTGGAAGGTTTCTATTGACAATCAACGCTTTGTTTCTCGTGGTTAACATTTGAATACCCATTCATAAACATCTGCCTACCCTCCTTTAGCATGTCGCGTTCTACATTTATGACGCCGGTACACAAACCAAAAAGGGCTGCTGCCGGCGCTTGATTTTGAAACGAAACGAATGACTGCTATGTGGAAGAACATGATCGCATTGTCTTGTCTTGTGTTTACCCTGCTGTCCGTAAGCACCCTGTTTGCACACACAATTCCCCCCGGTGATTACTCAAAAGTAGAAGACGGAATTATCGTTCACGTAAAGCGCAAAATGCCCAACGGGGTATGCCTTGTTCGTCTCCAGGCTATCACGGACCATATTATAAGAGTAACGGCCAGCCCGGTAGACTCTTTCAGTAATGTTCCCAGTCTCATCACCCTCGCCCAAAAAAGAACACCGGTAAAATGGAACGTGAAAGAGGATAAAGAACAAGTGACCCTGATCACACCGGCATTGAGGGCTATTGTATCACTGGTAACCGGCGAGATCGGCTTTACCGACCACACGGGTGCTCCCATATTGGCCGAGCCAAAGGAAGGCGGTAAATACTTTACACCATTTACAGAAGAAGGACAACCAGCTTTTAGGCTTAGCCAGCAATTCATGGGAACGCCGGAAGAGGCATTCTATGGACTGGGCCAGCACCAGAACGGTATCATGAACCATAAAGGACAGCAGGTAGAACTGTTGCAGAACAATACAGAAATAGCCGTTCCCTTCCTGGTGTCTTCTAAAAACTATGGCATTCTCTGGGATAATTATTCCATTACCAAAGCAGGTGATACCCGTGATTTTCAACCGCTCTCTACCCTGAAGCTCTATGCAACAGACGGTAGCCAGGGTTGGCTAACGGCTACGTACGCTAAGAAAGCAAACACGCAACAGATAATTGTGCAAAGACCCGAATCAGTACTGGCTTATGATTATTTATGCTCTCAAAAAGAATTTCCCGAAGGAATAAAATTGGATGATGTAAAAGTGACCTGGGAAGGAGCAATAGAGTCGGCGTATACGGGCGTGCACCAGTTCTTGTTTCGTTATGGTGGATACAGTAAAATATGGATCGATGGCAAGCTGTTGGCCGACCGTTGGCGTCATTCCTGGATGCCGGGCACAGCCGTATTGCCAGTGCAGCTCGATAAAGGAAAGAAATATAGTTTTCGCATAGAGTGGCTGCCCGATGGGGGGCAGTCTTACCTATCCTGCAAATGGTTAAGCCCGCTGCAGGGTGATTATCAAAATCAGTTTGGCTTCAGCTCCGAATCGGGCGATCAGCTGGATTACTATTTCATACAGGGCAAGAACTTGGACGAAGTAATTGGCGGCTACCGCGATATTACCGGCCAGGCATCATTGCTGCCCAAATGGGTTATGGGTTTCTGGCAAAGCCGTGAGCGGTATAAAACACAGGATGAAATACTCAATACCGTTAGTGAGTTCAGGAAACGTAAGATACCGCTGGATAATATTGTATTGGACTGGTGTTTCTGGAAAGAGAACGACTGGGGCAGTCAGGACTTCGACTCTACCCGCTTTCCCGATCCGGCAGGCATGATCAAAACCCTGCACGAGCGGTACAACACCCGGTTCATGATCTCCGTGTGGCCTAAGCTCTATGAAGGTATCCCTGTTTACAAGCAATTCGATAAAAATGGCTGGTTGTATAAAAGGAATATTGCCGAGCAGCGGCGCGACTGGATAGGCAAAGGATATACCTCCACTTTCTATGATGCCTACAATCCACAGGCGCGTACAGCCTTCTGGAACCTGCTGAATGAAAAACTATATAATAAAGGAGTAGATGCCTGGTGGCTGGATGCAACCGAACCGGATATCCATTCCAACATGTCGCCGGAAGAAAGAAAGCAAACGATGAACCCCACAGCATTGGGCTCATCAACACGCTACTTCAATGCCTTTGCCTTGCAAAATGCAAAAGGAGTGTATGAAGGCCAGCGGGCAGTTGATCCCAACAAGCGCGTCTTCATCTTTACCCGCTCAGCTTATGCAGGCTTGCAACGTTATGCTGCTGCTTCGTGGAGCGGCGATATAGCTGCACGCTGGGAAGATTTTAGCAACCAGATATCTGCCGGTCTCAACTTCTCCCTGTCGGGCATTCCTTATTGGACAACTGATATAGGTGGTTTCGCTGTAGAGACCCGTTATGAAAACGCAAAAGGAGAAGACCTTGAAGAATGGCGCGAGCTGATGACCCGCTGGTACCAGTTTGGTGTTTTCTGTCCCATCTTTCGTGTGCATGGCCAATTCCCTTATCGCGAGATATACAACGTAGCGCCGGAAACACATCCTGCTTACCAAAGCATGCTGTATTATAATAAGCTGCGCTATCGCTTGATGCCCTATATCTATTCTCTCGCAGGCAAAACCTACCACGATCATTACACCATCATGCGCGCGCTGGCCATGGATTTTCCGGCCGATCCGCAAGTGAAGGACATAGGCGACCAATTTATGTTTGGCCCCTCTATATTGGTGAACCCTATTGTTAAATACAAAGCTACTGACCGGAAAGTGTACCTGCCGGCAGGTAACGGCTGGTACGATTATTATTCAGGGAAATACCTGCAGGGCGGCGCTGCCGTCGCGGCAAATGCTCCTGTAGAAAAAATCCCCTTGTATATTAAAGAAGGTGCTATCATAACCACAGGCCCGGAGATGCAGTTTACCGCCGAGAAGCCAGCCGATCCTATTACACTACTGGTGTATACTGGCAAGGACGGACAGTTTACACTCTATGAAGATGAAGGCACCAATTATAATTATGAACAGGGAGCTTTTGCCAACATCCCCTTCACTTATGAAGAAGCTACCAAAACATTGACGATTGGTGAAAGAGCAGGAAAATTCAACGGTATGCTGCAGCAAAGAACATTCCGGGTAGTATGGATCAGTAAAGACAAACCGAAATCTTTCGATCCGGATGGAAAAGCAGACCATGTTATTAAATACAGTGGGAAGAAAGTAACTGTGAAGATGAAATAGTCATTCCTTATTATTTAAGAGATACTTGCAAAACGAAAACGATCACATATGAAAAAAACCAAAACTGCCAGACAACCGGCTGCTCTGTTATGGACGCTGGTATTGTGTATGCTGACCATCTCACAGGGATATGCACAACAAGAAACTACCGCGAGAAAGATCACCGGTAAGGTGACCGGAAAACTGGGCGAGGAACCGTTAGTCTCCGCATCGGTTACTATTAAAGGAACAACTAATTCAGTTTCTACCAATTCAACAGGAGAATTTACCATTGAAGCGAAGACCGGAGATATACTGCTTATTTCTTCCGTTGGGTATGCTGCCAAAGAAGTGAAGATAGGCAACAGGTCAAATAATCTCGACATCAGGCTGGATGCGGATTACAATAACCTGCAGGATGTGGTAGTAGTAGGATACGGTCGTATGAAGAAAACAGACCTCAGCAGCTCACAGGTTACCGTTACTGCTGCCGATATGCAACGGACAGTGAACACTACATTGGAGCAGGGATTGCAGGGACGCGCGGCCAACGTCTATGTTACTTCCAACAGTGGACAGCCCGGTGCCGCGCCCTCTGTACTGATCCGTGGTGTTAGCTCTATCAATTATTCCAGCCAGCCATTGTATGTTATCGATGGAGTACAGATAAAACCCGATAACCCCAATGGCGGTACAGGTACCAGCAATACAGCGACGAATGTTTCTTCCAACATTCTTGCAGGGATCAACCCCGATGATATTGAAACCATCAACGTATTGCAGGGGCCATCGGCTACCGCCATCTACGGAGCGGTTGGCGCCAATGGTGTGATCCTGATAACAACTAAAAGAGGTAAATCCGGCGAAACAAAAGTGGCTTTCAGTAGCCTGACTACTATCCAGGACAGACCCGAAAAAGTGCCTGTGATGAACCTCCGGGAGTATGCAGCCTACCGCAATGAGTTTGCGAAGGCTGGAGCTGCCGCTTATGATCCTGCTTTTGCAGACCCTTCCGTATTGGGTGAGGGTACCGATTGGCAGAATGCACTCTTTCGCAGAACCTTGCTGCAGAAATACAGTTTAGGGTTGAGCGGTGGTAGCGAACGCACTACTTTTTATACCGGTGCAGAATATTTCAAACAGGAAGGTGTAGCGAGAGGCTCTGGCTTTGAACGCTACTCCATCCGTTTAAATATAGACAATCAAACCAGGCGATGGCTGAAAGTAGGCGCCAACCTGAGCGTAAACCAGGTGAAGGAAAATGTAAATACCACCAATGGCGACCTATTGAACATTGCCATCAGTCAGAATCCTTCCGTACCGGTTACGAACCCCGATGGTAGCTGGGGTGGCCCGGTAAACACACAATTCCAATACACCAACCCGGTGGCGTTGGCGGAGATCAACGACAACCGTAATAAATCGATGTCCTTCATAGGTGGTATGTATGCAGACATCAATTTCATAAAGGGTCTTGTATTGCACAATGAGTTCAATACTTATTATCAATACACGAACAGTTACATTTTTAACCCTTCCTATAAGTTCAATGGCTATGAAAATACTACGACCGTTTCTTCACGCCGCAGTGGCAACAACTACTGGTGGGGACTTCAAACCCGTTTGCAGTATGATACAAAGATTGGTAAACATGGCATCACAGCCATGGTGGGACACGAAGCTACTGAGAACGCGTATGAAGGATTGGAAGGATTACGCCGCAATTATATTACCAACAATATACAGGAACTTCCAGGCGGCGATGCTTTAACCGCTACCAATTCCAGTTCGAAAGGTTCAAGCGCCCGTGAGTCATACTTTGGCCGGTTGAATTATGTATACAACGACCGCTATATTCTGCAAGCTACCATGAGGGCAGACGGCTCTTCCAATTTTGGCCCTGAGAACAGGTGGGGTTATTTCCCTTCCTTCTCTGCCGCCTGGAGAATGTCGCAGGAAAATTTCATGAAGAACATGGAGGCGGTTAACGACCTGAAACTGCGCGTAGAATATGGCCTTAGCGGTAATGCTGCAGCTGCTGGTTATTTCGCTGCTTTGTATAGTGTACCAACTGCCGGCGGTACAGGCTATTTGTCCAATAATTTTGCTAACCCATTCCTGAAGTGGGAGGAATCTAAAACACTGAACGTTGGCTTCGATGCCCGCTTATTCAATAACCGCGTTGAAATAATTGCCGACTTCTACATTAAAAAGATCACCGACCTGCTTACTACCAACGATTATCCTTTCTACTCCGGTGGTGATATGTCGTACTCATCAGGCTATATCCGTTTCCCTACTTCCAACGTAGGTTCCATGGAGAACAAAGGATTTGGTATCACGATCAATACGGTCAATATTGAAAAACCCTTTACCTGGAAAACAGGATTGAACTTCTCGATAGACCGTAACCAGATCACAGCGCTGTACAACAATACACCTATCAACAGTACCTACAAGACCAGCTCATTGATCAGTTCTTCCAAAGTAGGTGATCCGGTGGCATTCCTTACAGGGTATATTGCCGATGGCATATTCCAGAATATTGGAGATATCCAGGGCCATGCCAAACAATTGGCAAGTGGCGTTATGTTGATTGACCCTGCACAGGGCACCTGGGTAGGGGATGTTAAGTTCAGGGACATCAGCGGCCCCGATGGAAAACCTGATGGCGTTATCGATCAGAATGATCGCGTGGTGATCGGTAACCCCTGGCCCAAGTTTACATTTGGATTTAATAACTCATTCTCCTATAAGAATTTTGACCTGAACGTGCTAATCGTCGGTGTACAGGGAAATGATGTTTACAACTACACACGATATTTAAATGAGAATCCACAGGGAGCAGCTGTATTCAGTAACTACTTTAAATCGGTAGCTAACTTTGCCCGCCCAAGCAGTATTGATGTGAACGATCAGTCTACCTCCCTGACGAATCCCGGTTTTCAGATTGCACGTATTTCACCCAATACAGCCAATGGTAACTTCCGGGCCACACAGTGGTATATCGAAGACGGATCATACATCCGCATCAAGAATGTTACCCTTTCTTATTTCCTGCCAGCCAAATGGGCTTCCAGGATCGCTATGCGTAACCTGAAAGTATCGGCTGGTGTACAAAACCTGGCCACGTTTACGAAATACAAAGGGTACGATCCGGAGATCGGTATGACGCCTAACTATGGTTCATTGACAGTGGGAGTAGACGATGCACGCTACCCTTCTACCAAATTGTATTCATTCAGCCTCACCGCTGATTTCTAACCTTCCTAAAATGTAGTATATGAAAAAGCTTTCAATCATATTGATCATGCTGGTGCTGATGGGATCACAGGCTTGTAATAAGGAATTCCTGAACAGGCCACCGGAGGACCAGTTGATTGCCGACATCTTTTATAAAACCACAGATGAAGTAAGAGCCGGTACGGCGCCGCTGTACAACATCGTGTGGTTTGATTATAACGACAAAGCCGCCTTATCTTTTGGTGATGCCCGCGCAGGTAATATGATCTCCAACGACCGCGATCAATTCTACCGCTTTGCAGTGCCAGCCACCGACGTAAATACCCTGTTGCCTGCATACAAGTCTTTTTATAAGATCATCGCGCAGAGCAACCAAACCATGATGAACGTGCGCAACAATGCTACCACAGTGCCCGACGATGTAAAACGTGCAGCTATTGCAGAATGCCGTTTCATGAGAGCGATGGGGTATTATTTCCTGGTGAGTAACTGGGGAGCCGTACCTATCATTTACGACAACGTAGCACAGATGGGTGACCCTAACGTATCACGTAATACGATAGAAAGCGTTTGGGAGTTGATCATCAAAGATATGACCTATGCAGCCCGCAACCTTCCTGTCACTTCCTTTGCCGAAGGGCGGATCAACAAATACTCCGCCGAAGGCATGCTGGCCAGAATGTACCTCACCCGTGCAGGCGTAGGCAGTGGAAACACACGTCGCAAAACCGATCTTGACAGTGCAAAGTTTTATGCAGGAGACGTAGTGCGCAACAGCCCCTTTGTGCTGGAGCCCAACTATTATGACCTGTTCCGTGGTGAAAATCACAACAGCTCAAAAAATAACAAAGAAAGCCTCTTCTCCATTCAGTGGATGCCGATCAAAGATCCCTGGGGTATCAATAACTCCTTCCAGGCCTACATGGCGCGTAATGGAGATATTACCGGTAGTTGGGACGGATGGGGTGCTGCACACGGCGCTTCTGCCAACCTGATCCAGTATTACCTGGCCAATCCTGGCGACTCGGTAAGACGTAAAGCCACCTTTATGTTCCAGAGTGATTTCTATCCTGAAATACGCAAAGACCTGGGTGGTTACAACTTTACTGCTACAGACGTAGCCAATACCAAAAAATACATCATTGGTTCCGTAAAAGACAATGCCGGTAAGGGCAGCGAAATGTGCGCCTACATCAATACCTATATGTTGCGCCTGGCAGAAGTGTACCTCATCTATGCTGAATCGATCCTTGGAGATGCTGCCAGCACATCAGATGCAGAAGCCCTGAAATATTATAATGCAGTACGCAAGCGGGCGGGCATGCCGGAGAAAGCAACTATCAATTTTGATGACATCTTCCTGGAAAAAAGAATTGAAACGGTATTTGAAGGTATTTACTGGTATGAGCTGATGCGCTTGTATTATTTCAATCCAACCAAAGCAACGGCTATTATCAATGATCAGGATAAAGGAGCTTATACACTTACCTACAATACTGGTACCAGTAATCCACGTACCTGGACAGCCGTGTACACCACAAAGAAATACCCGGTAACTGAGAACACGATTTATCTGCCATTACCGGAAGCAGAACTGGTGAAGGCGCCCAATCTGGCCAAAGCACCGGTAGCATTTGATTTCAGTGTACTGCCCGACTAACACATTTATAACACAATAACCCTTGCGCTATGCGTAATAATAAATTGCAGATTATAATATTGCTGTTAGCCTTATTCACAGGCATGGTGGCCTGTGACAAGGACAATGACAGTAAACCCGTTATCACGAAGCTGCGGGCCAACAGCCCCGCTCCGAACGATTCAACATTGACCTTGGCCGGGCCGGGACAAACAGTGGTGATACAGGGTAGTGGCTTTGCTTCCACTACACAGGTCTTTTTCAATGGGTATTCTACGCCTTTTAACTCGGCTATATTATCTGATAATAATATCGTGGTCACTATCCCGGCCGATATGCCCTTCGCCAGCCTTGACCCCAGCCAGTTGAATACGGTGAAAGTGGTTACAAAAAATGGTGAAGTGGTATTTAGCTTTCCCGTAATACCACCTCCTGCCATAGTGAGCGGGGCCAGTAATGAGAACGCAAAAGCTGGCGAGCGTATCACGATCGTAGGAAACAATTTCTTCTTTGTAGAAAAGGTCATCTTCCCCGGCGGTGTAGCGGCAACTGCGAATATTGCGACTACTACCTCAGGCACTTCTCTCCAGGTAACGGTACCTGCCGGTATCACACAGGCAGGCACCGTTCAAGTGGTTACCAGGTTTGGAGTAGGTACTTCAGTTTTCCGGTTCAATGACTTCGCCACCGGCATGATTGCCAACTTCGATGACATTAGTTTCTTTGAGTGGGGTTGTACCATCACGGATGATGCTTCCTTGTTCCCTGGCAATCACGGAAAATATGCCCACCTGCAGCAGGATGATATCACTGGCAATAACTGGGATTGGTGGAATGGTAAAAGAGGTATCATCACCCTCAGGAAAGATTGGTTGCCTGCTTCCGAAAATGGCAACCCTGCTGCCAACTATGCCATGAAGTTTGAAATATATGTAAAAGAACCCTTGTCAAATGGTGTGATGTTTATAGGACCGCCACCAAATGATACCTGGATATACATGTACCGGTATGAACCCTGGAAAACAACACCGGGCTTCAAAACGAATGGCTGGGTCACTGTAACCGTACCGTTGAGTGAATTCAGAAAAAAATCATCCGGTGGAACCGATGGAGCAGGAGACAAGGCTAATACAGTAGCGGATGTGATCGGCAATATTGACGAAATGGTTAGGTTCATGTTTGTTAACGATACCGGCACACCTATTCCCAAACTGGATATAGCCGTCGATAACATCCGTGTATATAAAATTGTGAAGTAGAGTTGTCACCCTGAACTGTCACCCTGAACTGTCACCCTGAACTTAAGGTTTGTCACCCTGAGCTTGTCGAAGGGTGAGTCACCCTCCAGGGGGGCTCACCCTGGCCTTAGAATGAATCGTTGATTTAAACGACCCGCGTGAAAAAGATACTGTTTGCTTTTTGCTCTACTTGCTTGCAGGGGCTTACTATGTATGCACAAGACCCAGGTTTTTTCCTGAACGACTGGCAGCCTGTAAACATTACGGCGCCCGCTTTCAACAACGTGAGCAAGCCGGCTGGTTCGCCAGCCGTTACTATTACCGTTGATGCCAGCCAGGTCGTTAATAAAGTATCTAAGTACCTCTTTGGCAACAATGCCAATCCCTACATGACTCAGATGGTAACAGAGCCGGTGTTGATAGATCACATCAAAAACCTTGCTCCCAATATCATTCGCATGCCGGGCGGCAATATCAGCAGCGTATATTTCTGGAATGCACTGCCCAATACACCACCAGCCGACGTACCGGATTCCCTCTACGATTCCGACGGGAAAAAAGTGCTGGCGGGCTATTGGTATGGAAAGAACACAGCCGGTTGGACATTATCGCTCGATAATTATTATGCTATGTTGCAACAAACAGGCAGCACAGGCATCATCACGGTGAATTACAGCTATGCCCGGTATGGCACAAGTACTGATCCGGTAAAGCAGGCTGCTCATCTGGCTGCCGATTGGGTACGGTATGACAACGGTCGTACAAAGTTTTGGGAAATAGGCAACGAAGATGCTGGCCCCTGGCAGGCAGGGTATAAAATAGATGTCAAAAAGAACAAAGATGGCCAGCCAGAGATCATCACGGGCGAACTCTACGGTCAGCATATTAAAGTGTTTATCGATTCCATGCATAAAGCCGCTTCGGAAAAAGGAACTATCATTCATATTGGCGCACAGTTGATACAATACGATGCCGCCAATTCCTGGAACCCGGTCGACAGGACCTGGAACAGCGGCTACTTCAGCAAGGCAGGAAACGCTGCCGACTTCTACATCGTTCATTCTTATTATACGCCGTATAACGAAAATTCTACAGCCAGTGCTATCCTGAACACAGCTGCTATGGAAACACAAAACATGATGAACTGGATGAAGACCACTACACAGCAAGGTGGGGCAGCGCTGAAACCTATCGCATTGACGGAGTGGAACATTTTTGCAGTGGGTTCCAAACAAATGGTGTCCCACATCAACGGCTTGCATGCTACGCTTACTTTGGGAGAGCTGATTAAAAGCAAGTATGGGCAAGCATCCCGCTGGGACCTGGCCAACGGGTGGGACAATGGCAATGACCATGGAACTTTTAGCCAGGGCGGTGAGTCGGGCGTCGCTGCATGGACGCCCCGGCCATCTTTTTACCACATGTATTATTTCAGAAAGTATTTTGGCGACCAGATGGTCAGCGCTTCAGTCGTTGGGCATAATGATATAATAAGTTACGCTTCTACGTTCAGCTCGGGACAGGCAGGTATCGTGATCGTCAACAAAGGAACAGGTGCACAATTGGTAAAACTGAACTTTCAAAACTTCAATCCCGGTAACCGTTTTTATTGGTATACATTAACCGGTGATAATGACAATGGAGAATTCTCCCGTAAGGTACTGGTCAATGGAAGCGGGCCTACAGGCGAAGCGGGTGGCCCGGCCAATTACGTAGACCTGAAAGCCAATTCAGCCCTGTGTGAAAACGATATCAGGCTCAATATTCCGGCACGTTCAGCTACATTTGTATTGGTGGAGAAAAACAATGTGACGGGTGTAGTAGATATTGATCCGCAGGATAAACTGGTGCAGGTATTTCCCAATCCATCCGATAATGGGAATTTTTCGGTGAAGCTCGATGGCTTTTCTGCTGCAGAACAAATATCCATGCGGGTGATCAACAAAGCCGGCCAACTATTGTACGAAATAAATACCCGTGGTGCGCAGGTGGTACCGGTCCATCGATTCCTGAAAGCAGGAGCCTATTGTCTGCAGGTGATCACCGCCAAAGGCAATACCACTAAAAAGATCATTGTTCAATAATATACTGGTCTGGCCGCCTGAAGCGGCCTGACCGAAAGATCGTCAGGTACGCTAAACCAATAAGTACTCATGAAGCACCTCGCCACTATTATCATCGCTTTATCATCTGTTGCCTTTGCACAAGATCAGCAACCTGTCAATGCCATTCGCATTGACCAGGAAGGATATTATACAAAAGCACCCAAAGTGGCGGCTGTAGTAGGCAACATCACTGCCACCAGCTTTGCAATTATAGATGCTAACCGTCGTGATACGGTGTACAGGGGAAAACTGAGCCCTCAAAAACAATCATCCAATTCTTCTTTGCAAACGAAACTGGCGGATTTCAGCGCCTTTCAGAAAGCGGGCAGCTTCCGCCTGATCATTCCAGGCTTTGCTCCATCCTATATATTTCGCATAGCCGGTCAGGTACACAATGGTTCCGCAGTTGCTTTATTAAAAGGCTTTTATTACCAGCGTGTGTCTATGCCGCTGCAACAGCAGTATGCAGGCAAATGGCATCGACCCGCAGGTCACCCGGATACGGAAGTATTGATCCACCCTTCTGCTGCTACGGAAAAGCGACCTGCCGGAACTGCTATCACTTCACCCGGTGGCTGGTATGATGCAGGCGATTACAATAAATACATAGTGAACAGCGGTATTACCATGGGTACGCTGCTATCGGCCTATGAAGATTTCCCTCAATACTTCAATACATTAAAGACGAATATTCCGGAAAGCAGGAATAACATCCCCGATCTGTTGGATGAAGCATTATACAACCTGCGTTGGATGCTGACGATGCAGGATCCTAATGATGGAGGCGTGTACAACAAATGCACCAATGCGGCTTTTGATGGTATGGTAATGCCCGGCGTCACCAAACTACCGCGCTATGTGGTGCAAAAAGGGACAGCCGCTACACTGGACTTCGCAGCTGTTATGGCACAGGCTGCACGTATCTGCAAACCGTTCAATAAACAATTACCTGGATTAGCTGATACTTGCCTTGCTGCAGCCAAACAAGCCTGGCAGTGGGCACTGAAGAATCCCGATCTCGTATATGACCAGGATAAAATGAATACAACGCATAAGCCTGCTGTTTCTACTGGCGGCTACGGCGATAGAAGTTTTAACGACGAATGGTTGTGGGCAGCTGCCGAGTTACTGATCACCACGGGAGATGAAGTATATGAAAGTGCAGTCAACAAAGAACTGAATAGTCTGCTGACGATTCCATCATGGGCCAATGTGCGCATGCTGGGATATTATACCTTACTAAGGAAAAATAAAACATGGCTGCCACGGCATACAGCCGAAGCAGCCACACTCAAAGAAAAAATAATCAAGCTGGCCGATTGGTACATAACGGCGGTCGGTGAAAATGCTTTTCATACGGTGATGGGACGACAGAAGTCTGACTTTGTATGGGGCAGCAGTTCTGTGGCGGCCAATCAGGGTATTCTATTGATCAATGCCTTCCTGCTTACAAAAGATAAAAAGTATGTACACTATGCACTGACGAATCTTGATTATCTGCTGGGCAGAAACGCTACAGGCTACAGCTTTGTAACGGGAATTGGTGCTTATCCGGTGATGCATCCACACCACCGGCCTTCTGTAGCAGATGGTATCGTAGAGCCTGTGCCGGGACTATTATCCGGAGGACCTAACCCCGGCCGACAGGATCGTTGTAAATATGAATTCATAGAACCCGAAACCGCTTTTACAGATCAGGATTGCTCCTACGCCAGCAATGAAATTGCCATCAACTGGAATGCCCCGGCTGTATATCTCTTCGCTGCAATAGAAGCCTTAAGCAAACAAGTAGGCTACTAAGTCCTACAAAAAGATTCCCCCGGAAACCTCAATCCGTTGCGCAGTAACCCAGCCAGCTTCAGGAGAACAAAGGAATGCAACCACACCTCCAATATCTTCCGGCAAGGCAGTACGCTTCAGCGAAGTCTGGCTTACAAGAAACTCCCTTACCTGCGGATTGCCCAAAGAGTTCTTCGTAAAATCTGTTTCAACAGGTCCGGGTGCAATGGTGTTGGCCGTAATGCCACGGGCACCCAGTTCTTTTGCCAGGTAGCGCGTGAACACTTCTATAGCGCCTTTCATAGATGCATAAGCACTATAACCAGGAACCACAAAGCGGGCAAGACCGGTAGAGAAGTTGATGATGCGGCCACCATCAGCCAGCAGCGATATTGTTTTTTGGGTAAGGAAATACGTCCCCTTCAGGTGAACATTATAGAGATTGTCGAACAATTCTTCGGGAGTATCAGTAATGAGGTTGTATCCTTCGATACCGGCGTTGTTGATCAGGAAGTCGAACTGCTCAGTACCAAAACTATCTTTCAGCGCGGAAGTCAGTTGCTGAATAAAGCCATCCAGTGATTTGATATCACCTACATCCAGTTTCAGGGCTACGGCTTGCTGTCCGTTTGCGCGTATGGACTTTACAACCTCAGCAGCCTCTTCTTTATTATTCCGGTAAGTAAGAATTACGTCGATGCCCTTCTTTGAAAGCGAGAGCGCTACATTTTTTCCGAGCCCGCGGCTACCACCGGTAACCAGCGCAATTTTGTTCTGTTGTGCCATCTTATTTGTTGTTTAAATGATGACACAAAGCTCACATTCAGCCGTCAGGTAGTTATGGTGACAGTTTCAGGTAAAATGGTGACCACTTCAGTTTTTTACCCCCATGGTATCACAACTTGTGATACCACTGACTTCTTGGATTTATTTTTAATTAATAGATAATCAGTGTGTTATAATTCATCAATTGCCACTGGTATCACAAACTGTGATACCACCACCTATTTTATCTTTAAAGCATCTTTATTGGTCATCACGTTCATCGGTTCGCCGGAAACCTATCTTTCTGCGGGGAGGTTGTGGTGGATTGAGCAGATACTCTAATACTTTATGAATTTCACTAAACTGTTTATCATATTGCAATCGCATTTGCTGTAGCAGATTCATGATCTCTTTATAATTAACTGCTATTTTACGCAGCATGATAAATGCCCGCATAATAATGATGTTCATCTTTACGGCATTATCACTTTTTAAAACACCTGACAACATCGCTACACCTGTTTCCGTAAAAGCAAATGGCGTAGCGCCACCCAGGTACTTTATATGTGGTATCACATTTTGTGATACCACACTTTCCATTTCTTTTTTGGTGAGCTTGAACATGAAGTCTTTGGGAAAGCGTTCAATATTACGTTTGACAGCTTGCTTCAATACTCTTGTTTCTACTCCAAAAATTTCTGCAACGTGAAAATCGAGTAACACTCTTTCACCACGTAATACAAGGATCTTTTTAATGATTAATTCTTCCGGAAGAACAAACTTTGATGTAGACTTTGCCATTACTATTATTTAAATGAATAGTTAGTTTTTGCTGCTAAAACAAAGTCTGTCGGTTGGGGACACACGGATAACGTGTCGGCAATATTAAATAAAAATATATTAAATATTGTTATTTGTTTATCTAAATAAGTGGAGATTAAACAGTTGTAAGGGCCAATCAAGCCATGGTATCACAAGTTGTGATACCACCTATATTGGGTAGGTGACTCGTAATAATTTGTATATGAGATTGTTATGCGGCATTCGTGCTCGGTGGTATCACAACTTGTGATACCACTATTTACTCCTCGGCAGTGACTCTTAACTAAACGATATTGATTCGGAATAGCTCAAATGGATGAGAAAGCCTGCATGCTTTTGGCTATACCTTGCGAAAAAGAATTGATATGAAAAATTCAACAGCACTGATCGCAGGTATGATCCTGGCCATAGCTATATGCTCATGTAAGAAAGGAGACACGGGTCCCGAAGGTCCAAAGGGCGCAGACGGCATAAACGGAAACGCCAACGTAGTACAATACACATTTGGAGCACAAAACCTCGCAACAACAAATTTTGTGACCTTGCAAATTACTACTACGAAAGATACAATGGATAAATGTGCGTGGTTTGTCTATCTCTATTATCAGACCAACGACCGCTGGTATTTTTTACCAGGCCCCGGTGTAGGAGGTGCCACCCAATACCGCTTGAACATGGGATACTCATCCAATAAGGTGAACATTTATATCGACAAAAGTGGCGCAGGCGAAAACTATGCACAAGCAAAAGTAGTGCGCATATTGACAAATAATACTTTACCGGGTGGTCGCGTTGCTGCCGGAGCAAAGCCACTGCCTGATATTGATTTTACAGATTACGAAGCAGTAAGGAATTATTACCAGCTTCCGCGGTAATTTATTGGGATAGTGCGGGACGCCATGTGATGGGGCAGGTCACCACATACCCTTCTTCTTTTACCGTGGTGCAGGATGGCAGTGGCAACTTTAAGACGATACAGGAAGCAGTAAATGCCGTACGCGATCTCTCCCGGAAACAAGTGAAGATTCTTATTAAAAAAGATATATACCTCGAAAAGCTGATAATCCCCTCCTGGAAATGCAGGATATCACTGATAGGAGAAAGCAACGACAGCACGATTGAAAACATCACCATCCCAAATAAAGCAGGCAGGGTAGGACAGGCGGTAGCGCTCCATGTGGAGGGTCCTGTATGCCGAATATCAAAGTGTCGGCGTTGTCGCCAATGCTGAAAAAAGAGTCAAATGGTCCAAACAACTCAGCCAAAACAAGCAAAACAATATACTTTAAAGAATATCTTTAATGGATGGATACCATTAGAATAAACAAAGCGGTACTACGAAAGTAAGTGAGCTTGCAATTAAGCAGTCTTTCCAATTACCGGCTGCCGATATTGCCGGATTCATATTCTGTATCCTGTATTCTAAAAAAGAAATTATGAGATCATTAGTGTGTACCTCCCCAGGCCAATTCGAATACAAAGACATTGAGCAACCGGCACGGGTAGCGGGACAGGCACTTATCCGCATCCGGCGCATTGGCATCTGTGGTACCGACCTCCATGCCTTTGAAGGCACGCAGCCATTTTTCACCTATCCCCGTATCCTTGGCCATGAGTTGGCAGGCGAGTTGGTCGATACAGGCGGAGCAGAAGGTTTCGAAGTAGGAGAGACAGTTTCCTTCATTCCCTACTTTAATTGCGGCACCTGTATTGCCTGCCGCAATGGCAAGCCCAACTGTTGCACCAATATAAAAGTATGTGGTGTGCATGTAGACGGCGGCATGGTGGAATACCTTGCTGTACCTGCCCACACATTGTTGCATGGAGAAGGATTATCGTACGATGCACTGGCATTGGTAGAGCCGTTGGCAATTGGTGCACATGGTTTGCGCCGGGCTAATGTACAGGCGGGAGAATATGTGCTGGTAGTAGGAGCAGGACCTATAGGATTGGGCATTATCGCATTGGCCAATATTGCTGGCGCCAACGTGATCGCGTTGGATGTAAACGATAACCGCCTCGCCTTTTGCCGTAATAAGCTGGGCGTACGGCATACGATCAATGGAGCTACGCAAGATGCGATGGCACTGTTGAAAGAGATCACCAATGGAGATATGCCCACAGTGGTGATTGATGCTACGGGCAACCTCAGGGCGATCAACAATGCTTTCCAGTACATGGCACATGGAGCCCGGTACGTGTTGGTGGGATTACAAAAAGGCGATATCAGCTTTAGCCACCCGGAGTTCCACAAGCGAGAAGCCACATTGATGAGCAGCCGCAACGCCACCCATGCCGATTTCGAACACGTGATCCGCTGCATCAAAAACAAACAGCTCGATCCCCTTACTTTCATAACCCATAAAGTAGCCTTCGATCGAACCAAAGAAGAATTTGCCGGCTGGCTCAATCCCGCCAATGGCGTCATCAAAGCAATGGTGGAGATCAACTAATAAGTCGCCTGCCTCTGGCTGGTGACGGGTATTGGCAAGCCTCTGGCTTGCGCAAAAAACAAACACTATGCGCATGTGTACAACACTTGTAAAGATGCATACAAGGGAACAGCCGAAACAGAAAAGACCCTTATTCAAGTAGGAGACTCCACAGCTACCATTTACTTGCGTGTGCAGGTACGCACAGGCGCCAAATGCCGCTTTGGCTACAGCCTCGATGGCAATAATTTTACCGGCGTGGAAGCCGATCAACTTATCAACCTTTCAACTTGTCTGAAAAGTACAATTTTCCGACACCTGTCCCCTGTTCCTTTGTGAACTATGAATAAGCTCCTGCTACTGATTATTGGATTACTTTTGGCAGCCACCATTGTACACGCCCAGTCTGCTACCCGCAGCTTGATTGATTCAGCACGTGTATACTATGAAAAGAAAGACTTTGTGAAGGCATGCTACTTTTATGACATTTATTACGCCGATAAGAATAATGGCCAGAGTAATTACGATACCTATTTTTGGGCAGTAGCAGCCTGCCATGTCGGAGAAACACAAAAGGCCGCTGCATACCTGAAGCGTTCAGCCGAAATAGGCTATGACCTCACCGCCTATGATAAGTTTGCCAGCGATGAAGACAACAAATGCCTGCGTCACCTGCCGGAATGGAATAAATTCATTACAGATTTTAAATACAAAGCCGACTCAGCCGCCAATAGCGATAAAAAGATCATGGACGCCCTCACAGATACAGCTACACGGGTAAACAGTTCATTACTTACGGATGCAAGCTATTGGCGCGACCTCGCCCGGAAAAACGATGCATCCCAATTGCTAAAACAGATACACACCTTTAATAACTACCCCACGCCCGGCGCCACGGGTCACTGGACGCTCTATCACATACAGGCGCGCGATACATTGAAGGCCCCTTATCTCGTTTACATTCCCAAAAACTACAAACCCCAAAACAAAACACCACTATACATATACCTCCACGGCGCAGTGTCGGGCCGGCCCCGGTTTACGCCGCCCCATTACATCCACCACGAGGAAAAAGTATTGCAGAAAGCCATCGAGCAAAATGCCTTCATCATTTACCCCTATGCACGAAAAGACTTTAACTGGCTCGTCCACCAGGATGCCTTTGAAGCCATACTCGCAGCGATTCGAACTACAAAGTCCTTATACAATATAGATGACGACCGCGTCTATATAGGAGGCCATTCCAACGGAGGTACGGGCGCCTTTTGGTTTGCATTGAACAAAGCCACCACCTTTGCATCCTACTATGCCATGTGCCAAAATCCGGTTTCTTACACAGGCAATACGCCACTCATCAACCTGTCCAATAAACAACGGTTCATCGGCCTCAGCGCTGTAAAAGATGAAACATTCAATATCGATTATGTGAATGACATCGTACAATATGCCCGGCAGCAGGGCGCCAACTGGACAAACTTTACCGCTGCAGCAGGCCACGGACTTCCGTATTCAACCCCGGATTCTATTTATTTCCTGTTCGATACATTACAAACCCTCCGCAGAGATCCTGCACCCCGTCAGCTCACCTGGGAAACGGAAGATGTGAGAAATGGACAATATTTCTGGATGGAGATCACGGCCCTTGATACGTTTGCCGATAAAGCAGCCTGGCACCAGGAACTGAACCCTCCGGTCCGCTCAAAAGAAGGGCAGGTCAGCAAACTGAATTTCAATAAAAAACGGTCCGGCGCTGTCAAAGCCTCGATAAAGAACAATGCAGTTTATGTCGAAATATCGCGGGTAAAAGCATTTGATATCCTCCTGCTGCCGGAATTGTTCGATATCCGCAAACCGGTACAGCTCTATGTTAATAATAAACTCGTTTGGTCGGGCAAAGTGAAGCCCGATAAGGATTTACTGCTGAAAACATTTCTCACCACCAAAGACAAAAACATCCTGCCCCTGTGCAAAATCAGCTGGGTAAAGGAAGACAACAGATAAAGGTTCCAAAAATATAATGAACGGTAGCATTTTTACCACAAGGCTGCTTATATTTAACTTCTATACAGCGCTTTATGGTAGAATTGGCAAACATGCAGGAAATAGTGGCATCCATCCTCGCCGGAAACAGGGTATCGATCGACGATGGGGTGGACGTGTGGGTGTTTGACAAAACACAGGAACACGAAAAAGAGAGCGTGGGAAAGAAGTTCGTTTCCCTCGCTTCCAACGTCGACCAACAATGGCTGTACAGGCTGGCGGGTGAGCCCTTTTCACTTGACACGCGTATTTATTTCCTCGATGAAAGAGGATCCTCGATGAAGAACTTCTCCATGTCGGAGCTGATCAATAAAAAAGATATTTACAAGACCACCTCCAAAATGAGGGAAGGCAGAATAAAAGAATACCAGGCATTGTTGGATGAATATGCCACATGCCCCGGCAGCCTGTATTGGATTGCCAGCGAACTTTCCCTCGCAGTGTATGATGAGCGGGGCTCCGAAGAACTGGAAAAAGTAAGCCTGCAAATATTCACACAGCTGGCAGAAAAAGGAGACGCAAGAGCCTGTCACGAAGTAGCCAATCACTATTATTTCAATACCAGCGATCAGGAAGAAGTAGTAAAATGGCGGCTGCTGGCCATCGAAGGAGGAGAAACAGAAGACCTGAAGCAGTTGGCCGATTTTATTATCGATGAATACCGCCAGAAGATTGGTCTGGCATTAGATACCCTTCATACCATGCAGCAATACCACCTGCATGAAGCATGGGCATTTTGGAAAGAAGGCCAGATACTCATGGAAGGATTGGGAGGAGTGGAGCCCGATCCGGTACGTGGCGTTGCCCTCCTGCAAAAGTCCAGCGATCTGGGCCATGCTGTTGCCAAAAGTAGCCTCGCCTGGTATTACTACGAAGGCAAAGGAGTTCCAAAAGACCTGCACAAAGCCCTGCAACTGCTCACAGAAGCCAATGAGGCATCGAAAGAATTCAATAAACAATTTGCAGACGAAGACGATCCCGACGCCATCACAGAAGGAGATTTCGAAGACCAGATAGACATCATCAAAAAAGAATTAGGTCAGTAGATCAAAAGTAAGATTACTGCCGCCTTCACCCTTTCCAGCCTGCTTTTCACGCCC
>JAGIBF010000061.1:33100-49113 GCA_017744515.1 Niastella sp.
ACAGCATGTCCGACCGCCGCCCATGCACCCCCGCCTCGCCCGGCCCCAGCCATTGCGCCACAGTCCCGTTGATCCACCGTGTGCGTTGCCAGTGACGGATAACTGAAGTTCCCGCCCGTGAAATATTTTCTTCATTAATAAAATAAGGCGAAGCAACTTCTGTAAGGAGAACACCCCTTGGGTTGGTGCCCTGCGGCATCGTAGCCCGTTGCAAACGTATTTGCGAATGCGTTGCATCAAAAGGAATTTCTACAGCAATAAAAGGAACCTGGTAAAAAGGCACGTCCTTACCAAGTATATATTTCACCGGCGCATCCTTCGTAGACTGCTGCTCCTCTGCTATTTCAGTAGCAGCCACTTCAGCACCTTGCAGACCCTTGCTGAAGGCGCCGGGGATCACGTTTTCAAAAGCCCACGCCATATTAGACACCTCGTCACGCAAAAAACTTACCCGTTCCAATGGCTCCTGATCAATCGGTTTAAGCAAGGTAGGAGCTAAATAAAGAACAGGATTAGGCACAACACCGGGTGCATCCGCCTGATTAAACAACGACCATTTTTTCCAGCTCACAGTAGAGCCGGTATCCACGGGAGGAATATAAGTATGAAAACCAAAAACATCTTTTACCAGTAGTCCCTTAATAGAACAAAGACGGTTCAGTTGCATAGGGAAGGGGATCATCAGCCAGTCATTCCCATACAGTAAAGCAAAATCGATGAGCAACAGAGAAGGAATATCAGTAGTCTTGACGTTCACATTCCCGAAATTGATAACACTATCCTCCATTTCCCACCACCGCGGTTTGGGCATACCGGGATAAGTTACGGGTGTGGGAATACTGGTATAAGTAGCCTCAGTACTGTTGGAACCGGTCACCTGTTTCAGGTCGAAACTATACCAGTCGAGCCGGCCACCCGGATAATGAGCAACATCCAGAATAGTAGCATCTTTAGGGTCTGCTGAAGTTTGCACGCTGAATCCATAATCGAGACTGCCGGGTTGCCAGCTGGTATTTTGAAGAAAGAGGTCAGACCCATAAAAAAGAGTAACCTGCTCAAGAAAACGCTGACCAGCCTTTATAGATGCTTCGGCAATAGCCTGGTCAAAACGACCATATACCCAGTCGCTGTATTGATCCTTATGCGTTAATGCACTAAAAATAACAAACCCATCCAATACCCGGTTTTTCAAAGCATCAAACAGCAACAAGTCATTCCTGTTGGACCGTAGAGCAGTTAACAATTGCTTGTTATCCGCATCCTTTTCGTTCTCTTCCAATAGTTGCAACCTAAACGCTTCGAGATAATCACTGAAATACACATCGAGTTCGTATTCGCCAAGCACCTCCTTGAACAATTTGCCCAGTTCTATCCGAAAGGTAAGATCGGCAGTGCGGCCTTCACGCTCTACTACCATTTCGAGTGGCATAGCAGAAGGATCGATGAGATTAATATTTTTATCACCAGTGGCAAAGTGGGTCACTTGTTGTTGTGAGGTGAGCACCTTTGCTTTCACGGCAGTACCGGTATCCTCGCCGTCAAACTCTCCCATCTGCCATTGCCGCGTAAGCATCCACAACGCATCATGCACAGGCGCCTGCAAAGATTTACGATAATCCTGCGATACGGGCACCCCTTCCAGGCGGTTATAACCGGTAATAGAAGGACCATTGTAAGGCGAACGGGCTATATTCTTTTTTGTTAAAGCCATGATAGTACAATTCAGGTTAAAGACATCATCTGTTTCTGAAAAAAGCAGATAAATTCGCTTTCGTAGCAGAAAACTCTGCGAGTGCACCAGGCAATACGCCAATCCAATCGGTGCCTGCCAGCTCATTGGTGCCCACGGCACGTTGTTTGGCGCGGTACAGCGTATCATCGATGATATCACTCAACGTATTCCAGTTCCATTTGCCATTATCTTTGGGAGCAACAGCCAGCAATAAAGCCTGTGGCGGTTGACTATCCGGTTGGTTATACTGAAAACTAATACCGGTCAATTCCTCCTGACCCGGAATTTCTTCTACCCATTCGTCCACCAACAAGCCACAATACGCAGCACCCTTCCAGTCAGGAGCACCCTTTTGCGGATAGTGGTGCAGCAACATGGACAACTTGCCGGCACGGACAGCCGTCTTCTCCGGAAACTCGATGCCCAGCCAGCTGTCCTCCTTTTCAAAAGGCAGTTGCATTACATGCAGATCGAGCTGCTCTTGCCGGAAAGCATTGAACCAAAGCCGTGCAGTTTCAAAAGCAGCGAGTTTGGAACGAACGTAAGAAGCGCCGTTAAGCCAATTTTGAATATGCTTTTGACGCGACAACTTTGTTTTATCAGTAATAAAAGAGAACAATTGATCTTCGCCGTCATAAGCCTGCCGCACCAGTTCCAGCCGGTCAGCTTCATCGTCAGCCTGCTCTGGAAAATGAAACACAGGCAACACCTTGAAAGCAGGGCCAAAGAAAGGCGCGAAGGATGCCGTCAAACCTTCAGAAGATATAGCACTTGCTTGCGCTGTTGCCACCATCTGCTTCATGTCCTTCACAACAGCCATAGCTTGCTGCTGCAATGGCTGTTTCAACCCATCATCTTCACCCACGGCAGATTGTGGAAAAGCACCACGCAGTTCGAAAACACAACATTCAATAAGACATTCCCTTAGCTCAGCACAGGAGCTGGTAGAACTCTCAGCCAGTTTCTGCAGCTTCATCTGTAATGGCTCAACAATCTCAACCAGCCGGACCAGCCTCGTCTTTAATGAGCCAATATCTGTAACAATACCACCCGCACGCTCGATAAACAGATTAGCTGCATTGGTTTTGCCAGGATAACGTTGCAGGTCAAAATCAGTGGCATCCAGCACTTTGGCATTAGTCACCACCTCTTTCAACAACTTCAACAAGGGCAACAGCTCAGCAAAACTTTGATATTTCTTTTCAGCCCCATCCCAGGCAATCTCTATTTGCACATCCTCTTTGATTTGTTGAGAAATGCGGTAATGATAAGCGATCCGGCGCATCAGCTCCGAGTCCTCATCCCAATGAGTAGGTGCCAGGTAAACGATATCGATAGGTTGCAGCTGTACGTCTTCTAAAGAAATAAGCCCGTTGGTGCGCGACTCTACCTCCGTTACCCGGCATTGAAAAACATCAGGTTTGCCGATCACATGCCCCAGCCATTCATTGAGCGCAGGCTCGGTGAGTGCACGTTGCGATAAAGCGATCGATGGCCAGGGATTCACAGGGTTGGCAAGATCACCGGGATTCAATAAAATAGAAGCACGGTGCGTAAGAATATCAGCAGGCGTACGTGGCGTTTGTATACATTCAAACCGGGCAGGCGGCTTTAGTTCATGAATGGATTTCAGCAGAGCGCCGGCACGGTCGGTATTACCCTGCACAAGGTGATGAACACTTTCTGCCACCATGAGGTCCTTCATGGCGTCGATACAGTCGGTGAGATCAGCGATCCCTGCTTTAAGCACATCAGCGTCAGCACCGGTTGAGGGTAGTTGACCAATACCGAAAGGATAAGCAGCCCCACCCTTTATTGCATTGATCATGGCCAGTCCGTCAAGACGTGCCACCGAAGTGGCGGGTTTATGAGATTGCGTGGCAGAAGTATCATTAGCATTACCGGGATTGCCGATGGTTCTGCCACCAATAGGAAAGGCGCCCCGTAAAGGACCAATATATTTATCGAGCGGCACAGGCTGATCATGCAAGAACCGTTCAAACCGGTAGCCGAGCAATTCACCGGTCAGATGTCCCTTTTGAATACCATCAAATAATTCCAGCGCTTTGCGAACACGCGGCGCATTCAGATTGATAGCCATCATATCAGGACTGGCAGCATCGTGATGGTGCAGATAAGCACTCCGCGATAGCGCGGCCGATTTGGCCTGCGTCATTGAAGGCGCATGAATATAGCCACCTTCAGCACTGGCCGCTATGATAGGATTACTGCTGCCAGGTCGAAGCTCCGCAGGAAGATCGGCCTCCGGTATATACGTTACATTCGAAGCAGCACGTACATTGAGCAGCCAGCCATAAGCGCCTACAACAGTACCAGTTGCCTTTTGATTACCCCTGTGCATTTCAAGCTTGCGATACACAAGCCCTGTTTGCCACGCGTCGAGCCGGTAAGTAAGACAATCCAGATGCTCCACCATAGCCCGTTCCAGTCGCGCAGAAGGCTGGTTGGCAAGCAAGGCAAGCGCACTATAAAACTCAGTCAGGTACCTGAAGTCATTGGTTATTTCCGGGGTCATCTGACCCAGCCGCAGCATATTCCTGATAATACCATTGGCATTATACAAAAGATAAGTTACAGCATCGGTAGGAGGCTTGTTAGGCAAAAGCGCGCCATCGATCATCATAAGCTCCATGGCGCTGATATCCTCCTGCTTCTTGAAGAAGTTCAGGAATTCTTTGGGAGCAATGAAGTCGGCGGTGGCAGAGCCGTCATGGAATAACTTCAGGGAAGGAGCCAGCACACCATCCTTACTCAGCCAATGAAAAACACATTTGTACAGTTGAAGCAGCAACCCATGCTTTAACAATGGATACAGCAGTGGAGCAGCAATGCGCGGATCTGTATAGGCAAAATAATCCTTTTCTATATCGGCCGACCCACGTATATAATGCTGTTGCAGCCACTGAATATAATTGGCGCCCTGGTGCACAGGTTGAGGTACGGCCCTGGGTATAGACACAGAAGTCGTTTCACTGACAGGCGCCACATCTACGAGCCTGCGCTCGTCGAGCTTGTAAGTACTTCTTTCGAATACGAGCTTTTTGAGTTGCAAGATCCCCTCCGGTGCTGCCTGCGTATAATTGGCGAACCTGGCGATGAGGCGTTCCAGCAATTTATTGGGAGGTTGAATAACATTAGTAGCAAGTACACTACGCAGTGCGCTTTCACTATATCCAATCCGTTGATAAAAAGTAGCCGAATTAGGATATAACCCAAGTATTGAATCCAGCAATTCATGTACATCCTTAGCTTGCCCCAGCTTCGATACATTGGATATGCCCGCTTCAAAAGCTGCGGCAGGTTCCCGCAGCAATTCCGTCAATGACAACAACAATTTATAATGCACATCATCCTTGGTGGGATAGAACTGCTTGAAATTACTGGTAGGCAAAATACCATAAGGTTGCGTACCCTTTCGAAAAGCGGGCACTGGACCACGCCCGGTAATATAGCTGCAGAAGAACGACCGGATCGCATCCAGTTGCTCAGGTTTGAAAAGCGGATGCAGCAGGTGCCGCAGGAAAAAGCCCAGCGTAGCAGGATAAAGAGCCTTGTTCATGGTAATAGCCTCCTTGCGGTCAGTATTCCGGCTATGCTCCAGTTTATCAAACAAAGTAATATCGAGACCCAGAGCAGCGGCCAGCTGTTGACCATCGGGCCGGTCATCAGCAATATTGCCAACAATGGAAGGCCGCAACAACTGTTCATACCTGTCTTCATCGAACCCGCCTTGCTCATCGAAGCCGGAACTGCGCTCTTCAGTATTATTGGTAGAAGTACCCTGCGGCACGAGCGCAAGGCCGGCAGCAGTATATTGATGATTTTCAAAAAGAGAGGACAATAGCTTGGTTCCCGCTTTTGGCGGCGGCGTTGTTAATGGCGATTCATCAAACAACGATTTGATGCCCATCACGGTGATGCGGCTGAATCCTTCAACAGCATTATACCCGGCAACATAACGAAGGTTCACTTTGAAAGCCATGCCTGCATCCAGCGCCTTGTCGAAATCCTCGAGCCAGGTAATATCAGTATTGCCCCAGTCCACAGAGCCGTGAGCGCCGGTTGCCTTGGGGTCAGGACCAACAGGCAATGGATAAGTGATCGGTAAACCGATCACTTCAAAAGCGAGCGATTGATTCACGTACAACCGCAGCTTCAGAAGATCAGGCATCACATAACACTTCGCCGCTTCATGCCACGCACGCGGTTTGGTAGTCAAAGGAGCAGGAGCAAGATCTGCCTCTTGTAAGATCAGGCTGAAATCCTCTGTATTGGACAACTTCACAGGCTTCGTTTGCTTGAATATCCAGCGCGCCCTGTTCTCTCCAAACCGGTTCACTACCTGGCTCCAGGCTATCTTCCGGTGCTCGGTAAAATCAGCCAACCTCGAATGCTCCCACAAATGCTTCCAGAAATAACTGCCGGCTTTTACCTCAGCGTCGGTCAGCGCCGCATCGTGATTGTTGATCGCAATTTCATCCGGGTATACACGCACCCACAACTCGTTACCCCCAGCAGCAAACCTTGTCTCCAGCCTTAAAGGCAATAGTAAAATAGGATTAGGCTCATCTATCTGCAGTAGAGGATCAGATTTCGGATCAGTATACAATTGCGTGATGGCATTACTGATCTGCCCCTTGGAGGTAGCAATATTTTTCTCAAGCGTCTGCAACTGCTTTTTCAACCGCACATCATTCCGTATCCCCAGCTGCTTCTTGATGTCTGCAGCCTTCCGCTCCAGTTCACCCACGTCCTGCTTTAATTTGTACAGGGCATTGATACTTGTTTTATAATCACTCATAATGAAGGAAGCATTTCGTTTGCGTGAATAGCGATCATCACAGGCTTCTGGTAAAGAATAAAAGCCATGTCGGCAGCATTCCTGCCCCACCGTCCCCTTTCAGCCACAGGCATGCTGCCGGTAATGGACGACACATTGTCATTCTTTGAAATATAGTTTCCCTGCACCAGTTGCCAGGAAGCATCATTCCAGGAATAAGCCGTTGCTCCGGCAGGAGGAGCTTGAATATCGAGGCCAAACCGAGCTTCGCCCGGAGTTTCCTGCAGGATGAAAAACCACCCGGCATGAGTAACGTCACCCTTGGCTGCAGCTACGGTAAGGTCAAAACCAATAAATTGAAGATCTGCACCTGAAGAAGCTTTGAATACAGGAAATTTGATCAAGCCATTAGGTTTGATCACCATTCTCTTTTGTGTAGCCCCATTGTCAGTATACGATTCTTCCAATGCCTCGGCAGCATAAATAGTGATGTTTGGAAAACATTTTAGCAGGTCACCCTTGATGGTGAGCACGAGCTGGTCTGCCTCAGGCAATTGCGCCCTTACGTTGTGTTCACCAAATAGATCGAGCTTTGCATTGGCAGGGTTCATAGTCCAATTCTTCCACGTATCGATCGGGCTGATGTCTTTAAACTGCTCTGCAATAGTTGCAGCATTCCCTGCATTGTTGAAATTCTTGATACCCTTCACATTCCAGAACTGGCGGAAACAACTACCCCGCTCATCAGTAGGATATTCACGCCAGCGTATTTCCTTGTTCATCGCCACGTTCACACCCACCATAAAAGCCTCGATGAACTTCCGGTTCGATTCCAGTAAAGTCACGGTATTATTAGGAATAAGATCGAGGTTGGGAGCGATCCATTCAGGCGAGTGTTCCTGCAACTTCTCCACCATCGGATCTTCAAAATCAGGGTAAGCCAGTGCAGCCTTGATCTTTAGCGGATCACCAAACCAGTTGCCGCCGGGCATATTCAAAACCTGACCAAGCAAACGAGTAATAGTAACAACAGGATTGATAGCCTGCTGAAGATCATAACTACCCCTCTCTTCACAACCGGCAATAGCAGGCTCATTAACGATCATAGTGGCAAAAGCAGTAAAAGCCTGTTCCAGTTGAGCAGAGCTGATATCCAGCTGCCGGTCGCCAAAACTGCCGGAAGGCTTTCCGAATTTTGGCCGGTCGATCACAACAACATCCTTATACTCCTTGGCCTCCTTTAGTGTAAAAGGCGTTCTGCCCTTTAATACCATCAGCTTCTTCAACACTTCGGGATTCAGATTGCCACCACCACGTTCCAGTTTGCGGCGGAAAGGCCCCTTACCCCTGATCAGTTTGCGGAAACCCAAAGAATAAATAGAACCATTGAAACAGCTGAGCCGGAACAATTCACTCAGCGAAACCATGCTGCCATCGCTTTTCTTTGCCCTGATCTTTACATGCACAGGGCCGGTAATAGCAGTCAACGCTTCAGAAGAAAGACGCGCAATATTTTGTTCATACAGCAAACTGCAAATAGCGAGCGATGCATTGGCGGCATCGATAATTTTATTCGCCTCCACAATGCTTTCCAATTGTTCCCACGCCTTCTGCAGGTACACATCCTGGTACTTCCTGAAGATAGTGGCACCCAGCCCCGAAGCAGCGCGCCACGCAGGATTACGGTTCAGTTGATGGATCCATGTATTTTCAGTCAATGATAAGGACTGCTGGAAAATATGTTGCTGGCCATAAAAAGGAGGAACAACTACGGGGTCGCCATTGGCAGAAACAGAATGTTCCAGTAACCCCTTTATCCGGCTGCTGAAATCCGTAAGGTTGGCGGCAGACCCTTGGTCGATGGTAACGGCACCGGCCGGTTGCGGTGCACGAAGCGCACCTTCAAAATATAAAGTAAAAGCATTGGGATAGTCAGGCAGTCCAAAACCCGGTGTACGGCAGTCGAGCGGTTTCCTGCCCACAATGGGATCTGTGGGCCTTGCTTCCAGCAACGAAGCCAGATATTCGAAATCCATATTCTCGGCCGTACGGAAAAACCATTCATAATACACGGGGAAAACAGCCTCCTGTTGCGGAGAAAGGCCCCACGCAGGATCTTGCGTATGCACCAGCTTGATATCATCTTCACTCCTGCCCAATCCGGCCAGCCGCCCACTCTCGAACGTGGGGATCACAAACGCATAATAACGCGAGTTTGCCTCCAGTTTGCGCGGGCACACCAACCGGCTGATGATATGATCTGCAGCAGCAATGTCTTCGGCAATTTCAGAAGAAGAGATTTGCTGCACATGCGCCCAAAGCCAGGTCTCATCAAAAGGAGGCAAAACAGCAGCATTGGTCAATTCGATCTGAGGTAGAGGAACAACAGTCTCCTTGCGCGTAAATTCCCCTTCCTTTAAAACGATAAGCGTGATCCATGGCCTTAGTTTATCATCATTATCTTTGGCCGGTGTGTAGCGCCACGGAAGGTCCTCCTCATAAAATTCTACATGCGCCACATAGTTAGGGGCCCAGGTAGTACTCCAGTTTTCCGGAGCAGTGCGGATCACCATGTCCTTACTGAAACCAACTACCTCCGATGGACCGGCCAGCAGGAATTCCTTGGTCCCGGCAACAGTATTGTTCACCAGCACATCCACCTGTAAGGTAGCGCGGCTGCCTGCCTCACCCCCGCTGGTAAGCGTATCCGTAGTTTGGATCGCTCTGCCCGCACCAGTGCGCAGCCATGGAAGAAACGTATAATTGGCTAAACTCATAATTCATGCGTTGATAAAACGACGGTACCTTGAACCCCATGCACTTGCTGTTCATTGTACGCCGCCGTTTGGTTACTGAAAGTTTCCGTTCCCACAGGAGAAAGATCACGGCTGTTCACAACTACATACGCAGGCCGGTTGATACCGATCACTGGTGGCGCCTGATACGAAGGCCGGTTCTTTTCCAGTGAGAATTTGGACTTGGCTGCCGCACCACTATCTGCCAGCAGCACCACCATTTGAGCACCCAGCAAATTCATCACACCACCCGGTGCAGGCTTCTTGCGCCTGATATAAACCACTTCATAATCTATCACCTTCGAAACAGCAATACCATTGGCTGCACTTGAGGTGTTGATACTAAAAGATTGACCACTTTCAAACCGTTCAAATGAAGGACGCGATAACTGCTGGGACTTCGGAATGTTGAAAAACTGGCCCGGTGCAAAAAGATCATACAGCGGAGTACCGCCAAGTCCCAGACCAAGGCCGGGCAGAAAGGCAGAAAGAGCATACTGCCTGTCACCATCGATACCCTTGTTGCCAAACTTTTCAATATTGGTTTTCAGAGGAACAGCCCGCTGGTTGAAAGACAACGTAGTATTCGGATGGATGAGCATGTCGTCTGGCCCCGTTTTATTTTCACGCAAACTTATCTTAGGCGGGCCGGTAACAACCGTGATCGGTTTCCAGTTGGAGCTCTTGGGAATTTCTTCTTTCAGGATGTCAAGCACTTTTTGAAGACCTGCCGACAACTCTTCTATAGGATCACCAAACGTTTCATCAAATGGTATCTCTATCGAGAAGCCGATGATACTGGCCTTTGCATAGCCCCATACGTGCCATTGATTGGGGCCGGATAAATTACCCCGCACATCGATACCGATATCGATGAACGGACCCGTTACACGACCAGTTAAATAAATGGCAACGGTAAAGAAGAATGGATCGAATTGAATAAGCGCGTCGAACCCTACTTCAGCAACAGCAGTATAACCGCCGCTTTGCGCCCAGAACCTTGCACGTGCACCTATTTGTACAGTATTGGTAGTTAAAGCAAAGTAAGCATCGATGCCGAGCTTGATAGATTCTTCATTGATCACCTGGATACCCAGCCGTTCCATGTGTTGCAACTCTACAGGAGCCTCTTTGAAATCAGGGTGAAACCCACCACTGCTGAAAATGAAAGTAGCAGGAGAACCCCAGCCGATCCGCAACGCAAAATCACCGGTGATAGTCATTATAAGAATACGCGAATCGGAAAGAGATGCATCGAGAGAGAACATTTTCTTTTCGAAGTCGATAACACCAAGAAAGTTGATCTGTAGCAGAAGAACAGGCTCCTTCGGATCGGGTAGTTGTAGGCGTATGATACCCAAGATGGCAATGATCACAGGTTCCGGAACCTGGATGAGCACGCCGATTTCGGCAGTCACCAGCGTAGTGCCCCAGCCGATCTTGATCATAGGGCCTATCAGGAAATTGTTACCGATGGGGAACACCCTTTTAAGATCACCGACGATCCGGCCGATATTGGCGATCACATCTTTGGGAAACAGGATGCTGTCGAGCGCTTTCGTTTTAAGGCCCAGCCGCAGCTCGTCCGCCTGGAAAGAGCGCTTGTAGCCAAACAATCCTCCCAGACCATTAAGCGAGAAGCCGTAACCCAGCTGAATAGGATTGAACTCAGCAGTAATGATCACGAGCAGCGAGAAACTGCCATCAGGAAGATTGGTATTGATGATCGCAATAGCCTTGATGGCAAGATTGAAAGATTTGATCTCGAGCTCCAGCGCACCGATATACTCGTTCGGTTTGATGCTAAGGAAACCACCGGCCTTTACAACAGAGGTATCGATGGAAAGGCCTATAGCATCAGGGAATTTGAAGTCGAAGCTGGCATTCACCGGACCCATATTCCCGCCGTTATCGGCAAAGGTTAAGTTTGTTTTGAGACCGATATTTTGCACCACAACAACCAGCGGGCCAAGTTCAGCCTTTACATCGGCGCCAACAGAAATGGGAATTTTATTATTCTCTATGGAAACACCAACCAGTATATTTTGAATTTCAACAGGCCCCAGCTTCAGTTGCACGGGCAACAATATCTCTATACCGCTACTCCCTTTGAAATAAAATTTGCGTTTAAGCGAAAAACCGAGTCCGAAACCCACGGACGCACTGATGCCATCTTCAGGAAGCATTTTATTGAGGAAAGAATCACCCGCACCGCCGCCAACCTGCAATTTGATCTTTTCAAAATCTATCTCCAAGCCAATATCCTGACCGCCGGCCCCGGAACTAACAAAGAACTTAGCCGCAATACCTTTAATAGACATATGCGTATCACCCTCCGAACCGAATAAATACATGACGGGCGACTGATTATTCTGATCAGGCTTTTGCTTTACGGTAAGGTCCAGTTCGAAGGAGCCTGCCTCGAGAGGAGCAGAAAAAATTCTTTCAAATATTTCTACATTGAAAGGAGGTCTTATAACAAGACCAACACCGGCGTCCAAAGTAAGCTGGCTGGTAAAAACAGCCATCCATTTTTTACTGATCTCAAAATCAAACTGGCTGGTACCCCTGAAATAGGGGATCAGCGCGATACCTTTAAGAGCATTTGCCTTTGCTTCTGCCGGCGATAAGTTGATACCCAGCTGAGCATACAGCTCAGGATAATATCCCTTTTGCAAAACAGGAATCCTTAATTCCGACAGATCGGCGGTAGTATTCCCGAGCGCGTTTTTTACTATGGTACTTTGCTTATAAATACCCCCCGCTATGCCCATGGCCTTCAGGAAAAGCTGGAAACGACCAAGGAAAACATCAGTATTGAACGATGTGCTCCAGCTGTACATTTCATTGAATACCGCAGCGGGCTCCGTGAAATAGCGCGGCAACCGGTCCCAGTGAATGACGAGAATTTCATTCGCCTCATCCAGGATGCCCAACAGATAAAATATGCCGAATATCCTTGGCTGTCGTTGATATAAGTATTGAAAGATCAGGTAATCGATAAATCGTTTAGGGAGCTCACTCAACGGAGGATTATTGGCAGCAGAGTAACCAGCCAGGCCATTGATGGCAGTAACAAGATTACTCACCTCTGCAAAGGTGCTGCCTACCTTGGGCACCAGTGCGGCAATGGCAGCTTGCCTTTCCGAATCCGTAGTAGCATTAACTAATGCACTGGCGCCTGTAATCACGCCATCCACCTCATTAGCTAAAGAAGATAAAACCGACAATACATTAACCTGTGGCAGATCATAACCCAGTTTCTTAAAAAAGGCAACCACACGCTCCCCGGAATGCAATGACTTTACCGGGCTCAGCAGATAGCCTGTTTCCAGAAGAACTGTAGCAGAGAAGTTATTGTTAGCCATACGAATTTAAAGAATAGTGACAATTGTATTAAAACCAAAACCCTGCAAATGCAGGTGATGATCGTGCCTCACCACAGGGCCATTAACCTGCGTATTGGCCAACGGGCCACTCAATACCAGTTGCGGATTATCTACCCCCGGATTAACATCAGCTGAATCAAAAGACTGCCCATTCACAGTAACACGATGAAAGTGCGTCGTGTGTGGCAACAGAATTGTCTGGCCGTTTCTGATAAACCTTTCAGACAACATATTACTTGTCCGGCCCCATCCATATAAATGCAATGAATTTGTAAAAGTGATCTGCCTGTTATAATCAAACTGGGCATCCCGCACAGTACAAGCCAGCCCATCACGATTTGTTCTTAAATACCGGAGATCGCCATTTACACCATTAATATGAGAAACACTCGCACCGGCTGAACCATCAGGCATACTAAATCCATTGAAACCAAGATCAGCAATGTTATCCTTAGCCATTGCTCCCAATAAACCGGCAAAACTGTCCAGGTTGATATAGTCCCGGGGAGAGTTATCCGTCATAAACCGGATATGCACACCACCCCGGTTATACTCATGTAACCTTGTAGCTTCAACCATCGTTATTAAGTCATTGGGAGCAGCTGGATTAATAGGCCATCTTTGTGTATACTGAATGGTAAACGATCCGAAAAAATGTTCATTATCATTTTCATCACGATAATAATACACCACCTCCGCTGCCTGCGTTGGAATAACTTTACCGATCAGCGTGGCGGCGCCACCACCGGCAAGCCCCTGCAGGTAATTGTAAAGATCATCAGAATGGAAAATATCGTAGAAGGCCCGGCCTACTATCCTGAACTGACCCTTGGCAGCAGTATCTAAAAAAGTATGGGAAGAACCGTGGCCATCTTCTCCCCAATACGCTTCACTATTGTCCGACAATTTTACGGTTGGCAAAAGATGATTGATGCCCGCAGTAGTTAAGTTTGTATACCAGGTATTGAAAGTCCCACGGGCTTGTGGCCTTAAATACAATTTAATAATAGCCTTGTCGGCATGATGCTTTTTCAGATTCACATAATCAGCACTCGAATGATTATTATTTTCCAGGTCCACAAACGATCCTACCGTTGCACGATGTTCAGTATCCAGCGAATTATTCCGCATGAGACCAAGTGCCCCACTGGCAAGCACATCCTGTTCCGACTTTACTTGACAGATCACCTCTTTATTTTCCAGGCCTATCGTTTCAATAATGATATATACCTCGCGGCCCAGCACACCGTCAAAAGGCATATTGGCATTGGCGCTATCCAGTTGCGGGTGCAAACTATCGATCGGAATAAAAAAACAGCTTAATTGATTATTAGTACTGACAACCTTTTTCTTCGCAAAATAAACGTTGGTAACCCGTGGATAGAAATTAGCAATAGTATAAACATAAGGCGACCAGCCATACTGCGCACAGGAACGGGCCGGTCGCCTGAATGATGTTACCTTATTGACAGGCCCTTCCAGGTAGTGCGAGTACAGATTAGTGATCAGGTCCGACTTGGTTTTTATACCATCCAGTGTGGAAAAAGCCCAATCCAGCGCCTTATACAAACATTCATTATGAGTATTCTTCCGCGAAGCTTCAAAAATGAACTTGAACAAAATGCCCGATAAGATAATAGACGATTTGGGAAACCGCGACAAGTGATACAAGTCGAGTAGTTTGCGGCCATCGAAAACAGCCTTTTGCGCAACGAGGCGATCTTTGGATTCTTTGATCAGGCGCAAACTTTCTTCATCATTTTGAGCCGTATCCTCCGCATTCGTGCCAGCAATCACGGGTCGGCTCAGCATTTTGTACAACTTATTATTACTGTCGATAGAAAGAAAATTGGGTAAAGTCGTGAAGTCATCGATCACATCACTCAGCAAATGCAGAGGAAGCTCACAAATACCATTATTGGTATTTTGGATCGAGTCACCCATAGTATCCGAAAGAATGAACGCTTCAATTTCCCCATTGTCGTGCCTGCCTATATCATAATAAGAACCATTAATAAACGAATTCTCCAGGTAGGTCACCGTTTTATAATACAACAAAGCAGTTACATAATTGATGAGACTACTGTCACCCGTTACTGCCGTACTAACAGGTAAGCCATTCCAGGAAATAAAATTCCCGGGAATATAATCCTTCAAAAAATTGACAAGGAAATTTGTGGTGTCAGGATTGCCGATGAAAGAACCATATTCCATAGTAGCTGTAAACAAAGTCTCGACACCTATGGATTTTACCAGCGTATGATGCAGTTCAAGCGTCTTTGAATTGGCGCCTTTGCTTACCACACATGTTACAGTCAGCCTCGTGAAACGAAGAGCCTGGTGATTATCTAATAAAACATTACTGAATTCAAGCACATATTCATTATCCTTTATAACCGTAGCAGGCAGTAAAGTAGCATCAGTAGGAAAAGCCTCATCCTTGTCATTGTGCAATCGATAACTCCAGGTAATAGAATCTACCGTATCGGTATTTTCGAGGAAGAGAACATACTTATTGGTAAACCGCATTGTTTCCCCGATCCGGAGGTTGCGGGACAAATAACTTATCACACAGATCTTCGATCCATTGGGAAAAGCACTTTCACTGAACAAGCCACTTAAATTAGATAGATCAACAGAAGGATAATAATTATAGATCCGGCTAATATCCATTACCAATATATTATCGTAAATGAATAATAAGACAGGAAGGAAATTGGAAACGGGATATATATTCAGAGAAGTATAAAGATCGATAGGGTAGGAGAGAATATAAACTCCCTAAAGGTAAACTCGGTATTATTAGGCTCCAATACCACTAACCGGGTATACAGCACACAACAAGGAGCCGTTTTTCCAATAGCCAACATGCACTTTGTCTCTGACCAAAAATAAATGTCCATCCCATCACAGCGCATCCCTTAAAAGCGGTATTTTTCCGGTATGACTACAGTTTTGTGCACAAAAAAGTCCACAACAACAGTTGCAGACTTCAACAACAAAAAAGTGTTAGCATTAATTTAATGTGGAACTTTAAGCCCCTTCAAGGAGTTTTTTAAAATACAGTAAGATGAACAGTTGGGCATACGCTGGTTTAGATACGAATGATTATAATAGTTTAATGCGAAAAGTATAAGCCCCTTTAGGGGCTACAGCTTCGTAGAAGTACATTTTCGGTAGTCGGTGCGGCGCCGTAGAGCTTGTCCCACCCTGCGGGATGACGCTACTGAACAGGATATAAGTTTGTTACAATTTTTCAGCAAATTCTCTAATTGCCATAAAGGAAGTATCACCAT
>JAGIBF010000062.1:0-19647 GCA_017744515.1 Niastella sp.
CACTACTACTTACTGTTTTAAATTCGTGTAAGGTTCTTATAGGAAACCCCTGTAAGGACCTTTTTTATTTTGATTAACGCTGGCATATTAATTTTGTACAATAATTTTTAATATATAATTCCCGGCGCCTAAATAATCGTGAAAACCCGGATAAATATTTGGAAACGGCCTGCCGGAAACTGTAAATTGTAGTATGCACGAGATTGAACCATTTTATAACTGGCGTCATATTTATACCAGTGAGCAGGATGAGCGGTCGCCCTTCTTTGGGCGGGTGTATTCAGAGTTTACTTTTACCCAGGCTATTTATAATTACCTGATACATCCCCAGTGGGATGACTTTGGTTCCCGTACCCTGTACCTCAAAGTGTTGATGGCCGACTATGAAGAGCATTACGCTATTATTGAATTGATCGGGGAATGGAACGATGCCATCGAGAACGATATTATGGAGCTAAAGCGCGAAGTGACCGATCCCTTCTTTTCTATGGGCATTACTAAATTCATCTTAATAGGCGAGAATGTATTGAACTTCCACAGCGGTGATAAAGATTATTACCAGGAATGGTTTGAAGAAGTGACCGATGAAAACGGATGGGTCGTCATCCTGAACATGCCAGAACAGACGCAGTACGATTTCAAAAGAGCTAAATTGAACCGCTATGTGGAGCTGATGCAGCTGGATAACTGGCGTACTTACAAGCCCTTTCACCTCTTTAAAAAGATTGACGAAGAGATTCAAAAAAGGCTGGATTAGAGTCTGGGAGCGGGTTTTAGGCTTAAAAGAGCTGGTTGGGCATCGTAATAAGGCCCTAAAAAAAGAATTTTGTTTTTCACAATTACTGATTATTTTTGGGTCCATGTTAAAAGCGAAAGCATACCGTTATTTTTACTTTTATTTTTATTTCTACTTTACAAGTAGGCCGGGAATGCTTTTGTTGACAACGAAATAGAACAAGTAAAATCAACATAAGGATCCCGGCCAAAAGGCCGGGATTTTTTTTGCCCTGCGATACTGTCTATCAGTACAGTAGGCTTTAAAAACAACCGATGGAACAACAGCGTCAATTAGATCCCTTACAGAGCAGCTCTTCACCCAAAGCTGCAGGAAAAGGCATTCGGGTATCGATACAAGGTTATGAAGGCAGTTTTCACCAGGTAGCAGCACAGCAATTCTTTGGCAAGGAAGTAGAAGTGATACCCTGTGCCACCTTTCGCGAGGTAATAAAGATTGCGGCCAATAAGAAAGAGAGCGAAGGAGGAGTGATGGCCATCGAGAATTCCATTGCCGGCAGTATCCTGCCTAACTATAACCTGCTACAGAAAAGCAACCTTACCATCATCGGAGAAATATACCTGCCCATCAAGCAGCAGCTGTTGGTAAACCCGGGTGTCAAACTGGAAGACATACGTGAAGTGCATTCGCACCACATGGCTATCCAGCAATGCCTGGAGTTCCTGGACAAGTACGATTGGAAGCTGGTGGAAACAGAAGATACAGCACTTAGCGCCAAACACCTGCATCAGCATAGGAGTAAGCACACGGCGGCTATCGCCAGCAAGCTGGCGGCAGACTTGTTTGAGCTGGAAGTACTGGCGCCAAACATCCATACCATGAAAAGCAATTACACCCGCTTCCTGGTGTTGCAACCCGAAGGCATAGCACAACCGGTAGCGGATGCCAACAAAGCCTCCGTTAACTTCCACACTGACCACTCACGTGGTAGTTTGGCAAAGGTACTTTCAAGGATCGCAGAGGGAGGTATCAACCTGAGCAAGCTGCAAAGTATGCCGATCCCCGGCAGCGATTTTCTCTACAGCTTTCATGCCGACATGGAGTTTGATACAATACAACAGTTTGAAGAAGTGATTAAGAACATCAAACCCATTACAGCAGAGTTGAAAATTTACGGAGCTTACAGGAATGGAAAATAGCTCCGGGCCACGAGCGGCGAGCTACGAGCAAATACAGTTTGTTTCATCTGAAGGCTCGCAGCTCATAACTCACAGCTCGAAGCTTGAATTAAACTAAGAAAGAACACTTGATCTATATGAATATTCATACATCAAAGAGATTAGAAGGTATCGGTGAATACTATTTCTCACAAAAGCTGCGGGAGATAGATGAGTTGAACAAACAAGGCAAACAAATAATCAACCTGGGTATCGGCAGTCCTGATCTGCCGCCACATCCGGATGTGATCAAAACCCTGCAGGAAGAAAGCGCTAAGACCAACGTACATGCTTACCAAAACTACAAAGGCTCACCGGTCTTGCGCAAGGCGGTGGCTGATTGGTACAGCAAATGGTACGGTGTAACGCTGAACCCTGATACCGAAATACTACCCCTCATCGGCAGTAAGGAAGGCATCATGCACATTTGCATGACCTACCTCAACGAAGGAGACAAGGTACTGGTGCCCAATCCGGGTTACCCTACCTACAGAAGCGCTGTGAAATTGGCTGGTGGTGAATGTGTAGACTATGAGCTGAAAGAAACCAATAACTGGTTCCCTGATTTTGAAGCATTGGATGCGGTAGTAGCCAAAGGCGGTTTCAAGCTGATGTGGGTCAACTACCCGCAGATGCCTACCGGACAGTTACCGGATCGCAGCCTGTTTGAAAAGCTGGTAGCGTTTGGAAAAAAACACAATATTCTGATCTGTCATGATAACCCCTACAGCTTTATCCTGAATGAAACACCCGCGAGCTTGCTCAGTGTGGAAGGCGCTAAAGAAGTAGCGATCGAGTTGAACTCATTAAGCAAATCACAAAATATGGCTGGCTGGCGTATCGGCACTTTGTGCGGCGCCAAAGAGCGCATCGATGAAGTGCTGCGGTTTAAGAGCAATATGGACAGCGGTATGTTTCTGCCGGCACAGTTGGCTGCGGCCAAAGCCCTGGGATTAGGCAAAGACTGGTACGATAGTGTGAATGCAGTATACGCCGCCCGCCGGAAGAAAGTGTTTGAATTGCTGGACCTGTTGGAATGTGTGTACGATAAAAGCCAGGCAGGAATGTTCGTATGGGCGAAGATTCCCGCCGGTTATAAGAACGGCTTTGCACTCAGCGATGAAATACTGTACAATGCCAATGTATTCATCACACCCGGTGGCATCTTTGGCAGTGCAGGAGACCAATATATCAGGGTGAGCCTGTGCAGTCCGGAAGAGAAGCTGACCGATAGTATAAAACGGATACAAGAGCGTGTCACCCTCGCAAAGTAACATGTCCCCTGGGCAGAACATGTCACCCTGAGCAAAATAACATGTCACCCTGAGCTTGTCGAAGGGTGTAATTCAACAGGTAAAAGAAAAATAGCAATGTTCAATACGGTTACAATAGTCGGCGTGGGTTTGATCAGCGGTTCATTCAGCCTCGCACTCAAAGAAAAGGGACTGGTAAAAAAAGTGATCGGCGTAAGCCGTACTGCCGCCAGTGCTCAAAAAGCGCTGGACCTGGGATTGATCGATGAGGTGCTGCCCCTGGAGCAGGCCGTGGTGCAAAGCGACCTGATCTATGTGGCCATCCCGGTGGATGTGACGATCCCGGTCATGAAGCAGGTAATGGACCTGGTGACCGACAAGCAGATCGTGGCCGATGCAGGGTCTACCAAACATGCCCTTTGCGAGGCCCTGAACGGCCATCCCATGCGTAAACGCTTTGTTGCAACCCACCCCATGTGGGGTACCGAATACAGCGGGCCCGAAGCCGCCGTGCGGGACGCCTTTGTGGGCCGGGCCTGTGTGATCTGCGAAAAAGAGAAAAGCGACCCGGTAGCCGTGGAAAAGGTGGAAGCAGTGTATAAGGCCCTGGGCATGCACATGACCTATATGGATGCCGACAGTCACGACATGCACGCAGCCTATATTAGTCATATTTCACATATAACCTCTTTTGCCCTTGCCAACACAGTTTTGGAGAAAGAAAGGGAGGATGACGCCATTTTTGAGCTGGCAGGTGGTGGTTTTGAGAGCACAGTGAGGCTGGCTAAAAGTAACCCGGCCATGTGGGTGCCGATCTTCATGCAGAACCGCGAAAACGTGCTGGACGTGCTGAATGAACACATTAGCCAGCTGCGCAAATTCAAGAGCTGCCTGGAGAAAGAAAACTATGCGTACCTGCTGGAATTGATAGAAAACGCTAATAAGATTAAAAGGATCATAAAATAGGGTTGAAAACTGGTAGCCAGGGGGCTGCAAACATTAAGTATATGTTATTTCAGCATCATAATGAATGGATTAGGCCAAGGCGGGCAATAGTAGTACCTTTGCGCAAATTTTAATTGATATGATGACTTTTGCAGAGTTGGGTTTGGATGCGAAACTGGTACAGGCTACCGACGCATTAGGCTATAAAAACCCAACCCCTATACAGGAAAAGGCGATTCCTGTTCTTTTAAGTGGAACCAAGGACCTGGTAGGTTTGGCGCAAACAGGTACTGGTAAAACAGCAGCTTTTGGTTTGCCCCTGCTGCACCTGATCGATGAAGGTCATAAGTACCCCCAGGCATTGGTAGTATGCCCTACCCGGGAACTTTGTCTTCAGATTGTGAGCGAGTTAGAGCTGTTTAAGAAATTCCAGACCAGTATGCATGTAGTAGCCGTTTATGGCGGTACATCCATCGGGCAACAAATACGGGACCTGAAAAGAGGTGTTCAGATTGTAGTGGCAACCCCCGGAAGATTGATCGACCTGATCGAACGGAAAGCGATCAATTTAGAACAAATTAAATACGTGGTGCTGGATGAGGCGGATGAAATGCTGAACATGGGTTTCAAGGATGATATTGAATTCATCCTGCAGAATACACCCAACCGCGAAAGCACCTGGTTATTCAGTGCTACCATGCCACCGGAAATACGCCGGATCAGCAAGAAGTACCTGAAAGAGCCAGTGGAAATTACCGTAGGTAAAACCAACACGGCCAATAAGAATATCGATCACCAGTATTTCGTAACCAGTGCGCAGCACCGTTACCAGACCCTGAAAAGACTGATCGATTTCAACCCGGGCATTTATGGCATCATTTTTACCCGTACCAAGGCCGACGCGCAGGATATAGCCGAGAAGCTGACGCGCGAAGGATACGATATCGACGCATTACATGGCGACCTGACACAGCAGCAGCGTGACAAGGTGATGGGAGAGTTCAGGGAGAAGACTTTACAGCTCTTAATAGCTACCGACGTAGCAGCCAGAGGTATCGACGTGCAGGGCATCACGCATGTGATCAACTATGAGTTGCCCGACGACGTGGAAGTGTACACACACCGTAGCGGCCGTACAGGCCGCGCTGGTAACACGGGCGTTTGTATGTCGATCATCCACATCCGTGAGATGGGTAAGATGCGGCACATCCAGAGCATCGTACAGGTCCCTTTCCATAAGATGGATATTCCCGGTGGAAAGGATGTTTGCCGCAAGCAGTTCTTCCACTTCATGGATAAGCTGTTGCAAACCGATATCAGCCATGGCGATTACGAAAGCTATGTGCCAATGCTGGAAGAGAAGTTTGCCGATGTGAGCAAAGAAGAAGTGCTGAAGCGTGTAGCAGCGATGGAGTTCGACAGGTTCCTGAAGTATTATGAAAATGCGGAAGACCTGAACATATACGAACAGCGCAGAGAGCGTTTCGATCGCAGCGCTGGTGGAGACAGAAGAGGCGGTGATCGTGAAAGGACTGCAGGTCGTGATACAAGAGGCAGGCAGTATGGCAGCGGTGGCAACGGCGGCGGTGGAGATTACGCACGCCTGTTTGTGAACCTCGGTACCAAAGATGGTTTTTACAAAGCCAGCTTCCTCCAGTTTATCCTCGACATGAGCGACCTGCGTAAAGAAGTGCTCGGAAGGATTGACATGAAGGAAATGAACAGCTGGATCGAGATCGATAAAAGAGCGGCCAAGCAAATGATAGCGGCCATCGATGGCAAGAACTATAAGGGAAGAAGGATCAGGATGAATGACGCGGATAGCAGGCGATAGTTGATAAGTTGAAAAGTTGACAGGTTTGAAAGGAAAAAACTACCTGTATTTTCGACCGCGTCAACGCCCTGTTAACTTATCAACCAATCAACTTATTAACTAATAATATATGCAAGCAATCGACACCAACAACATGAAGGAACTTGTGCAAAGCAAGTGGAATAAACGTCCTTTGATCATCTCAGGACCCTGTAGCGCAGAAACTGAAGAGCAGGTATTGGAAACAGCCCAAAGACTGGCCAGCACGGGTAAGGTAGACCTGCTGCGTGCAGGCATCTGGAAGCCCCGTACAAGACCCGGCAGCTTTGAAGGCATCGGTACCAAAGGTTTACCCTGGATGCAGAAGGCGAGGAAACTGACTGGTTTGCCAGTGACGGTGGAAGTGGCTACCGGCAAGCAGGTAGAAGATGCACTGCATTTTGATGTAGACGTGCTGTGGATTGGTGCGCGCACTACCGTGAACCCCTTCAGTGTACAGGAAGTGGCCGATGCTTTGCGTGGAGCAGATGTACCCGTGCTGATCAAGAACCCCATCAACCCCGACCTCGAATTGTGGATCGGTGCTGTTGAAAGAGTAGCAAAAGCTGGTATTAAAAATATAGGATTGATTCACCGTGGCTTCAGCGCTTACGGCAACACAGAATACCGCAATGCCCCCATGTGGCACCTGGCGATTGAAATGAAAAGACGTAACCCCGGTATGCTGATGATCAATGATCCTTCACATATCTGCGGCCGTCGCGATATCCTGCTCGATGTAGCACAAAAAGCCATTGACCTCGACATGGACGGATTGATCATTGAAAGCCACATCGATCCGGACAATGCCTGGAGCGATGCCAAACAACAGATCACACCCGAGCGCCTGGCTGAAATGCTCGATACCATCGTTTGGCGTAAAGAAGACAGCAGCTCGGAAGAATTCCACGTGGCTCTCGAAAAACTCCGCCAGCAGATCAATCACCTCGATGACGAACTGATGCAGATATTGGGACAACGTATGAAGATTGCTGAAAAGATCGGTGAATACAAGAAGAACAACGAGATCACCATCCTGCAAACCAACCGCTGGAATGAGATCCTCGAAAGAGCATTCAAAAAAGGCGACAAGCTGGGACTTTCCAAAGAGTTTATCACTAAGTACTTTGATGCCGTGCACATGGAAAGTATCAACCACCAGAACAAGATCATGAACTCATAATGATACAACTGTCAGCCTGAGCAATGTCACCCTGAGCTTGTCGAAGGGCTTTGCCGAAGGCGGTCTCGATAAACTCAGGCTGACAGCTTGATACTCGCTCTTAGAAACGATACACACATGATAGGTAACCAGAACAAAGTTTATCTGTTTATCCATATTATCTGGAGCGTAAAAGACAGTGAGCCACTGCTCACAAAACCCATCCGTGCCATCTTGTTTTCACAACTGCAGAAACGTGCCGGAGAAAAAGGCATCAACGTACTGGCGGTAAATGGAGTGGAAGATCATGTACACGTACTGTTGCAGCTGCACCCTGCACAAAACCTCTCGCAGGTAGTGAAAAGCATTCGCACGGATGCTGCAGACTGGCTCAATGAAACCAAGCTCATTGCCAGCCCCTTTCAATGGGAAGAAACTTATGCAGCCTTGTCTGTGAACCCCAGCACCATTAAGCAGGTGACGGATTTCTTGGGCAGGCAGGAAGAATATCATAAGACAAAGACCCTCGAAAGCGAACTCGAAGTGTTTGATAGGATAAATACTGAAGTCTGAGGTCAGAAAGATCTTGTGATTAATTACGTACTGTAAAGAGCGGAGCAACTCGAAACCTGAAACTCGAAACCCGCAATCGTTTAACGCATGCAGAAGAAAACGTATCAGTTCACCGCCAAAAAAGTAGATTACTATTTCGATGCCGACTTCTCTTACCTGGAGAAGCTCATCGATAAAGAATATACAGTAGTGGTTACGGACGAGAACATCTTCCGTGCCCAGGCCAAAAAGTTCAAAGGCTGGAAGACGATCGTCCTGAAGCCCGGCGAAGAACACAAAGTACAGGCAACCGCCAACTACGTCATAGAGCAATTGATTGCATTGGGCGCCGACCGCAAAACCACCTTGATCGGCGTTGGCGGTGGCGTCATTACCGACCTCACCGGATATGTGGGTGCTGTATACATGCGTGGACTGCGTACAGGCTTTGTGCCCACTACGATATTGGCGATGGTGGATGCTTCCATCGGTGGCAAAAACGGTATCGATATAGGCGTGTACAAAAACCTTGTAGGCACTATCCGTCAACCGGATTTCCTGTTGTACGATTACAGCATCCTCAAATCCCTGCCCGAACACGAGTGGATCAATGGCTTTGCAGAGATCATCAAACACAGTTGTATTAAAGACGCTCCTTTGTTTAGAGAACTGGAGAAGAACAAGCTGAAGTATTATCAGAAAGACAAAGCAGCATTGAGCAAGCTCATCCGCCGCAATGCGGTGATCAAATCAACGGTAGTAGAAAAAGATGAATTTGAGCAGGGAGAACGCCGTCTGCTGAACTTTGGGCACACCCTCGGACATGCTATAGAAAACATGTATGCCTTGTCACACGGACAGGCCATTTCCATCGGCATGGTAGCAGCCTGTCAAATATCAGCCCAGCTAACCGGGTTCAAAGACAGCGGGAAAGTAAGCAAGGTACTGGCACAGTACGGACTGCCTGTACATACAAACTTCGACAGAAAGAAAGCATTCGACATATTGAAGATGGACAAGAAGCGGGAGAAGAAAGACATGAACTATGTGCTGCTCGATAAGATAGGAAAAGGAGTAGTGAAGTCCATCCCGATGACGCAGTTAGAACAAATTATTTTACACATTTAAGCTGTCACCCTGAGCCTGTCGAAGGGTGTTGTAAAAGGCTTCGACAGGCTCAGCCTGACAAATAAGTTAAGTATGATTGCAACAATTCAGCCATCCGGTATAAAAGGCACTATCCAGGCGCCCACTTCCAAAAGCTCTATGCAAAGAGCCTGTGCAGCAGCTTTGCTGACGAAAGGAGTTACGATCATTAAGAACCCCGGCAACTCCAACGACGACAGAGCGGCCCTCGGTGTTATCCGCGGACTGGGCGCTTACGTAGAGCAATTACCCGACGGATCATTGAAGATCACGAGCAATGGTGTAAACCCCGATGCTGGTGAAGTGAACTGTGGCGAAAGCGGTTTGGGTATCCGTATGTTTACCCCGCTGGTGGCCTTGAGCAACAAAACAATTACCATTAACGGCGAGGGTAGCCTGCTTACCCGTCCCATGGATTTCTTTGATACGGTATTGCCGCAACTGGGTGTGGAGATCGAATCCAATAAAGGCAAACTGCCACTGAAAGTGAAAGGCCCGTTGAAGCCAACAGCCATTGAAGTAGATGGTTCTTTAAGCTCTCAATTCCTCACAGGTCTGTTGTTTGCTTACGCAGCATCCGGCGCCAGTGACATAGCCTTGACGGTAAACGACCTGAAAAGTAAGCCCTATATCGATCTCACTCTCCAGGTGATGAAACACTTTGGATGGGATGTAGAGAACAGGAATTATAAAGAGTTTTATTTCCCGGAAGCAGTAGTAGACCAAACATCTGCTCAGGCTGCAAAAACTTCTTCTACAGAGTATACTGTAGAAGGTGATTGGAGTGGCGGAGCTTTCCTGCTGGTAGCCGGTGCTGTTGCAGGCCCTATCACCGTGAAAGGGTTGGATGTATTTTCTACGCAGGCCGATAAAGCCATTCTGCAGGCGTTGATGAGCAGCGATGCAAAAGTGTCTGTAGAGGCAAACCAGATAGAAATAGGACCGGGGGAGTTGAAGGCTTTCCATTTCAACGCCACCGAGTGTCCCGACCTGTTCCCGCCACTGGTAGCCCTCGCTGCCTATTGCGAAGGCAAAACAGTGATCGAAGGCGCGACAAGGCTTACCCATAAGGAAAGCAACCGTGCCCTGACACTCCAACAGGAGTTTGGCAAAATGGGCATTCAGATAGACTTACAGGATGACCTGATGATCATTCACGGTGGCACTGGTGTAAAAGGGGCGCTGACACATTCTCACCACGATCACCGTATCGCGATGGCTTGTGCAGTAGCTGGCTTAAAAGCCGTGGGCGCTACGACGATCGAAGAGGCCCATGCCATCAATAAATCCTATCCTGATTTTTATCAGCATATTCAACAACTCGGAGCGACAGTGGAGCTTGTTGAGGAGAAGTCATTTTCTTAAGTTGTCAGGCTGAGCTTGTCGAAGCCCTTCGACAGGCTCAGGGCGACAGTCTAAACGATATAAACAAACGGAATGAACAGTTTTGGCAGAATATTCAAGGTTACCATCTTTGGTGAATCACATGGCGAAAGTGTAGGCATTAATATCGATGGCTGCCCTGCCGGTCTTCCATTGACCGTAGAAGACTTTATGCCCGATATCGAGCGGCGTAAAGGCGGTACGCAAAAAGGTACGACACCACGCAAGGAAGATGATATTCCCATCTTTAAATCAGGCATTTTCAATAACAAAACAACAGGAGCGCCTATAACGATCCTGTTCGAGAATAAGAATACACGTTCCGGCGATTACGAAAAGCAGCGCTCAGTACCGCGCCCGGGACATGCAGACTTTGTAGCACACCAGAAGTTTGGCGGTTTTGAAGATTTCAGAGGCGGTGGTCACTTCAGCGGCCGGTTGACGGTTTGCCTGGTAGCTGCAGGTGTTGTTGCCAAGAAACTGATGGCTACCCAACAAAGCGAAGTAAAAGCATCCATATTGGAAATAGGCGGTGAAGCCGATCTGGAGAAAGGATTACAAAAAGCCATTGATGCCAAAGACACGATTGGCGGTATCGTAGAATGCCGGGTAAATGGCTTGCCCATGGGCCTGGGAGAACCTTTCTTTGATTCAGTGGAATCAGTATTGGGCCACGCCGTATTTGCGATCCCCGCTGTAAGAGGCATCGAGTTTGGAACAGGCTTCGCAGCTGCCCGTATGTTTGGCAGTCAGCACAACGATGCTATCGAGGACAATACAGGTAAAACACGTACCAACCACGCCGGTGGGGTAGTAGGGGGCATCACCAACAACAACGAGCTGGTATTCCGCATTGCGGTTAAACCTACCTCTTCAACACCGAAAGATCAGGTAACCCTCAATTGGGAAACCGGTGAGCAGGAGACCTTTTCAGTAAAAGGACGTCATGATCTTTGCATCGCACTGCGTGTGCCGGTAGTGTTGGAAGCGGTGACAGCGGTGGTTATGACAGACCTGTACATGCTGCAGCAACACATCAAAAGAGTTCTGTAATACAATGGCAACAATTTATCACATTACCACACAAGCCGAATGGGAAGCCGCTTCCCGCACAGGCGCCTATGAAGCACCATCCCTGAAAGACGAAGGCTTTATCCACTGTTCCCAGGCAGAGCAGATCGCTGGTGTCCTGGAACGTTATTTCAAAGGAAAAACAAACCTTGTCAAGTTGGTGATCGATACCGATAAACTGACGAGCCGGTTCATCTATGAATGGTCGCCTTCCACAGCAGATACTTTCCCGCATATCTATGGACCTATCAATACAGATGCAGTGACAAGCGTGGAGCAGGTGCAAAACGCTTAAGGTATAAATTGTTCTTTGATGCGCGTTACCACATTATTCTTGTCCAGCGTTAGTATAAATACTTTGTCTTCGGTGTTCATGGATTGCAAAGATTTGAGCGTAGTATCTGTAGGATAGACCTCTGCACGCATGTCTATTACAGAACAACGTACATTTTTATCCAATGCCAATGAACGTATACGCGGATTGTCATTGATTGCATAATAGTCATTCGGTACCGAATAAACAGTATCACCATTCTCGATCTCCATTTCAGCATCATTACGTTTCCTCGCTGCAGCTACCGCTTTATCGCCAAATAAAAACTGTATGTAATCGGCATCTATGAACTGCGTGCCGTTCTTCTCGTAGAACTTTCTTATGTGGCAGAACTTCAATGTATCCGACTCTTCAGGTGGGAGAACAGATTCTTTAGGTGCATTGACTACAGCAGAAGTATCCTTTGGTAAGGTTGTAGTAGTGGTTGATGTAGTGTCTCCGGTTGCAGCCGAGGGCGTTTTGGTATCGTTGCTGTTGCATGCTGACAACAGTATGATTAAAATTGCAGATAGGGTAAGGGATATCTTCATATTGAATGGATTATCTTATAGTTTCCTTTCTTAGCAGGTTAAAAGGGATATTCAGCACCTCATAATCTTTGTTGTTGGGCCAATAATAATGCCACCATTCCGTTTCAAGAGGGGCAAAACCATGCTTGTGCATGATATTCCTCAGCAATTGGCGGTTTTTAAGTACCGCCTCGGGCAAACCGGTAAAGTTTTGATGCGCAGTATCTGTAAAGTTGTCGAATCCGGTGCCCATATCCAGTTCTTTGCCTGTTTTCTCATCGATGATGGTAAGATCTACAGCCAACCCCCGGTTATGCCCCGATCCTTTGGATGGGTTAGCCACATAACGCTCATCTTGTACCAGCTCCCAAAAACTTACCGTAACAGCGTAAGGGCGGTAAGCATCGAATATTTTCAGACCATATCCCTGGCTATTAAGTTCCCGTTGTACAGCTGCCAGCGCCCGGGCAGCGGGCAACCGCAGAAATGTGTGGCGGGGCGGAGGTGTGTACATCCGGCGGTGCATGAAGTTGTTGGTAGTGGCATAGCGCAGGTCGTAGCGGATAAGAGGGCTTACACTTCGCAATTCAACCATCTTTTTAGACGAATCGGCCAGTATCTGTGCCCGGTAAGCAGGTAGTTTATCCGTAAATGCCACCCCGTAGCGTTTTAAGTCAGTTTCCTGTGCATCAAGCGTCTCCGGAGGGAAAAAAATTAACATGAACAATAGTAAAATATTACACTGATGTGCTATTTTGTATATCATTGCAACTGGTTGATGCTTAAATCCATCTCTTGAAAGATACTAACTTTTTGCACTGATAATTAACTCAAACAATGAATAAAAGTACATATGCGGGTCTGATGGGTGGGTGTTTGTCAACTTGCTTACTCTTCCTGTTCGCCTGTAATATGCCTACCGTAAAACCGCCGGAAAAAGACATTGTAGAGCAGCCGGAAAAGTTTGAAGTCCGGGTAAGCGATAATATTAAAACAGCCCTTACTTTCATTTTGGATAATAAAGGACGGCTTAGCGATACCGTTCTGCTGGCCAATGATTCTCTCGTTAACAGCTTATACGAAAAAGAAAATTATCAACCACTATGGTGTGCTAAGGAGAATTGGTCACCACTCGGAGATTCCCTGTATGCATTCATTGAACGTTCCAAAGAATATGGTTTATTCCCTTCCGATTATCACCTGCGGGCAATAGCAGGCATACGTACAAGGATTGCCACCGATTCTGTAGCACGTAAAGATGCTGCTCTGTGGTCACGTGCCGACCTGATGTTGACGGATGCTTTCTTTCTTACTACCCGCCACCTGAAGCTGGGGCACCTTGAAAGAGATAGCCTCACCATGCGCAATGACTCAGCGATAAACAATGACTTCTATACGCAGGTATTCCACCTGGCACGTCATAACAACAGTGTTACCGCCGCGTTTCATGATCTTGAGCCTAAACATGCTGCTTATGATTCACTGAAAACGGGGCTGAAGTTTTTTCTCGATTCCATCCAAACCTTTCGCCGGTATACATACATCAAATACCCCAATAAAGATTCTGCATCGTTGTACAATGCGTTGCAGCGACGTTTGTTTGAAGAAGACATACTCCCTTCAGCCACTGCACCTGTAGATACCGCTACATGGCGGCAGGCTTTCGTTACGTATCAGCAAGGAAAAGGATTAAAGCCTACCGGAAAGGTTAATGAGAATACGGTCAACAACCTCAATAATACCGACTGGGAGAAGTTCAAGCGCATTTCCATAACACTGGACCGCTATAAGATGCTGCCCGATACCCTGCCACTTACTTATGTCTGGGTGAATATACCGGCCTACAGCATGCAGGTAATGAATATGGATACGATGGTGATGGAGTCGAGAGTTATTGTAGGGCAGCCCAAAACAAGAACACCGCTGCTTACTTCCAACATTACCAACTTTATCGTATATCCGCAATGGACAGTTCCTTACAGCATTATCTTTAAAGAAATGCTGCCGCAGATACAAAAGAACGTTGAATACCTCAATAAGCAGAACCTGATGGTGGTGGATAAGAATGATAGTATCATCGATCCATATACCATCGATTGGAAAAAGCTCAGTAAGAACTATTTCCCTTACCTGCTGAAACAACGCCAGGGAGATGACAACTCACTGGGAGTACTGAAGTTCAATTTTGCCAATAAATACAGTGTATATCTCCACGATACCAATGCCCGGTGGTTATTTGCGCGTGGCAGCAGGGCGTTGAGCCACGGTTGCGTGCGCGTGAAAGATTTTATGAAGCTGGCCGACTTTCTGGTGCGGGACGATACACTTAAATACCACCCTGATACGTTAAGGAACTGGATCAAACGGCAGGAGAAACACGTAGTTTCCAATTTTCACCGTGTGCCGATCTACATCCGTTACTTCTCCTGTGAAGGAAAGAACGGAAAGCTAAAGATCTATGATGATGTGTACGCAGAGGATAAGGTGTTGAGGGAGCGGTATTTTGCCGACAAATCCATCCTATAAATAATCCCATTGTTTGCTATGACGAAACGCATACTGTATGCTTTATTGCTTACCGGAGCGCCGGTAATAGCGATGGCGCAGGACCATAAGGACAGTATTGCCCTGACTAAAAAAAGGAATGTGGCACGAGTTCAATATGGCGTTGCCAGCTATTACCACAACAAATTTGAAGGACGTAAAACCGCTAATGGCGAGGTATTTACGCAAAAAGGAATGACGGCAGCAAGCAATACCCATCCGCTCAACTGCTGGGTAAGGGTAATCAATAGCCGAAATAAGAAAAGTGTTATAGTGCGTATTACAGATAGGATGCATCCCCAAAATCCCCGGCTCATCGATCTAAGTCGTTCTGCAGCAGCCAAACTCGGCTATACAGGACGGGGATTAACACGCGTAAAAGTAGAATACCTGGGCCGGCAGAAACCGGCCAGTGATAGCGTTGCTGAAGATAATAAATAATTTCTACATTTAATTTGTACCTGCTACATTTGTCTTCATTACCGAACCAAACTGCACGGTTTTATGAAGAAAATCACGGGCCTTGTGCTGGCCTTAACTTTTCTGCACACGATTGCATTTAGCCAGGATGAAGATTACATACAAAATCCAACATTCGGCGTTCACTTCATTTTTAATGACTTCAAATCAGCGCAGGCTATACGTTCTACTTCACTGGGCGCAGCATTGCGTAATAAACAATTCGGCAAGATCAAGGAAATGTCTCCCGGCCTTGCTGTCAACTACATTCACGGCCTTTCTCCTCATTTCGATTTTTCGGGTATGCTTACAGGATCGTTTCTCGATTACGTGTACCAGGATGGTACCAGTTCGGGTAAGGATCACCTCTTGATGGAACTGGATGCTTCTGTGCGGGGCAAAATGTTCAGCAATAAATACGTAGTATCCCCTTACTTCCAGGTGGGTATCGGCGGTTCGAAATACAAAGGCTATTGGGGCGCCTTCATACCCGTTGGGTTAGGGTTGCAGGTAAACCTTTTTGATGAAGCATTCATGCTCATCAACACACAATACCGTGTTCCCGTTACCCCAATCACCAACTACCATTTTATGCACAGCATTGGTTTGGCAGGAGTAATAGGAAAGAGGAAAACAACACCTAAGGTAGCCCCACCACCACCATTACCACAACCGCCACCGGATGCCGATGGAGATGGTATTACGGATAGTCTGGACGCCTGTCCGCAGGTAAAGGGACTTGCCCAGTTCAACGGTTGCCCGGATACAGATGGCGATGGTATCGCCGATAAAGACGATAAATGCCCCAACGAAAAAGGACTGCAGCGTTACCAGGGCTGTCCTATTCCCGATACGGACGGCGACGGCGTGAATGATGAAGAAGATAAATGCCCTTCCGTAAAAGGTGTTGCCCGCTACCAGGGATGCCCTGTTCCCGACCGCGATAAGGATGGCGTAAACGATGAAGAAGATAAATGCCCTGATCTGCCAGGTATAGCAGCCAACAATGGTTGTCCGGAAGTAACTGCCGAAGTGAAGAAACGCATCGATGTGGCAGCACGGAATATCTTCTTTGCTACCGGGAGCGCCACCTTGTTGGCTAAATCTAACAAATCACTGGACGATGTGGCTAAGCTGGTAAACGAAGATGCCAACCTGAAACTGGACATAGAAGGCCATACCGACAATACCGGTAAGCCTGCCAGCAACCAAACGTTGAGTGAAAAACGCGCTAAGGCAGTATATGATTACCTGGTTAAAAAAGGAGTAAGTGCCGATCGCCTCAAATCAGCAGGCTTTGGCCAGGATCAACCCGTTGCCGACAACAAAACGACTAAAGGCCGCACGGCCAACAGAAGGGTAGAGCTGAAACTCCACTACGATTAAATACAAGCTACGAGCTGTGAGCTGCGAGCAACGAGCCGATTGAGTGTATTTAACGCTCGCAGCTCGTAGCTCAAAGCTCACAGCTATTTTAGGCCAGTTGCCGCTTATACAGCTGAATCGTATTCTCATAGCCCAGATACAAGGCGTCGCTGATCAGCGCATGGCCAATGGATACTTCCAGCAGGCCGGGAACATTTTGAGCGAAATAAGCAAGGTTCTTGAGGTCCAGGTCGTGACCGGCATTGATGCCCAGCCCCAGCTCATTGGCCCGGATTGCGGCAGCCCTGTAAGGCGCTACGGCCCTTTCTTTATCGGTCAGGAACTCACGGGCATAACCCTCAGTATACAGCTCGATGCGGTCGGTACCGGTTTCGGCAGCCCCATTGACCATTTCTACCATCGGGTCCACGAAAATGGATACCCTGATACCGGCCTTCCGGAATATTTGTATGGTCTCCCGCAGGTAATCGGCATGCGTGATGGTATCCCAGCCATGATCGGAAGTTAATTGTCCCTCGGCATCCGGCACCAGTGTTACCTGATGAGGCTTTACTTCCAGCACGAGGTCGATGAACTTTTGCTCGCGGCAGTTGCCCTCGATATTAAACTCGGTAGTAATGATCTTTTTAATATTCCGCACGTCCTGGTAACGAATATGCCTTTCGTCTGGCCTGGGATGCACCGTTACGCCATCAGCACCAAAAAGCTGGGCATCTACGGCTGCTTTTACTACATCAGGATTGCTGCCGCCGCGGCTGTTGCGCAAGGTGGCAATCTTATTTATGTTCACACTTAACTTGGTCATGCCCAAAATTAATGAAAAGAGGCCACCCCGTAATACGGGACGGCCTCTCGTTCAGGGCGCAGGGAGTTGCTAATGCGCTAAGTTTTCTTTGGTTACGTTCGTACTGAATAAGAGTTTTCCTTCGTTGTCGATCAGGTCCAGATGATAAGTTCCTGCTGATAAAGCAGTAATATCGTTGATGCTGGTTACATTGGTACCTTTTACCAGGAACCAGCTAAACATCTTTATAATGTGCCCTTCATTGTCGTACATCCGTACGATGGTGTGCCTGCTCTGTTCACTGGTAACATCCAGCGTCATGGCTGTAAAAAAGGAGTTAGGGCGTATCAGAACTTTTGTAATCACTATATTCTTTTTTTCCGTGTTAGCATTGGTTTGGGCATCGTTCACCGGTGCTGCCTGCTGTAAAAGGCGGCTCAACTGACGTTGAATGGCTAACTGCTGCTCTGCTTTCTGCGCTTCTGTACCGGTGTTGATAGTGTGCTTCACTGGAAAAAGGATTTGTGCCATACATTACCAACCAAGTGCCGGTTTTGGCACGGGCTGACAATCAGCCGCTTAAAGAAAAGCCAGCCATGCCATTTGTCCCACCATGGGAATTAAAATCATGCTTTTGGGAATAGAACAGACCCCGGGGTTGCAATATGAGTAGGACTACGGAAGCTTTTGCAGCTATTTGCGTATTTTTTGCAGAGATTTATAGGTAGGATTTGTACAATTTTTGATGTAAATTCATTTACCGCCACTCCAGTCCCCACGGAGCCAATGGAAGCAGAGCAAAATCACCAAAAAACTATAGAGGTATTATAGAGCTACTATAGAGGAGTTATAGAGCTACTATAGAGGGTTTACTCCGTAGATGCTCCATAGATACCATATAGGTAGTAGTAGGGTCATGTATTGCCCCTCTTTCACTCGCTCGCCGCGGGCGACTGTAAGGAACGCGTTGCCTTAGTGCCTCGCTGCTTTGTTGCCTTCCTCCTAAAACCTTGCAATCAGCTTCAGATTCAGCAGGCGGGGCGTAAGCCGGTTGGGCATGGCGAAAGTGGAATTGGAGAAATCCTTGATCAGGAGATAGGAAATGGTATTATCCCGGTCGATGAGATTGAAGACCTCCAGCGTAGCCCAGATGTTCTCAAAATTGCGGAAAGGGCTATGGCTCCTGCGGTTGCTTTTCTCGCTGTCCAGCAGCAAAGCACTGAAGCCAATATCTATCCGCATATAAGGCTCTATCACCAGGGCATTGCGGTACTTGACACTGTTGGGAATATTGTAAGGCAGGTTGCTGCCATACAGGAAGTTCAGGTATACTTTGAAGTTCTTGTTGGTAGAAAGATAATCCTGCAGGAACATGCCAAACGTCAGCAACCGGTCTGTAGGGCGACGCAGCCAGCCACCTTCTTTAAGGGTACTATCGATCGGATTATTCAAAGAATCTAACTTATAATCGTAATAAGTGTCTTTATCAAGATCTTCACGGCTACGCATAAACCCAATGCTGATCCAGCTTTCAGCATCCTTCACCAGTTCCCCAAACAAGCGCATTTCCAATCCGGTAGCATAAGCCTTGGCCCGGTTCTCGCCAAAGTAACGCAGACGAACATTGTCGATGTCATAAGGCACCACATCACGCATGTTCTTATAATAAGCTTCGGCTGTAAAGCGGAAGGGACGTGCACCATATTGGAAGTTATAGTCCAGTCCACCAGTAATTTGCCAGCTCTTTTGCGCCTTCAGTGCTGTATTGACGGTGCCATCATACCGGCGTAGCTCACGATAGAAAGGCGGCTGATTGTAAATACCGATGGCGCCACGGAACACCATATCCTGTTTCCAGTGAGCAGGCTTCCAGGAGAAACCAACCCGTGGTGAAACAAGAAATTCTTTGTTCAGCGTATTATAGTTATAACGTACACCTGCCTGTAAGGTAAAGCCGGTAGAATCGTTGAAAATAATGTTGTCCTGGATATAACCGGTCAGCCGGGTGATGTCGATATCAGCCCTTGACTTGATCACCTTATTCAGCTCGAACATATTAGGGTTATAAGGCAGATTATAACCAGCAGAATCCTGGTATTCCCATTCATGCAGCTTATCATCGATCGTTTGCCTTTCTACACTTTGGCCCCATTGAATATAATGCTTGCCCTTATCGAGCGTTCCCTTATGAGAAGCATTCCAGATACCGATATTCAGTTTATTACGGGCAAAGGTTTGGTACAGTCCTGCACCCAGCGGGTTCACGATCAGACCAAAATCAGGTTTACCCTTATCGAAAGAGCGTTCGCCAAAT
>JAGIBF010000062.1:19657-22968 GCA_017744515.1 Niastella sp.
AAATAAGTAAGCGCCGGTGATATCCAGCGATTCACGCTCATCATTCTCAAAACGGCTTACCATCCATTTCAGGCGCAGGTTCTTTCTGGGCTGTTGTATCCAGGAAAGACCCAGCATGTTGGTGCGGTACTTGTCTTCCTCACGGCCATCGAAATAAATATCCAGCCCAAGGTTGGCACTGAAGAAAGGCGAGAATACGGAAGTAGTAAGCTGACTGAACTCCGGTACCAGGGTAAACTTCGTTTGTGACAAGTTGCCCAGTAACTCCAGTGAGTTGCGGTTGTTGATCTGGTAAGTAAGTAAAGCCTGCAAATCGGCAGATGAAGGCACATAATTACCCTTTGTTTCCTGGCTGCTGAGCAGGTTGCGGTTGCTGCGGTTACGCACACCTACCAGGAAGCTGAACTTATTGTTGCGGCTGGTACCCTCCAGGTGTAATCCCTGCTCCAGTAAGCCGATATATGCTGATCCGCCAAACTCCCGGGGTTTCTTGTATTGGATGTCCAGCACAGACGACATTTTATCGCCATACCGGGCCTGGAAGCCACCATTGTAGAAGTTGACATTCCGGGCCATCTCTGGATTGATAAAGCTGAGACCTTCCTGCTGACCACTGCGCACGAGGTAAGGGCGGAATACTTCAAAGTCGTTTACATAGATCAGGTTCTCGTCATAATTACCCCCGCGTACAGAATACTGGGAGGTAAGCTCGTTGTTGGAACCCACAAATACTTTGATGAGGCTTTCGATACCACCGGTAGGAGAGGGAATGTTGATCGCATTTTTAGGGTTGAGCACGATCAGGCCCGCTTCCCGTCGTTGCCGCTGGTCCGTTATTACTACAGAGTCCAGTTGCCGGGCGCCTCTTTCCAGGCGCACGACGATATATTCTTCCTCCTGCTCATTCAGCAGAAAGTTGCGTTGTTCAGTCTTATAACCGGTATAGGAAAATACAATGGCGAAAGCCTTGTCGACAGGCGCCTGCAACCGGAAAGTGCCGGAATCGGAGGTGGCTACCCCTGTACGGCGGCCAAGAATGGCAACCGATACTTTTCCAATGGGCTGTTCATTTTCATCCACTACTTTACCCGATACGTAGGCCGGTTTCTTTTGGGCAACGGCAGTCAAAGACAGGCAGGCGAGGAAGCAGCAAAGTAGTAAAGGTGTAACTCTCAACCGGTCAGATTTTAATGCTGTCGAAATTAGTTGAATTTGTGATAAGGCTAAAACAGAAAAATCCATTATTTATTTTATTTTGGCAGCTAAAACCCAGGCCATTACGGCCATAACCCGCCGGTTTTACCATTATGCGTACGCTTTATACCGCTGCCATCTGTTTGTTGACCATTTTGCTGTTGACCACAGCTTGTGGAGACTCCGCTGCCGTTAAGGACAACGAAGACAAACCCAATGCCAATGCACCCTACATTTTGAAGGAAACAGTAGCCACCGGCGACACGGGTATGGCGAGGTTTTCCGGCATCAAAAAGCGTAATGAGCTGGATATACTCTGCCAGCATTGGGAAATGCCCGGCAACGAAGGAGCCACTTCAGATGAATTACTGAGAGATAAGAACGGTGACCGTTTTACACCCGGGCTTGATCTTTTCACTGACAGCACTTTTGCTATGAACCCCAGGGGAGATATCATCATGGGTACCTGGCGTGTAAACAAAGTGGGGCAGGAACTCGAGTTGAAGCTAATAGCTGCTGCAGGAGAAGTATACACCTGGAAGATCTACGAATACAATTCACGCAGCTTGCGCCTGACCGCCGTGAACGAAGCTGGTGAACAACTGTACCTGAACCTCGCTGCCGACGGGTTGGTGCATAGGAATATACTGAATGATCCTTTCCATCCAGCCAATAACCAATGGCGTATACAACCTAAAAAGCCGGAGAGCGATAGTGTCATCGCAAAGAAGGCAAAACAATGCGTGAAATTCTATACACTGTTTTACCGGGATAATATCCTGCGGCAGAAAAAGACGATCAATTATGCAGGATTGCCCGACATTTTTGATTGGTACAGAAGAGGCATCGGTATGCCCGATTGGGAAGACATCCGTCCATCCTGGCTTGGTTGTTTTTATGACAGTGCCGATGCCTGGAAAGGATATGGCGTGCTGCGGAAGGTGATCGTGGATTATGAGTTCAACTGGCCAAAAGGAGCCCCCGATTGGCGTATGGAAACCGAGAGCGTATTAGAGCAGATGTACCATAAGATGTAAACCCTCAGCTGATTGTATATGCCGGGAAATACCTATATCGCCGGCCGCTATTAAAAACCAGTCTTTTTTTCTATTTTGGGCGCGGCACTAAATCCAAGCCTATGCGAAAACCTTTACCCTACAGGTTTATTATCCGACATTGCTATATCCTGCTCATGCTCTGCAGCCTGAGCCTTCCCGGTTTTTCACAAATAATTTATGTAAGCACGGCAGGCAGTGATGCCTCCGGTGATGGATCAGTCGGTAATCCTTATCGAACCATTACCCATAGCATTGCTATGGCTGCAGCAGGCAATACGATCGAGCTGGCCAGCGGCACCTATGATGAGCTGGTAGTGATCGATAAGTCCGTCACCATAGATGGTATAAACTCCAACCTCGTTACGGCAACCTTTACCGGCGTCATCAGTAATACCAATTATACTTCTGCAGGAACGGTATTACCTACTGTGTTTAAAGTGACAGCCCAGAACGTAACGATCAGGAACATTAAGTTTGTGGTGAACCTCAACCTTGTACACTCAGCGATACATACTTCCGGAGACGCTTCCGGATTGCAGGTGTTGAATAATGAAATACGGGCCAGCGCCAATGGAGGATATCCTTCGATCCAGGCCATAGCAGCACTTGCGTATGCCAGAACAAATGCCATAGCTATTAACCCTTCCATTAGCTACGGAGCGTCGAAATATACATTGGTGAATACCGGATTGTACAACATTAAAATAGCAGGCAACTTCGTTACCGGCACCACGGCAGCCATGAATGGAGTTACGGATGCTAACTTCAGGGCGGCGGTCTATGCCGATTATGTAGGCAATCTCGAAGTGGGTGGCACAGTAGCAGAGAAAAATATATTACAAACGATCAATCATGATGTCCTCCTTCGTTTTATCATGGGAGGACCTGTTACTATCCGCAACAATGAGTTCAATGGAGGCGGCGTGGAACTGTCCTCTACCAATGATGGAACCGGCACCATGCTCATTGAATCCAATTATTTCAATTACCTGCCACCGGTAGTTCCCGGTTTCCCGTTGATTCGATTAATGAATAATGTAGCCAATAAGCAAACCATTG
>JAGIBF010000062.1:22978-48278 GCA_017744515.1 Niastella sp.
ATCAACCTGGCCAATTACAATAATGTGCTTATCGATAACAATACGTTTACACCTGTTATCAGGGACGCGGCCGCTAACAACGATTTCCGTTTGATCACTGTGAATACCAAAGTGCTGCAGTCATCAGCCATACCCAAAGTTCACAATACGGCGAGGTTTCTGAGCAATCAATTCCTCGGCGTTGCAGGAGCTGATGGTACAGGTATTGCATTTTACAACCACGATGCCCCGGCTACAATGGGTTTATATGTTGTAGGAGAGCCTGGCCGGGAGAATGTTTTTAATGCAGATATTACGCGGTTCTTTTATGTCGATAACAGCAACGGGCAAACCACCAGTACGCTTACAGGTACTTACCCTGAGTATAGCGGTATTTTCAATACTACCACTGCCTACTGGACGCAAAATATCCTTGCTTCTCAAAACTATTATGATATTGGTGCAGGCTCACTCTTGCAACCTTTACTCATGGATGGGGCGCAGCGGGCTACCCTGGCTAATATGGTCATAGACCAGCTCGATGATCCCAACACGGCTATGGTAGTGTTGTATAGCTCAACACTTGCTTTACAGCCGCGCAACACAACACGTCCCGGAGAGCCGGAGTGGGGCACATTTGATATTTATCCCAATCCGGTTACAGCTGGACTGAATGTGCAGGTGTATACACGTAAGAAACAACCCCTTCAGTTGCGCGTGTTCAATATGAGTGGTGTTTGCCTGAAAACATTACAGGCAGGCAGTAACATTAACGTAAGAGTAGATATGGCAGGATTGCCGGCAGGTGTGTATGCGATAGAACTGGTAACACCTGAAGGGAGCACGGTGCGGCAGGTACTGAAACGATAATTAACTTATGTCACCCTGAGCTTGTCGAAGGGCTTCGAAGGGTGGGTCGCCCTCAAAGGGCGGCTCACCCTTCGACATATATTATAAAGGCCATTTGACCGGCTTCCTTTCCTGCGATGAGCGGTAAATAGCATTGAACAGCTCTACGGTCCTTCTGCCATCGGGGCCGCTTACAAGCGGCTTGCGTTGTTCTATAACAGCGAGGATAAAATCGCGTTGCTGTAGCCGGATGAAATACTCGACAGGATTGACAGCGTTGAAGAGCGCGGTATCTTCCTGTTGCCATTGCTGCAACAAAGTTTCTTCACCGGCAACGGTCCACAAGTCATTCAATGGTGGTTCGGTAATGGTAGAACGTCCGGGCAGGAACATGCTGCCCCCATCGGTTTGCACACCGGCAGTAGCACCATTGGAGCCATGAATGTGCACTTTGCCATAGATGCCCGGCTTCTGCGCATTACTCACCATGATATTGGCAATAGCGCCGTTCTTAAAACGTACGATCGCTACAGCAGTATCGTCCACTTCAATATACGGGTGATTGATATTGCTCCAAACGCCATACACTTCTTCAAACTCACTACCCATGAACCATTGTAACAGGTCGAGCTGGTGGGGCGCCTGATTTACAAGTACACCGCCCCCTTCTTCTGCCCATTTGCCACGCCACGGATCACTTTTATAATAAGTTTCATCACGCCAGCCATACATTACCACAAAACCCAGCATAGGTGTGCCCAGTTTGCCATCATCGATGGCTTGCTTGATGCGCAGACAGGAAGGAAAGAACCGGCGTTGGCTGATCATGCCCAGCTGTTTGCCGGCAGCTTTGGCTGCGTCGATCATTGCATCACAATCAGCGAGGCTGATGGCGAGCGGTTTTTCAACCAATACATGCGCGCCATTTTCAAAAGCAGTAATAGCAGCCTCTTTGTGCGCGGGGTGGGGGGTACAAATAACTACTAAGTCCACTCTCTCCTGGCGTATCATCCCGGCAATATCGGTATACGGACGAGCCTGGTAAGGAGCGCCAAAAGCAGTGGCCTTCTCAAGACTTCTGCTTTGAACAGCTACCAGTTCAGTCTCTGCAATGTTCATTAAAGCCTGCGCATGTACCTGCGCCATTTTACCACAGCCAATGATGGCCGCACGAAGTTTTGTCATCGGAATACTTATATATTTCTTTTAGTCAGCTGCGCAATACTGTCGCGGTAGGTTTCCCCCACCGGAAGCTCCATATCCCCGATAAAAATACTGTTCTTTCTGATAGAAGAGATACTGTCGATAGCAACAACATAGGATTTATGAATACGCAGGAATTTTGAAGCAGGAAGCTCTTCTTCCATATTCTTGACGGTGGAGCGTACCATCAGCGGTTTGGCGGGAGACTTCAGGTGGATCTTCACATAATCGCGCAGCCCCTCTATCCATACCACATCCTGGTACATCACTTTTACAAGGCTGTAATCGACATTGACGAAGAAATAACCGGCTGCTTCCTGGGCCGGGGCTTGCCCTTGTCCGTGCTTTAACTGGTATAATTCAAGCGCCTTGTTGCAGGCCTGCATAAAGCGGGTGAGCGCAATGGGCTTCAGCAGATAATCGACTACGTTCAGGGTGTAGCCTTCCAGCGCAAATTTTTCATAAGCTGTGATGAGAATGAACATTGGCTTATGCGTAAGGCTCTGGATGAACTGGATGCCGGTAAGGCCCGGCATCTGTATGTCGATAAAGACAAGATCGATCTCCTGTTGCTGTAAAACGGCCGTTGCTTCAAAGGCATCGCTACAGGTGGCAACGAGTTGCAGGTAAGGAACTTTGTCTACATAATCTTCCAGCAACTGTAAAGCCAGCGGCTCATCATCAACTGCTATGCATTTTAATGTCATCGGCTAAATTTATCTGCAATGACACCGTAAACCAGTTGTCATTGTCCGTGATCAGCAAGGTATGCCTGCCCGGATACAATAAATTTAAGCGTCTTTTTACATTTGCCAGCCCGATGCCGGAAGTTTTATCTTTTATTTCTGTGCTGGCTGCATTGAACTTGTTGCGTACCGTAAAATGTAGCAGGTTGTTCTTGACGTAAAGATCGATCTGGATCTCAGGTTTTATGATATGCCCGGTACCATGTTTGAAGGCATTCTCTATAAATGGGATTAACAACATGGGAGCAATCTCCTGGTCTGAGTCGGACGTATTGAGGTTGATCTGTAGCGCCACCTTGCTGCTCAGGCGCTGCCGTTGCAGGTCGATATAACTTTGCAGGTATTCTGTTTCTTTCCTGATCTCCACTTTATCCCCGTCAGACTCGTATAGGATATACCGCATCAGGGATGACAGTTTTAAGATAGTGGGCTCCAGTTGATCGCTTTTAGCACGCGCCATGGCCAACATATTGTTGAGCACGTTGAACATGAAATGCGGACTTATCTGCGAGCGCAGGAACGACAACTCACTTTTCATGGTTTCCTGTTGCCGGGCCTGCAACAACATATCGTTCTTCGATTTGTCGACCAGCATGCGATAGGCAATACTGGCGGCTACCGACATCAGGAAAGGTGGCAGGTTGAAGCTGATGGCATTGACCAGCCTGAAGGGCCGGTCGATGATGACCAGCTGGTAAAACAAGGAGTGGAGAGCAATAGCGGCCACATATAAAACCAGTAACAGGATCACCAATATTCCATACCGTTTTGTATACAGAAATTTGGGTACGAGCACATAGGCATTCAGGTAGAAAATGGCCACCCAGCAAATACTGGTCAGGTTGCTGAGATAAAAATACCGCAGCGCATTGGGGCTCTCCCGCAACCGGCTGTCGTAAAGCCGCAGCAGGTAGGGCAGTGAAAATACTGCTATCCAAACCAGCGTATGAAGCAAAACACCCCGCCAGCGTTTTTTATTCGTCAATATTGATTCGTTGCTCATGATTGAAAATTTGAAATCAGAAGCCGGAGGTAGGGAGAGCTCGGACTTCTTACCTCCGACCTCTTATCTCTTGTTATTCGTACCTCAACGCTTCAATAGGATCGAGCTTGGACGCATTCCGTGCCGGGTAATAACCAAAGAAAACACCGGTGAATGCACAAACCAGGAACGATAAGATGATCGAAGACTCCGACACCAGCGTAGGCCAGGACAATAACAGCGTTATCACATTGGAGGCCACTACGCCCAATACCACACCTATTACACCTCCTGTAATACTGATAAAGATCGCTTCTATTAAGAACTGCAGCAAAATATCGATGCCCCTTGCTCCGATCGACATACGCAAGCCGATCTCTTTGGTGCGTTCCTTTACGGAAACATACATAATATTCATGATACCGATGCCACCCACCAACAATGAAATACCGGCGATGGCTGCCAGCAGTACAGTAAGTAACTCACTGGTAGAGCTGATGGTGCTGATCAGCTCGGCTTGTGTACGAACAGTAAAGTCATCCTGATCGGAATCCTTCAGCTTATGCTGCTTGCGCAAAATACTGGTTATTTCTGCGGTAGCCAGTGCGGAGCTTTGCTCATCGATGGCCGATGCATAAATGGTTTGCACGTAGGGAATAGCCAGTAATCGCTTTTGTACGGTAGTATAAGGCGCCATGATAATATCGTCCTGGTCCTGGCCAAAAGCATTCTCCCCTTTCTCTTCCAATACGCCAATTACTTTGAAAGGTATTTTCTTGAAGCGGATATACTTGCCCACGGGATCTTCTCCTGCACCAAATATATTCTCTACAATAGTTTGCCCGATAAGACATACTTTATTAGCCGTCTTTACATCCTCATCTGTGAAGTTAGTACCACTCTTCAACTTCCATTGACGGATGTTGAGATAGCCGGGACTGACACCTTGCATACTGGTAGGCCAGTTCTGGGCAGCATTGATCGCCTGTCCGCTGGCGGTCACGGCCGGAGATATTTCAGTGATGTATTGCGATTGTTTCTTAATAACATCGGCATCCGGCAAGGTCAACGTTTGCAGGGCGGTAGAGCCAAGCCTTGCACCGCCACCAACCGTTACATTGCTGCTGGGCCGTATCGTGATCATGTTTGAGCCCATGGTTGATAACTGGTCTCGGATACTTTGCTTGGAGCCCTGGCCAATGGCTACCATGGTGATCACCGATCCCACGCCTATAATAATGCCCAGCATGGTGAGGAAAGCCCTCATCTTGTTGCGTAACAAGGCGCGCCAGGCAATTCTGAAAAGATTAAATACATTCATAACACAACAATTTAATAGTCATCCTGTACAGGCAATGCCGCCAATGCTTCCTGCGCCGAACGCACTTTTTCATTCTTCACATCCTTCACGATACGGCCATCCTTCAAGGTGATGGTACGGGAGCTGAAAGAAGCAATGTCTGGTTCGTGGGTCACGAATACAATGGTCTTTCCCTGTTGCTGATTCAGCTCCTGCATCAGTGATATGATCTCGTACGACGTCCTGGTATCGAGGTTACCGGTGGCCTCATCGGCCAGTATCATCACGGGCTGGTTCACCAGCGCCCGCGCAATAGCCACCCGTTGCTGCTGACCACCCGATAGCTGGTTGGGCAGGTGATCGAGTCTGTCGGCGAGTTTCACCGCTTCCAGTGATTCAATGGCCCGCTTGTGCCGTTCACGCGCACCTATTTCTTTATTGTACAATAAGGGTAGCTCTACATTTTCGAGTGCGGAGGTACGGGGCAACAGGTTGTACGCCTGGAATACGAAACCGATCTTCTGGTTGCGTAGCCTGGCCAGATCATTGCGCGATAGCTTGCCTATGTTTACATTGTCGAGCAGGAACTCTCCATCCGACGGTTTGTCCAGGCAACCCAGAATATTCAGTAACGTAGTTTTGCCTGATCCGCTGCTGCCCATGATGGTTACAAACTCACCCGCTTCGATGTGGAATGATATCCCTTTCAGCGCACGCACCGTTTCACTACCCATTTTAAACTCACGCTTCAGGTTCTTTATATCGAGGATTGTAGTTGCCATAATATTAAGTCTAAGTTGTTATGTAAAACCTGGCTAAGGTGGGTCGCTCTGCAGCGCTGCAATGCTGTGCGGTAGAGCGGCTCACCTTTGACCTATTGAGGAGGACGATTCCCGCTACCACCTCTGTTACCGCCACTACCACCCGGGCGTCGTTGTGGCATAAACGGACTGGTAGTTTTGGCGCTCTGCTTGCCTTTTAGCTGCTCATAACCAGTCACTACTACATCATCGGTACTAAGTCCGGATATGATCTGCCGTTCCGTTTCATTGTTCATCCCTGTCACTACCGGGCGCAGGATGAGGCTGCTGTCTTTCTTCACCCACACATACCCTGCTTTTTCAGTACGTCTCTGCCCGCTGTCAACCGTGGCCGGCGGCTTGCGGTTTCCCTTGCCTTCGATCGTATATAATTTACTGATCACAGAATCCGGACGAAAAGTGAAAGCACTGGCAGGTACCAGCAAGGCGTTTTCAACTTCTTTGGTATAGATGAAGATGCTGGCTGTCATACCGGGTTTGAGCCGTTTATCGGCATTGGGTGCATCGATCAGCGTAGTATAGGAAACTACATTGGCTGAGGTGGAGGGCTGCAGCCGTATTTCTTTCACCCGGCCACTGAACGTGTCTTCGGGAAAAGCATCTACAGTGAATACAACCCGTTGTCCCTGTGCTACATTGCCTATATCTGCTTCGTCCACAGAAGCCTGCACCTGCATATTGGTAAGGTCTTTGGCAATGCTGAACAGGGTGGGCGTATTGAAACTGGAAGCCACTGTTTGTCCTTCGCTCACATTGCGCGACAGTACAGTGCCATCGATGGGAGAAGAAATATCTGTAAACGACAGGTTGCGGCTGGCAGACGACAACTGCGCTGCCACACTGTTCACATTATCCTTTGCAGCATTATACTGATACTGGGCAGTTTCCAGTTCTGCTTTACTGACAGCGCCTACATTGTACAGTTTCGACTGCCGTTCAAAATTACTTTGCTGGTAAACGAGGTTCGACTTCGCCTGTTGCAGGTTGGCACTGATCTGTTCCACCTGTGCCTGCAACAGTGATTTGTCTATTTGTGCCAGTAGCTGACCTTTCTTTACTGTGCTGTTGAAGTCGACAAACACCTTATTGATGGTGCCCGATACCTGGGAACCTACAGCCACTGTATCCACGGGTTGCAGCGTACCGGTAGCCGTGATGGTATTGGAAATAGTACCATACTGCGGTTTTTCCGTGTTCAGGATGATGGTGGTTTTCTCTTCCCTGAACTTCCAGTACCAGATACCTGCTCCCGCAACTGCCAGCACCAACACCCAGATTAGCCATTTTACCTTTTTCATTGTATATCCGTTTTATGCTGATTGTCAATTTTGTTTAAAAAGTGATCGGCTCACCGGCATAGAAATCATAGATCTTTCCATACAGGATACTGCTGTATTTCGCCTGTATGTATGCCTGCGTAGCCTGCACATACGTATTCTTTTGTTGCAATAGTTCTACCATGTTCACAGATCCGAGCTGCAGCTGTTCATTGGTGATCCTATAAGTCTCTTCGCTTGCCTTCATTTGTGCATTGGCCGCTGTATACTGCGCCTGTGAATTTTGCCAGTTGATGTATACCTGCTCGATCTGCTGGTTTAAAGTATTCTTAGTATCCAGCAACGCCAGTTTAGCCTGCTCGATGAGGATATTATTCTTGGCGATATTCGTTTTGTTTACCCGTTTGCTGAAGATGGGAATGCTCATGTTGACACCCAATGATTGATAGAAGTTGTTGTTCAATTGCTTCAGGTAAGCATTACGCTGGTTATCGGAATAACCGGTAGAGAGGGAAGCACCAAGACTTATGGTAGGCAGTGTACCCGCCTTTACTTTGGCAAGGTTGGTCTCAGCCAGTTGAACAGCTACCTCACCATTGGCTACTTCCGGCCTTTTTTGTTGTGCTGCGGCCTGCGTTTGCAGTAAGTCCTGTGCGGAAGCATCAACAGTAAGAGACGATGGTACTGTCACTTCAAAATCATAAGTAGAAGGCAATAACAAGAGTTGCTTTAAGGCAAGATTGTTTTGCCGGTAAGTATTGTTGGCATTCACCAGGTTGTATTCGTCAGACGCTACCTGCGATTCAAATTGCAGGAAATCCTTCCGCGAAAGACTGCCGGCATCGAACTGCTGTTGCGCCTGTTTCAATTGAGCACGGGAAGTAGCCAGCAGCTCTTCCATATTCACAATATTCTCTTTGGCCAGCAATATGTTCAGGAATGCCTGAGTGATACTTAGCGTAATATCATTCTCTGTTTCCTGCACAGTGAGGTTGGCCGCTTTCAGTGAAAGCTCTTTAGCCTTGATATCATTTTTCAGATACCCGCCATTGTACAACACAATAGAAGAGCTGAGCGAGTAGTTGCTGCTGAAGTTGGCCTGCGTTTGGAAACCACCCACTACAGGGTCGGTATTGGTACTGTTTACCATCGACTGGTTCACCTGACCGGCAAGGCTGGGCAACCTGGCTGCTTTCGATTGCAGCAGGTCTTCATTGGCCGATCGGCTGCTGAGCTTTTGCGTATTGACAGTTATGTTATGCTGCTTTGCATAAGCAATACTGTTCTCCAGCGTCCAGGCGGGCGGAAGATTTTGCAACAAAGTATCCTGCGCATGAACCAGCGAAGGAGCAAAGCCTGTCAGAAGTATTAAAAAAATAATGACCTTTTTCATATCCTGCTGTATTAGATAAGCACCCAATCCCAAAGGCTGAATGCTGACCCAAAACTACCTGTGAATGAAGGCCGTGGATTGCTAAATACGACAAACAGGCAAAACATTGCTGCTAACCGGAAAAAGGGAGCGTTGGGATATTTGGCCAACGATGTGTATATTAATGCCCATGGACTTTAACTTTTACGACCAGTATAAACTCCTGTCAAACGTTGAGCTATTAAAGATCGTCAGAAACCCTGCTGGTTATCAGCCGGCGGCAGTAGAGGCTGCCGCACAGTTGTTGGCTGAAAGAGAGGTGCCACAGACCGATATTGATGAAGCAGAGACCTACTTCCAGGAAATAGAAGAAAAAGCAAAAAGTAAAGCAGAAAAGATCAATGCCTACAGAGAGAAAGCGGCCGATTTTCTGGAGCCCATTACTCATCCTGGACCGGACATAAAAGCAGTAAAGTGGCTGAATATTTTCCTGGTGGTAGTAGCATTGAATTACTTATGGACGCTTTATTTAACTGTAAGCAGCTTTATTCGTATTTCCGCCTGCCGGAATTGCGGATTTGACTATACCCATGGTCTTCAAGGATTGTATCTGTTGTATATACCGGTTGTCTTTTACCTGCTGATAAAGCGAAAGCGTTGGGGATGGATATTGTTGTTTGCTGATAATGTTATTACGTTTATCATTGGGTTGTGGTCGTCTGTCGCATTCTTCAGGTACCTGCATATTCATCGTGGAGACCCGACCACTTTCCTGCTTACAATATTTCTGCACGGAGGATTAGCCTTTTTTCTATGGCGGAAAGACATATCCGCTTTTTTCGGTGTAACGGACAAAGAAAAAAGGAATACGATAGGTGTAGCGCTCCTTCTTGCGTTGCTATTTATTGGTTGGACTGAATGGTGATCACACAATGCCTGCCCGCAGGAATAGCGGGAAATAAAAAGGTCGTGCTTCAGATTCCGGCCATGCAGATTGGATAGTTGTCGCTAAAGCATCTATGGGATTATAGCCATTGGCTTTTATGAAATGCTGAATGCTGGACCAGGTGTTGAAGTAACCGATAAGGTCTTCTTTCGTCCACTGAACTTCGATACGAAAAACAGGAGCGGGGAGCTCCCGGTAAGGAAACGCTACCGTGGCATAATGATCATCTACATACTTTCTTTCCGCGTCCCAATACGGTCCCGTTTTTTGCTTATAGAAATCGTAAATAAGTGTATTGAGCGCAGGATCGGTGCTTTGAATAAGACTATAACCCCAAACGGCTACAACAGCCCCTTGCTTTGCTACCCTTACTACTTCCTGGTGGAAAGCCTCAAAATCGAACCAATGATAAGCCTGCGCTACGGTAATGAGGTCAATACTTTTATCAGGAAGGCCCGAAGCGTGTGCAGGAGCGATGTAGTAAGTGATCTTTTCGTGTGGAGTTGCTTGTTGCAGTTGCTTTTCGCTGATGTCGGTAGCAAATACTTTATCGAAATAACGCGCCAGTTCAACGGCAGCCTGTCCATTGCCTGTGGCACAATCCCAGGCTGTGGAATGATGAGTGACCAATGCCGACAGATGATCATACAAAGCAACCGGGTAAACCGGGCGATACTTTGCATAGATCGCTGCCTGCTGGGAAAATAGGTCTTTAGGATTCACGAATTACACGAATTAAGCGAATTACACGAATACTATTACATGAATCAGGCGACTGCACGGCTATGCTATCACGCAATATGTTTGAGCTGGCGGATAGTAGCCTTGGGGTCAGCTGATTTAAACACAGTGCTGCCTGCTACCAGTACATCGGCGCCTGCTCTTACAATGCTGGCAGCATTTTCCAGTGTTACACCGCCATCGATCTCGATCCTGGTATTTAACCCTTGCTCATCGATCATTTTGCGCAGCTGTCTGATCCTTTGCAGCGTCTGAAGAATGAATGATTGACCCCCGAAGCCGGGGTTCACGCTCATGATCAATACCATGTCGATATCCTGCAATACGTCTTTCAGGCTGTCTACCGGTGTATGCGGGTTGAGCGAAACACCCGCCTGCATACCCAGCGATTTGATCTGCTGAAGATTTCTGTGCAGGTGCGTGCAGGCTTCTATGTGTACGGTGAGGATATCGGCGCCTGCTTTTTTGAATGCTTCTGCATAACGCTCGGGTTGTACGATCATCAGGTGCACATCGCAGATCTTTTTAGTAGTGGTACGGATCTGTTCTATTACCGGCAATCCAAAACTGATATTGGGAACAAAAACACCGTCCATGACATCGAGGTGAAAATAATCGGCTTCACTTTCATTCAGCATATCGCACTCCTCCTTCAGTTTCAGGAAGTTGGCGGCCAATAGTGATGGTGCTATTAATGGCATTTAGTTAAGTTGATAAGTTTATAAGTTGAAAAGTTGATAAGGAGATACGTTAACGTAACAGGTTGGTCATTTACACGGGATTTTTCCTTGTTAACTTTTCAACCTGTCAACCTATTACTAACCTTTCAACCTTCTGATCCCTTCCTTCGCCTCCGTAAATTCTTTATCCAGCGAAAGCGCACGCTGATAATTCTGCAGCGCCTGGTCATTCCGTTTGGTGGCTTCATAGCAACGTGCCATCCAATAGTAAGCATCAGGGCTGGTATTGGATACGGTGGCGGCCATGCCAAATACTTCGAGTGCACGATCATACTGCTTCTGCTCATACAACACAATTCCCTTCTCTATATAGGCATCCGTAAACTTCCAGTTGCGCTTGATGCATTCATCAAACTGCTCCACGGCAGCTGCATATTGTTTGGTATCGGAATAATAAGCCCCTTTCAGGAAAGTTGCTTCATTGATGTACGTGGTGTCACGGGCTATCAGTGCATCACAGAGCACCAGTGCCTTCGGGTTTTTGGTAGCAGCATACAGGTTGGCCAGTGACAGACCGGTGTAGTTGACAGGCTGCAGCGTGTAAGAACGCTCCATTGCGGCTATCGCTGCTGCTGTATCTTTCAATTGCACCAGCAGACTCCCCTTCTCATACCAGGTCTCAAAATCAAGGGAGTCTTTGGCCAGCAGCTGGTTGTACTGTTCCAGCGCTTGCTCGTTTTCACCCACCTGTGCATATACTTCACTCAGCCGGCGGCGGAAGGCCGGGTTGGCCGGGTACTTTTCAATACAGGATTTTAACAATTCAACCGCCATAGCAGGTTCGTCAACCAACATCAGGTTGGAAATATATTGCAGGGCAGTACCTTCATTGGGCGCCAGTTCCCAGGCTTTTTTATAATCGCCTGTAGCCAGTTCGTGCTGGTTGTTTTGGGAAAGGCGGATGCCCCTTGCCAGGTACAGTTCGGCATTTTGCGGAGCAGCTTTGATGCTGTCTGTAAGCCCCGCATAGGGTGGTTTCGATAATATAGGTTCCGTCTTACCTGAGTCATTTTGGCCACAGGCCGCTACCAGGAGGCCCAGTAAGCAATAGCCAATGGTCTTCCAACGCTTTATCATAATCATAGAACAAAACTAACCGATTTTGGGGATGTCGCTTATGACAATATTCTGACAAATAAGGACCGCCTCCAAAATACCTTTGCCCCGCTGTATAGCGCGGCTATTACAGCAGAGTTTGATTAAAAAATGAATACAATGAAACAACTCCTTTTCCTGACAGGCGCACTGGCATTGGTGGCCGTTACTGCTTTTAAACCGCTTTCACCGGTTCCTGCAACCACTGTTCCTGCCGGAGATACTTTGTTATACCCCGAAGAAACACATTTTAAGAATATTCAGCAACTAACTTTTGGTGGTGATAATGCTGAAGCCTATTTCAGCTACGATGGCAAGTACCTCATTTTCCAACGTACCAGCGCCAAAGATGGTATCCCCTGCGATCAAATGTATGTGGGCAAAGTGCCTGCCAATGGCGAAAAGTTTGAGTACAAGCTGGTGAGTACCGGTAAAGGACGCACTACCTGTGGTTTCTTTACCAAAGATGGCAAACATGTGATCTATGCTTCTACCCACCTGGGCAGCGCTGATTGCCCGCCCGTACCGGATCGCTCCAAATATGGCAATAAATATATATGGCCACTCTACTCCAACTTCGATATTTTCATGGCCGACCTAAATGGCAAGATCGTAAAGCAGCTTACCAAATCGAATGGGTATGACGCAGAAGCCACCCTTTCGCCCGATGGCACCAAAATGATCTATACGAGTGTAAAAGATGGTGATATCGACCTGTATATTATGGACCTGAAAAGCGGTAAAGAAAAGCGCATTACCAATACCCTTGGCTATGATGGCGGCGCCTGGTTCAGTCCGGATGGCAAAAAGATCATCTGGCGCGCTTCCCGTCCGAAGACAGAAGAAGCTATTAAAGAATATAAAGACCTGCTGGCCGAAAACCTCGTAGCGCCTACCAGCATGGAAGTGTGGGTGGCCAATGCCGATGGCAGCAATGCCCGCCAGATCACCTCGTACGGACAGGCCAACTGGGCGCCTGCTTTTATGCCCGATAGCAAGCGTATTATCTTTGCCTCCAACCACGAATACAAAAGAGGCTTTCCTTTCAACCTGTACACCATCAACGAAGATGGCAGCAACCTGCAAAAGATCAGCCGGGATAAGGGATTCGATGCCTTCCCCATGTTCAGCCCCAATGGTAAAAAGATCGTATTCTGCAGCAACCGCAACAATGGCGGTACGCGTGACACCAATATATTTTTAGCAGACTGGGCGGAGTAGAACCTGGTTTCGTGTTTGGCGTTTCGGGTGGCTGCCGCGCTTTGATATCGCAGCACATTTATGATTTGCTGTCCGGGCAAATGGCGCTTTTATCAACATTGATCAAGTTTGTACAATCGCACCGAAAGAACCCGAAACCTCAAACTCGAAACCCGAAATTCAAAATTGCGTTGTAGCTTTGGCCGGTCTTTGATTTTTTACACTCCAATACTGAACTAATATGTATACAGGTCTGCTGCATCTACACAATCTGCTTCGCTGGGTAATCCTTATTTTATTGCTGGTGGCATTGTTCCGTCACCTTGCCGGTATGAACAACAAAAGACAGGTAAGTGCCGGTGATAAAAAAGTAGACCTGTTCCTGATGATCGCGGCGCACATCACTTTACTGGTGGGTTTGTACCAGTGGTTTGCAGGTCCCTGGGGTTTAAAGCTGATCACTGCAAATGGCATGGGCGTAGTGATGAAAGACTCCGCTTACCGTTTCTTTGCTATCGAGCACCTCACTGGTATGCTCATTGCGATTGTGCTTATCACCATTGGTCGTGGCAAAGTTAAAAGAGCTGTTGACTACACGGCGCACAAGAAAGCCTTCTGGTTCTTCCTGCTGGCCCTGATCGTTATCCTTGCTTCTGTGCCCTGGCCTTTCCGTGAAGCAGTAGCAAGACCACTGTTCCCCGGTATGCATTAATAAGCTGCGAGCTACGAGCTGTTAGCCGCGGGCATATATAATATTAAGAAAGCGAAGGATCACTCCTTCGCTTTCTGCTTTTAATGGCTATGCTTTAGGCGCTCGTAGCTCGCAGCTCATAACTTGTCCCGCCATAGCGGGAGCTTGTCTTTCACTATACTTTCGTGATGATGTAATACATCTTACCCATCGGGACGATCCGCTTCCATACTTTACCCGTTGATTTCTCTATCCAGGTCATAGCGTCGGGTGCATTACCGGCGTTGCCTACCCTGGCTATGTAGCAATTGATGGTTCCGGCATTGGTAGTCAGCATATCATCTCCTACATATTCTACCTGCCAGGGGTCCATACCATTCCGCTCGAAGGTGTAGGCGTTGAGCGTGGCCTTAAATCCTTTCTTATAGGGCAGCAGGCCAAACAGGTATTCCAGCAGGTTGGAATCAAAGTAGCCTTCTTCCATTTTATGCAGCGTATCGGTCTTTTGGCCCGATTTGTCGGCCACCACATGCACTTCCCGGCTACGGAAGTCGAGGTTCATGCTCATGAAGTGGGGGGTGGTCACCATACGCATACGTACCGGGGCCAGTGTAGTGGTGCTGGCAATGGTAGAATCGAGCAGGGTGCGCCCATCGGGCAAGTTGAGCTGCTGCGTCAATATCACCCATCCTTTGGCGCTGTTTAGGGATACCGTGTGGCGGCTGGTAAATTCATTCATTACCTTTCCGGCGGAATCAGTGATGATGATCTTGTATAAGTTAACGCCGGGTTTAATGAGTTCGTAGCGGATGGCGGGGTCGCCTGCTTTTACTACTTGTTGCCCCCGGGTAATATGGGTGAGCAACAAAATCATGGCTAATAAGATAAACCTGTCCATATTGGTTATTTTTAGAGTACAAATTTGGAGTGGAGAAAACAGGCCAGCAAACGTATTCAACTGAGCAGCTTGTATTTTCAATGCCTGCCATTATTGATTAAATGGCTCAAACCATTGAAAAAAAAGAGGCATTTGTTGAAACCTGCCAGGTATTGATATTCCCGGCTGCTAAATTTGACAGTATATGATGCCGCTCAAAAAAGATATTTCGCTTGTAAGGATCCAGGTGATCGTCTGGATATTTATTACACTGCTCATGTTTTTGTTATTCTCTCATGATAGTCAAAACCTGAAGCAGGCTACAGCATTCGCGATTTGTAACTCTATTTTTTATGGAGGCATCATGTATACCAATGCCTGCTGGCTGATCCCCGCTTTTTATCGCCGCAGGAGAAAATGGCTGTATGTGCTGATGGTGATCCTGCTGTTGGTGGTGGCTACCTGGCTGATCGTGCAGGCTGAAGTGTGGCTGAACCGTTTGTTGGCTTCCAAAGAAATGAGAGAGGCAATGGAAAAGGAAATGGCGAAAGGTACCAACAAAGAAGGCAACAGGATGCTGAGGCTCTACCTGGTGATGTTTTTCCTGAGCGTGCTGATATACCTGTTCAGCTTGCCACTGCGATTGGCTTTCGATTACTTTACGGTTCGCAAGCAGCAGGAGCAGTTGCAAAAACGTACGGCAGAAGCGGAGCTTAATTTACTGAAAGCCCAGGTACAGCCTCACTTCCTGTTCAACACCCTCAATAACATTTACTTTGTAGCACAGCGGGAATCGCCTGCCACAGCCCTTTTGCTGGAGCGGCTATCCAATATAATGCGTTATTTTGTAGATGAAGGCCCCAAAGAGAAGATACTGCTGACGCGGGAGATCGATTTTATCCGCGACTATATTCACCTGGAGAAGCTGCGCATGCGCCACCCGATGCAAATGGATTTCACGGTGAAAGGGGAGATAGCTGATGTGAATATTCCGCCCATGCTGCTGATACCCCTGGTGGAAAACGTGTTCAAGCATGGCATCAACAAACGTAGTGAGGAGAACCTGCTGGTATTGAATATAACCGTGAGTGAAGGCAAGCTGAGTATGGATGTGCGCAACAGGGTGTTTGAGGAACTGGAGCCCGCGCAGCATGGAGGTAATGGCCTGGCCAATTTGCGGTCGCGGCTTGAACTATTGTATGGCAACCGCTATATACTGCAGACTTCTAAGGACGTTTTATTTTTAGCACATTTAACTATTCCCTTGTGAGTGTGATCACCTGTCTTATTGTAGATGACGAGCCCAATGCGGTACAACTGCTGGAAGATCATATCCGCAAAGTGCCTTTTTTACAATTGAAAGCAAAGTGCTATGATGCGTTTGAAGTACTGGAGTTCCTGAAGACTGATACGGTGCAGCTCATTTTTATGGACATCAACATGCCCCAGCTTTCAGGTATGGACCTGGCCGCCATGCTACCCAGAGACCAGCACATCATCTTCAGTACTGCTTATGCTAATTATGCACTTGAAGGCTATGAATACAATGCAGTGGATTACCTGCTAAAGCCCGTAACCTTTAAACGGTTCATGCAGGCGGTGAATAAGGCCCAGTCGCTCTTTGCCCAACCCCGGCAGGAAACAGTGGTAAAGGAAGTACCTGTCAGTGCAGACTATATTTTCGTGAAATCGGGCAAGCAACTCATTAAAGTGGAATACGATAAGGTACTGTACCTCGAAGCGCTGAAGGAGTACGTGAATATTGTAACTGCCGATAGTAAGATGATGATTTACAAACGCATGAAAGAATTGGAGGAACAGCTGCCTGCCAATTTTGTGCGTATCCACAATTCCTACATCGTAAACATCGACCATATTCAGCACATTGCCGATAACCAGGTGGTAATAGGCAAAAACAAACTACCCGTTAGTGCCTCCTACAAGGAGGCTTTCCTGCAATTGGTGAATAAGAAGCTACTCTGATAAAGCTGTTAGCCATTAGGTATTGACAGTTGGCAAATGCTACCGGCACCTAATGGCTTTTATTAGTCAGACGGCTGCTTACAGCTAACGCCTAAAAGCTAATTCCTAACAGCTCTCTCATGGCTTACTTATTCTGTCGCGAAAATATCTTGCTTACGATCTTCCATTCGCCATTTACCTTTAGCAGGTTCATATAGTCATTCATGATCACCTGGGCGGTTTCTATCCTGATCTTGGCCTGTGCTGCGCTGCCTTCTATATTCATCGAGACGATCTCTATCTTCCGTTCAGTCTTTGTAGTATTGCTCTTTGCCCGGGCTATGAACTCCGCAATGGGTACGTCTTTAAATTCTCCTGATTGATAATCTATGTATTTCATGAAAGCAGATGTGTGAAAGGCTTTTTCCATGCGATTGCCATCTCCACTCATATAATTTTCGAGGCATGCTTTTACGGCGGCTTCTTCGTTGGCGGCCTGCGCCTGTGTCGTTAATGGAAGGGCAGTAAAACTGGCTGCTATCAGCTGTAGTACGGTTACAATTTGTTTCATACAGGTTGTTTTATATGGTAAAAGTTTTGTTAAGTACGCTTACGTATAGTTCCATCTCATTACGGGTGCCGATGCTGACCCTTGCCCACTTGCCGTTTTCTTCTACGACTCTGCCAACGCGGATATTATTATCGGCCAGTGTTTTCAGGAAGCCGCCTTTGTCTTTTTGTAAAGAGTAGTACAGGAAATTGGTATGAGACGGGATAACGGGTAACCCTGCAGCTTTCAATGCGTTGAAGGTGTAATCGCGTACTGCTGCATTGTCCTTTTTAGAAGCATCCAGGAAGGCAAGGTCTTCGAGCGAAGCCAGTGCGCCGGCTACGGATACGGCGCTGGGGCCGGCATCGGTCCAGGGTTGCAGTTCGGTGAGTTGTTTGATCAGGTCAGGGTGGGCAAGTGCATACCCTACCCGGGCGCCTGCCATGCCATGTATCTTGGAGAAGGTTTTGGCAATCACCAGCCTCTTGTTGCTGCTGAGCAAGGCTGCCATCGAAGGTTCGCTGGTATATTCAAGATAGGCTTCGTCCAGCAATACGAGCGCTTTTTGAGAAGCGGCCGTAATAAAGTTTTGCAACACGTTGCTGGCTATAAGCGTGCCGGTAGGGTTATTGGGATTGCAAATGTACACCAGCCTCGTATCGGGCGTAATGCTGCTTAGGATAGCCGGCAGGTCATGCTCCTTGCCGACAGTTACCGGCACTTCAATGACCTGCATCCCTTGTTTACGGGCGGCTGGCAACCAAAGGCTGAAAGTAGGCGTGGCGCATACTATATTGCCTTTTTGTAAAGCAGCGAAAGAAGCCACTAGTCCAAGTATTTCTGAAGAGCCTGCCCCCATCATTACGTGCTCCCGGGCAAGGCCATATTGCTGTCCGATCTTTTCGCGCAGCGTAGTGGTAAGCTCCCAGGGGTAGCGGTTCGAGGCGGAGACCGCCGCCGCCATCGCTTCGCGGGCGCGCGGTGATGGTCCATAAGGATTTTCATTGGCATGTAACCGGATGGTGGTGGCCGGCGCCGGGTGCCTGATCGTTTCTCCGGCAAACAGCGAAGGCATCAAGCCGGTGGCAGCCAGGGCCATCGTGCTTTGCCTGATCCATTCGCGGCGGGCAATTGCATTTTTCATATTAACAGTTTTGAAAGAACAATATTAGTTTCGTGATCGGCTCCTGAGAAAACACTTCGCTGCCAGCCCTGCTTTTTTCGACCTTTTGGCATGCCGGCAAACCGTCGAAAATAAAGGGAGGATCGTCGAAGCCAGGTGCCACCAATCCGGTAATTTGCTGTAATTCGGTGTGCGCCAACGTACGTAATTCATGCAATTCGTGTTAATTAGTGTAATTCGTGTTATCGTAATTCGTGTATATGCCAACCATTGAAGAGATGTTGCGTAAGAAACTGCTGCGTATCCAGGCAGCCGTGTGGGTATTGTTTTATATTTTCCTGCTGCTTTATGCCGTGCAGAAGTGGGAGAACCCCATCTATGGCTTCTGGTCGGTGACGATTGCTATCGTGACTTATCTGATAGCTGTATATGGCAATGCAGCCTGGCTGATCCCAAGGTATTACCAGGCCAATAGACGTCCATTGTATTTTATCTTTTCCGCCCTGTTTGTGGCTATACTCGTTGCGGTGCGTATGTATGCTGAGAACCAGGTGTTGCTGCCATTACATCTTACTTTTTACAACTGGACCTTACCCCATTTTTCTTTTGTATTCATTACCAATTTTCTTGCCTTCGTGTTTGGTGCGCTGTTGCGCATCACTATTGATTATGTATACCTGCTTCGCAAGCAGGAGGAAATGCGCAACCAGCAACTGGCTTCCGAGCTGAATCTGCTGAAAGCACAGGTGCAACCCCATTTCCTGTTCAACACGCTCAACAATATCTATTACCTCGCATATACAAAGAATGAAAGGACTGCCGAAGTGGTAGCCCGCCTTTCAGACATTATGCGCTACTTTGTAGATGAAGCGCCCAAAGAAAGAGTGCCCCTGCTCACGGAAATAGATTTCCTTGAAAACTATATCGAGCTGGAACAGATACGCATGCTGCACAAAGCTGCTGTTATCTTCGATCGGAACAGTACCAATGATGCACTCATTATTCCGCCCATGCTGCTCATCCCGCTCGTTGAAAACATCTTTAAGCATGGCGTAGATAAATCGGTGGAGCAGAATGATGTGGTGATCACGTTGGAACAACAGGATGGTTATCTGCACTTTACTACTAAAAACAGCCACTATGACCATGAATGCAGGTCGAAAGGTGGCGTAGGCCTCACCAATCTCCGCAAACGGCTGACCTTGTTATATGGAAATGATTTTACTTTGAACACGGAAAAAACAGCGCATTGCTTTACCGCCACCCTCAAATTTCCTGTAGCACTATGATCAACTGCCTGGTAATAGATGATGAGCCGTACGCGGTGAACCTGCTGGAAGAATACATCAGCCAGGTGCCTTACCTGCAGTTGCAGCACAAATGCTACAATGCGCTGGAAGCCTTGACTTTCCTGAAGCAGTCCAAACCCGACCTTATTTTCCTCGATATCAATATGCCCCATCTGTCGGGCATGCAGCTTGCTACCTTGCTGCCACCCGATCAGCCTTTTATTTTTACAACAGCCTATTCTGAATTTGCGGTAGACAGCTATGAGAAGAATGCGATCGACTACCTGCTGAAGCCGATTACCTTCGAGCGGTTCCTGATGGCGATGAATAAAGTATCTAAGCTTAGTACTACACCGGGCGGACATCCTGTGGCGCCACCTTCGGCGCAAAAGCTATTCCTGAAAACGGGCAAAGCGATCGTGCAACTGGATTATGAAGATGTACTGCTGATCGAGGGGCTTAAAGATTATGTGGTATTCCATACCAAAGAAGGGCGGCATGTAGTGTATAAGCGTATGAAAGACCTCGAAGAAACACTGCCGGCCAATTTCTCCCGGGTACATTTATCCTACATCATCAACCGGCATCATATCCGCCGCATCGAGGACAATCATGTGTTCATAGGCACTGAACGCATCCCTGTGAGTGAAAAATACCGCGAAGTATTCCTGTCCCGTATCAATAAAGGGTTACTGTAGTGGTGGAAAATCATACGCTTCGTAATGCTGAACATATGGCTCGAATTCCAGTAAGTACTTTTCGTCTTCGTCGTAATAATGGGCTTTGCTGATATCCTCACCGGCAAAGCCTTTGATGCTTTCGAGATCATCCCACCAGGAAACGGTCCAGATATGGGTAACATCACCTGCTGTCTTTTGCCAGATCTGAGCACCCCGGTTGCCAGGTGTTGCTAAATATTCCGGTATACCGGTGTCTATCACATATTGGCGATAAACTACGGCATCGGTAGTTTTTGTGCGGCCATGCCATATTCGGGTGATCATAGATGTAAAGGTTTGAGCAATAAAATTAGGGTATGATGCATTACCGGACAAGCGTTACTGTACCTCTCTGTGTGTAGGAAGCGCCTGTATAATCCACGGCTTTTACCATCCATACGTAGATGCCGGCAGCTTGTGCTTTACCGCCTACATTGCCATCCCAGCCATTTGCCGTAGAGGTGGTGCTGTATACCAGTTGCCCCCAGCGATTGTACACATTGAAAAACTCGACGTTTTTCATACCGGCTGCAATGAAACGGAACACGTCGTTGTTCCTGTCGCCATTGGGAGAGAAAGCAGAAGGCACAAATATAGAAGGGCGCGTTTTGAATACTTTTAGCCGCAGGAAAGCAGAGTCTACACAATCCGCTTCATTATACACCAGCACTTTATAACGTAATCCATCAGAAGGTGAATTGTAAGTAAAGATGGGATTGGGAATGTCCGTAGCCGATAGTGCTTCACCCGGCAACCATGCGTATCTCACTCCCCCGGTAGCTTTAAGCTGAATGGGTTGACCAACGACTGCTGTTGTATCCCGTCCGGCAGAGGCAACGATATCAGGCAATACAGTTACCAATATGGAATCCAATCCAGCTTTGGGACACCCTTTGGTATCATAAGCAGCCAGAATGTATTCGGTAGTGCTGCGCGGATGAGCTACAGGATTTAAGATGGTAGCATTGCTGAGGGTGGCGGCTGGTGTCCATACCACTGTTTTACCATCGGTACTACCGTTCAGTTGCACCGTGGCATCATGGCAGATCATAATGTTGGGTCCGGCATTGGCAATGGGGTAGGGTACGGTGGTAACCTGTACATCACCTACAGACGAACAGCTGCCTATATAGGCTGTTACAGTATACAATGTGTTGAAAGAAGTAGTGGCAACCGGTAAAGGAATTTGGGGGTTTTGCATTTGGTTGGCTGGTGTCCACACATAGCGTAATCCATCCGATGCAAGGTGTAGCTGTATCGGATCTCCCTGACAAATAGTAGTGTCATCCATCACCTGCAAAGTCACATGATCTACCACCCGCACCAATACTGAATCCTGATTAATACAACCATTATCATCCAGCGTTACGTAGTAGCGGGTGGTTGATATGGGCGCTACAGTGGGCGTAGGTGTATTGGGATTGGTCATGTTGACGCTGGGTGACCAGCTGAATAGTCCGCTGCCATTAGCCTTCAGCTGTAAGTTGTCGGGAATGCAGATCAGCGTATCCCGGAAGGCAAGACTGATGGGCGGTTTGTCTACGATCTGCACCGGTTTGATCAACGTGTCTATACAACCCTTGGTGTTGGAAACGATGAGCCTTACAGGCTTGGGACCTAAACCTGGATAAGTATAAGTAGGATGTTGATCTGTAGATACGGCCGTGGGCACACCGGGTTGTCCAAAATCCCATGACCATTTATTTACCTGGCCATAAACCGTGGTCGACAAGTCCCTGAACCTGGTGGGCTTGTTGATGCAAATGCCGGCGAAGTCGAAAGCGGGGACAAAGCCCGGATATACCCGGGCGAGCGAAGTAGAAGAGTCGGCACACTGGCCATTACGGTTGATCACCAGCTTAACAGTATAGATACCTGTATCGGCGAATGTAAAAGAAGTAGTGGCCGATGCTGATGAGTAGAGCGGCGTACCGGCAGCGTTGGTAATCTCCCAGTTGTAGCTGTTAATGAGCGGACTGGTAGACAGGTTGACGAGGTTGATAGTTTGCGTATTGTCACAAAGCATATAGCCCGATGGGAGAGAAGCGGCAGCCACATTACATGAGGTGATCTTTATCTGCAGGTCTTTGCGTTGCGTGGCGATCACTTTATTATCGCGTATCTCCTGCACGCATACGGTGACGACGTAAGTGCCTTCCGGCGGTGCGATGCCGGTGATCAGGCCTGTATTGGGATCGATCTGCACCTGCGTGCCCAGCGGCATGCCGCCATTGAAGCCATTACCATAGGGTACGGAATAGTAAGGAGGCGGATTGGGTGGTGAGGCATTGCCTCCTCCCCCAACGGAGCCGCCTACATAAGCATCACAAAAGGAATAGTACAACTTATCTTCTGTATCGGGGTCGTTGGCGGCAAAGCTGTAAGAGAAAACATTGTTGGCGCATACCACCACCATATCGCTGCCGGTAAAGTGGGCACTACTGTTCTTCGGACCTTCGGGATGAGCGCTGGTGCCGGGAATTTCACCGCAATAGGTGGCGCCCACATTGCTGTAACCACTTACCAGGTTGCTGATGCCATTGACACGATAGTTGACCTGCGTGGCAAGGGTGTATCCTTCGGCCGAAGCAGGCAGCGTCACTTCAAAGTCGTAATAACCCACGCGGTAGCAAACGGCTGGAGGATTAGTAATGCACGGGCCGGCATTGGTAAGATTGAGTGTTTCCTGGTTGCCCAATGGAACAGACACATCGGTGATCCGCGCCCCGGTGCCTTTATTGAAAACACCGATGATGCCGGGGTTGCTGAACTGGCGGTTGCTGAAGCAGTCCATGAATAGCTTTACGGTAACGCGGTAGCGGTATTGTCCGTTGGTGACGTTGATGAGGGTATAATAGGTTTCCCCGCCGGTGATGTGATCTGCGCTGGCGTTTAAAAACAACAGGAGGAAATAAAAGACCAGACAGCCTTTCCTCATGAAGCAGTTCCCATTGGTATGTACAATGGCAGCAATGACTGTAAGATTTGGCGGGTGAAAATTCCTTGTGTTTCTCTTCTACTATTAATATACGACTTTTTAGGAAGAAGGTTGGCTTTGATGAGACTGAAAGTCGGGAAGTCCGCAAGTCGGAAAGCAAAAAGTCCGGAAATGTATTGCTTTCGGTCTTTACTGACTTTCCGACTTCCAGACTATCTTTTGCCCAATTCAATCACATTACAATCTTTCATATCCTTGCCGTCGATGGCGAAAGTGATGAGTGTGCGCACTTTATGCCAGCCTTCCCGGCCAGCGGCGCCGGGATTCATGTGCAGACAGTTGAGTTTGTCGTCGTAAATCACTTTTAAAATATGGGAGTGGCCGGCAATGAACAGCTGGGGCGGGTGGGCCGTAAGCTCCTTTTTAACGGCCGGATTGTATTTGGGTGGGTAGCCGCCTATATGGATCATGCACACTTCCACTTCCTCGCAGGTCCAGCGTAGTTTTTCCGGGTATACACTCCTGATCTCGTTGCCATCGATATTGCCATACACCCCCTTCAGCGGCTTGAATGCCCGGAGCTGTTCGGCAATGGCCAGCGTTCCGAAATCCCCGGCATGCCAGATCTCATCACAGTGTTCAAAGTGTTTGAACACGGCCGGATCGAGGAAACTGTGGGTGTCTGAAATAAGTCCAATACGTGTCATCGGAAAAAAATGGCCACGAAGATAGCATTACTGTGCTTTCCGACCATGTCTGCGAAAGGCGGCGATTAACTGGAAGATACTGTAAGCAATGACGATGCGTCCCAGGAAATCAATCGTCTTTGCTGCGAAATTCAAATCTTGCTTAGGTGCCAGAAAATCTGATTTATGAGTAGGATCGAGGAAGCTGAAATACTCTCCTGCCAGGAATGCTGGTTTCATAGTCATTGTTTCTTCGTACAAGCTGGCGCAATAAATAATGTATAATACAAAGGAAGCAATAAACGTGAACAACAGTGCCTGAGGCCAACTTTCGCCATGCCGGTTACTCTTCGCATTGATCCGGAATGTGATCAGTTCTAACCAATCCTGCACACGTTGCCAGCCGGTTTTTTGATTGATATTAGCCTTAAAGCTATGTTCCAGTATTTTTTCCTGGTACTTCATAGCAAGAGAATGATACTTGGTGGTGGCGATCATATCCCCCTGCGCTTCATGTATTTTCCTGAGCTGGCTGTAAAAGAAATATTGCTGCTCCTTTGACTCCAATGTATCTTTTTCAGCGCCATAAATAGTGACATTCTCTCGTGTAAAATCTATGCCATTAATATACATATCGAGCAGCTTGCTTTTAGAGAACTGAATCCCGAAACCGGAAAGGTCAGCGCCGGTTATTTCCGATTTTCCCATGGAACTGTGTTCTATTACAAAAAGAGGAGAGTGTTTGTCATAAAATGCGTTACCATTGTAAGATTTTATGCAGAAGGCTTTCTGGTTATTAATCTTAGCGATGATAGTGTTGATGAGTGCTTCAGAGGTATCCAATGGAAAATATGGATCTGGTGGATGCTGGAATGGGAACGGACTTAGTAAAGCTTGTATATTCCTTAACGACAGCTGCCCGATAATTATAGTGTCCAGGACAGCAATGCAATAAAGCTTGCTGGCAATTATAGAACATACAGATTCCCTGGGTAAAGTGGCTTTGTGCAACCTAAATGTATTTATGTTGCAATTACGGAAAACAATATCGCCGCGATTACCGGATTCCCATTCCACCAGGTGTAAACTGCAGGATTCGAGTTGGACATCATTCATCCAGGCGTTATTAATACGTAGATTTTGAAAGGCGTTTTTAATTAAAATTCGAATAATCTTGCAGTCGAAGAGTATCAGGTCCCAACTGCTGCTGTTTT
>JAGIBF010000063.1 GCA_017744515.1 Niastella sp.
AGCGCAGAGAGCTAAGAAAGCACTATTTGTGATCGTAGATGGAATAGCGGCAGACGTTATTGAAGACCAGCCTACGCCTTTTTTAGATGCCATTGCAAAAGTGGGTGGCTACACAAGAGCCCATGTAGGTGGAGAGAAGGGAGGCTATTCACAAACACCCACCATCTCTGCTGTAGGTTACAACAGCCTGCTCACGGGCACCTGGGTCAATAAACACAACGTTTGGGACAATGACATTAAAGCACCCAATTATAGCTATTGGACGATCTTCCGGTTTCTTAAAGAACAATATCCTCAGAAAAAGACTGCCGTTTTCTCCAGCTGGCTCGATAACAGGACAAAGCTGGTAGGAGAGAGCCTGCCAGCCACGGGTAACCTGCAGTTAAGCTATCATTTCGATGGCCTGGAATTAGATACGGTCAATTATAAGCATGACAAAAAAAGGGACTTCATGCACCGCATCGATGAAGCCGTGGTAAACAATGCTGTTGACTACATCAAAAAAGACGCGCCGGATTTATCGTGGGTGTACCTGGAGTACACTGATGATATGGGACATATGTTTGGCGATAGTCCCGAATACTACCGGGCCATATCGTTGATGGATCAACAGATGGGCCGTCTTTGGGAAGCCATCACCTACCGCGAAAAACAGTTCAAAGAAGACTGGGTGATCTATATTACTACCGACCATGGCCGTGATAAAGCTACCGGTAAAGGACATGGAGGCCAATCAGATCGGGAAAGAAGCACCTGGATCGTAACCAACGCAAAAGGATTGAACGACTATTTTAAAACCGGCAATCCGGGCGTAGTAGACATTATGCCTTCGATTGCCAATTTTTTAGGTGTTAAAATACCGGCAGAACAGTTGAGGGAAGTAGACGGCGTGCCATTAACCGGGTCTATATCTGCCATTGCTCCAGATGCCAAACTGGAAGACGGAAAGCTGAATATTACCTGGAAAGCCGTTTCCCGTAAAGGCGATGCAAAGATCTGGGTAGCTACAACCAATCAATTCAAAGAAGGTGGGCGGGATGAATATGTGCTGAAAGCTACTGTACCAGTTTCAAAAGAACAGGCAACTGTAGAAGTCGGCGGCAATGCGTCCAAATTCTATAAGATCGTGATCGAAACGCCCGGGAACTACCTCAATCGCTGGGTAATAGTTAAGTAATTCATTTTTCCAATACTTAATTAGGCGGCTCTTTGGGCCGCCCTTTTTGTGTCTTGTAACCAACTGGTAGGTTAGTGGGTGAGGAATGGTAGTGTAATAGTAGTGGAGTTGTAGGCAAATACTCTAAACATTGCCAAAGTATACTCAGGGAATACTCTAAACACCCTTATTTATGTGCATACCCAGTATATGCCCTGAGTATACTTAGGCGACCCCCTGAGCATTCTCTGAGGATTCACCTGCCACTCTACTACCACTTGCCTCCCAATCAGGGATGGATTTCACTACACTTCGTTCTGCACTTTCTCCTCTTTTCTCTTTGTTTGCCTTTTTGTGGGCATCCCTGGGTCATTACAGCAGAAATTTGAGGAAGACACCCGTGAAACCCCGGCGTATTTACCGTGAAATAACGCTTTCGGGCCACCAGAAGCTTCTCTAATTTTCAGTTGACCGGACCAACAGGTATCTTCTCTGATAAAAATAAAAATGGAATGAAACACTCAGCTTGGTTGATAAAAGCTATAGGGGTCGTCTTCCCATTGTTGTGTATAGTGATAGTAATATCGGGGCTATCTGTTGTTTGGCAGTTTACGTCCAATCCACCTGTCCCACTGAATACTCAGCAAACGGATAGCAGTACGGTAAGTCAAATAGTGAAGGTGGATACGGTGGGAACAAAAAACTCCACCGTGAAAACCGACACAATACTTATGCGAAAAAATACCATTACTTCAGTAGCAAATGCAAAAACGGCAGAGTCGGTGGAAAAACAGTCGAAAAGCGGGTACGACTTAATATTCCTCGGCATCATTTTGCTGCTCGTCTTTTACGCTTTACCAAATTTTAGTGAGGTTAGCTTACTGTCAATTTTCTCTGCCAAATTCCTTGCATTAAATGAGGCGGCAAAAGTGGCCTCCAATGAAAATACCATTGCAGCCATTAATACCGTGCCATCGGGTGAAGTGAAGACCGAACAGCTAACGGTAACTGAAGCGCAAAAAATAAAGGCGCAGGAGATCACCCAAAACAGTAATGTAGAAGTGGAGTCGATAATCGCTTACCCGGATGACCCGCAAAAAGGCAAATGGGGCAAACTTCCTTACCGGAATGACCGGAGTATGACGGCAACAGTAATGCCGTCGGGTACTTTCAAAGCAGGGAAGCCATTGTTTAAAGTACACATCAATGTAAGATCGGTGAACCCGATGAATCCATTGACGGGAAGTGTCCAATTTCACCTGCATCCCACTTTTGCCTTCCCCGATCCGTCGATCTATGTATTGAACGGAGAGGCTAATCTGGAGCTAATGGCCTGGGGAGCCTTTACTATTGGAGCAGAAGCAGACCGCGGTATGACGCAGTTGGAACTGAACCTCGCAGAACTACCAGAAGCCCCACTTTTGTTTAGATCCAGTTAACCAGTTATCATGCCAGACATACGAAAACTTGCTTTTGATTTGAATACATTATTGGCCTGTCAGGGGTTTAATGAATTGTTTGTGTCCGCTGGCACACCTCTTCGCCTGTCCAGGATCCTCGATTCGGCGGATGAAGGATTGCTGCCGCAAGTGCAGGGAGACAATAAAGGACGTTTGAAATATACAAACTTGACTGTGCTCTATAATAGCGAGCGAAGAGTTCCATTTGTATCGGCTTACAATATTGATGGAGGTTTGAAAGTGTCCGGCGTGAGGCGGGCTGCCGGTTTCAAACCAGACCATCGTATTGACCTGGACATTCAATTAAGCGAGGAAGGGTTTTACGACCTGATTACCGAAAGCACAGAATTTGAGATCGGCCACATGGCAGCTAATAATGAGATGGCCTGGGGCGAGGTGGCCCAGTTGCAATCTTATCAAACTTTTCATTTTCCAAACAGTGTTCCTCAGGCAGAGCGGCTCAATACCGGTATCTGGAAAACATTGGAAACTTATATCATCGATGAGTCGGCAACTATCCCGGGTCATCAACAGATCTCGGTCTTTTCCGGCCCTGTCCTTCGCAGCGACGATCCGCCCTATAAGGCCGATAACAGTTTTCAGGTTCCGCTATTATTCTACAAAGTGATTGTGTTTGCCGCGCCTAGTGGGATTTATTCGACGGCATTCATCATGAGTCATGAAGCTAAATTGCGAAAGGATCGGTTACTGGTCGGTGTGGGACCGCTCGGCGCCGCGGCGCCGGAAGTATTTGGCGATTTCAAGTATAAGAAAGTATTTCAGGTGAATATCAGCCTGCTGGAGGAGATAAGTGGGCTGGATTTTTCTTTTCCGCGTGTAAAAAAGATTAAAGTGCCAGGTGACAGGAATCAGATCAAAGCTATCCGGCAGATCGAGAACGCTGCCGATGCCACAGAGCGGGAACGGGTGCTTCGTAACGGGGAAATTCCGGTCAATGCTATTGCTATGGGGCATGTTGCAACAAGGGATATCCAGGAAAAGAATTTTAAACTCAATATCATATTACCTTAAATCAGTTAGTTATGGCTATAACAACCGATCAACAAAAGATTAACTATCGGCCACTGGTAAAATCCCTGGACCGCTTTGGAGATAAGAACCTGATCCAGATGGACCCTAAATTGCAACAGGCTATTATTTTACGGCGTAGCGGAGCCCGCGACTTATTGACTGTTGCGGTAGCTTTCGATGAGATTGCAGTTTTGGCAAAGGTGAGCACATTTGATCAATGGGTGCAATGTTCCGACGTGCGTGGAGCATATCATATTGCTCCTGCCCCTGATGGGACCGGTGAGATCGTGACTGGGCGTATTCCGATCTCACGGGTCGAAGCCATCCGGGTACTGCCTTTTGTAAAGAGCTTGAAGGCTGCGCGAAAACTGAATCCTGCATTGCGCCGTACTGCCTTGGCGATGGAGTTTCCTCCTCAGCCAGCCCCACCTGCCACATTCAAGGGTGGGAAAGGGGTTTTGGTAGGAGTTGTGGATTCGGGATGCGATTTTGCTCATCAGAATTTTCAGGTGAAAGGGAAAACGCGGTTGCGCAAACTATGGGACCAACGTGTTTCTGACATATTGCCTAATGGATTGCCGGGAAAGGTTTATACTGCTGAAGAAATCAATAAAGCCCTGAAAAAAACAGATCCTTACACTGCATTAGGATACAGGCCTGGAAAACGCGCTCATGGAACACATGTAATGGATATTGCGGCAGGTAATGGTGCTGGAACAGGTGTTCCAGGCATCGCACCGGAGGCAGAGTTGATCTTTGTTCATGTGAGTGCACACGATATTGCCTGGCAAGGAGAGAATGTGATTGAACAGAGCTTCGGTGACTCGGTTAATCTGGTGGAGGCCATTCGTTTTATTTTCGAGGAAGCAGGCGATCAGCCCTGTGTTGTCAATATCAGTTTGGGCACAAATGGCGGTCCGCACGATGGCACCACCCTGGTTGAGCAGTCCATTGATAGTCTTTTGACCGGTAAACCCAATCGTTGTGTAGTGATTGCAGCAGCAAATTCTTATGAACATGGTATCCATGCGATGGGGCATCTTGCTCCGGGAGCGATATTCGATCTTCCCTGGGTGATACATGCCAACGATCCTTCTGAGAATGAGTTGGATCTTTGGTATCCCGGGGTAGGAAAATTGTCGGTAGAATTGATTGCGCCCGGAGAAGAGTCGCTGGGCATAGTAATGCCCGGAGAAGCCGGCTCAGTAAATGATACGGCCAACTCTCCGCGTGCTGCTGTTAGCAACCGCACAAAAGATTCAGGCAATGACGATAATAACATCGGTATTTGGCTGAATGGCAATCAGGGAGGTAGCTGGATAGTACGGTTGCAAAATATCGGAGACCAGCCAACCTCCTTTCATGCCTGGGTCGAACGGGATGATGCGGGGCAATCTAACTTTGGAACAGCGCACGATTCCCGGTATACCCTGGGTTCCATATCCTGTGCAAAAAAAGCATTGACTGTCGGAGCTTTTGATGCGACGGTGGCCAACTCTCCGGTCGCTTTCTTTTCCAGTTCGGGACCTACCAGGGATGAAAGGGAGAAGCCGGAAATTGCCGCACCGGGAGCGAAAGTGATCGCCGCTCGTTCAGAAACAGGTAATGGCGCTTATCCTGAATCGGGGACCAGCATGGCTTCTCCCGCTGTCTGCGGTTGTATAGCCTTGTTATATGCCCGGGCATTGCATTTAGGTAAGGATATCGATATTGATACGCTCAGGAAATATGTATTGGCAAGCGGATTGCAAAATCCGCCGGCAAATGTATGGCACCCGAGGTATGGCTATGGCCGCCTGTCTGCCAAAAAATTACTGGCGTATTTGGAAGGAGAAGCAAGTGCCGGTACCTCCACAAAAGCGAAACCCGGATCAGGTCCCAAAAAGGGGGTAAAAAAACAGATAAAAACCAGGCAAAAGGCAGCCCCAAAAAAGACGGGTAAAAAGGTGAAAAAAAGCAAGCAAAAGCGCTAAACATTGAGTGTCAAGGTTATTAAGATTGGTAAAAAGCCGGCGAGGATGCGCTGAAAATTGCTTAAATTTGGCATATGGAAAAGCGGAAATTAACCACTACGAAGCGCGCGGGATTCTCTGGTAATTTAGGTACCGGAGGGGCGGCAGATGCATTAGTAAAGGTTAAGCAACCAAATTACGTTCCACCAGGAATAAGTGTGCGTAGCAGGGTTTCGCCATTGATTTTTACAGTAGGCAATGTCAACGATGTTATTGTACAGTTGTTGGAAAACGATATAAATGTTATTTCGTTTTCGCTTAATAAACAGATGAACCAGATCAAGTAATTTTCTGGATTTCCCTCAGTATCTCCCTAACGACCTCATATACTCTATCCAGCTCCTCTTCCGTAATACAATAAGGCGGCATCAGGTACACGGTATTGCCCAACGGACGAATATATACACCACGGGCAAGCGCCTTTTGTGTGATCTCTTTACCGATGTTATTGAGGTATTCATCTTTGCCTTGTACAAACTCAAAAGCAAGCAGTGTACCCAATGATCGGATGTTCTTGGTAGAAGTGGGGAAGTCTGCAGCCAGCGAAGCTGCAAATGCACGGTGCTGCCGGCCAATGCGCTCGATACTATCGAGACAACTTTGTTGTTCCAGCAAGTCGAGACTGGCGAGGGAGGCCGCACAGGCCAGTGGATTGGCCGTAAAAGAGTGGCCGTGGAAAAAGGTTTTCAGTTTATCCTCCTGCAAAAACGCTTCATAAATGCGGTGCGTACAGGCAGTAACGCCCAGCGCCATAGTGCCGCCTGTCAGCCCTTTGGAAAGACAAATGATATCCGGTTGTTCTGCCATATAGGAGGAGGCAAACAGTTTACCCGTTCTGCCAAAGCCGGTCATCACCTCATCGGCAATACAGATAACCCCTTGGTCATGACACTTTTTCAATAGCGCATCCAATCCCGCCGGGTCATACATCAGCATGCCACCCGCCCCCTGTACCAGCGGCTCATAAATAATACAGGCCACCTCATCCCAGGGAATAGCAGCTAATTGTTGAACCTGTGCTTCTGACTCTTGACGCTCAACGCCCGCCTTCTGACTGCCCAAAGGGGTATCTATGAACACCACTTCAAATAATTTATCCTGGAAAGCCGAGGTAAACACGCTCCGTTGGCTCACACTCATGGCGCCAAATGTGTCTCCATGATATGAGTTGTTGAAAGCCAACACTTTATTGCGCCTTGAATGGCCATTGTTCCACCAATATTGCAAGGCCATCTTGATGGCGACCTCCGTGGCGGTGGACCCATTATCAGAATAAAAAATACGTGAGAAATCGCCCGGTAATACGCCAATCAGGCGCTCAGCCAGCCGGACAGCAGGCTCATGCGTAAAACCTGCAAAAATTACCTGTTCCAGTGTCCTGGCTTGCTCATATAATTTTTCAGCTATATATGGGTGAGCATGGCCATGGATGGTTACCCACCAGCTGGCGATTGCATCCAGGTATTTGTTGCCTTCAGCGTCGATAATGTAGGTTCCTTCACCTTTTACTATGGGAATCGGATCTGGCATGTACTTTTGCGGAGTATATGGGTGCCAGATAACCTGTTTATCCCTGGCTTTCAATGAATTTGGCATAGGAAGGCAAAGGTAAAGCACTTAATCCTTTCTAAAACAATGTCATCCTGAGCTTGTCGATGGGTGACATTGAACAAATCAAACTGCCGGGGTGCAACGGATCATCCCTGTAAATTGTCACCCGTAGGATACAAAATGGATTATAACAGGCTGGTAAAAGAATGTTTGAGGGGACGACCGGAGGCCCAACGACAGCTCTACGAGCATTTCGCCGAGGGCATGTTGGGTATATGCTATCGGTATACCAAGTCTATGACAGATGCGGAAGATGTACTGCAGGAAGGATTTATCAAAGTTTTCAAACACCTGGATCAATATAAGTTCGAAGGCGAACTGGGAGGATGGATACGGCGTATCATGGTAAACACAGCGCTCAATTACCTGAAGAAGAACAGCCGTTACCAGACCGACCTGGCCTATTTTGATACGAGCCTGCATCCCGTGTCGGCTGATAACCCTGAAGTAAGTCTGCTGGCCAAAGACCTGGCAGAGCTCATACGCCAGTTGCCAACCGGATACCAAACAATATTTAACCTCCACGCAGTGGAGGGTTTTTCACATGTAGAAATAGGGAAGATGCTTGGAATTAACGAAGGCACTTCCCGTTCACAATATGCCCGTGCCCGTGCTTTGCTCATCACCTGGTTGAAAAAGCAAAATATGGAAACCAAAAATGAATCGTATGTCCGACCATGAATTTGAAAAACAGGTACAGCTAAAAATGGAGCAGTTAAGGCTGCGCCCATCCAATGCTGTGTGGACGGAGGTGGAAAAGAATATCCGCAGGGATAAGCGCCGCCGCCGAATGATCATGTGGCTACCCGTTGCACTCCTTTTCCTGGGTGCAGGGGGCTATTTTGCTATGACAAAAACCGCCGGTTCCGCCAATCATGTGGTGAGCCAGGCAACTCCGTCATCCACTGTAACGCCATCTTCCACACAAAATGATCAGCCATCGACTTCAACTTCTACACAGCAAACACAAGAAAATACGCTTCCTGCGACCACGCCTGCTGCTAATACAGCAACTGCGCCCAATACGCCAACAAGCGATAAGATAACATCCGGAAACCCGGTTACTACAGCACCGGCTATCGACAAAGCAACACCAACTATCGAACCTGGTAGCAAAGAACCCGCTATCATTACAAATAATACTGCTAAAACAGCTCCGACAAAAGCAGATGGCAAAAAGACAACACACATTATTGCCAGGACAACAAAAGAAAGCAATAAAAACAATTTCAAAAGTATAATGCCTTCTGTTGAGCAAGCTAAAAAGAATTCTGCGAAAGAGAATAAGATAAAGAGTGAGCTGGCTACCAATAAACAGGAGAACCATAAATCTCAGACCGCCGAAACTGAACAACCAACTGTGTTGCAGCGTGACAGCAGCGTAGCCGTAATTACTGCCAGCGATTCAACGCAAACCATACAGGATGTAGCCACTGGAGAACCAGCCGTTGCTACTGTTGATAGCAACAGTCTGGCACAGGTGACAACTGTCGACAGCGTAGCAAAAGACTCTGCTGCTCAAACGATCGCCGCCGTACCACCGGTAGCAGTGCCGGAAGTAGCACAGGCAGCGAAAGTGCAGAAGAAGGCCGGCCCTTCCAACTGGCAGTTTGGCGTTCAGGTGGAAGGCGGTTATTCAGGCGTTACCAAAGATGGATTGTTTGGTTTCCTTGAAAAGAACTATACCCAGGTGCCCGATCTTGCATCACCTTCCTTCAACAATTCAGTCACCTATACACCACAGTTTCCCAGGCCAGTGAGCAAGCCTTCCAATCTTACCATGGGACTATCGTTTTCGGTTGGTGGATTTGTAAAGCGTGCCTTGTCCAACAGGTTGAGTCTCTCTGCCGGCCTGCAGTATACCTACCTAAGCACCCGCCAGGTAGTAGGCAGCAAAGTAAGCAACAACAGAACTGTTAACCGCGCCCCTTCAACATCACAGGTGGTGAATGAATACTATAATGCAGGCAACTTTGCCAGCCTTAATAATCCTGGCCACAGCACACAAAACTATACAAACAGGTACCAGTTCATTGAATTGCCGATAACCCTGCATACCCAATTGAATAGAGGAAAACGCCTGCCTATCATATGGGATGCCGGCTTCTCTGTGTCAAAGCTGTTAAACACAAATGCTTTGCACTATGACGGATTGGGTGGGGTATACTATCAGGATAAGAATCTGTTCAATAAAACACAATGGGCCATTGCCACAGGCTTTAATGTCCAGCTCTTTAAACACACACAGCACCCGCTCACGGTTGGGCCTGTGATGCGTTATAATATCACCCCCATGTTGAAGAAAGACTATTCCACTGGTCAGCATGTATGGGCCGTAGGATTGCGCGCAAGCGTTTTATTGAAAAAATAAACGACAGGCAACGCTCTTCCTTATTCCCGTGTCAGAAGGAAAACCCTTCGATATGACCTGGAAGTACCAAAACAAACTGTTATGGATAGTGCCTGTATCACTACTCCTGTCACTGAGCAGTTGTCTAAAAGACAATTGTACTCGCACCTATAGACTGTACACACCTGTATATAAAACACTTACTGCGGTAAGACAGGAGATGAAAAGCGGTGCCGCGAAGACCCTGGAAAAACCTGGCAAATTATATATCTACGGCAATTATATCTTCCTGAACGAGCAAGAGAAAGGCATTCATATCATTGATAACAGCAATCCTGCGTCTCCAAAGAATATCGCGTTCATCAACATACCAGGCAACGTGGACCTGGCGGTAAAGGGTAATACCTTGTATGCCGACTCCTGGATGGATCTGGTCAGTTTCGATATCAGCAATCCGCAGCAGGTAATTGCCAAAAACTTCGTCAACAGTGTTTTCCCGCATCGAAACGGCTATTACAGATATGCTACTAATTATCGCCCGGCTCCCAACGCACCGTTGGATCCCGATTCGATCAATGTGATCGTTGACTGGACCACAAGAGATACTACGGTGAGCTGTGAAACTTATAATTACCTGTATGAAAGATTTTATGCGAGTGCATCGGCCGACGCAAGCGGATCTTTTGCATCGCAGCAGGTGGGTGGTGGACAAGGTGGGTCTATGGCGCGTTTTACTCTCATGGACAATTACCTGTACACGGTTACCAATGCTGCGCTTAATACTTTCGATATATCAACGCCGCTGCAGCCTTCTTTAGTCGGCAAATCACAAATAGGCTGGGATATTGAAACGATCTACCCTTTCAAAAATCAATTATTCATCGGCTCTTCCTCAGGTATGTTCATCTATGATGTATCCAACCCGGGTACTCCATCCAAAAAAGGCAGTTTCTCACATGTCCGTAGCTGTGATCCGGTGGTGGCCAACGATACTTATGCTTATGTTACCCTGCGCTCCGGAACTATGTGCCAGGGATTTACCAACCAGCTGGAGGTGCTCGATGTCAGGAATCTGAACAACCCAGGCCTGGTGAAAACCTATCCAATGACCAATCCCCATGGACTGGCTATAGACGGAAATACCCTGTTTATTTGTGATGGCAAAGATGGCCTTAAAGTGTATGACGCTGCGAATGCGAACGAGCTCAAACTGATCAGACAGATTGGTGATTTCGAGACCTATGATATCATAGCTTACAATAAATGGGCGCTGGTAGTGGCAAAAGACGGACTGTATCAGTTTGATTATACCAACCTGAACAACATTAAACAGATCAGTAAAATAAGCCTGGATAAACACTAAGAAAATATGATCAGGCACGTTACTGTCACTACATTACTATGTTGTTGTTTGGTTATTATGACTGTTGCGCAAACCAGCACTAAGGAAACAGTGCCAAAGAAAGGATGTTCTTGCGCATTCAGCTCTATCAATCAGGTGGGTGTGTTAACAGGAGAGGCAGGTTCTTCTTTCCAGTTGCAATCGATCAATGGCATGCGCTATAAAACCTGGTTTGCAGGAGCAGGCGTTGGATTGGATTTTTATAAAAAAAGAGGGATACCGGTATTCCTCGATATCCGGAAGGATATTTTGAATAAGCCGTCCACCCCTTTTGTGTATGCGGATGGTGGTATTCATTATTCATGGCCTACCGGGAAGGACAAACCTGGAGGTAATGGCAAACGCACATTCAGTAATGATTTGTATTATGATGTAGGTATTGGTTATAAAGTGAGCGTGAAAGACCAGCATGCAGTATTGCTAAGTGCGGGCTTTAGCCGGAAGCGTGTAGAAGAAGTGACTACCTATCCCCAGTTTTGTCCGGCATGCCCACCGGAAAGCTATGAGGCGTATAATTACACATTTAACCGCCTAACCCTGAAACTGGGTTACCGGTTTTAATAATCGTTCATTCATCGCTATTTTTCTGTCGCAAAGTAAGACCCCGGGTTAAACGGTTAATGGCTTCGGCCATCCGTTCTATCCGGGTTTCTTCTTTTTTAGCACCGTATATCCAGTCGATGTACTGCTTTTGTTCGCTCTCCGGAAAGGTAAAGAATTTTTTGTGTGCAGCAGGTTCATCGCGCAGGCATTCCAACAGGTCAGGAGGAATGTCCAGTGGATCGGCATCGGCATACAATACCAGCTTTACCTGGTCGCCTTCACCCTTCTCGAGCAACTTACGGATGGCTGCTTTTACAGGCATGAACATACTACCATTGGCCATAGGCATCAGGTTGAAATTTTTGAGTTCGTACCTGTCGTCAATAAGCCCTTTTACTTGTACCATACCTCTAATCCCTCTCATGTCAGGGGTGATCTCTTTGATTACTATGAATGTCCAGCCGCCTTTGCCAGGCATTCGTTGTAAAGTATACTTCTTATTCACCAATGGCTTTTCCATGATCCGGGTTTTGTACGAAGTTTAAATTACGTTGTATACCGTGGAATTTAGAACGCTTGAGCGGAGAATGACGGAAGATCTTTTTAAAAGCATCTTCTGTGAGCGATTGCCATTCGGCAGTGGTGAAGTTAAGCAACTCAGGTATCGGCGAAAATTCGGTCTCCCGGGTAGGTTGGGAAAACCGGTTCCAGGGGCATACATCCTGGCAGGTATCGCAGCCAAAGAACCAGTTGTCGAACTTGTTGGCCATCTCACCGGGGATCAGCTTCTCTTTCAGTTCGATGGTAAAATAAGAAATACATTTACTGCCATCCACCACCTTATTCTCCAGGATGGCATCGGTAGGGCAGGCGTCGATGCATTTGCGGCAGGTACCGCAATAGTCTTTGGCAAAAGGATCATCATACAGCAAAGGAAGGTCGGTGATGAGCGTGGCGATAAAGAAAAAAGAACCTGCCTGCTTCGTAAGCAGGTTACCATTCCTGCCGATCCATCCCAGACCGCTCCGTTGCGCCCAGGTTCTCTCCAACACGGGTGCTGAATCTACAAAGCCCCTTCCATGCACTTCGCCGATCTGTTCTCTCATCAATACCAGCAGCCTGTTGAGCTTTTCCCGGATCACTTCATGATAATCCTTACCATAGGCGTATTTGGCTACCTGCGGCGCATCCGGGACCTGCTGTTCAGCCGGGTAATAATTCAATAACAAAGTGATCACCGATTGAGCGCCCGGCACCAGCCTGGTGGGGTCTATCCGCAGCTCGAAGTGGTTCTCCATGTATTGCATAGAGCCATGCATACCCTGGTGCAGCCAGTTTTCCAGCCGCCGGGCATCATCGTCCAGCCGCTGCGCCCGGGCAATGCCGCAGTACTCAAACCCCAGCTGTGCTGCAAAGGATTTGACAAGGTGTGTATGGTGCTCAATTTGCATAATACGAGTCCGAAAGTCGGTAAAGTCCGGAAGACCGGAAGTCAAAAGGATCGCTTGGTCTTTCTTCCCGACTTCCGGTCTTCCGGACTTTCGGTCTCCTTATTCTTGTTCGTTCTTTCTCAATTACCGATTCTTCCTTACCGACGCAATTTATGAAAGATAAAATGCCTAAATTGGCTACCCGGTTAGAAAACCTAATTGATTACATAAAAAGCGATTGTGAAATATTTACTTGGTATCGATATCGGCTCTTCCTCCATCAAAGCCGCTTTAATAGAAATTTCCAGTGGTAAGATTGCAGGAACAGCCTTTTCTCCTTCCGAAGAAATGCCCATTGCTGCCCCTAAAACAGGCTTTGCCGAGCAGGACCCTGATATGTGGTGGCGGGAACTGCAAAATGCACTGAAAAAACTACGCCAGCAGACCCCCTTCAAAGGCGATGAAGTGGCCGCTATCGGTATTTCTTATCAAATGCACGGCCTCGTGTGTGTAGACAAGGCAGGCACGCCACTGCGCCCCTCTATCATCTGGTGTGATGGCCGGGCAGTGGAATATGGCAACAAAGCCTTTGAAGCCCTCGGAGAAGATTTCAGCCTTTCCAATTTCCTGAACTCCCCGGGCAACTTTACTGCTTCCAAACTCAAATGGGTAAAAGAGAATGAACCTGATCTCTATAAAAAGATACATAAGATCATGCTGCCGGGCGACTATATAGCCCTGCGGCTGACAGGTGATGCTACTACCACCGTTTCCGGCTTGTCGGAAGGCATCCTGTGGAACTTTAAGACAAAGAGCATTGCCAAAGACCTGCTCAATTATTACGGTATAGACGAAAGCCTGTTGTCCACCATCGTGCCCACCTTTGGAGAGCAGGGTAGGGTAACGCAGGAAGCTGCTGAACTGCTGGACCTCAAAGCAGGTATACCGGTAAGCTATCGTGCCGGCGACCAGCCCAACAATGCCTATTCACTCAACGTATTACAACCCGGCGAAGTAGCCGCCACAGCAGGTACTTCGGGTGTGGTATATGGTGTTACCGATAAAGTGGAATACGATCCCAGGTCAAGAGTAAACACCTTTGTGCACGTAAGTCACACAGAAGAGAAACCCCGCTATGGTATATTGCTTTGCGTAAATGGTACCGGCATTCTCAACAGCTGGCTGCGCAAAAACTTCTTTGGCACAGCCTCCTATGCAGATATGAATGCACAGGCAGCTGCAGTACATCCCGGCTCAGATGGATTGCGTTTCTTCCCCTTCGGCAATGGAGCCGAGCGTGTATTGGAGAATAAAGACATTGGCGCCATCCTGCAGGGATTGCAGTTCAATCGCCACGATCGTGGACATGTAGCCCGCGCCGCGCAGGAAGGTATTGTATTCTCTCTGCAATACGGCATGGAGATCATGCAACAGATGGGCATGCAATTAAAGACCATTCGTGCAGGATATGCCAACATGTTCCTCAGTGAAATATTCGGAAGCGTATTTGCCAATACCACCGGTTGTACGGTAGAGCTGTACAATACGGATGGCGCTGCCGGTGCAGCCCGTGCAGCAGGCGTAGGCGCAGGCATCTATCCCGATTTCAAATCCTGCTTTGCCGGCATGAACGTGATCAAAAAGCTGGAGCCGGAAAAAGGATTGCAGGAGCAGTATAAGGACATCTATGGCGAGTGGAAGAATGCCTTGTTGAAGAGTTTATAAATTCAGGTCCGAAAGTTAGAAAGTCCGGAAGTCCGCAAGCAATGTGTATCGCGTGCGGCTTCCGGACTTTCCGTTTCTCAACTTCCGGTCTTTCGGACTTACTTACAAGGGCCTACTTGCTCATCAACAGCCTCTTTAAACTGCAGGTAAAAGTCTTTCTTTTGTTCGCCCAATAATGTTTTCACAAAGATGATGGCGGCGTAATTGCGGCATTTATCGATATAAGGCCAGGTACCAAACAGACCGGGGCTGCTCACGACAGTAGCATTGCCGCTGGCATCCTTCTCTTGTATCCACTCGCCCAATCCATACTCATAGCCCTCTGCTATCTTGGGTGTAAACTTTACGGGTAACCCGGGGAAATGATTCTTCTGCATTTCTGCGATTGATGCTTCGCTCAACACACGTTTGCCTTCAAACATACCCTTGTTCAGGATCATGATGAGGAAGTTCATATAGTCATTGGCGCTCGATTGGGCGCCACCCGAAGGATTGGGAGCATTACCATTATCGTTAACAAAAGTAGTGGCCCGCATTTTCAAAGGACGGGTGATCTTCTCCTGCACCAGCCGCGAAAAATCTTTCTTGCTCACCACTTCCGCGCAACGTGCTGCGAGGTTGAGGCCGCTACTGCCATAGGCAAACTCCTTACCGGGATTGTTGGAGATCTCTTTCGCCGCAATTGTATTGGCTTCGTCTTCAAGGTTTTCGAATTTGCGGCGCTCGAATACTTTGGCCAGGCCACCCTTGCCATTGTCGATACCGGTGGTGTGCGACAGGCATTGACGAAGGGTGATGTAACCCTTCATATATTTTTCCAATACGGGAATGTACTTTACAACCGGATCGTCGAGGTCCAGCTTTCCCTCGTCTACCAATGCCATGATGGTAGCCGCCGTTATCCATTTACTGCAGCTGGCAACAGGCGCCTGGGTTTTGGCGGTAAAATCGGTTCCGATCGCCTTCTGGTAAATGAGCTTGCCATCCTTCCATACCAACGCTACTACATTGTTACCCAATAACTTCTTGTTCTTTTCCAGCAGCTGGTCTACGCTGCTGAAATCCTGGGCATGGGCAAACTGCAACATTAACAGGAAAAACAGGAACAGACTGAATTTTGGGCAGGTTCGGGGAGCTTTTAATGACATAAATGCCGGAAATTTTGGTTGGATTGTGATTTGCGATAAGAGATAAAGTTATTGGAAGTTACGGTAACTGAACCTTGAGGGTTGGCACAATGTTGTTATTAACGAAGAATTCAGGCCTATCCTCACCAGCTACCGCCCGCCAAAACACAAACAAAAAGACTATGAACTTAAACAATTTTACCATCAAGGCCCAGGAAGTGATCGCGCAAGCACAGCAGATCGCTTTCAACCATGGGAATGTAAATATAGAAACAGAGCACCTGCTCAAGAGCCTGCTGGACCAGGAAGATTCCCCGGTGGAATACCTGTTGAAGAAAAATAATGTAACAGTAAACCTACTGGAAAGCAAGTTGCGGGAAGCGATCGATAAGCTGCCCAAAGTAAATGGCGATGCACAGCCGGCACAGGCTATCAGCCGCGATGCCAACAATGCCATCCTGCGTGCGGGTACTACCCTCAAGCAGTTTGGCGATGAATTCGTAAGCGTAGAACACCTGCTGCTGGCCATCGTGCAAGGCAGTGATAATACCGCACGTTTGTTGAAAGATGCCGGCCTTACCGAAAAAGGGCTGGTAGCCGCTACCAAAGACCTGCGCAAGGGCGATACCATTAAAAGCCAGACCCAGGAAACCCAGTTCAACGCGCTGAACAAGTATGCAAAGAACCTGAACGAACTGGCGCGCCAGGGTAAACTGGACCCCGTAATAGGCAGGGACGAAGAGATTCGCCGTACCCTGCATATCCTTTCACGTCGTAGTAAGAACAACCCCATTTTGGTGGGTGAGCCCGGTGTAGGTAAAACAGCTATTGCAGAAGGGCTGGCTATACGCATCGTGAATGGTGATGTGCCAGACAACCTGAAGTCGAAGATCATTTATGCACTGGACATGGGGCAGCTCATTGCCGGTGCCAAGTATAAAGGAGAATTTGAAGAAAGGCTGAAAGGCGTAGTAAAAGAAGTGAGCACCAGTGAAGGAGAGATCGTTCTCTTTATCGATGAGATACATACCCTCGTAGGTGCAGGTGGTGGAGAAGGTGCCATGGATGCTGCCAATATCCTGAAGCCTGCTCTGGCAAGAGGTGAGTTGAGAGCCATTGGCGCTACTACCCTCAATGAATACCAGAAGTTTTTCGAGAAAGATAAAGCCCTGGAACGTCGCTTTCAGAAAGTAATGATCGAAGAACCCAGCGTGGAAGATGCAATATCTATCCTGCGGGGATTGAAAGATCGTTACGAAACGCACCACCATGTACGCATCAAGGACGAAGCCATCATTGCGGCAGTGGAATTGTCACACCGGTACATTACCGATCGTTTCCTGCCCGATAAAGCGATTGACCTGATCGATGAGAGCGCTGCCAAACTGCGCCTCGAAATGAACAGTATGCCCGAAGAACTGGACAAGCTGGAAAGACAGATACGCCAGTTGGAAATTGAGCGTGAAGCCATCAAACGCGAGAATGATGAATACAAGCTGCGCGAGCTCAATACAGAAATTGCCAACCTGAGCGTAGAGCGGGACACATTCAAAGCAAAATGGAAAGCAGAAAAAGAAGTAGTAGATAAAGTACAGAATGCCAAAGCAGCCATCGAGCAATTGAAGCTCGAAGCTGAACAGGCCGAGCGAAATGGCGAATACGGTAAGGTAGCTGAAATACGCTACGGCAAGATCAAAGAACAGGAAAAGATCATTGGAGAGCTTACAGACGAGTTGCAGGGAGTTAATGAAAAGCGCTTGTTGAAAGAGGAAGTGGACGCGGAAGATATTGCAGAAAATGTAGCGAAGGCCACCGGTATACCGGTAACGCGTATGTTGCAGAGTGAGAAAGAAAAACTGTTGCATCTGGAAGAACACCTCCATGAGCGTGTGGTAGGTCAGGAAGAAGCAATTACCGCCGTAGCGGATGCTATCCGCCGTAGTCGCGCAGGGTTACAGGATCCCAGGAAGCCTATCGGTTCCTTCATCTTCCTTGGTACTACCGGGGTAGGTAAAACGGAACTGGCGAAAGCCCTGGCCGAATACCTCTTCGACGACGAAGGTATGATGACGCGTATTGACATGAGTGAGTACCAGGAAAAACATACGGTGTCGCGACTGGTAGGCGCCCCTCCGGGATATGTTGGTTATGACGAAGGAGGACAGCTCTCCGAAGCAGTAAGACGCAAGCCCTATAGTGTGGTATTGCTCGATGAGATCGAGAAAGCGCACCCCGATGTATGGAACGTATTGTTGCAGGTATTGGATGATGGCCGCCTTACCGATAACAAAGGCCGGGTGGTGAACTTCAAGAATACGATCATCATCATGACCAGCAACATTGGTAGCCACCTCATACAGGAAGCCTTTGAAGGTGTGAGCGAACGCAACGTGGAAGATGCTAACGAAAAAGCAAAAGTAGAAGTGATGAACCTGCTGCGGCAAACCATCCGCCCCGAGTTTTTGAACCGGGTAGATGAGGTGATCATGTTCCAGCCATTACTCAAAAAAGAGATCAGGGGAATTATCACGATCCAGCTGAACAACCTGCGGAAATTAGTGGCCGCCAACGGCATCGACCTCCAGTTCAGTGAATATGCGGTAGACTACCTGGCAGAGAACGGATTCGATCCCCAATTCGGTGCACGCCCGCTTAAGCGGCTCATCCAGAAAGAGATCGTGAACCAGTTATCCAAAAAGATACTGGCAGGCGATATCGACAGGACGCACCCGGTACTGGTAGACGTATTCGACGGCGTGGTTGTCTTCAGGAACGAAGTGCCCAATCACATCACTTCTTAACCGGCATGCCACCAATCAGAGACTAAAACCGTCTTAATAACATATTACCAAAGCCATTCTGCCGCGAGCGGAGTGGCTTTTTATTTACCGCACAGTTAATCGGTTGATTATCTGTGCATTTCGTATAGATGTCAGCCTGAGCCTGTCGAAGGCTTTTGAGGGTAGGTCGCCCTCAAAGGGCGGCTCACCCTCAAAAAAGTAAAAAAGGAAACCGAAATATGGCAGTAAACAATAAACCTAAAGTCATCGAGATCATTTCACCCAAAGACATCTGGCAGGGACCTGCCAGCGCCCCGGTGAAACTGGTGGAGTTTGGCGATTATGAAAGTGAAGGCTGCGCGAAAGCGCATGAAGTAATTAAAAAGATCCTCCATACCTATGGCGATGAGGTACGGTTCAACTACCGGCATTTCCCCCTGACGCAAATACACCAGCGAGCCCACAAAGCAGCTGAGGCAGCGGTAGGAGCGGGCCAGGCCGGTAAGTTTTGGGAAATGCACGATATAATATTCAGGAACCGTAAGCACCTGGGTACTGCAAGTCTGAAAGAGTACAGCAGGGAAGCAGGCGTTTCAGACAAGCATTTCCTGCCCCGGCTGATCGATTCATTTTATGGTTGGACAGTACGGGCCGATCTGTTGGATGGTCTTTCATTGGGCGTAAGGGACGTACCTGCTTTCTTCATCAACGGAGAAGTATATACAGGTAAGCCTACCTTCGAGGGCCTGAGCAAAGCCATCGACGAAGCCCTGAAAGGCAAGCGTAAAGCGCCTGCCAAACAACGGGCATAAAGCATTGTCAGGCTGAGCTTGTCGAAGTCTTCCCATGTCAGGCTGAGCTTGTCGAAGCCTTCCCATGTCAGGCTGAGCTTGTCGAAGCCTTAAACGGTTTTTTTCCAAAAAGTGTACATAGTCTCATAAAGGCCGTCTCAAAAGGACGGCCTTTTTCACATGCTGTTAATCCCTTAAACCCAAAAAATCCCGGTTCAGACATATATTTACGCCATGAAATTCCTGCCGATCCCTTGCATCATTATCACCCTGTTTTTCCTGGTATCCTGTGGAGGCGCTAAAAAAGCGGTTACAACGGCCAGTGAGCCGCCTGCCCGCCTGTTGCCCGCCCTGCCGGTGTCGCAGATCAATATTCCCATTAAGGTATACATGAAACCACTGCTGAGCCTGATGGACAGTATGACGGCCAAAGAGTTTACCAGCGACAAATGGCCCAATTACATGCAAAGCGGTTGCGACTTCCGGTACAAATACCGTTTCGTGCGTTCCCCTTTTGTGATCACCTGCGTCAACAATAAAGTGAACATTGGTTTCCGTGGCAATTACCAGATAGCCGGCAGCCGTTGTGTGTGTGCATTCGATAAACAAGTATCACCCTGGGTAAGCGGCAGCTGTGGGTTTGGCGATGAAGCACTGCGCCGGGTAGACCTCAACATCAGCTCGGTGCTCAACCTGTTGCCCAACCACCAGATCATGACGGCCACCCGGCTCGAAGCCTTAAAACCTATCGACAAATGTCAGGTGACGTTGCTGCAAAACGATATGACCTCCGAGATCATGGACAGCATCAAGGCATCCGTAGAAAGCTATTGTACCACCTTCGACAAGTTTGTGCAGGCTGTCAACAACAACGCCTTTCTGCAGCAATGGCGTGGTGGCGGCAGTCGTGTGATGGCCGTCAGCAAATATGGATACCTCAACCTGAACCCCACGAAGCTGCAGGTAAGTAGTTTCAACGTAAACCGGGATACCTTATACTTCGCCCTCGGTTTCCAGGGCAGCCCTAAATTCTCGTCCGATAGCAACCGGCTGGTAACAAGAGTGCCGCTGCCACCCATTTCCGGCACCGATAACAGCGGAACGATCAGCACCTGGTTCGATGCAGTATATGAATACAAATTCTTCAATAAGCTGCTAAACGACAGCCTTAGCAATAAACCATTCGAAGTAGAAGGTCGCACCTTCGTGATCAAAGATGTAAACATAAGAGGGAGCAATGACGGTAAAATAGCAGTAGACGTGTCTTTTACCGGCAACCGCAAGGGTGTATTGCACCTCAGCGGCACCCCTGTGCTGGACACGGCCCGCCAATACCTTTCCATGCCCGATATTACCTTTGCCCTCGATACCAAAGACATCCTGGTCAACATTGCCAAAGGCATGTTCCGCAAAAAGATCATGAAAGAACTCCAGGGCAAGTCTGTGCTCGACATTGCTGCCCTTATCCAGAAAAATAAAAGCCTTATAGAAGCCCGCCTCAACCAGCAGGTTACCGACTGGATGAGTACTACAGGTAAGCTCGAAAGCGTTAAAGTGATAGGCCTGTTGCCCCAAAAGGATTATATTCAGATACAGGCATATATAAAAGGCAGCATCGTACTCATTGGCCGGCCGCCGGCTAACCTGTTGAGTATGAAGCGCTAAAAACGTCGGTAACATCAATTTGAGATAGCCGGGATGCAGCATGAAATAAAAATCCGGAGGCGGCAACCTATGAAGCATGCATTCCGTATTATGGGGTGTTCCGGAAATATTGTAACTTATTAAAGAAGTTTTACAATTGTAAACCAACCATCCCTTGCTCGCAGATAACCCGAAAATTTCTGCCCTGTTGAACGGCTGTCGTCAAAATGACCGTAACAGTCAAAAGGAGCTCTATTACCTGCTCCGCGGGTTTGCTATGAAGATTTGTTACCGTTACACCAATGCCCAGGAAGAGTCAGAAGAGATCATGAACGAAGGTTTCGTCAAACTGTTCAAGAACGTGCACCAGTTTGATGAGAACCGGCAGGAAGATACCTTGCTGTCCCTCAAAGGATGGTTCAAGCGTATCCTGATCAATACCTGTATCGACCATTACCGTAAAATGAACGCCTCGGTGAGCGGTCACGTATTAAACCATGAGTCCGAATCAATCCCGGACCATAGTGAAACCGGCATAGATATTTTATCGTATAAAGAAATAATAGAAGCAGTCCGCTTGTTGTCACCCGGCTACAGAGCCGTGTTCAACCTGTTTGTGATAGAAGGATTAAGTCATGAGGAAATAGCCAATGTGCTGGGGATTTCAGTGGGCGCTTCAAAATCCAACTTATCAAAAGCCAGAGACAACCTCAGAAAACTATTGTTGAATAAAACACAGTACAACGTGTATGTATCCCCTCAATGATAACGACCTTGACCGTTTGAGCAGGGAAGCAGCCGAACAATACGATGTAGAAGCAAGTACGTCGGGTTGGGAAACGCTGGAAAACCGGCTCAACAGGGAACTGCCACTCAAAGAAGAGAAGGAGCGCAGGCGCTTTCTGTTCTGGCTGTTCCTGATCGTATTACTGGCGGGTGGCGGCTTGCTGTGGACCATGACCAACAGGAACACTGTTCAGGTAGCCCATATAAACGCTACCCAAGATACAACCCCTGCCGCTAACCAACCATCCCCAAATGTGGGGACTACCCCGGCTCCTGCGGGCGCCACCAGCGCTGTCCCGGAAAGTGAAGCCAATACCCTGCCTGCCGGAACAATCATTACACCAGAAGATGTTGCTGCCGGCAAACCACTTGGTAACATCCCACAACCAAATAAAACTGCAGCAACAGAAAACGATAAGAAAGAAAGTCCTTTAAAAAAGAAAGCAGCACAAACACCCGCTGATGGTGATCGCGAAGAATTTCTGGTGATTGGCGAAATGCCATCTTCAGAAAAGACGCAACCTACGAAACGTCATAAAAAACAACCGGTAGTCACTAATTCTACAGACGCAGGCGAAACTGCAATCAATAATCAGCCCCCGGTAACCGGTGACCAATCCAAACAGGAGTCGGAAATAACCGGCAACCTGCAACTTGTAACCAGCAACCCGGAACCTGAAACTGTACTCCACCCCAGTATAGTAGCAGATGTAGTTTGGAACAACAAACCTGAAGGCATCCAGGCGCCATCCTTAAACCCGGCAGTAACCCCTGCTCCGCAAAACGCACCCATCGAAAATAAACACCAAAGAGAGAAAGGGCTGCAAATAGGCCTGGTAGCTGGCCCCGATATGAGCAATGTGAAGTTTACCGACATGGATAAGGCAGGTTACAACGTTGGTCTGCAGATAGGATATCGCTTTAGCGATCGCTGGTCAGTCAATACGGGAATTTTCTATACAAAGAAGAATTATACCGCACAAGGCAAAGACTTTACCAAGCCCAACACAAACTGGTGGCAGACCCTTGATTTGCATGGAGTGACAGGTTACTGCGAAATGTTTGATATACCACTCAACATACGGTACGATTTCTCTGTCAGCCAAAAGCAACGTTGGTTTGCCAGTGCAGGAGCCTCCTCCTACATTATGACTGGCGAATATTATACGTACGACTATACTTATGGCGGTACACGCAGGCAAGTAGGCTATCCAAGAGATTCTGCCAGCAATTATCTGTTCTCCATCGTTAACCTCTCTGCAGGCTTTGAGCGGACACTCAATAAGCGCCTCTCCCTGCAGGCAGAACCCTACTTCAAATTCCCGTTAAAAGGATTAGGGTACGGAAAACTGGACCTCAATAGCTATGGTATCTATTTCTCTGTAAAGTATAAACTGACTAAGTAATAGAATAGCCGAGCATTATTTCGGCAGGTAAGTAACATCCGTACAAAGATATTCGAAGTCGATCTTCAGCGTTTTGATATCGGGAAGGCTTGTACGATTCGTAACAAGTTCGTATTTCTTTACTTCACCCTTTTTGGGACAACTATAACAGGTTAAACAGGGAGTTCGCGCAATCGTATCTCCGGGTGCGCCTCTTTTAGTGATGAGTACCCCCATGTATACAAAATTATCCTTGCAGTTCTTACAGGTATTCTCTATTGCTACTTCAACAATAGCACCTTTCAGTTCAACACTTCTCACCAGCAGGTTCCTGCAATCGAGCGTTTCAATATCCGTAAAAGGATGTTCGATGACGGTAGTCTTTTTACAATGTAACGCAGTTGAAATAAAAAGAATAACAATAAACAGTTGAATAAAACGGGTTGGGTGTGTAGGAGTTGTATTTTTCATGTTTGAGCGGTTGTATACATTGACAACTGCCCGTTAAACATCGTTGCTGAAGTCTTCAATTACTTTGCATCAAACCACAGCGGTTTGGCATCATCCCAGGTGCCGTTATAGTTGATGAACAGCTCTTCACCCGCCTTGATAAAGCGAACCGTTTTGATGGTAATGATCTCATGCGTATAATCCATCTCATATTCGCAGTTGGAAGCGTATGAATGATTGTAAATAGGAATATAGCCCAGGGCCATGCAACATTGCTGGCGCTCACCGCCCCACTCGAAAATATAATCATGCAGGATGGTTTGGTCAAGCAGCTTGCGGTCATCATTGTTCATCACGATCACCGGCGATATCTCAACGATACTATCCGCTTCCAGACTCTGGGAAGTAAAAACACCACGGCCCATTACCCGGGTAGGAGCAATAAATAAACATGGCAGGATCATAAGTAAAATCGAGGTATGAGGGTCTAATATCTAAACCGTTCTAAATTAGTTATTATTTTTGAAGAGGCACTGATCGCACCTCTGATCCCGAAAAAATAATATGCCATTCAATCCCGTAAATTTGGCCCATGAGCACAGAAGACATCACCCTACAGGAGCAATTTGAAGAGCTGATGCACAGCGGTAATGAGACCTCCATCCGGGAGTTTCTGAACGACCAGAACATCAGCGACGTGGCCGAGCTCATCAATGAACTGCCCGAATACGAGAGCCAGATCATCCAGCATATGAACATGCACCGGGCAGCCAGCGTGTTCAAAATACTGGACCTTTCCACCCAGAAAACCATTATACAGGAATTACCCCCATACAAAACGGCTGAATTATTAAATGAACTACCGGCGGATGACCGTACCGCCTTTCTCGAAGAGCTGCCCAGCGAAGTAGTGAAAGAACTCATCAGGCTGCTGGACCCCGAAGAGCGCCGCGTTACCCTGTCCCTGCTGGGCTATCCCGAAGGAAGCGTAGGCAGGCTCATGACGCCCGATTACATTTCGGTACAGGTCGACTGGACGGTGCAGGAAGTGTTGGAACATATCCGCGAAGTAGGGAAGGAGAGTGAGACCATCGACGTGATCTATGTGGTAACGGACAAAGGAGAATTTGTAGACGATATCAGGATCAGGGAAATATTGCTGGCCAGCCCCGACAGGCAGGTGGGCGAACTGATCGATAACCGCTTCATTGTATTGAATGTAAACGACGACCAGGAAGAAGCCAACCAGGTATTCAGAATGAATAACCGCGTGGCCTTGCCGGTGGTAGACGATAAGAACGTACTGCTGGGTATCGTTACCATCGATGATATCCTGTGGGTGGCCAACGAAGAGTTCAGCGAAGACATGCAAAAGATGGGTGGTACCGAAGCATTGGATGAACCCTATCTCGAAATACCGATCCTCAAACTCTTTAAAAAACGCGTAGTGTGGCTGGTCGTGCTATTCCTGGGTGAAATGCTCACCGCTACAGTTATGCAGTATTTTGAAGGACAGATACAAAAAGCAGTGGTGCTGGCCTTGTTCATACCCCTCATCATCTCCAGCGGCGGCAACAGTGGATCACAGGCATCCACCCTTATCATACAAGCCATGGCCGTGGGAGAGATCACACTGGTGGATTGGTGGCGCGTATTGCGGCGGGAGATCATCTCAGGGCTGTTGCTCGGAGCTATGCTTGGGCTCATCGGCTTCTTCAGGGTAGTATTCTGGAACTCCGTTTTCCACACCTATGGCGATCATGGTATACTGGTCGCCTTTACCGTAGGCGTTTCCCTTATAGGCGTTGTATTGTGGGGCACTATATCAGGCTCCATGCTGCCCATCGTATTGAAGAAACTCGGCGCCGACCCTGCCACCTCCTCTGCTCCCTTTGTAGCTACGCTGGTGGATGTAACAGGCCTCGTCATATATTTTTCCGCAGCACTTTTGTTTTTGCATGGTATTTTGCTGTAAAACGTCTAACACCCATATCATTTTTAACTAACATCATGAGAAAATCACAGCTCTTTTCCGTGGCCCTGCTGATGACCACAGCGGCAGCCTACAGCCAAACACCTGGTACACTAACCGTCGACAAGATCATGCGCGATCCCAAGTGGATAGGTACATCACCGGCCAATCCCGATTGGTCATTGGATGGCAAGTACCTCCTGTTCGACTGGAATCCCGAAAAAGCAGTATCCGATTCCACTTACTACATTACACCCACATCCCTTGTTCCGCAAAAAACGAACTACGCTTTTCGTCAGCAATTCCTCGATGAAAGCAGTGTTCGCTACAATAATAAACGCACCCATTATGTGTTCTCCCGCCAGGGAGATGTATACCTGGTCGATGTAAAAACCGGCCAGCAACGCCCCGTTACACAAACGGTGGAGTTTGAAAGCAGCCCACAATTCTCCTTCGGTGATAGCAAAATAGTATACACCCGTGGTCTCAACCTCTTTGCCTGGGATATCGCTACCGGCACCACTACGCAGCTTACGAACTTTCAGGCAGGCCTGGCAGCAGCACCTGCAGCACCCGCCGCCGGCCCACAACGAGGTGGTGGTGGACAAGGCGGAGGAGGTGGCTTCCGTGGTGGAGCTGGCAGTCCCAACAGGACCGCAGCCACAGGCAACCCACAGGAAAAATGGCTGCAGGAAGAATCATTGGAAAACTCTCTCGTATTACAAAGCCGCAAGGGAAAACGTGAGCTGGCCGACTCTATGCGCAAAGCACTCCCCAAAGAAAAAACACTCCGCACCATTGGTATAGATGACAGATCCGTTTTTGGTACCAGCATCAGCGCCGATGGACGATTTATTACTTACCGGTTGGCAAGAGCAGCCACTGGCGGCAAGAATACGATCATACCAAACTATGTTACGGAAAGCGGTTTCACAGAAGATATTCCAGGCCGCACCAAAGTAGGAGCGCCCCTTGGCACACAGGAATACTTTGTGTTCGATACCATGAAAGACACGGTATTCCAGGTGAAGGTAGATTCCATACCCGGCATCAAAGACCTGCCCGATTACCTTAAAGATTATCCAACCGTTAATGCAGAAAAAAGCAAAAACCCACCAGTACGCGCAGTGAGCTTTCAAAACGCATCCTGGTCTCCCGCAGGAGATTATGCGGTAGTAGAAGTGCGTTCACAGGACAACAAAGACCGCTGGCTCATGCTGCTGGATGGCGCAACAGGCAAGCTGTCTCCCCTCGATCGCCAGCGCGATGAAGCCTGGATAGGCGGCCCGGGCACCAGTGGTTTTGGTAGCTTGAGTACAGGCTGGATCGATGCAAGCACCTTCTGGTTTCAATCAGAAGCAACTGGCTATTCACACCTCTATACGATCAACGTACAAACCAAAGAGAAAAAAGCCCTCACCAGCGGTAAATACGAAGTACAACGCACCATCCTGTCCAAAGACAAGAAATACTTCTATTTAACCACCAACGAAGTGCACCCCGGTGAGCAACACTTTTACCGTTTGCCGGTAAGTGGTGGTAAAGCAGAAAAGATTACTACCATGACAGGGGCCAACCAGGTGACCCTTTCACCCGATGAAAAGTGGCTCGCTATTCTTTACTCCTATAGCAACAAACCCTGGGAACTATACCTGCAGGAAAATAAGCCCGGCGGCAAACTGCAACAAGTTACCACGGCTGCACAAACAGAGGAGTTCAAAGCCTACGCCTGGAAAGATCCGGAAGTAGTGACCTTTAAAGCAAAGGATGGAGCCGATGTATATGCCCGCTTATTCCGTCCGGCCCAGCCCCATGCTTCCAAACCTGCTGTAATATTTGTACATGGAGCCGGCTACCTGCAAAACGCCCACAAATGGTGGAGCAGCTACTTCCGTGAATACATGTTCCACAACCTGCTGGCCGACCAAGGCTATACGGTGCTGGACATCGATTACCGGGGCAGCGCGGGTTATGGCCGCGACTGGCGCACGGGCATCTATCGCCACATGGGCGGCAAAGACCTGAGCGACCAGGTAGACGGCGCTAAATACCTCGTGGAAAAACTGGGCGTGAATCCTAAGAACATTGGCCTCTATGGAGGTTCCTATGGAGGCTTCATCACGTTGATGGCGATGTTCAATGAGCCGGATGTATTTGCCGCAGGCGGCGCCCTTCGTTCTGTGACAGATTGGGCACATTACAACCATGGCTACACAGCCAACATTTTGAACGAGCCATTCAATGACAGCATTGCCTACCAGCGTAGCTCGCCCATCAACTTTGCAAAGGGCCTCAAAGGACACCTCCTGATGTGCCACGGCATGGTGGATGTGAATGTACATTTCCAGGACATCGTACGCCTTTCGCAAAAGCTCATAGAACTGGGCAAAGACAACTGGGAGTTGGCAGTTTACCCAATGGAAGACCACGGCTTTGTGGAGCCCAGCAGCTGGACCGACGAATACAAACGCATCTTCAAGCTGTTTGAAACATACCTGAAGAAGTAGCCACGGTCTGTGAGCTACGAGTACTGAAAAAGGGTGGGTTGCCTTCCAAAGGCGGCTTACCCTTTTTCCTTTTCAACCTATCAACTATCCAACTTGTCGACTCTCCACCTGCCCTTTTATGCATGCTATAACGGTTTAATATTTGTGGGTAAGTTCCTGCCCGGCAAAAACTTGCATGGTCGGCATAATATTCAATATATTGCAACCGTTTGTGTTGCAGAATAAAAACTGTGATACCAGATATCGGTCAATCCTGTCAAAAGAACCATAACAAGAAATTAATAATATGTGCGGAATCGTAGCCTACATTGGACCCAAAGAAGCATATCCGGTAATCCTGAAAGGTTTGAAACGACTCGAATACCGGGGATACGATAGTTCCGGAGTAGCCCTGCTCAATAGCGGACTCAAAGTATACAAGAAGAAAGGAAAGGTAGCTGAACTCGAAGAAAGCCTTGTGGGAAAAGACCTCCACGCCAATGCAGGCATCGGGCACACACGCTGGGCCACCCATGGCGAACCCAGCGACCGCAACGCACACCCACACACCTCCGCCAATGGCAAGCTGGCCATGATACACAATGGTATCATCGAAAACTACACCCAGCTCAAAGGCGAACTGCAGAAAAAAGGATACACCTTTACCAGCGATACCGATACGGAAGTACTCCTCAAATTCATAGAAGATATACAACTCAACAACGAGTGTGGACTGGAAGAAGCAGTACGCATTGCCCTCAAGCGCGTAACAGGCGCCTACGTGATCGTATTGATCGACCAGGACCATCCCGATACCCTGATCGCTGCCCGTAAAGGGAGCCCCCTGGTAATAGGCATTGGCAAAGGAGAACACTTCCTTGCTTCCGATGCTTCACCCATTATCGAATACACCAAGGAAGTAGTATATATCAACGACTACGAGCTGGCCATCATAAGGCCCGATGAGCTCATCCTCAAAAACCTTGGAAACGAAAAGATCACGCCATTCGTAACCAAGCTCGATATGGAGTTGGCGGCTATAGAGAAAAGTGGCTACGACCACTTCATGCTGAAAGAGATCTTTGAACAGCCACACACCATTTTCGACTGCTTACGCGGCCGTCTCGATGCAAGCCTGGGCACCATCACGATGGCAGGCGTTCAAAACAACATAGAACAATTGAAGAATGCATCCCGCATCATCATCGTGGCCTGCGGCACGAGCTGGCATGCCGGGTTGATCGCCGAATACATTATCGAAGAACTTTGCCGCATACCGGTAGAAGTAGAATACGCTTCAGAATTCAGGTACCGTAATCCGGTCATCCACAAAGGCGATGTCATCATAGCCGTATCACAAAGCGGAGAAACAGCCGATACACTGGTGGCCATAGAAAAAGCCAAAGAACAGGGCGCATTGATATTTGGCGTCGTGAACGTGGTAGGTTCCTCCATTGCCCGTTTATCACATGCAGGCGCTTACACACACGCCGGCCCCGAAATAGGTGTAGCCAGTACCAAGGCATTTACCGCCCAATTGGTGGTGTTGACGCTGATAGCCCTGAAGATAGCCTACGAAAAAGGCAGCATCGACAACAAACGCTTTATGCACCTGCTGAACGAACTCCATGAAATACCGGAGAAAGTACCCGCAGCACTCAAGCAAAGCGAAGCCATACGCAAACTGGCCGAAAAATACAAAGACGCTAAAGATTTCCTCTACCTGGGCCGCGGATACAACTTCCCCGTAGCACTGGAAGGAGCTTTGAAACTAAAAGAGATTTCCTACATACACGCAGAAGGATATCCCGCTGCAGAAATGAAACACGGACCCATTGCCCTGGTAGATGAAACCCTGCCGGTAGTGTTCGTGGCTACAAAAGATTCCTACCACGAAAAGATCGTGAGCAACATTCAGGAGATCAAAGCCCGCAAAGGAAAAGTAATTGCCGTTATCACAGAAGGCGATGAGATCATCAGCAAAATGGCCGATGATGTTATCGTCGTACCGGCAGCCGATGAGTTGATGGCGCCCATGTTGAGCGTAATACCGCTGCAACTGCTGGCATACTATATCGGCGTGGCTAAACAACTGGACGTAGATAAACCAAGAAATCTCGCCAAAAGCGTAACAGTAGAATAGTCGCCAGATACCAGTTGCCAGTAATTGGTATCCTGTAACCTGCAACTTGTAACCTGTAACTTCTGCTATGAACATTATCAAAAAAAGCCCGCTCAATACATTAGGGTACCACTTCGTTCCCAAAGAATACCTTCCCAAAGGAAAAGATGAATACTACCTGCGCAACCAGCAAAATGAGAACGGTATAAAATACCGTCAGCTTACAGCCTATGAAATAGAAGTACTGGTGCGCAACCGCAATACCTCCGACAATTGGAATAACATCCTGGTGTCAGATGCTTTCCTGCCCGAGCTGGTGCAGAACTGTAAGTTCTTCGGCCTGGTACGCATCGGAAAACTGGAGCCCTATTACCTCGAATACCACAACCTCCGCAGACCAGTAGGACTGTACAACAGCACCATCATCAGTTGCGACTTTGGCGACAATGTGGTAGTCGACAATGTCAACTTCCTGTCCCACTACATCACGGGCAGCGAGGTAATACTTGTCAACATCAACGAAATAGCCACGACCGACCATGCCAAGTTTGGCAATGGTATCCTGAAAGAAGGAGAAGCAGAGAGCATTCGCATCTGGCTTGAAGTGTGCAATGAGAACGGCGGGCGCAGCATCATCCCCTTCGATGGCATGTTGCCCGGCGATGCCTGGTTGTGGACACAGTTTCGCGATGATACAGTCCTGCAGGACAAACTCAAACAATTTACCCAGCAAAAGTTTGATAACCGCCGCGGTTACTACGGTACCATTGGCGATCGAACAGTGATCAAGAATTGCCGCATCATCAAAGATGTCAACATAGGGACAGACGCCTATATCAAAGGAGCCAATAAGATCAAGAACGTTACCATCAACTCATCAGCCCAGGCACATACACAAGTGGGAGAGGGGTGCGAGCTGGTAAATGGCATCATTGGTTATGGATGCCGTTTATTCTATGGCGTAAAAGCCGTACGTTTCTTCCTCGCTTCCCATTCACAACTGAAATATGGCGCCCGGTTGATCAACTCCTACCTGGGCGATAACTCTACGATCTCCTGTTGCGAAGTATTGAATTCACTCATCTTTCCCGCCCACGAGCAGCACCACAACAACTCGTTCCTGTGTGCAGCCCTGGTGCAGGGACAAAGCAATATGGCGGCAGGCGCCACCATTGGGTCCAACCACAACTCCCGCAGCCCCGATGGAGAACTTGTAGCGGGACGTGGCTTCTGGCCCGGACTGTGCGTAAGCATCAAACACAACTCACGTTTTGCTACCTATACCATATTAGCCAAAGGCGATTTCCCGGCAGAGCTGGACATACGTATACCTTTTTCACTCGTTAGCAACGATGTTGCCCACAACAGACTGGTAGTAATGCCTGCCTATTGGTTCATATACAACATGTATGCGCTGGCGCGCAACTCCTGGAAATATGTTGACCGCGACAAGCGCATCAACAAAACACAACCCATAGAATTTAATTTCCTGGCGCCCGATTCAGTCAATGAGATCGTACAAGCCATCGCCATGCTTCAGTTATATACCGGAAAAGCCTGGCTCAGGAAAGAAGGCAGTCGTAAAAAGATGGCAGATGAAGATATAATAGCCATCGGCAAAAAACTGTTGGAAGGCAATGATGCAGTTGTCGACGAGCTGGAAATACTCGCAGAAGGCTTTGAAAATACCAGCAGGCCAATACTGCTGATCAAAGTAGCCGCAGCATACCGTATATACAAGGAACTGGTGGTATACTATACCGTACAACAGGTATTGGAATACACCAGCGCCAATAGCATCAAGACACTGGAGCAATTGACAGAAGGATTGCCGGCCAAACCAGCCCTTTCACAATGGGTGAATGCAGGTGGGCAGTTGATATTGCGTACCGCGTTAGATAAACTCATCAAACAAGTACATACCGGTCGCGTAAAAAGTTGGAACGATATACACGCCTTCTACCAGCAACAGGCACAAAGCTATCAATACGGGAAATTGTTGCATGCGTTGGCTGCACTGCGAGAGGTGCATGGCATACAATTCAAAAAGGCCAATGCAGCACTGGTGCTCACAGACCTGTTTGCACAAAGCGTTCACATCAAAGAATGGATGGTAAAAGGCATTTACGATTCAAGAGCAAAAGACTACCGTAACCCCTTCCGGAAAATGGTATACGAAACCACCGAAGCCATGAATAAAGTATTGGGCAAACTGTCCGATAACACCTTTATCAAACAAGAGCAGGCTGCTCTTGAAGCTTACAAAAAAACAATCCAGCAGCTAACCAGGAAGTGGCAGTTAAGTAAGGAACTAAAGACTGTTTAACTATATTCTTTTGTCATTCGAATGAAACTCCCCTCCCTATCATTTCGAACGCAACTCCCCCTTTCTGTCATTTCGAACGCAGCTCCCCTTCTCTGTTCATTTCGAACGCAACTCCCCCCTCTCTGTCATTTCGAACGCAGCGATAGCGGAGTGAGAAACCTGCTTGCGATGCAAAGGCTTTCGAAGCAAACGCACATTGCCCGGTCCTTTAGGGCCGGGGTGAAAAAGTACAATCTTCCTTTGGGCTTTAGCCCAATTGGGCAACCAACTCATCGATATTCCCCTCCACACCATAAAACGAAGCCAGCCTCCGTATCACTCCTTCTACCATCGCATCCGGACAGGAAGCGCCACTGGTGATCAGGATACGCAAAGGCTCTTGCGCAGGAAGATAATTGGTAGTAGACAACTCCTCTTTAGTATGGTAATTATAATGCAGCACATGCTCCGCAGAAAGCAACTTCTCTTCAGAGTTGATAAAATAAGTAGGCAGCTTCTCTTCACACAGTTCTACGAGGTGGGTAGTGTTGGAAGAATTATATCCCCCTACCACAATAGCCAGGTCGGCAGGAGTATGCAACATATGCGTAATAGCTGTCTGGTTATCATTAGTGGCATAGCACAACGTATCACGGGTATCGGCAAACCGTTCACCAATGTTACTATCATTCAAGCCATAATGTTGGCGCATGGTCTGCTTTAAGAAGTCGGCAATAGCCTGCGTATCAGTAGCCAGTTGTGTTGTTTGGTTCACTACGCCAATACGCTGCAGATCCTTTGCAGCATCAAAGCCCGGAGAGTAACGGCCGGCAAAACTGGTATAAAACTCCGCAGGATCCTTTTCGCCGGTAATAAATTGTGCCAGCAACAATGTATCCTTCATATCATTCACGATCACAGAAGGAGCGTTCTCGGCAGCATGCGAAAAAGTGGCCCGCGTTTCCTCATGCCTGGGCTTACCGTGGATCACAATGGTATAACCCTTCTTAGCGATCTGCTCACTGCGGTTCCATACCTTCTCCACAAAAGGACAAGTGGTATTATACTTTTCTGTGGGGATACCAAAACTGTTGAGCTTTTGCTCGATTTCCAACGTGGTGCCAAAAGCAGGGATGATCACCACATCCTCCGGCTTCAGGTCCTCAAAAGGGATCAATTGATTGCCATAAGTATCCTGTAAAAACTGAACACCCCTTTGCTGCAGATCGGCATTCACCTGTGGATTGTGGATCATTTCACTCAGCAGGAAAATGCGCTTGCCGGGATTCTCATCGATCGTGCGGAAAGATATCTCGATAGCGTTCTCTACCCCGTAACAAAAGCCGAAATGGCGGGCCAGGTAAATATGTAGCGGGCCTAAATCCAACAGCGTAGGGGTAAAATCCTTCTTCATCTTATCCTCCGCCTTGCGCTTGCTCTTGATGGCATTGATCAGCGGACTACGGTATATGATGGGAACATTGAACGTTTTCATTCCTGCAAAGGTACAAAGTTGACGCTGAAAGCACCATATCCGCCAGATGGCCTATATTCGTGCCGTGGCCAACCATAAATACCTATGTCGAAACGCTTTACACCAGTAGCCTGGAGCAGTGATACCAATATATATGAAGTCAATCTCCGACAATATACACCCGAAGGAACATTTGCAGCCTTTGCCAACCACCTCCCCAGGCTGGCGGCCATGGGCGTAGAGCTCCTCTGGTTCATGCCCATCACACCCATCAGTAAAGCAGGCATGAAAGGTACGCTCGGTAGCTATTATGCCTGTTCGAGCTACACAACCACCAATCCTGAATTTGGGACGGTAGCCGATTTCAAAAAACTGGTGCAGCAAGCCCATGAAGCAGGCATGAAAGTCATCATCGATTGGGTTGCCAACCATACCGGCCTTGATCATGAGTGGACCACCAGCAACCCTGAGTTTTATAAAAAGGACATCAACGGAAAATTCTACGATACCAACGGTTGGGATGATGTGATAGACCTCAACTACTATGACCAGTCTATGCGCCGCACCTTGATAGCAGCCATGGAGTTTTGGATCAAAGAATGTAACATCGACGGGTTCCGTTGCGATATGGCGCACCTTGTGCCCCTCGACTTTTGGCGGCAGGCCCGTACAGCCCTCGATCCTATAAAACCATTATTCTGGTTGGGCGAAACAGAAGACATACCCTACCTCGATGTATTCGACACCTGCTACGCCTGGCGTTGGATGCACCAGACGGAAAAATTCTATAAAAAAGAGCTCAACCTCACAACACTGCTGGCATTGCTGGATACCTACCAGCAGGAGTATCCCGCCGGAGCCTGTCCACTATTCTTTACCGCCAACCATGATGAGAACAGTTGGAACGGGACCGAATACGAAAAATACAACGGCGCAGCTACAGCCCTTGCTGCATTCAACGCTACCTGGAAAGGCATACCATTGATCTATAGCGGACAGGAACTGCCCAACCTGAAAAGGCTGAAATTCTTCGACAAAGACCCAATACAATGGAGTGGCAACAACCAGTTGCATGACTTCTATAGAGTGCTGAACCAATTACGCAAACAACACCCTGCATTGGACAATGCGCATGGAACACAGCCGGAACGGGTAAAGACTACGCAGGATACGCAGGTATTTGCCTATGTACGCCGGCAGGAAAACAGACAGGTGCTGGTGGTGCTCAACCTGTCCGATCAGCCGGTATCCGTACAATTGACCGATCGCCAGGTACAGGGAACCTTCACCAATATCTTCGACAGCAAGACCTTCGACATCACCCCCCAGCTGATCATCGGCTGCAAACCCTGGGATTACCTGGTACTTACCAACTAAAAATTGAATTGAGCTGCCACCCTGAGCTTGTCGAAGGGTTGTAAATAAAAACGGGGCTCTCTTTCGAAAGCCCCGTGCACCATTTAATATGATTAAAGCTTAGTTAGCGTTACTGAGATTGATCACAATTGGATAGATCCCTTCATAGCCAGGATACATACCTTCAATCTTAACACTGCCGCTGGCACTCTCCAGTATCTTACGGAAGTCTTCAACAGTCTTTACTTCTTTACCGTCGGCCTTCACGATCACATAACCCTCCTGAACACGTACGCGGCTCAGGGCGCCCTTGCCAGCAATGGATTTGATCACCACGCCACCGTTTACACCCAGTTCCTTCGCGTCCTCTTTGCTCAGCGTTTGCAGCTCGGCACCCAGTTTGTCCAGTACAGAAGTACGAACAATATCAGTAGAGCCGGATTCATTGCGCAAAGTCACAGCAACGGTGCTTTCCTTACCATCACGTCTGTAAGTAATATTGATCTTATCGCCAGGACGGAAAGTGGCGATCTGGCCAACCATATCAGCAGCATTCACTACAGGAACACCATTCACTTTAGTGATGATATCACCCTTCTTGATGCCGGCAGCGGCGGCGGCGCCTTCAGTACGGGCATTCAGTACAAATACACCTTCACCCTCTTTAATACCATTTTGCTCTTTCACTTCGTCGCTCAGGTTCTCACGCGGATATTCAATACCCAGGTAAGCCCTTTGAACAGTACCATGCTTCATCAGGTCGGCTACGATCTTCTTCACGATATTAACCGGAATGGTGAAAGAGTAACCCGCATAAGCGCCGGTAGGAGAAGCGATCGCAGAGTTGATACCGATCAGTTTACCGTCAGTATTGATCAGCGGACCACCACTGTTACCGGGGTTCACCGCAGCATCAGTTTGAATGAAAGACTCTACAGGCGTACGACTTTGACGGCTGTTGATGTCCAGCGTTCTGCCCTTGGCACTCACGATACCGGCAGTAACAGTAGTTTCAAGCGTAAGCGGATAACCTACGGCCAGCACCCATTGACCAACCTTTACGTCGTCAGAGTTGCCATAGATCAGGAAAGGAAGACCCTTCGCTTCGATCTTGATCACAGCCAGGTCACTGCTGGGGTCAGCGGCAATCAGTTTAGCCTTGAAAGACTTCTTATTATTCAAAGTAACGTTGATTTCGTCGGCCCCTTCCACTACGTGATTATTGGTAACGATGTACCCATCTTCACTGATGATGGCGCCGGAACCGGAAGCCATTTGCGGAACAGACCGCATGCGGTCACCAAAAAAGTCATCGAGGTCCATGTCGAACAAGTCGCCAAAAGGGCTCCTGCGTGGAAGATTGTTGCTGGCAGTACGCGTAGCCTTCGTCTTGATGTGTACAGTAGCGGGGATGGCAGCATTGGCGGCTGGAACAAAGTCAGCCGTCGGAGCATTCGTCAGCCCTTTAAAATCCGCGTAGTTGGCGGGAATCTTACCACTGTCATTATTATCATTCTGGTAAACGTAAGTGTCTTGCTTTGCAAACCGTTGGTAGCCCCACATCGTAGCAAATGTTGTGGTAGCACTCAGCAACACAATCGCTGCTATCTGTTTAAACTTCATATGCTGTGTAATTTTTAATTTTTATTCTGATGGAAATATACAAATTCAAATTATATGCCCGGTCACAACAAATTAACACCACAAAACCAATAAGGGTCACACCAACCTTCCGGTTTAACAATTAATTTACTAAAGTCTTCGTACTTCGTGATACAAATTTAAAAAATAAACCCGGAAAATCAGCGAGTTATAATACTGCAAACTGCCTGATAATCTTTATTATTACAAAGTTTTTGACGTCACTAAAGACATACTGCCTGCGGCACCCGGCGTATCGCCCGAAGCCCGTGGCTGTTCCTCCCGCAATTTTGTCTTCACTTCCCGACTTCCTGTCCTTAAGTGCCGCCTTTTTGTCTTTAATCTTTCGGACTTTCCGACTTCCGGACCTTCGGTCTTTACAGACCCAGTAAAAACTGCAGCGTATCGATCCCGTCAGCATAGTCCGTTAACCCCGGTTGCTGCGACTGCCCGAAGGGAAGCCACTTTTTGCCAACCACACATTGAATATCGGCATTGTTCAATAAGGAAGAAGCCACAGCCTGTTCGTCCTTGTAAAAAGAGTAATGCAACTGGCTGATGGGGGAGAAGGGAGAAGCATTTTCATGAAGGATGATACTGCCATTGGTCATGTAGTACGACTTATTCAGGATCAGCAAAGCCAGTTGATAATCGTAATTATTCTTGTACTTATTATGGTCACCCAGCTCGTTGTATTTCTTGAAAGTTTCCAGCAGCGGCACAAAGTCATACCCCTCCGGTACATACAGCTGCGTCACATTCCGGCAGCCCAGACCAAAATACAGGTAAACATCATCGGCCAGCAGTCCCAGTTCCTCTACCGTTTCATTGCCATCCAAAATAGCCACTGAAGTACGGTTTCGACGGATAATATGCGGATACCTGGCAAAATAATAATCAAAATACCGGGCAGAGTTATTACTGCCGGTAGCAATATAGGCATCACAGCCCTTCAGCATTGGTTGTATACCAATAAGCGACTCCGTGGCAGGCTCCCAGGCATGCAGTTGAGCTACCAGGTGCCGCATCAGTACCTCGTCTTTGGAAGACAGCTTGATCGTTTGCCGGTGGCCACTTATAAACACACACAGCAGATCATGAAACCCTACTAAGGGGATATTCCCGGCCATCACGATACCTACATTTTTGATGGAGGATTGCGTTTCCGGGATACCATATTGAGAAGCCCAGGCCGACAAAGCAGCCGGGTCTAAAAAGATGCGGGCAATGTTTTGAACACTCAGATCAATGAATTCGGGAGTAAACCAGCCATTCTCACGGGAAGCCCTTTCTTTAACTGCGGTCCATTGATTATCAGTCGATAAAATATATTCGCCCAGGCCCTTCAGTAAATCTATCCGTTGTTGTAAATTCATTACAGCGTATATTTGTCGTGCAAAATAACTGTATTCGATCCATTAAAATTCAAGCAAAATATGGCTATCAAAATAACGGAAGAATGTATCAACTGCGGAGCTTGTGAACCGGAATGCCCCAACAATGCCATCTATGAAGGCGGTGTAGAGTGGGCCATCACAGATGGGACCAACGTAAAAGGTCCTTTTACCCTCATGGACGGAACAGTGGTGAATGCCGAAGAGCGTTTTGCGCCCGTTAGCGTTGATACATACTACATTACACCCAATAAATGCACAGAGTGCCAGGGCTTTCATGAAGAGCCCCAATGTGCTGCTGTTTGCCCGGTAGATTGCTGCGTACCCGACGAAATGTACCAGGAAACAGTAGAAGAGCTCATGGCGAAAAAGGAAAAAATGCACCTTTAACAAAAGTGTGCATAAGTAACCCGCCCTTTATTTGGAACAGGGTATCCTAAAATCGTAACTTAACAGTATTCAAATAGTGAATGTAGTCTTAGTACTACTTATAGCAGGCGGGTGATATTTCCCGTTGTAGAAAGGTGAAGCGGCAAACGTCCTTCACCTTTCCGATTTTAGGCCCGCTTCCTGCACACTTTTCACCCAAAACTGCACACTTATCTTCCAAAACTGCACACTTATTGGTTTGTCCTTTGCCGATTGAAAATTTAGACCTTACTTCACAATCAGGAGCAGCAACTACCATTAACGCCCAAACCAAACCATCTATGAGAATTCCAGGTTTACTTATCCTGTTCATTGCCCTGGCCTGCGTGCATATAGCCGTAGCCCAGGATAATCCATCTTTCGCGGATAAGCTCATTAACCTGCCAGCTCGCTTCAATGAGCGCATACAGAAAAAAACAGAAAAGCTCGAAGAACAACTCACCCGGCAAACCGAAAAATACCTTCAGCGACTCGCCCGCAAAGAAGAAAAGCTCCGGAAGAAATTAATGAAGACCGATTCCACGGCCGCCAAACAACTCTTCGACGGATCAGCCGAACAATATGCCAAACTGAGCGAACAACTCAAAAACCCTACAGCCATTGCCGGACGGGCAGGCGGCGCCTACATGCCATATGTCGATTCGTTGAAAACCTCACTCTCATTTCTGCAGAACAATAGCAACCTCCTTAATTCCGACGAAGCCAAAAAGATTACCGGTTCCCTGCAGCAGGTGCAACAGTTGCAAGGCAAACTGCAGCAATCCGAACAGGTTAAAGCATTCATTCGTCAACGCAAAGAACAGATCAAAGCCACCCTTAGCAAGTATACCAGCTTGCCCAAAGGGCTTACCAAAGGCTACCAGGATTTCAACAAAGAACTATATTACTATTCCCAACAAGTACAGGAATACCGGGATATGCTGAATGATCCCGATAAGTTATTGACCAAAGCATTGTCACTCCTCAATAAACTGCCCGCCTTCCAAAGCTTCATGCAACAGCATTCCGAATTGGCAGGGCTATTCTCTGTACCCGCAGGCTACGGCTCCAATGCGAGCCTCGCCGGATTACAAACCCGCAGCCAGGTACAACAACTGATGCAAACACAGCTGGCATCGGCTGGCCCCAATGCACAACAAATGCTGCAGCAAAACCTGCAGGCGGCACAGGCACAGCTAAACCAGTTGAAAGACAAGATCAACAAACTGGGTGCCGGTGGGGCCGACATGGATATGCCCGACTTTAAACCCAACAACCAAAAAACAAAATCCTTCTGGAAACGACTGGAATACGGTACTAACCTGCAGACACAAAAGTCCAATAATTTCTTTCCCACTACATCCGACATTGGACTATCGGTAGGGTATAAACTCAGCGACAAAAGCATCGTCGGTATCGGAGGCAGCTACAAAGTAGGATGGGGAAAAGATATACGCAACATAGCCATTACCAGTCAGGGCGCAGGCTTGCGATCCTTCCTCGATGTAAAGATGAAAGGCAGTTTCTTTGCTTCCGGAGGCTTTGAATACAACTACCAGCCATTGACAGTTAGTGGAACAATTACACCCGATATAGCTGCGCAGGGCGACAAATGGCAGCAGAGTGGCCTGGTAGGCATCAGCAAAATCATTTCCCTCAAGAGCAAAACCTTCAAAAAAACAAAAGCACAATTGCTGTGGGATTTCCTCAGCTACCAGCAGCAGCCCCGGACGCAGGCCATCAAGTTCAGGGTCGGCTATAATTTTTAGAATTACACGCACTACATATTACGTCTACCATTAAACAAAAATCATGAAACGGATTCTTGCAGGATGCCTTATCCTAACCTCATTCCATGTACACGCCCAAACCTGGTCTACAACTGGTAACGCCGGCACTACAGCCGGGCCCAACTTCGTTGGAACAACAGATCTGCAATCACTCATGTTAAAAACCAATGGTATCCAGCGATTGTTGATCGATCCGCAAGGAGTATTTTTATTTAACTCCGATTACCTGAAAATACAGAGCAGGCTTTTCTTACAGGATGCTTCTTCTTCGTCGCTTAACAATTACACACGAGGATCAATCGGTAACAATATTAGATGGAACGGCAGCACATCTATGTGGAAAGTAGAGAGTGGACCTTATGATGATTTTGCCATGATACGCTTTGATAACAATGGCCACATGGGCTTTTATACCCGTGCCATGACAGGATCGTCCTATGAAATAAGCCATGGGTCATTGTTTGATTACCAACGCATGTTTATCGATAATGCAGGCAATGTTGGCATTGCTACCAATGATACCAAGGGATACAAATTGGCGGTTGGCGGTAGCGCCATCTTCACCAGCGCCAAAGTAAAGCTGCAGCAAAACTGGCCAGACTATGTGTTTAAAAAAGATTACCGGCTGCTATCACTTGCAGACCTGGAAAAATTCATTCAACAAAACAATCACCTGCCCGAAATACCCTCTGCCGAAGAAGTAGCAAAAGATGGTCTTGACCTCGGTAGCAATCAGGCCGCCTTGTTGAAAAAGATTGAAGAGCTGACACTATATATCATCGAGCAGAACAAGGAAATGCAGCAAATGAAAACGCAGATAAAAGAGCTGGAAAATAAAGTGAATGACAACAGCACCACAAAGCAATAGATATAACCCAAACCTTAATCATCCTCATTATGAAAAAGCAATTATCCCTTGTAGCCATCATGGGCATTTCAATTCTTCATGCTATTGGTCAAAATACCAACCCGTGGCCATCTTCAGGACCAGTAGGAATTGGCACTACTTCACCAAGAAGCAACCTCGAAATATTGAACAGTGTCAGGGTCTCAGCATCAGCAACTGGTTCCTCATTCATCTTTGATGGTACAGGAATGAGAACAGATAATAATTATTCGCACGTGAGATTGACAGCCTGGAATGTAGATGGCGGGGGATACCTGCAAAGCAAATTCGATAACTACGGCGGAGTCTTTAGCTGGGCACGTGGATCAGCATCCGGCGATGTGGAAATAATGCGTATCAATACAACAACCGGGAATGTGGGCATTGGTACAACAAATCCCGGTCAAAAGTTGCACATAAGCGCCGGCAACCTGCAAATGGACAGCGGACATGAAATATACTTTGGTGATAATGGCCAGATCAGGAGCATGGACGACAATCACCGGATTCTGTTTAGACGTTCCGACAACAAGATGGAGTTGCGCGAGTTTGGAAACATAGTGTTCTCCCCAGGTGCAACTACTGGTGTAGAGACTGCCCGTGTGATCATGTTCAACAGTGGAGACGTAGGAATAGGTACAAACGATACCAAAGGACATAAATTGGCAGTTGGCGGCAGCGCCATCTTCACCAGCGCCAAAGTAAAATTAGAACAGAACTGGCCCGACTATGTGTTTAAAAAAGACTACCGGTTGCTGTCACTTGCAGAATTGGAAAAATTCATTCAACAAAATAATCACCTGCCAGATGTTCCCTCCGCCGCGGAGGTAGCAAAAGAAGGCCTTGATCTCGGCAGCAACCAGGCCGCCCTGCTGAAAAAGATTGAAGAACTCACCTTGTATATCATTGAGCAGAATAAAACAATCGCACTACAACAGAAAGAAATACAAGAAATGAAAACCAGGATTGAAGCGGTGGAAAATAAAGTAAACAAAAACTAATAATAGAGAAACTTCATTAGAAAAGAAATAGAATATGAAAAAATTGGCATTAAGTCTTGCTATTCTTTACAGCTCACTTGTTAACGCACAAGTTAATCTTCAGACAGGAGCTGCAGAGGCTAATATTCCACTCTTTGAATATACAGATGCCAAAAGTAGGATCGGCACAGGCATTTCAATGTTTTATAATGCAGGCAATGGATTGAAAGTAAATGAACTTGCCTCCAATGTAGGCACAGGTTGGTCGCTGCAAATGGCCGGATCCATCACACGCATGCAAGAAGGTGAAGCAGATGATCAGTTTGGGCATCCCAGTATGTATTTAGATAAATATATCCTTCCCACTGAGGACAGACCATTTCCAACCCAAAGCTACCTGGAATGGTTTTATCCCCATGGATACTTATATACAACAGTGCCGGCAAGTACGCCAATACCCAATCACGCATCTTTAAATGCCTCCTTTTCTGGATTCCAGGCTGCATATAAAGCCAATTTTGAAGATCGGGAACAGGATATATTCATCTTTCAGTTTAATGGACGATCCGGAAAATTCGTGATCGGTAAAAACTGGGTACCACGGTTCCTCGAAGATTCAAAATTGGTCTTGACGATCGATACAGCCAATATGGAAGCCGAATACATAAGAACAAGAATAGCTGCATTCACCATAACAGACGAGAACGGCATAAAATATAAATTCTCAGCGAGAGAAGTGACAGATGTATTGCGTTACAACACCGTACATACCATTAACGGGGTAAAAGTGGTGAAAGGAACAACATACGCAAATACCGAAACAAGAAAAATAATTACCAAATGGTTCCTGACTGAGATAGCCAACCCATTCACAAACGAAAAAATAACCTTTAGCTACGATACACAGCCGGTAGACATTGAAGGAGCGCGGCACATGGTAAAACAATCAGTGGTGGTAAGTGGCAATACACAAAACACCGTGCAAACAGTGTTGGAACGAACGAAAATGACTACCCAGCGATTAACATCGATACTTTGTCCGGATTCATACAAAGTTAACTTTAGCTATGCCTCGGCAGAACGAACCGACTTTCCCGGCGACAAGGCGCTACAAGAGATAATCGTACAATACAACAACAATACATTATACAGCTATCAGTTTGATATCGGATATTTTTTTAAAAGGCAAATCGTACCTTATTCCACCACATTTGCAACTGCAGACAAAAGATTTGCACGGCTTTGCCTGAAGTCCTTTAAAAAAGTGGCAGCAGATGGTACGTCCCTTCCGCCCTATGAATTTACCTATAATATACCGCCTGATAATAGCATTAGCTATTATGTTATACCACCAATGTATTCCCTATACGGCGATCACTGGGAGTATTACAATGTCATGGATGTCCTCCATGTAAATGAAAATGCCGATGGATTTTCCGCAGTATTGGGCTTGAAAGGAAACTATTCCTATGGGAGTTGGCTGGAACCAACATGGGGAATTATAAAAAACATTAAAAACCCGGAAGGAGGAACACTCGAATTTGAATACCAGATGAACAAAGCTGAAAATAGCGCGCTGCAGAATAAATCTGCCGGAGGTGTACGCGTTGGAAGAACTACAGTATATGATGGAAACGATCATGCAAACGACATGGTTAAATTCTACCGGTATGTAAACGTAGATAGTACCTCTTCTGCATGGGGATACGAAACGCCAAAGTATACAGAAACGAAGGGACTCAGACAATACAACGACGGAGACAATGCAAAGTTGGGTATTAATTGTAAAGAGGTTGTGACCAATTTCGTATATAGCATATTCTCCAATGCACCTAAAATGATAATGTCTCAGGCGCTTGGTAATGCGGGAATGTTTGGTATGCATGGACTTAAGACAGCTGCAATAGACGTGTTGATAGTATATGCAGTTGCCATAATTATCGACATCTTCTTTTCAGATGCATACAAAGATTATACCATTTCAATCCTTAAAAACGACAATACCAACCTCATTAATCCACTGCCCATGCAATACAAGCGGGTAGAAGTGATAGATGTTGCGGTGACGAACAATGTGGTCACGGGCACAAATGGAAAAACAGTATACGAGTTTACCGATGATCAGTTCTATCCCCTGATACGTCCCGCATCACAAATAGCCCCTTATAGCGCATCCAGGCCAAGAGCTGCTGCCTGGGTATATGGATTACCCCGCATAATAACCTGGTACAATGCTGCAGGGCAGCCGGTTAAAAAAATTGAAAATGTCTATAACCCTATAGTATCAACATTGAATGCCAGCAATTTCATGTCGCAGGTATGGAACGCCAACACCATTGTCGTAAAAGATGGATGGACTTCTGTTCTGAGTACCGTTTACCAGAACAGTTTTATGGAAAGAGAATATTTCTATCCGATTCAGGGTAGAATTGAAATCACTAAGTCGATAGAGACCATTTACAACAGTACAGGCGCATCAACTACCCATGAAACAAATTATGATTATAGTGACGCCAATTACCTGCCGAGGACCATTTACCAGAAAGATAGCAAAGGAGATTATATAGGGACCACTATCTATTATTCTGCAGACTATGATAATTCAATACCGGCACTAAAAAAGATGAAAGACAGTAATATGGTCAACATGCCGGTAAGCGTAAATACATGGGTGAAAGCATCGACAGATCCAACAAGACAATTGACGAATTCAACGGTCACAGAATATGTACAATGGCCCGATTATGATATTAAACCCTTTCAGGTATACCAGGCAGAACTGGGAGCACCCGTTGGAAATTCAATAGTCGAACCCGGGGATGTTAATTTTAACCAGGCCAATCTAAAAAATTACCCCTATCTGAAGCAACGCAGCGCTACCATTTATGCAGG
>JAGIBF010000064.1 GCA_017744515.1 Niastella sp.
ACCATGAGTATTGTCACCCTGAATTGCTGTCACCCTGAATCGCTGTCACCCTGAGCTTGTCGAAGGGCTGTCGAAGGGGTGTCGAAGGGCTGTCGAAGGCCTGTCAAATGGGTGCCAAAGGCTTTTCAGGGAAAAAAGATCGCCTTTTTAAAGGCTTCGGCAATGCGCACCATGATGATATCCGGTGCACAACAGTACCACCATGTTCCCACAAAGGCCCTGTGGTACAGCCATAGCACAGGCATAGTCCTCACCCGGCAAAAGCATAGTAGAAGTATGGTAATCGTACGCTGATAGTAGGGCAATAGTAGGCTGATAGTACGCGGAGAAGGCTCAAATGCAGGCTGGACGCGGATAAATGCCCTGAAGGCCGTTTACGGCCGGTTGTAAAAGCTGGTATAATAGATTGAAAAACATACCTTAATAAGACAAGACAAAAACTCAAAATGCTGCATGGGCCACCTGTTGCGGTAAGTTGCAGCAGCGCTATTTCAGCTCCGGCATGAACCGCTTTAGCACCTCATCTATCCGAATATCTCTTTTTCGATGACACGGACCCTGTTAGAATAAAACAATTGCCAGCTTTCGTAAATAACCCGCAAATAGCCGCATACACACCCCTGCAAGATCAAATTTGATCGTCATCTTTATAACGTCACTGTAGCTAAGCATTCATTCTTAAATTGAATCAGCCATGAAGATCAAAGCCTGCGGAGTTAAAGAAAAAGGGGCAAGACCTGAGCCCTTCTACTACGAGAAAGAAGTCGGTAGAAATGATGCCCTTGTTAAGATCACCCATTGCAGCATCGCCAGGGGCGATATACAATTCATGAATGATGATTGGGGCGATACGAATTTTCCGGTGGTTACAGGACATGAGATCGTTGGAGTAGTAGAAGAGATAGGGGCCAATGTTACTGATCTGCAAGTGGGCGATCGGGTAGGTATTGGCTACCAGCAGGAAGCATGCTTTGAATGCGAGTTTTGCAGAGCGGGCAACGAACAATTTTGCCCCCATCAGAAAGTGATAGCCGTGAACTGCTATGGCGGTTTGGCCGAACATATTATTACAGACAATAGGTTTGTATTCAAGCTTCCCGCAAACCTCGATTCCGCAAAAGCGACCCCGCTGATGTCGTCGGGCCTCACCGTGTATACAGCTATCACCAAGGCAAATTTGAAGCACAATGCAATGGTAGGAGTGCTGGGCGTGGGAGGACTTGGCTTGCTGGCCATTCAATTCCTGAAGAAGATGGGCCATACGGTGTCGGCATTTTCTCATTCCCCCGGAAAAAAAGAGATGATTGAACAAGCCGGGGCCACATACGTGGATAGCTCCAATGAGCACGATGTATCACAGCTGCATAAGCAATTTGACTTCATCCTTTCCACATTGAACGTGGGCTTCAACATCGATACTTACTTGAAATTATTAAAACCACAGGGGAAGCTCGGTTTGGTGGCCTCGCCTTTGCAAAAACAATCGATCAGCATTGGTCTGTTATATGATTATGCACAGCGCACGATTTATGGCAATTATGTGGGCAGCCGCAAAGACATGATGGATATGCTGGCTTTTTCAGCAAAGCACAATGTTGAATGCCTGGTTGAGATAATGCCATTTGCAGATATGGATAAGGCAATAGAAATACTGAAAAGTCAGAATGTCCCTGCGCGACTGATATTGGAAAATCCATTATAATTACTTCCTACCTTTAGGTAAAACCAGAGGCATATGACCCCAACATCCATTAATGGCATTGCACCATTCTTCATTGTCAGGGACGTTCCTATAGCACTGGCATTTTACCGTGATCGTCTCGGGTTTGACATCACTTATCAGGGGCCTACCGAAGACGACATCTTCTTCGGCATTGTCCAGCGCGGCGCGGCAATGATTATGATGAAAGCAATAGGAGTGGAGCCTGTACCGAACTACACACGCGATATCAAACAAGGCATTGCCCGGTGGGACGCCTACCTCTACGTGCCCGACCCGGATGCGCTGGCAGCAGAATACGCATCGCGTAATGTTGAATTCCTTACGCCGCTCGGCGACAACGACGATGGCCTGCGTGGCTTTGAGGTGAAGGACGCCGACGGGTATTTATTATACTTTGGACGTCCGTAGCATAGATAGTCCTGATATGCCGCGTCCTGGCACAACAATTGATAAACGGGAGAAAACGGCTGATTATGTTGCTCGATAAAACGCCCCCCTTAAGGTATATATTCAATAAGGTAAAACTGGAACTATTGTACGTTTCTGTAACGGCCCTGATTGTTTATTTGCTCACCAGGGCATTCGAGCACCTCATTCCCGAAATGCCGTTGACGATCCCTACCTTTCTGGGTACAGCTATCTCTGTGATCCTGTCATTCAAATTGTCACAGTCCTACGACCGGTGGTGGGAAGCCCGTAAGATATGGGGAAGCATAGTAAATGATTCACGCAACCTTACGTTGCAGTTGCAGTCCTTTATCAACAACGACCATCCCCTTATCAGGCGTGTTGTACACCGCCAGATCGCCTGGTGTTATGCATTGGGCCAGTCGCTGCGCGGAAAAGACCCTTTAGGTAAACTGGATGCTTATTTTGAAGGAGAGGACAGGGATACGCTCAACCTGCACAACAACAAGCCACTCGCCATATTGCAATTGAACAACCGCGACATAGCACAACTACGGGCAGATGGACTGATCGACAGTTTCAACCATGTACAGCTCAACAATACGATGGTCAACCTGGTCAACTACATGGGCATGTCCGAGCGGATCAAAAGCACGATCTTTCCGGTCACGTACCGCATATTCCTCCATATGATCATTTACGTATTCATCATCACCCTGTCCATTGCATTACGAAACACTTCCGGTTATTTCGAAATACCGTTATTGCTGGTCATTGCCTGCTTCTTTTTTCTGTTGGAAAGTACTGCTACCTATTTGCAGGATCCCTTCAGCAATAAACCTACAGATACAGCTATGACTGCAATTGCCACCAATATAGAGACCAATCTGCGCCAGCTGATCGGGGAAAAAGATGTTCCCCCTCCACAGCAGCCCAAAGAATTTTACATCATGTAGGCGCTCGAATTCATTATCTTGCCCACATAAAGAAATACATGCTGCGTATCACTCCTGCAATTTTGATGCTGCTTTGCACAACAATATCTGCCTGCAACGAACAGGCCGCAAAGGCAGCAGAAGAAAAAAAGACTGCTATTGACAAACCTACTGTACGCTTGTCAAACCTCCGCGATGAGCCGGTGAGTATTGACGATTACAAAGGCAAAGTAGTGTTCCTCAATTTTTGGGCCACCTGGTGCAAACCTTGCCTGTATGAAATGCCATCCATCGTGAAAGCCCGTGAGTTGCTGGCCGGTGAAGACATCGTTTTCCTTTTTGCCTCCGATGAAACCAATGAAGAAATAGAACAATTCAGGACACAGCACAACTTTCCTTTCGACTACCTCAAAGCCGAAAACCTGTCCGAAATAGGCGTGTCGGCCATTCCCGCTACGTTCCTGTACGATCAGGAAGGACGACTGGTACATAGGGAAACCGGCCTCGCCAGGTGGGACGATCCAAAACACCTTGCATTGATCAGGAACCTAAAAAAAGCAAAATGAGAACAATACTGGCTGTAGGGATAATAACTACTATGATGATCTCTTGCGGAAGCACCGGCAATGAGCAGTCCGCAGCAAGCACAACAACAGTGACGGAAATGCCCTCGCCCGCATCCGACTCATGCAGTATCCCCTGGCTTACGACCGACCCTGCAGGTACAGTATACCTCTCCTGGGTGGAGAAAAAAAATGGAGTAGCCACATTGAAATACGCGTCGCTCAGCAAAGAACAATGGTCAAGGCCATTGGAGGTCAGTGCCGGTAAAAACTGGTTTGTCAACTGGGCCGATTATCCCATAGTTGTTTCCGATGGAAAAGGAACCATGATGGCCCACTACCTTGAAAAAAGCGACGCTGCCACTTTTGCCTATAATATTAAACTTGTTGTATCCGCCGACTCCGGCAAAACATGGTCTGCACCTTCCACGCTGCATGATGATAAACAAAAAGCGGAACATGGCTTTGTCACTATGCTACCGTTCGGCGATCGGTTTTTCGCAGCCTGGCTCGATGGCAGGAATAGCCCCGTGCTGCAGGGAGCAGGGCATGAAGGCCATCACGGACAAATGACAGTGCGCAGCGCCATCCTTGCAAAGAATGGGCAGAAAGAAGCGGAGTGGGAACTGGATGGCCGCGTGTGCGACTGCTGCCAAACCACGGCTGCCATCACCACAAACGGGCCTGTAGTTGTATACAGAGACCGGTCCGATGAAGAAGTGCGTGATATGGCAATAGTACGATACGTAAATAACCAATGGACCAGCCCTCAGATCATCTATCCCGATAACTGGAAAATAAAAGGTTGTCCCGTCAATGGCCCACGCATGGATGCCATCGGCAACAACCTGGCCGTAGCCTGGTTTTCCATGCAGGATTCATTGGCACAGGTAAAGGTTATATTCTCGGCCGATGGAGGAGAACACTTTGGTAAGCCCGTCCGCATAGATGAAGGAAAGCCGGTAGGTCGTGTCGATCTGCTATTGATCGATAATACTACAGCGATGGTAAGCTGGATGGAAGGGGCCGCCATTAAAGCCGCAAAAGTCCATGCTGATGGTAAAAAAGAACCCTCATTCATCATCGCTCAATCTTCCGAAGCCCGCTCTGGCGGATTCCCGCAAATGACTAAACAGGACAATAAGATAATCTTTGCCTGGACAGATAATAAAGCCAAAACGATCAGGGTAGCAGTTACTTCTTTGTAGACCCCTGTTGTACGGAAGGATAATCCAAAGCAAGAGATGCCAAAGCACGTACACCCAGCTTAAAGCTGCTTTCATCTATAAAGAAACCAGCCGTATGGTGCGGCGCAGCCTTCCGGGGATCGGCCCCTTTAGGTAAAGCCCCCAGGAAAATGAACAGGCCGGGCGCCTGCTGTGCCAGCCATGCAAAATCTTCTCCGATAGTTTGCGCAGGTACGAAAACAACATTGGTATCACCAGCCGCTTTCCTTAAGGATGGCAGCATCTTATTGGTAAGCTCCACATTATTGAAGTTGACCGGATTATAGATCGTATAAGGCAATTCCACCGTGGCCACGGCGCCATTGGCTTCCGCAGTTTTAGTGGCGATCAACCTGATCTTATCATAGATCATCTTTTCATCCTCCGGACTTAGCGCACGTACAGTCCCCATCATTTCCACCTTTTCCGGTATAATATTATAGCGATTACCGCCATTGATACTGCCGATCGTTACCACACCCGCATTTTCAGTCACGTTGAGGTTACGGCTCACAATAGTTTGCAGGTTCACCACAATTTGTGCCGCAACAGTAATAGGGTCAACAGCACCCCAGGGAAAAGCACCATGCGATGATTTGCCCGTCACGGTGATCTTCATATCACAGGCACTGGCCATCGTACCCGCAGGGCGGTAAGTGATCTTGCCGGTTTCCGTCAGCGCTGCCATGTGCAGACCAAACACCGCCTCTACTTTTGGATTGTCCATGACCCCTTCCTTGATCATCAGTTTGGCGCCACCCTCCTCACCGTCAGGAGCACCCTCTTCGGCGGGTTGAAAGATAAACTTGATGGTGCCGCGCACCTGTTTTTTCATGCTTGCCAGCACTTCTGCTACGCCCATCATGATCGCCACATGCGCATCGTGACCACAGGCATGCATCACCCCGGTTTCCTGGCCATTATAAGCAGTCTTTACATGCGAAGCAAAAGGCAGGTTGGTGTTTTCTGTTACGGGCAGCGCATCCATATCCGCGCGCAGGGCGATCACAGGCCCGGGCAAGCCCCCCTTCAGAATGCCTGCTACGCCGGTCTTGGCAACCCCGGTGCTCACTTCCAGTCCCAGCGACCGTAGGTGCTTCGCCACGAGGTCAGCAGTACGCACTTCCCGGTTACCCAGTTCAGGGTGTTCATGAATATCCCTGCGCCAGGCAATAACCTTGCCCTCCACCTGGTCCACCAACCGGTTGAGCACAACATCCTGGCCAAATGCAAATACGGGTAATACGAATAAGAATAAAAAAAGAGATCGCTTCACAGTCTACTGATTAAGTAGATAAAAATAGCATGTAATACCTGTTTGTACAAAAAAAGCGGGAGATGGGATAAATAACCATCAATCCATCAGAAAAATCAACAATTCATGCCATAAAATCGACAATTGATGCACCTTGCGGTCAAAAGGAGGCAATAGGCTTTAACTTGTACCGGGGAGCAGGCAATATGGCATGGAAACTACCTCGATATAGTGGCAAAGATTACTTCGTACTGGCATTATGTGTTGGGCCATTTACGCTGAGCATCAATGCCATTACGTTGGGTATAAAGTATTTCACCGACTACCGGGTGTTCCTCACTGCCACAGCTTTGGCAGCCACCGATTTTTCAGTAGGGTTCACCCTCTATTGCGCCATTGGCGTTTGGCTGCGGCAACGCTACAAGTCCGATGAAGGCATAGGGACCCGGATGCTCGTTATGATAGCCATCTTCATGGCGCTCACCATTGTGTTTCTCTTGGCACTGTTCAAAGGCTACGAACAAGTCCCGCTTTACCAGTATACATTCAACCAGAGCTCCTTTGTCTGGGCTTTCATCGGCACTGCCATCTTTGTCATCTTCATCACCTTCGTGCAGGAAGGAATAGCCCGCTACGAGATATGGAAACATAAAATGAAAGAAAATGAACAGCTGAGCAGGGCTGCACGTCAAAACAGGATACAGGGACTCAAAAGCCAGGTAAACCCCCATTTCCTGTTCAATAGCCTCAATTCCCTGTCCAGCCTCATAGAGGAGGATGAAGAAAAAGCAGAGAAGTTCCTCGACGAAATGAGCAAAGTATACCGCTACATGCTCCGCAATGAAGATGGAGAGATGGTGAAGCTGAGCGCCGAGCTCCGGTTCATGACATCCTATTATTACCTGCTCAAAACAAGATACGGCGATGGATTGCAGATTGTCATCGATGTCGACAAACATCAATGGGAGCGCTGGTTACCCTCGTTATCATTGCAAACGATCGTAGAAAATGCCTTCACCCAAAATGTGATGGCAAAAGAACAACCCCTCCGGATTGAAATAAGTTCGGCAGCAGGTGGCATCACGGTGCGCAACAATGTACAGCCTAAACACAGGAGTGAGGACAGGGACATAGAATCGGGCATCGATACGCTCGTAACGAGATACCAGTTGTTTCACCAGGCTAAGATCGAAATAAAGGACAACGACAAAGAGCGGATCATTGCCCTTCCCTTGTTCGACGTCGGAAAGGAGGGCCAGGTATGAAGATAAAGGCAATACCCAAACTCAAAATATATTCTTTCCTCTTGTCCATGCCGGTTATTGATGTCGGCATCAACCAGATATTGTACCGCGAAAGATTATGGAGCGAATGGGAGATATGGCTGCTATCCTTCCCACTGATATTTGTCCTGGGCTTCTGCTCATTCTATGCGCGGATAAACGCTGCTGCAAAAGTAGAAAGGAAATACCCCGGACTGGACCAAACCTGGGCACGCATACGATTTAAAATATTGATTTGCCTGATCTCTATGGTCAGTGGTGTCTCGATCGTACTGACGATTTACAGCCTGCTCCATATTGAAGGATATTACTTTCGGGCGTCTGATATTTGGCGGGGAGCAGTATTGACCATTTCCGTCAATATCCTGTTTGAAACACTTTACGAAGCCGAGTATGCAATAACGAGGTACAAAGCAACAGAAGAAGAAAAAGAGGTGTTGCGGCAAACAACCTTCCGGGAAGAGTTCGACTCATTGAAGAACCAGGTGAACCCACACTTCTTATTCAATTGCTTTAATACCCTGTCATCCCTCATCCATGAAGACAAGCGAAGAGCCGATCGTTTTTTGAATGAGCTGAGTAAAGTATATCGCTACCTGCTCAAGAACAATGAAACAGGCCTTAGCACCTTGGCCAGCGAGCTGCGCTTTGTACATTCCTATTATCAGTTATTACAAACCCGTTATGGAGAAGCCATTCTCCTGCAGGTGGAAACCGACCCACGTTACGACAACTGGCTGCTACCATCCCTCAGCCTGCAATTACTACTGGAAAATGCAGTAAAACATAATATTGTATCCAGGTCACAACCCCTGATCATTCAAATTTACACCAGCGAAGGCCGCTTGGTACTCACCAATAACCTGCAGCGCAGGTTGGTCAATGTGCCCAGCAGCAAAATGGGCCTTAGAAATATACGGTTGAAATACGAACTGCTGCAACAGGATAACATTATCATTATGCAGGACCATAAAGAATTTACTGTGATCTTACCCCTCCTCGATGAACCGCTGGGATTGCTCAACCCTTAGCGGGCGCCACCTGATCTGCACATCGGTTTTCCTTTTCAACCTTCCAACCAATAAGAAACTGTGGTTTTTACGATCTTTGAATAGGGAAATTACGTTATAGCACATTTGTACCAGATGTCTTGATAATGTACCGTATAGATACAAACGTATGAGCATAATGGTGAAAGCAATCTACATAAATAGATTATTTGTTTCCGTTAATATTATACCCTTAGTTGCATGAGTAGGTTGATGGATGTCAAAATTAAACGCATATACACTATAAATAGGAGAGGTATGGCAAAATAGCCCCATTTGGCAATAGATTTGCAGTAATTGAATAAGCAACTTTCTTCTAACTATTGACTCCCCCGCTAAATCCTGAGCGCCGATATCTCCTGGGTTCTTCACTATTTATAATTCAAGATATAAGGGTGTACCACATGTGGGACATGTATGCTCCGTTTTTAAATCCAATACCCCCAAACAGGCGCCTTATGTAGCCTGCATAGAGGTTGTCTCGTCAGAGGCAGCCTCTATGATTTATGCTCACGAACCGGAGATGTACGCAATAAAATAATACAAGCCCCACACCACCACACCCAGCACAAGCACCCATAGCCAGGAAGGAATACTTTGAGGCGTTTCACTGCCGGCAATAAGAAACCGCGTCTGGTCGCCCTTGCTGTAGGCATTGATCATGAGCGGCAGCACCCCATCTACCACGGCGTATTCTGTAATGCCCTCGATACTGATAGCAGGGCCATTACGTACTTCGAAAGGGATCTTGCGGACACCTTCCTTGCCAGTGGGGTCGCGGCTCACGATCTTCAGGACATGCTCGCCATCTACGAGCTTACGCGTGTCCAGCTCCAGGTGCACCGGCGTGCTGAAATTGGCGATGGGCAGCGGCTCATCGTCTATAAAGATCAATATACTACTACGGTCTTCCATAATTAAGTTGTCACCCTTAGTTTGTCCCTCTTAGCTTGTCCCCCTCTTAGCTTGTCACCCTCTTAGCTTGTCACCGGGAGTTTGTCACCCTGAGCTTGTCACCCTGAGCTTGTCACCCTGAGCTTGTCGAAGGGTTGTCGAAAGCTTGTCGAAGGGTCGTCGAAGGGTTTAACGACATCGAGTTAAGAATTGATGATTACATACTTGATATGCTGTTCAGAACGTTCGCCCGGCCTGATGAGCCATTTGATCGAAAAGAACAAAGTGAGCAACACCAATACAGCCACTATACCAACAATGAGATAGTCCCATTCACTGTCGGGCCTGCCGCCATGCGATACACCGCGGGTGATGGCCGGTTGCTGCTTTTGACACGCGTCGCAGGCAAACACGTAAACCTGGTAAAGGCTGCACAACAAGAGTCCGATACACTTCTTCATGGTTTGGGAGTTTTGGATGATGTAGCAATATTGTTCATGATCTTTTGTACCTCCGCTGAGGTCACCTTCGGAGCACTGTTACCCCAGCTTGTTTTCTCGTGGTTGATGATGGCAGTTACTTCCGCAGCACTCAATTTATTGTTGGTGCCAACAGCAGGCATTGCCCCGTACCCCTCCTTCATGCGCCCGGTGTAGCCATTCATGATGATGTCCACAAACAGTTCAGGGTTTTCGTCCAACACGATGGGGCTGCCTTTCAGGGGTGGGAAAGCCCCCTTCAATCCCTCACCATTCGGTTGATGACAAGCCTGGCAATTGGCAACGTACAATTCAGCTCCATCAACAGAAACAGTATTATCGGCCTTGCCGGCTGCTGCTGCCTTCTGGTACAGGAACGCCGGCGTCGGCTTGCCATCCGGCACAGTCGTTTGCTTCAGCGATAACAGGTAATCCACCAGTTGAAGCGCTTCCGGGTTGGCCACTACCTCGTAACCTTCCTCCGGCATCCCTTCTGCAACATGCACGATTACCTCGCCAGAGGCAGGATCTTTTTTTACACGAAACAAAAACGGATAAGCAGGCATAATCGAAGCAGGCGCCAGCAGGCGCGGATTGTACAAATGCATTAGCTGCCAGTCAACCGAAGGTTGCCGGGTACCTATATTGGTAAGGTCAGGCCCGGTGCGTTCCGTACCCATAAGCGTGGCAGTGTTGCGCCAGAGATCGGTACGGTGAATAGGAGCATAATCTGCAGCCATGCTGGGACGTGCGCCCCAGGCCCTGTCCATCTCTACATTGCGCACCTGCTGCGTATGGCAGGCCACACAGCCATTGGCAATGAAAACCTGCCGCCCTTTGGCAGCACTGGCACTCAGTCGTTCATAACCCGGCAACACAGCATTGTTGCGTTGATTGTCGAACGCTGGCAGAATCGCTACCAGCAACGTCAGTGCAAGGAACAGCACAAGCGCAGTGCCGAAGAGCTTTTTATGATTGTTGAAAAGTTCCATTAGTTCTTGATTGATAAGCTGCCTTTAATTGTTGAATAGCCGTTTCATTGATGTCCGCCACTTTTGAAGGCGCCAGCATCTTATACACATTCCACACAAAGAATAAATGTGACACCCACATGAGGCTGCCGCCAATCGCCCGCCACAGCCAGTAAGGAGCCATCAGCACCACACTTTCTATAAAAGGTCGTTTTTCCATCCACATAATGCCCCGCAAAGTGCTGCCATACATAAGCGGGATGGTATAGAACAGCACACCGATAAGCGCCAGCCAGAAATGAGCGCCAATGGTAATTTGCGGTGCTTCACGACCCGTCAGCCGCGGAAGCAACGCATAGATGGATCCCCAGGCAAAGAAAGCAATGATGCCATACATCGTCAGGTGCGAATGCGCCACCGTAAAATCGGTAAAATGCCACAACAGGTTGGTAAAGCGGAAAGCCTCTGCCGTACCCTGCAAAGAGCCGGTAACATAAAATACAACTCCGGTAAGAAAGAAAGGAAGCGTATAACTGCCGGCCAGTTTGTGCCAGGCCCCTTTGAAAGTGAGCAGGAAATTGGTGAAACCTGCACACACCGGGATGATCATACCAATACTCCCTACGATAGCAGTAGTTTGCAGCCACCAGGGAATAGAGCTGAACACGAAGTGATGCGTGCCGATAACCGTATAGAAAAAGATCTGCGCCCAAAAAGCGAGAATGCCAAGGCTGTAAGAATAAATAGGCTTGTTCAATTGCTGCGGCAGGAAGTAATACACGATACCAAGCGTAAACAACATAAACCACATGCCTACACCTTGATGCATATAATAGCCCTGTACAATGGTTTCACCCAGCCCATCCTGCCACCAGGGCAGATAAGCTACCAGCGTGATCACAAGCGCAAACATGATAGCAGCCACGATATACCAGTTCGATATATAAATTTCTTTGGTAGTGCGCCGCGCAATGGTCTGCAAAAAGTTGTGAAGCGTCAGTACAAGACCCGCTGCAAACAACAACATCACCGGCCAGATATATTCGCGGTATTCGCCACCCCCATTGTTGATCCCGGCCATGAGGCATAGACTCCCTGTTATCACTGCCCCGTTGATGAGCGCCAGTGCATACCAGCCGGTTTTGATACTGTAAAGCCTGGTATTGCTCACCATCGGCACGATATAATGGCCAAGGCCCAGCATGGCCAGCGACGACCAGCCCCAGAACACCATATTGGTATGCACAGGACGCAGGCGCCCAAAGCTCAGCCAGCTGGTGTGATCGATGTCCGGCGACACGAATTTGATACCGAGGTACTCTCCGGCCGTAGTGCCAAGCACCAGCCAGAAAGCCGCACAGCACAAGTACCAAATGATGAGTCGCGCCAGTTCAGGTGCTATATCTGGCCGCTTGATAGCCTTCTTTTTAACCGCCACGAAAGGGATCGTTTCTTCTGTGCCCGTTTCGGAGATCAATCCCTTTTTATCCAGCACAGCTTCCATACCCGAAAGCTCATGATTGGTAAGATGGAAATCGAGGGCGGCTTTCCTTTGCAGCAGTTGTTCCTCCAATACCTGTTGATCCATTGATTGAAGATGAACGGCAAGCTGCTGCCCTTCCCTGATATTATGCTGGTCTTGTTGCCGGCGGAAAAGGCGGGCCGCCTTCACGATCATGAGCAGAAGCCCCGCAAACAGAGGGATCATGATCAATACGATGGTGATAAGAATACCCGGCTGGTCCGTAAGTGAACTACCGGCGCCTTGTGCATGCCCTCCCACCGATAGCAGTGATAATGCGATAGTAATATAAACCGGTAAATGATTATTTTTCTGCTTAAGAAGGTCGTCTATTTGAGCACTGCTGAAACGATTGAAGTAACGTTTAAAGATACCCGGGTTTTCAATACCCGCCTTTTCTTTGAGCTTGTTAAAGGAAGATTGTATTCGCAGCAGCAGGAATAAAGCGGCCACCAGCATGGCGAGCGCAATAAAGCAGGCGAATAACAGCCAGTTATGACTTACGGCGTTGCCAACCTGTTTGGACTGAGGTGTTTGAGCAATAGCCGTCGACGTTGCCGGCAGGATGATTATCGCCGACAGCAGACGTTTAGGTAAAAAAGTTAGGGTGTTCATAACAAAGTCGGCCAACAGATAAATTAACCGTTAGTACAAAGTTGGATGATCGGGCAGGTAAAGTCAAGGTAGCAATAGCGGCTTTCGTTGTATATTCTTAATATGGAAAAGAGCTGTTATGTCTTGTTAAGCTGTTAGTCGCTATTTGATTTAACCGGTTTTTGAGTCCGCAGAATTTACTATAGAAATAGCAAAGTAGGATAGTAATTCTTTATCCCTTGATTTAAATCAGTGTAGCGCGTGAGTTGAATCAGGAGGCAACCTGCACTGCATCACTACTTTTGGCAGGAAGAGAAGATAGCTTTGGTTATCCGAACACACATAAACTATTCAGGCTATGTTACCAAAAACCATGAAAGCTGCCGTACTATACCAATTTGGAAGGCCGCTCACCATCGAAGAAGTGCCCGTAAAAGAACCCGGCAACAATCAGTTGCTCGTAAAAGTAATTACCTGCGGTGTATGCCACACCGACCTCCACGCCTGTGAGGGCGACTGGCCCGTTAAGCCCAAACTGCCACTGATCCCCGGCCACGAAGCAGTAGGCGTGGTAATTGCCAAAGGGCGCGACGTGAAAAATGTAAAAGAAGGCGATATCGTAGGGGTGCCCTGGCTCTTCAGCGCCTGCGGATGCTGCGAATATTGCGTGTCGGGCTGGGAAACACTTTGCGGCACCCAGCAGAATGGAGGATACAGCGTCGATGGCGGATATGCTGAATACGTGATCGCAGAAGCCGCCTACGTAGCACACTTTCCTGCAAATGTAAATTGCCTTGAAATAGCGCCTATTACCTGTGCAGGCGTCACAGTATATAAAGGACTGAAAGAAACAGACACTAAGCCCGGAGAATGGGTTGCCATTTCAGGCATAGGTGGCCTGGGCCACCTCGCCGTACAATATGCCAAAGCAATGGGCCTGCACGTAGCTGCAATAGATGTAGCTGACGACAAACTGAAGCTGGCTAAAAGCCTCGGCGCAGAATTGACTGTGAATGCCAGGGAGCAAGACCCTGGTGCATTCCTTAAAAAGATGACCGGTGGTATGCACGGTGTGCTCGTAACCGCTGTTTCACCCATCGCCTTCAAACAAGGCATCGCAGCCCTTCGTCGCAAAGGCACCATAGCCCTCAATGGCCTCCCGCCGGGAGCTTTCGATCTACCCATCTTCGATACCGTGCTTAACCGCTACACCGTAAGAGGCTCCATCGTGGGTACCAGGAAAGACATGGAAGAAGCGATAGCCTTTGCAGTGGAGGGAAAAGTGAAAGCAACCGTACACGCAGAAAAGCTGGATAACATCAACAATGTACTGGAGAATATGAAAAAAGGAGAGATCAACGGCCGCATTGTCCTGCAGATTGCAGATTTGTAAAGTCCGCCTATATCCCAACAACAACATAATGCTCATCCCCGCGGATGGGCATTATTGTTTATGCCGAATGTCACCCTGTCGAAGAGTTGTCGAAGCAAACGCCTCTTACTTCTTACTTCTTATATCCCTTCAAAGTTACCTCCCTACCTGACATCAATCATGTTTCTTCAGACGATAGGTCATAATCCACTGACGTAAGCAATAATAGCTTTGTTGTACAAACTTAATTACCAATCAAAAACAACAGCTATGGAACGCTCACCCGCATATAAAAAGACCATTGCTTTTGGCCTCGTATGCTACAGCCTCTTGCTCACAGTTAGTACCAGCGCACAAATAAAATACCAGTCCGCTGGTGTAAAGATCACAGTAGAAGGAACCTCCAACATACACGACTGGAACATGAAGTCCGAAAAAGGTACCTGTTCAGGCGTCTTTGACCTGAGCAGCACAGGGACAGTCACAGGCCTCGAGTCGCTCAACTTCTCAGTGCCGGCAGAAAGCCTTAAAAGTGAAAAATCAGGACTCGATAAAAACTCCTATAAGGCACTGAATACAAGCAAATACAACCTGATCAGTTTTGCATCCGGCCAGGTAACTGTAAAGCCGGCAGCAGGTACTGCCCACACAGTGGTAACAAACGGTAAACTCACTATTGCCGGGGTTACCAAAGACGTACAGTTTACTGCCAACGGAGTGGTTAACCCTGATAAAAGCATCACCTATACCGGGTCATATCAACTGAAAATGACAGACTTCAATGTAGAGCCACCCAGCCTGATGTTTGGCGCTATTAAAACTGCCAACGTAGTAACCGTGAAATTTAACCTCGTGCTTAAAGCCGCAAACAACCTTACATCATTATAAAAACTGACTTGTTATGAAAACCTTCTTGCTAAACCATACAGGTAAACTGATAATAGCAGTTTTGCTGGCGATGCCCCTGACCATGTTGGCACAGGATGAAAAGTTCTCCTATGGCGCCCCTTCCTACTGGCGGCCATACAGCCAGAATGGTATCAATATATTCGAAACAGGGAAACTTGGTGATACAGCGTACTCCGGAATGAAAGTACGCTTTGGCGCAGGCTTCACCCAGCAGTTCCAGAACCTGAAACACGAGAACAAAACAGCTTTGAACAATGCAGGAGCCAATAGGTTGTTCCCACTGGCGTCAGGATTCATGACCGCCCAGGCCAACCTGTTCATGGATGTGCAACTGGCCGATGGTATCCGGTTGAATGTGACCACTTATCTTTCAGCACGCCATCACAACGAAGCGTGGGTAAAAGGTGGATATATCCAGTTCGATAAACTGCCGTTTAAAGGACAGTTCTGGCAAGACCTGATGAAGATCGCCACCATCAAAGTGGGACACATGGAGATCAACTATGGTGATGCACACTTCCGCAGATCAGATGGAGGACATACTTTGTACAACCCTTTCATGGAAAGCTACATCCTCGATGGATATGCTACCGAAATCGGCGGCGAAATATACCTGCAAAAGAATGGCCTCTTCGGAATGTTGGGCGTAACCAATGGCATGATCAAAGGAAATGTCGACTCAGTAAATAAAACAGTACAGGACGATAACACTGCCCGGCAACCATCTATTTACCTGAAAGGCGGTATCGACAAAAATGTAGGCGATAACATGAGAGTACGTTTGTCTGGTAGCTATTACCACAACAGCAGCTCTGCAGCCAGCGGCCTCACCCTCTACGGCGGCGACCGCACCGGTTCCAACTACCAGAATGTAATGGAAAAAGCCCCTGCCGGAGAAACACTGCCTGATGCGACTAAAATAGCCTTCTCAGGCCGTTTGAATCCCGGCTTCTCCAAAAAAGTGGATGCGATCATGTTGAATGGGTTCTTTAAACTGGCAGGCCTGGAATTGTTTGGTACCTATGAAACTGCCAAAGGCCGGTCAAAAACAGAAACCGAATCAAGACGCGTCAATCAGTATGCAGCAGATGTGGTATACAGGTTTGGCTCAAACGAGAACCTGTTTGTAGGCGGCCGCTACAATACCGTGAAAGGAAAATTAGCCAACATTGCCAACGATATCACTGTAGATCGCTATGCAGCAGCAGCCGGTTGGTTTGTAACCAAAAATGTGCTGATGAAAGGTGAATACGTTATTCAGAAATACAAATCATTCCCTTCAGCAGATTATCGCAGTGGCGGTAAATTCAAAGGCTATGTCATCGAAGCGATAGTAGGATTCTGATCCGTTGATCTGTGTAAAAGACGGGAAGGCACACGCTGTAAAGAAAGATGAATGCCTTCCCGTCTTCGCTTTTCCGGTAAATGCACTCCTGATCTGAATCACCCTCAAAGATCACGTACATGAAACTCCTGGTTTCCTTGCTCATACCATTCCTGTTCAATCCGCCTGCGCCTACAGTGGAGAAATGGGTCATTGAAAAAAGTAGCAACCTGTGCATTGAAGGCAAATCCAACGTAAGCAGCTTTCAATGCGATGTGGTACAGTATCTGCGTGTAGATACCGTATACTTTTATAAAGACGACAGGCAGATGGTGACTACCAGAGGTGGCATCACCATCGATGTCAACACATTTGACTGCCATCAGAAATACATTACCGCCGATCTGCGGAAAACATTGAAGGCTAAAGAGTGCCCTTTGTTAAGGATCGATCTCCTGTCTATTGGCAACTTACCGGCGGGCGTGGGAGATTATAAAACAACAGGGTGGGTGGCGATACAGTTGGCAGGCGTTGCCAGGAAGGTAGAGGTCAATTATACGGTGCAGGCAGGCAGCAACGGCGTGATGCATTTATACGGAAGCCAGCGCGTATCATTTTCAGACTTTGCATTGACTCCCCCGCGCAAACTGGCGGGGTTGATAAAAGTAGAGGAGGAGATCAATGTAAAATTCCGGCTGATACTCCGCGCTGTATGACAAAACAACTTACATGAAAGCATAAAATAAGTCCGATGAAAAAGGTAATACTGTCTGTTTTGATTTCCGGATGTATACTCCTGGTACTAAGTGTAGTACTGTTCTATGCATCATTGTACCTGTTTCCATCGGTGGCACAGGAATACGTTAGTACCGTGTTCAGAAATGCCGGAGACCTCGACTGGCTTTACTTTGCACACCCATTCATTTTGAGTATAGGGCTTAAATGGTTTTGGGAGCGCTATAAAACATTATTTAAAGGATCACTGATCATTAGAGCAATAGAAGTGGCGCTGGTGTACAGCATAGTTGCCCTGATTCCCGTCTTGTGGCTCACGTTCAGTGCCATCGATGTGTCTTTACCCATGGTGCTGATGTGGCTGTTGTACGGCTTGATACAGGCATTCGTGGCAGGACTTGTCTTTGCCAAACTTAATCCTTAACTGCCAACTACTATGAAGATATATTTGCTGCTGGCCCATCCCGATCAGAATAGCTTCAACGGGCAACTGGCAGATGCTTATGAACAGGAAGCAGTCAGAAAAGGACATACAGTGAGACGACAAAATCTCGGGGCGCTTCACTTCGATCCAATATTGCACACAGGATACCATTCCATGCCGGAATTGGAACCCGATCTGCAACAGGCACAGGAAAACATAATGTGGTGCGACAAATGGGTTATTGTATATCCAATGTGGTGGGGTTCTGTACCGGCACTTTTTAAGGGATTCCTCGACCGTACGCTTACACCGGGATTTGCTTATAAATACCACGACAAAGACCCTTTCTGGGATAAATACCTCAAAGGAAGATCGGCACAGATCATTACCACTTGCGATGCCCCGGTCATTTGGATTTGGTGGCAATACAGGAATAGCGATATCAATGCCCTGCGTAACGCCACACTCCGGTTTTGCGGTATATCGCCGGTTAAGATCAAAAGAATAGGCCGGGTTAAATACCTGGATCAACAACAGCGGCTCAAAGGGATTACCTCGGTTGTCAGGTTGGTGCCATGATCCGCACGTAAAGCGGCAGGCTCAGATAGCTTTGGCTCCTGCCACACCAGGCGTCACGGGTAAATGTTCTGTTAACGGCAGTGGTTGCACAGATTTTCTTTTGCTCATATCGATAGGATAGTTGCCCTTCGTTCGCTTGTAGCAATAAAATCCATTCATGAACAACGACAGGTAAAAGGCGCCCAGTCTTAATTTAAAAAAGCTCCTCACGATCCGCTTAAAGGCATAAGGAAAAGAAAACGCTTTTTTCCACAAAGTTCTGTGCGCTTGCAGCAATTCATCCGGCGTCAAGTTGTTAGGCACAAAAGCCACATTATATCCATTGTAAAAACTCCAGTCCCTGTCTTCTAAAATTCTTCCCTCCCTTTCGAATGTCTTACGAATCGGAGTGCCTTGAAAAGGCGTCATGATACTCATGAAAGGTACGTCCACGCCAATATCCATCAGCCTGTCTGCCATTTCCTCGATACTTTCCCTGGTGTCATGATCAAAGCCCGATATAAACCCGGCCATCACAGCGATGCCCTTCTTATGAACAGCGGCAACCGCCTTCTTATAGTTCTCAATTTTATTTTGCTTCTTATTCGCATCAGCGAGCGATTCTTTGCCAAACGACTCGATGCCAAAGAACACACCAATACAACCCGACTCTTTCATGAGCTGCAACAGTTCTTCATCCTTGGCAATATCCATACTGGCCTGCGTAAGCCACCACATCTTCAGCGCTTTCATTTTCACCAGCAGCTCTTTGATGTATTTCCGGTTGATCGTCAGGTTATCATCCCAAAACCACACGACCTTCCTTTGCCACCAATACCTGAAGTTGTTATAAGAAGCATCCCGGACACATCATCTACAGGACGCAACCTGAAACCGGGATTGAGCGAAGGAACGGTACAGAAAGAACAGGTAAAAGGGCATCCCCGCGTAGCCTGGATCACTTTCCTGATGAAGAACTTATTAGGCAGCAGGTCAAACCGTGGTGTGGGAATATCCTGCAAGTCGGTAGGCTCGCCTTTGTAAACAGGCTTCAGCTTTCCGTCGCAAAAGTCGGCCAGCAACTCCTTCCACACAGATTCAGCTTCGCCGGTTACAATAGCGTCGAAGTGCGTTAGCGACTCTTCGATATTGTAAGTAACATGAGGGCCACCGGCAATCACCGTTTTACGTCTTTTGTGAAATTCCTTTGCCAATGTAAATGCCGCCGGAGCAAAACCGCTGAAGAATGAAATGGCGATCAGGTCAGCATCTGTATCGAAATCAATAGGTTCCACCTGTTGATGGATCACCCTTACGGTATACTGCGCAGGTGTTAATGCGGCAAGATGGATACCGGTAATGGGCGGTACAAAATCCTTTTCATGGCCAAACTCATACCGCTGCATATAAGCGATGATAATATCGATCTTCATAACACTTGTTTTGTAGGAACGATTTATTGGGCGAGACGGGAGAATTTAATTTTGCGTACCGCCGGATTAGTGAACTCGAAAGCAATGACCTTGCCTTGTTTATCCCGCACGAAATGAATAAAGATCTGGCTGGCCTGGAAAGTATCGGGTGCCACAGCTTTGAAGGGTATCTTTCTGTCCGGCGCATGTCCAAGGCTTGCTTCGATACCATCCGCTGTCGCAGCTATCAGGAATACCGATCCTATCTCATTACTCTCATACCGGCCGGCAAAAGCTTGTAGGTCTGTAGAAGTAGGCGTATACTGTTGTGCACGGCGATAGCGGGTGATAACACCCTCCATAGATTTCAGCTCAAACTGGTCGGAGGACAAAAAGTTCAACTCGAAATCGTCTTGCGACATAAACGATATGACCGCACCCCAACGCTTGAAACGATTGTTGGTTACGGCCAAAAAGCCCGGACCATTGTCTACACGCAGCCTGCCCTGGAATGTCACCAGGCGCAAAGCTTCTCCGGTCTTTTCATTGAAGTACAACCCCGCTTTGCTGTTCACATCCAGGCCCTCTATATTGGCAAGTGGAGGCAACGGGTTGAACTCGGGTTGTGAACCAGCAGTGTCAGGGACAAGCACGTTAAAGATGCGGCGTGCAAAAGACCGCCGGTCAGTACCATCACCAGAGTTGCACATGATCCCAATGGAAATTCCGTACGCAGGATAGCGTCCCAGCCATGATTTATAACCATCGGCACTGCCGCTATGCCATATTTCAGGAGTACCACGAAAAATGTCCAGCATCAGGCCACGGCCATAACTAAGTACCCGGCCATTGTTGAGCTTGGCAGGCTCCTGTAGTTTCTCAGATACGAAGCGCCCCAGTTTGTTACCAGTAAGTCCCTCATTCCAGAGAACAAGGTCTGCTGCTGTTGTGAACAAAGCGCCACCGCCACCACGATCGTTATCGAGTAACATCGCCACCTTCCACTGACCATCGGTCTTATTATAAGCAAGCGCGCGGTCCTTGATCGGTGCACGAAGGTCTTCACGGAAACTGGTCGATTGCATACCAAGTGGTTCAAACAGGCGCTTGCGGGTAAACTCAGCGAAAGGCATACCACTCACACGCGCCACGATCTCTTTGGCCAATGCATAGCCACTGTTAGAATAAGCCCATTCTTCACCAGATACGAAATTGAGGCCACGTTGACGGAATGCCAGCGTCAGCGCATCAGGATTGTCCTTGGCCAATTGTTGCATGCCAATCCAGTCGCGGATACCCGAAGTATGCGTGAGCAGGTTGTCGATGGTGATCTTGTAGCCATAATCGGGCAGCTCCTTGATATACTTACGGATATCATCCGTAAGCGCAAGCCGCTTTTCTTCAACCAGCAACAGCATGGCCGCAGCAATAAACTGCTTTCTTAAAGAACCGGCATCGAACACGCTGGAGGTGGTGATCGGAACAGCACGTTCGAGGTCTGCCGATCCATAGGCTCGGTCAGCGATCAATTGGCCGTTTTGATAAACAGTGCAGGCACATCCGGGTGCAGTGGGCGAGGTCCAACTGAATACCTTGTCGATCTCGCTGGTTTTGTCTTGACCAAAAGTGGTTATACACGGAAGCAGGGCGATAACAAAAGAAGATATTTTCATGGCTATACGTTGATGATATTATTGATGACCAAATAAGAAAGGGAACAGGAAGGACACGATGGCCGCCCATAAACAATAAACAGGCAGGAACCAGGCAATCGCTTTCCCAACAGCGTTGATGTCGGTTTTCTTTGAAACAACCTTGAATAGTTGCACAGTGACCAATAAGAGATTTATTAAGATCAAGACATTGCTGCCCAATACTGCCGCCCGGTTGGGTGTGATGCCACCCGTTGAAATGCGGAACAGGATGGCCGATAGGGCAATGCCGTTTACAACGATGGTTACCACGGACAACAGAAAAAGCACCCAGGTTTCTGTACGGTTGCTTTCCTTTTTGGAAGCCTCTGCAACAGAGAAGAAGATGATAGCCATAACACCTATCAACAGTACGTTGAAGATCAGTAAGAACTCACGATCGTTGTAAGGATCTTTCCCCGAATAAACGATGGCGCCAAGATAAATAACGAGCATTACCAACACCAACGGACTGAATATTCGCGCAATCACCGGCGAAACCTTGCCCACCAATTGTGGATTGGAGCGGATAAGATAAGTGCCAAGGATGGGAGCGGCAGGTAAACCAACAATGACTACATATTGAAAGTAAAGATCTTCAATTCTGAACCCGATCAGGTTAAAAAGACCAATCGTTACACCGGTCAGTATACCACCCGCTATTAGGATGAGCGTAGTCATCACTACGAGATCGCCATTGTAACTTAGATAACGCAGTCGTTTCTCTACAGGAGCAATTTGTCCGCCAATGAAGGCAAGCCCTGTTGCGGCCCACAACAATACCGGCAGATGCATGCACGACAAAAGCAGGGTATCACTTTGTAGGCTGCCCGGAAGGAAGTTGATAAACAGTACGCTGACGAGAAAAGTGCCAACAACAACGGCAATATGATTGAGGGACAGTTTACGCTTCCAGATAAAATAGGCAGCCAATGCCGGGAAAACGATGAAGCCCGCATTCCTGGTGTAGAAGGCTTCTTCATCTATAGATAATATGGTTGGCAATTTGGCGATCAGCCCTGAAATAAGCGCAGCGACCATTACAAATACCAGGTCTTTCGAACTGCCCCAGGAAATATCCTCCTTACTGTAGTGCAAGCGCGCATACCAAAAGCCGCCAATGCTGGTATCTTTCAGTTGAGGATATAACGCGTTAAAGGACCGCTTAAAGGCTGGCTTGTCGGTCCTGTACAGCTGCTCAAGCTGCACGGGATTGTCGAGGTTGGATAAAATCGCTTCTTTCATATTACATTGTTATAAGTTGGTTCATTGCTTTCTTTATTCTTATTAAAAGGACTTTGCATTTCAAAGTGTAAGTATAAAAAAATAGGAACCTCCGTCCCTCACTTCTCACTTCTCACGTTTCGCGGCTCACGACTCACCATTCATCCCTTCCTCGCTTTCAATATCAGCTCCAATGTCTTCAAATGATGATCAAACGCTCTCTTACCTGCTTTCGTCATGAAATATTTAGTATTGGGTTTTTTGCCGATAAATGTTTTCTTGACCCCAATGTATTCTTCCTTTTCCAGTGCTTTAAGGTGGTTGGCCAGGTTGCCGTCGCCGATGTCGAAATAGTCCTTCAGAGAATTGAAGTCGAGCATGTCATTGACCGCCAGCACCGACATGATGCCGAGCCTCGTTCTGTGTTCAAATGCCTTGACCAAACCATCGATTAATAATTTCATCTTTCGTACCTGTAATGCATATAAATGCCATAAATAATATGGACCAGTCCAAAACCTATAGCCCAGCATAATAAGCCATATTGTACAAAGTAACAACCGGTCAGGCCTAATACAATATTGATCAGCCCCAGACTTTTTACCTCTTCGTACGTGAACTTGCTGGCGTTATACAAAGCCAGACCATAAAATAATAATGTACACGGGGCGATCAAACCGATGAACCCTTTAGCGAGCAGGATCAGTACCAGCAGCCCTCCTGCAACAAGGGGCACGGCCATATGATATACAAGCCGTTTGGTAGTAGAGTTCCAGAACTTTTCCCGCCTTTTATGCGCTTTTTTGGAAGAAAGAATGACGGCTGTACCGATGGCCAGCACCAATACGCCGAGCGCCACAAAAATAACCGGCAACAGGCCGGCAGGCAAAAGACCCTCCGGCTGGCTATCGTAAGCAAGCTGATCGGGATTAAAGTGAAACACCTTATAAACGATGAAGGCGCCTGCCAGTGCGTAGATGCCTGCCATGATACCGGCAAACCCGGAGAGCGACAGAAACCGGGACGACCGTTCCATCATGGAACGCATCTCCGCTATATCCTGAATATAATCCTGTTCTTCTTTCATCTAAAAGCACTTTGTACTTCAAAGCTAGGGGATAAATTGTAATTATGCAAGAGTCCCCGGAATTTATATTATGAACGGTGATTATTCCACAGTTTAAAATGTCACCCTGAGCCTGTCGAAGGGTTGTCAAAGGGTGGGTTGCCTGCAGCATGGCGTTGGAAGTGTTGCGGGGCGGCTCACCCTGATCTAAAAAGCCTGTCTAAACAAAAGCCTCTCACATCTCACCTCTCACGTTTCACTTATTTAAACCTTTCCAGCAAACGGTCGGCGGCTTTCGCATACTCCTGGTGCGCGCCGCTTTCCCTGATCTCTTTCCCTGCCTGTTCATTCATGCCCTTGGGCGTAGCGGCATGCCTGCTCAGTTCCCGGAAGTCGATGGGAGAGGCTTGCTGCGCCATGTAGGATAAAGCCTGGTACATATTGGCGATATACGCATTGGCTGTTGACCCAGGAACGCCTTTGGCTATCGTCCAATTGCTTAGTGTAAACAGCATATCGTAAAATGGCGTGATGAGGCCGGTAAGTGTCCACAATGCAACCAACTGTTGCTCATCATGTACTTCCAGTGGCTGACCGATATGGCCGAACAATTGTGTTATAGCAGGCGTGGGGCGAAGGATAGGAATGGGACACTGATGTACCGCCACTGAAGGAAGGGGAATAGCCCGGCAGGCAACCTGGGCGGGTGCTATGGCATCAATGAGGGCAGCCAGCTTCAGGAAAGGCACGAAAGAGACCACGGTGTGATCTCTCCTGAATTGCAGCTCACGCACAACAGCTTCTGCTACCAATGGCCGTACAGCAATGAAAATAATATCTGCCTGGTCCACTACAGCTTGATTGCTTTCCATCCTGGTAACGCAGGCATATTTGTCGGCCAGGTATTTTGACTGTGCTTCATTACGGGGCGATACATAAACACTCAGTTCTTCTATACCGGCAGTACAAACCCCTTCGATAACTGCCGATGCAATGCTGCCCGTACCGATAAAACCTAATTTCATGCTTAAAGGCTTGTGGTGAATGCCAATCGCTGGCTGCACGAAATTAAAAAGAAAAGGAGTTGTCAGGTTTACCGATACTTACCAAAAGCACCCGCCAATTAACTGGCCGGGTGCTGACTCGAGAGTTGCTATTCAAAAAATGGTACACCTGGGATCGCATACTTCTTCATGCCTGCTTCATTGATCTCTACCCCAATGCCCGGTTTATCCGATACGGTGATAAAGCTATCTTTCACCCATTCTCCCTCATACGTCACGATCTCTTTGAACATGGGGTCCGTATGAAAATAAGACTGCCACTCCATGATCATGAAGTTGGGCACAGCCGAACATACGTGCGCACAGGCCATAGCGCCCAGGAAAGACGCCACCATATGCGGCGCGAAAGGCACATAGTATAGATTGGCGAGGTTGGCAATCCGTTGACCTTCACCTAAACCACCACATTTTTGCAGGTCGGGCATCACAATATCTACAGCGCCTATCTCCAGCATGCGCCGGAAGCCGTAAGCGAGGTAATGGTTCTCTCCGGCGCAGATGGGTGTGCTGGTCGATTCGGTGATCAGTTTATAAGCCTCTACATTTTCTGCCGGTATGGGTTCTTCCAGCCACATCAGGTTGAGTGGTTCGAGTCGCTTAGCAATGGCCTGAGCAGTTACGGCATCATAGCGGCCATGCATGTCTGCGCAAATATCGACGTTGGGGCCAACTGCTTCGCGGGCAGCGGCCAGTTGATCATACATGCGTTGCAATTCTGCCGGACTGGCTGTCCAGTTATACCAATCATATTTGTTGGGGTCAGTGGCCTGGTCAAGATCGAACTTGATGGCGTTGAAGCCCATCTGTTTGGCTTTCTTGGCAGCTTCAGCAAAGTCGGAAGGCTTGGGCAGGTTGCGTTGGTACAAAGCCGTATCACAATACACGCGCACTTTGTCGCGGAACTTACCACCGAGCAATTGATACACGGGCAGCTTAAGTGCTTTACCCGCCAGGTCCCACAGCGCGGCTTCAATAGCTGATAATACGGCTACATACATGCCCGATTGAGCACCCTGGAAGAAACCTGACTTGCGGATGTCTTCAAACAACCGGTGAACGTTCAATGGGTTCTTGCCTTTGATGCGTTGCCCGAAATTCTTGACGAGGTGATAGGTGCCGGGAACGGCATCCACGCCTTCCCCACATCCCCAGATATCCTGGTTGCTGTAGATCTTGACAAATAAACTACCTCTTATGTATCCACACTTCACATCGGTGATCTTCAGGTCGGAAGGGGGAGAGGATTTGGGCGTACGGTCTATTGCCTGTTCATATTCCTTTCCAAAAGACGCCAACGGCGCAAGCGGAGCCATCGCCGCCGCAATAGCCGCTTTATTGATAAATGATCTTCTTGATTGTATGTTGCTCATTGTATGTTTGTTTTAATTGTGATTTATGGTAGCTTTTATACGTCCACAAGCCAGTAAGAATAACGAATGTTACACTTGAAGTGACTTGGTACTCGTAATAAATAAAGTATCTTACGCCTTGGAGAGGCGTAGGCTAGTCAGGCCGCGCGGAGCGATCGGGCCTGACTTGATTTTTCTTTGGTTACTTTCTTTGCATCAAGGCAAAGGAAGTAACAACAACTATGCAGATCGCAGAGAATCAAAGAAAGAGACAAAAAGACCTGCGTGCCACGCAAAAAAATCAAGAAAGTGACAAAGTCTCCCTTCACCACGTGCGGTCTTTCAGGAATTGCTGAATGGTTTCTTTCGGCACGGGCAATTCATTGATATGATCATTAACCCATTTGGAAAAGTCCTTCTCGATCTCATCCGTCCACCGGGTATCGATCTGACCAGCGGTGTATTTCCCTTCCCTCAGTCGCTGGTGGCCAAACATATCGCGCAGGCGAACGATCTCTGAAGTAGTGCAAACTTTCTCAGCCAGGTGTGGAGGGATAAATGTCACCACGCCCAGTTTGCCCAGTACCACATCGCCTGGCATTACCGTAACTGTGCGGATGCGGGTAGGCCGGTTGATGCCCACGATCATGGTGTTCAGGTCTCCGGGAGGATTGTGATAGGAGGGGTCATAACTGGTGTAGTAAGAAGTGAAGCCGCCTATTTCTTTCAATCCTTCCACATCGCGGAGCGCGCCGTCGTATACAATGCCATTGCCTGTGCGCGCGTAGATGGCGTTGCCCACATTGTCGCCAATGGTCGGGCCATTTCTTTTTGCGCCAAATTGATCGGCCACATATACATCGCCTTTTACCAGCAGGTCTACCGGCCAGGTGTTCTGTCCGCGTTTGCCTTTCTTCTTGCCAACAGTGTCGATGGCTTTCCATACATCGGGCCGGGCAGGCATGAACATAGCGGTGACGGCCCTTCCTACCAGTACACTGTCGGGGTTGATCACCTGCCAGCCTTCAGCTACCTGGTAGCCATAACCGGCATTCTTCATTACAGCCCAGGCTTCTTCCACGCTTACTTGTTTCATTCGTTCAAGTATTCTATCCGGCACTTTGGGCCTTCCGTCCGGAAAGCGTTCGCCTTTCCATTCCGGTGTTAAAGCAATTAGCTCCTCCTTGCTGATCTGCACTTCCTGTGCAGCAGCGTACTCTCCAATAATTGCGATGGCGAGTAATGTTATCAGTCTTTTTAAAAGTTGCATAGGCAGGTGTTTAAATAATTTCTATTGAGATGAAAGTTGTTTCTCCTGGCTTCCTGACTTTCCGACTTCCTGACTTTCCGACTCTTGATGCTCAGCCGGTGGATGGTTATGCCACCAACTGGCGAGCGAGGAACCGCTGATGTTCATCACAGGACCAAAAATAGCAGGCGCCAACCCGGCGGTGGACAGCTTGCCCATCGCCAATGCTAACCCCGAAGCCAGCCCCGCATTTTGCATTCCTACCTCAAGGGCAATGGTGCGGCAATCGCGCTCATGAAAGCGTAGTATCCGGGCAGACCAGTATCCCATGAAATAACCCAACACATTGTGCAGGATGGTGGCAATGATCAATAGTGCTCCAACCTTTATCAGGTTGTCCCTGCCTGCTGCAGTAATGATGGTGAGGATGATGCCGATGCCCGCCATGGATACCAATGGCATCGCTTTGTCGAGCCATTTCATTTTGCCGTGGATGAGGTAGTGGAATGCCAACCCGGCTGTTACCGGGATGATCACGATCTTGGTAATGTCCCATACCATACCCCAGAAGTCGATGTCTATAAAGCTGCCACCCAACAGGCGCATGAGCAGTGGCGTTAAGAAAGGAGCTACGATCGTAGAGATGGTAGTAACTGAAACCGATAGCGCCAGGTTGCCTTTGGCGAGGTAACACATCACATTGGAGGCGAGTCCGCTCGGACAGCATCCTACGAGGATGATCCCCGCTGCTATTTCAGGCGGGAAGTTGAACAGGTTGGCCACGCCAAAGCCTACCAACGGCATAATAATATAGTGGCATACCACGCCTACAATGATGCCTTTGGGCATGCGCAGTACATTGGCAAAGTCCTTCAGGCTTAACTCCGTGCCCATGCCAAACATGATGATCTGCAGCAAGGGGATGATGAGTTCCGACAGCTTGAAGCCGCGATAAGTTTTGAAGTACTGCGGATAATACATCGCCAGGCTCACTACCGCCATGATCATGAGTGTATAGGAAAGTCCTTTCAACAACCGGTGTTCCCGGAAGGCCATTGCCAGGCTGAAAAAGAACAGGAGCAAGATCCAGCCGCCCCAGTCGTGCTGTTGTTGCACGACCAGCACGGCGTACGCAATCAGGCAGGCCGCGGCTCCAAGATAAAAGAAGGTTGAACGTTTCATTGGGCAATTCGTTTAATAGTAGGAATGGGTTCTTCTGATGATCTGTCAATGTTACTTTGTCTGTCAGCGGGTGAGCCGCCCTTGAAGGGCGACCCACCCGCTGACAAGAAAAAATGTGCTAACTGAATACCCGGTCGTGTGAACGAAGTTCGTTCCACTGCGGTGTCGGTTCGAAATAGGTTTTGTCTTTGGCGTGCAGGTGCTGTTTCACTACTTCATCATTCAGTTCGATGCCCAGTCCCGGCGCCGTTAATGGAAGATTCGCAAATCCTTTGGTGATCAGCTTTCTGCCATCGGTGGTTTTCACCAGGTCTTCCCACCAGGGTAGGTCAACGGAGTGGTGTTCCAGCGACAGGAAGTTTTGTGTGGCAGCGGCGCAGTGCACGCTCGCCATAAACGAAATGGGTGTGCCTGCCTGGTGCATAGCCATGGCAATACCATTCTCTTCGGCATAATCACCGATCCGTTTCGTTTCCAGTAATCCGCCGGAAGAAGCAAGATCGGGGTGGATGATATCAACTGCTTTTTTATCGATCAGCGCTTTAAAGCCTTTCAGCAGATAAATGTCTTCACCAGTGAGGCAGGGTGTTTCCAATGCATCGCTCAATGTTTTCCACTGGTCGGTGAGTTCCCAGGACACCACATCTTCCAGCCAGGCCAGCCGGTACTTTTCCAGCGCCCTGCCAAGCCTGATACCATTGTTCAGATCAAAATGTCCATAGTGGTCGGTGGAGATGGGGGCTTCATAACCTACCATGCCACGCACATTTTCTACAATGCTGGCCAACTCTGCCAGTCCTTTGTCGGTGATCTGTATCTGTGTAAATGGGTGCAGGGCATTGGCGTAAGACATGGAGTTGTTCATATCACCCCATTGCGCGAGGTTGCCTTGTGCATTACGCCATTGATCGGCATTTACCAATGTGCCGGGTTTATTCTTCAATTCGTTGATAGAAACATCCATCTTCAGCCAGGTGTAACCCTGCTCTTTCATCCGGTAGTTGATGAGTTTCTTTTGTTCTTCCGGTGAGCCTGCTTCCGGCGTGTCTGCATATAATCTTACTTTATCACGGTAGCGGCCACCCAACAATTGCCAGGCTGGTACATTGTAGGCTTTGCCACACAAGTCCCACAGCGCCATCTCCACGCCGCATACGCCACCGGCCTGCCGCGCAGGACCACCAAACTGTCTTATTTTCTTGAACAGCATTTCTACATTACAGGGATTCTCACCGAGTAGACGACTTTTAAGCATCAATGCATAGCGTTCGTCTGCGCCATCCCTTACTTCGCCCAAACCATAAATGCCCTGGTTGGTGTCGATGCGTATGATGGCCGTTCTGCCCAACACAGTAGTAACACAGTACCGCAGGTCAGTGATCTTAAGGTCAGAAGGGGCGGAGAAGCGGTTGACTTTCTGTGTGCTTTGGGCCACTACATCCTGAATGGGAAGCAACATACTCGCGCCGCCAAGTGTAATGCCGCCAAGCGCAGACCGCTTGATAAACGAGCGGCGGCTGTTGTGCGCAGCCTCGTTATTGTGTGCGGGCCTACTGTTATTGGCAGTGTCTACACTATTAACAGCGTTATCAGTATCTGGCACCGGATCTTTCAAACCCAGTTTGTTGAGGAATTTTTGTGATGGAGTCATAACAAATAGTTTTATTGGTTGACATATTTTTGATTTCGGAAGGATGTTTTTGCTTCGCAAGCAGATTTCTCACTGCGCCGTTACAACTCATGCTTTATAGCCTCGAATGGCTCCGTTCGAAATGACATATAAGGTTGTTTACTTGTCATTTCGAGCCCTGCCATAGGAACTCATCTTGCCAGCCAGTACACAGGGCGAGAAATCTGCTGTCGAAGCCAGCGGTCAAATGGCAAGCGGATTTCTCACTGCGCCGTTGCAACTCATGCTTTATAGCCTCGAATGGCTCCGTTCGAAATGACAGAGAGGTGTGAGGCTTTCGGCTTCTACCAGGTTCTGTCCTTCATGTATTGATCCAGTTCCTTTCTCGTCATCGGTAGCTTATCAGGGTTGGCATCGAGCCATTGCAGGAAATCTTTCCTGATCTCATCGGTCCATTGTGTATCGATCTGGCCGGGTGTATATTTCCCTTCGCGCAGGCGCTGGTGGCCAAAGGCATCGCGCAGGGAGATGAACTCGGCATTCAATACCACCTCTTCCAGCAGGTGCGCGGGAATGAATACCACACCACCTTTTTTGGCCAGCACGGCATCTCCGGGCAATACGGTGGCGCGACCTATGCGGATAGGTATGTTGATACCGCCCAGCATCATTTGTTGTATGTAAGAGGGGTCGTAACCTTTTATCCAGCCATTGAATCCTTTGATCTCCTCCAGCCCTTCTACATCACGTACGGAACCATAGAAGATGACGCCGCGGGCAGATTTGGCGTAAATGGCATTGCCGAGGTTGTCGCCGATCAGGGTGCCGTCTACTACCTTTCCATAACTGTCGGCCACATAGATATCGCCGTTCTTCAATACGTCGATGGGCCAGGAGTTGGTGGCGCCGATACGGCCTTCAGTTTTGCCTTTGTCTTTTACCAGTTTGTCTACATCCGGGCGAAGGGGCATGTATTGAGCGGTTACCGCGCGGCCTGTCATTACGGAGTCGGGGTGTATCACCATCCAGTCGCCTTCAAACTGGTTCTGGTAACCTTTGTTGCGCAATACGCCCCAGGCTTCTTCAAGGTGTATCGCTTTCAATCGTTCGAGTAGTTTGTCGGATACGCGCGGCCGCCCGTCGGGGGAGCGTTCTCCTTTCCATTCCGGAGTCAGTGCCTTGATCTGTTCCGGTGTAAGTGTCACCTGCTGTGCCTGCACCAGGGTACATAGCAGCAGTGCAATCATCGTTAGTTTGTTTCTTTTCATATGCAGGTTGGTTTGTGTGCTATGTCAATGTCGTTTGTCGTGTCACCCTGAGCTTGTCGAAGGGTTGTCAAAGGGGACTTCGACAGGCTCAGTCTGACATTTATCGTCACAACTTTATCTTCTGCTTCACCGGTTCTTCTGTCATTGCGTATTTCTGTTGCAGGTTGCCGATGGCTTCAAATTCATCGAAGAGCTTACTGCTGAGCTTTTCAAAAATGCTGAAGTAGTCGGCATACACCGCATGGTGTTGCTTATCTGGTTTATATACATCTGGCAGCTCTACCGTGCGGGCCGCTTCATCCAATGATTTATAAATACCCATTTCTGTAGCACTCAACAGCCATGCGCCAAAGCTCACGCTGTGGAATTGTTGACGCAGGCGCACAGGCTTATTAAACATATTGGCCAGCATTTGCGTGCAGAAAGGAATGGTACCAAAGCTGCCATTTACCGACAGGCTCTTGATCGTACGTTGTTCTGCCAGGCTTTTTCCAATGCTGTATATCTCATACAGGATGCCTTCAATAGTTGCCCGTACAAAATGTTTGCGTTCGTGTTTGATGTTCAGTCCGAAATAAGTGCCACGGGCATTCGCATTCCAGATGGGGGCGCGTTCGCCCAACAGGTAGGGGAGGAAGAGTAGACCATCTGATCCCACCGGCACCTGTGACGCTTCTTCGATCAATTGTTGTGTGCTGTGCTCTATATCGTAGGGGTGTGTAAAGTCTCCGAACTGCCGGGTAAACCATTCGAAAATATTGCCGCCATTATTGGTAGGTCCACCGCTTACATAAGAGTTTTCCGTAAGCAGGTAATTGAAGAAGCGCATTTGTTCATCTTTCAATACGGCAGGTCCCATAACACGCACCGCGCCACTATCCTCGATAGTGATCGTGGCATTGCCTTCTCCATTCACGCCGTCGCCCAGCGTAGCGAGGCAGCCATCGCTGGACCCGACCAGTATTTTGGTGTCTGCGCTGAGGCCTAATGATTGTTGATAGGCTTTCTTCAGCTTGCCTGCATTGGCAAATACCGGCACGAGGTCGGGCAACTTTGCTGCGGTGATCCCTGCGTATTGTAAAGCGTCGGCTTCCCAGGTAATGTTATGAATATTCAGCAGCCCTGTAGCTGAAGCAATGCTGTAATCGATCTTGTACTCGCCGGTAAGCTGGTGAATGATGTAGCTCTTGATGGAAAGGAACTTGCTGGTCAATTTGAAGCGTTCTTTGTCACGGCTTTTGATCCATGCTATCTTCAGCAGGGGGCTCATGGGATGGATGGGGGTGCCCGTAGCCGCATACAGGTTTTTACCGGCTTTCGAGTTGCGCAGCTCCAGTGCTTCTTTCTTGGCGCGGTTATCACTCCAGGTAATGGCATTGCCCAGCGGGTTACCATTCTTGTCAACAGCCAGCAAACTATGCATGGCTGCGCTGAAGCAGATACAGGCTACTTTATATTTCTTCGGATGTATATATTCATTGAGCAGGTTCTTCATTACATAGAGTGTGGTAATGAATATCTGCTCGGGGTCTTGCTCGCTGTGATCGGGTTCCGTATGAAATGTAGGATAGTAGCCTTTCATCGATCCGATAACGCGGCCACTGAGATCGAAGGCGAATACCCTGATCCCGTTGGTTCCTAATTCTATCGTAATGATGCATTTCATATTGTAGAGGTTATATATTGCGTAAATGATTTTTTCTGAATTCGCTGGGCCGGTAACCGGTCAGCTTTTTGAATGTGGTGGAAAAGTGTTGCGATGAATAGAAGCCCGTATCCAGTGCTATGTCGGTCACACTGATATCGGGCCGCTTCAATAATTTAATGGCTTCTGAAATACGAATGTTGATCAGATAGTTGATGGGTGAAAATCCTGAATAGCTTTTTACCCGCTCTGTAAACAGGGTAGTGCCCAATCCCACCAAGGCTGCCATTTCTTCTACTGTCCATTGGTGCGAAAGATTTTCTCTAAGCACTTCTTCCAGCCGCATGAATGTTTTGGGGAAGTCGCGGCCGGGATGACTTTGGCGTGTCATGTGCCTCGTTACCTGTATCAGCAGGTCATCCAGCTGGTGGTTGATGCGTGCCTGGTAACCTATTTCATGGCCAAATAATTCGGCATGGATGCACTTGAGTATCTTGCCTGCTTCGTCGAATCGTGATAGTATTGGTGAACTGTTGAGCGATAGCATTTTGCCGATGGCGGCTCCTTCACTTTCAGAGAGGCCGCTCCATTTGCCGGGCAGGATGTGCCCGTTCTCCATTTTTTGAATACCGAGGTGTACCCAGGTAAAGGCGCCGATCTCCAGCACGCCGTTGTCACTGCCAAAAGAAATGCCGGGCAGCACAATGGCCACATCGCCTGGGTAAACTACATAAGATTGATGGTCGATGCGCCATTCAAACTTGCCTTCTATAATATAATATATACGGATGCCTTCAGCGGTGGTGGTGGGAAATGTGTTGAGGTGGATAGAAACATTCTTTTTTGTGCCCACTTCCAGCAGGTGCGGAAATAGCCGGAGTTCTGCTGACTTGCCATGTTGTAGCACAAATTGATTCATATGACGTTAGCGATGGTACTTTAGCAATCTCGTTATTTGTCAGGTTGAGCCTGTCGAAACCTTTCGGCCCCTGCCGGACCCTTCGACAAGCTCAGGGTGACACCTAACTATGAGCTTGCATAAAGAAAGGAAATTTATTCGTGTCGGATGTACAAAATTCAACGTTGTTCTATTTTGGAAGTTTTTGAGTGTAATAGCTGATAATTTGGCACCCTAACGATTAACTCACCAAAATAAACTGCCGGTATGAAAAAGTACTCCAGCGGCAAGCCGTTCCGCTTTATGCGACTATGGCTGCTTTCTTTTCTGCTCTTATGTATATCCGCCGCACGCGCTCAAACAGTCACAGGTACCGTAACCGATGAAAAAGGTACGAAACTTTTGAATGTATCTGTAGTGGTTAAAGGCTCCACACAAGGAACAGCCACCGATGGAGACGGAAAATACAGTATTTCCGTTCCTGCAGGCAATAACGCTACACTCGTTTTTAGTTCTGTCGGTTTTAAGACAGTGGAAGAGGCCGTAGGGGGCCGCAGTGTAATAAATGCAACGCTGGTGGCTTCCAACCAGGACCTGGGCGAAGTAGTGGTAACTGCGCTCGGTATTAAAAAGCAATCCCGTGCATTGGGGTATTCTGCTACGAATGTAAAGCCTGAAGAGCTGAGTGTGAACCGCACCAGCAATGTCATGAACTCATTGCAGGGCAAGGTAGCCGGCATGAACATTTCCTCACTGGGCACTGGTCCCGGCGGTAGTTCCAAGATCCGCATCCGGGGGCAGTCTTCTCTCTCCGGACAAAATAACCCGCTTATCGTTATCAACGGTGTACCGGTTGATAACTCCAATTTCAACGATAATGCAGTGGGCATAAAAGGTGGAGGCTCCTATGCCGATGGCGGCGATGGTTTATCAAGCATCAACCCTGATGACATCGAGAGTATGACCGTTCTGAAAGGCGCTCCTGCATCGGCGCTCTATGGCTCACGCGCCAAGGATGGGGTCATCATGATCACTACCAAAACAAGGGGAAAGACCAAAGGTATCGGCGTTACTTACAACCTCAATTATACCAACGATAATCCGTTGGACTTTACCGAATATCAAACCGAATATGGCCAGGGCGAGAACGGGGTCAAGCCAAACGCTCCGAACCCTACTTCCGGACAATGGTCTTTCGGAGAGAAGTTCACCCCAGGGGCTACCCAGATACTGTTCAATAATCTTACAGTGCCTTACGCACCGCAGGGCAGCCGTATCAAGAATTTTTATCGTCATGGACAGAATTTCGCCAATACGGTGGCATTTGAAACCGGCGGCGAAAAAGGAGGAATGCGGTTATCGCTCAATAATAATGAGAATAAAGGCATCATGCCCAATAACTCTTTCAACCGTAAGGGTATGAACCTTGGTTTCAGTTACAATCTTACGGAAGATTTCCTTATAGCGGGCAATGTCAATTATTCAAGGGAGTTCAACAAGAACCCACCCAATATTGCCAACCAGGACAACTCCGTTCCTACTACGATCATGGGGCTGTCCAATTCCATGCCGTTGAGTGTGCTGAATGAGAACAAGTACAATGCCGCCGGCAATGAATATCCCTGGTCAAGGTTCACCAACCGTACGAATCCTTACTGGGTGTTGGCCGAGCAGTTTCATAACATCAAACGTGATCGCATCTTTGGTAACGTTTCACTGAAGTATAATTTATTCAAATGGCTTAGTGTACAAGGCCGCTTTGGTCAGGATTACTGGTCACGCGATGAAGATGTCAATAACTTCCCCACTGGTCAGGCTTCCCGCGCAGCAGCGCCTCCGGGTTTCGTGAATGGTGTGTTTACACAGGAGTCACGCCGCTTCCGAGAAACCAACCTCGACTTCCTCGTGAATGCGAATAAAGAGTTTGGCGATCTGGGTGTAAATGTAAACGTTGGTGGTAACCGCATGCGCAAGCGTTCAGACATCAACAACGTAGTGGTCACCGATTTTATCATCCGCGGATTGTATACTGTACAGAACGGACGTGGCAAGGACCCTACTTATACGCTGATAGAGCAGGGTGTAAATTCATTGTACGGCTCTGCTGAATTGAACTGGAAGCAGACTTTCTATCTTACCGGTACTTTGCGTAATGACTGGTTCTCTACTTTGTCACCAGAAAACAGGAGTATCCTGTATCCTTCTGTGTCGGGTAGTTATGTATTCTCCGAGCATTTGCCAACGATCCCCTGGCTCAACTTTGGTAAGGTGCGTCTCGGATATGCCGAAGTGGGCAGTGATGGTGATGTAGCTCCTTACGCCGATCAATTGTTCTATACCGTAAACGCTAACTTTATCAACAACCCCAATGGTGTTCCTGTACCTGTAGGCACCAGCAATATTGTAACAGGTACTGGTACTACGTTGCCCAATAAAAACCTGCGTCCCAGCCGTGTTGCGGAAACGGAGATCGGCCTGGAGTTGCGTATGTTCAACAACCGGGTGAATATCGACCTCGCAGCTTACCGTAAGATCACGAGTGACCAGATCGTGAATGTACAGATCTCCGATGCTTCCGGTTATTTCAATACGCCGATCAACAGTGGTAAGAGCCGCAACCTTGGCTTTGAAGCTCTGCTGAACCTGGTACCGATCAAGAACAGGCAATTTACCTGGGAATTTACCGCCAATACTTCTTACAATAAAACCAAAGTGCTGAGCATCATTACCGATAAACCGGGTGAGCGCATCACTACAGCTACGCACGTATTCAATGGAGAGACCAGGCATGTGGTAGGCGAGGAGATCGGTCAGATCGCCGGCTTTGGATATGCGCGTGATGCCAAGGGACAAAGAATATTCCAGTCAAACGGTGTTCCGCTACGTACGTCCGACTTTTTGCTGTTTGGCAGTGCGTTGCCTAAATGGGTAGGTGGTTTCCTCAATACCTTCACTTACAAAGGTATTCACCTCACTGTGTTTGTCGATTATAAGTTAGGTGGTAAAATACTGTCGGGCACCAATTTCAATGCTATACGCCAGGGCTTGCACATGATGACGCTGGAAGGCCGTGTAGGTGGTGTGAAGGGTGTTGGTGTGGATGCCAACGGCAACCCCAACAATGCAGTTGCTGCGGTGCAAACTTACTGGGAGCACCTGCGTACACAGCAGATCGTAGAGCCGGTAATCTATAATGGTGGTTATTGGAAACTGCGCCAGATGTCTGTGGGTTATGATCTTACCAAATTCATCCCGGCCAAATGGCCTATCAAAGGGGTGAAGCTCGATCTCGTTGCCAACAACGTGCTCATGCTCAAAAAATGGGTAGACAATATCGATCCTGAAACGTTTGGTTTCGGTTCCGATAACCAGGTTGGTCTTGAATCACCCGGCCTGCCTACTACCCGCAGCCTTGGATTGAACCTGAATATTAAATTCTAACACGAATGTTTGTCAACCAATGTCACCCTGAGCTTGTCGAAGGGTTGTCAAAAGAGTTGCAAATAAAACTTGTACAGATGAAAAAGATATTAAACTATATACTTCCGGTCGCGTTACTTTTTGCCGTGGCAGGTTGTGAAAAAGGATTGTCGGACCTGAACGTCAATAAAACAAGCCCTACTGCACTTGATCCGGCCCTGTTATTGAACCAGGCTGTGATCAACACATCCTTCCCTGCAAAAGCGCTCGTATTCGAGGAGGGGATCGTGCAGCAAATGGTTACGCCCAATGGTGGTGTACTTACAGGGGCCAACTTCAACCAGGATAGCCGGGATGTAACGCTGGCTCCTTTGTGGACCGTTTACTATCAAAGTGTGATCAAAAATACCTATGATGCACTCACGCGCTCGAAGGATAACCCCGCCCGCAGCAACATGTACAACATGGTGCGTATCTATCAGGCTTATGTGTTCATGATCCTAACGGATTCGTATGGTGATATTCCTTATACGGAAGGTGGTGCAGGGTATGTGACGCAGGCCATGTTTCCCAAATATGACAAGCAACAGGATATTTACCCGAAGCTGATACAGGAGCTGACGGAAGCGGCAACGGCGCTCAATCCTGCCGGTACTATCGAAGCTGGTGATGTATTGTATGCAGGTGATGTGGCCAAGTGGAAAAAGTTTGCTTATTCTCTAATACTGCGTGCAGGTATGCGTTTGTCCAAAATAGACCCGGGCAAAGCGCAAACGACTGTGCAGGCTGCTTTTGCCGGTGGCGTCATTACTTCCAATGCCGACAATGCTTATATACGTCATGATGCCAACTTCCAGCAACCTGTTGGTGGTACGCTCAATGGCAGTGAAGCGGCTAATATTTACCTTGCCAAGCCATTCGTAGACCAGTTGAAGAATACCAATGATCCCCGCCTGTCGGCCATTGCCATCCGTTATGTGGGTGCAGCCAGTGGTGCGGGACAAACGGTAGCCGTTGGCAGCACAGATCCCACCAAGCAGATCGGTATGCCTATCGGCAAAGACAATGGTACTATCGGTGCAGCCGCCACAGCCGATGGCCTGGCCAGTTTCTATGATTACAGCCAGGTGGACCGCCGCAGGATAGTGAAGACTACTTCACCGGTGTTTCTCCTGACAGCTGCGCAAACCAACCTGTTGCTGGCAGAAGCCCGCTTCAGGGGGTGGATCACTACCGGCAATACCGCCGCTCAATATTATGCGGATGGCATCCGTGCGCATATGGACCAGCTGGCGGTGTATGATCCAAACAGCGCCGTTGCTACCGGCGCCCGCGATACGTATGTAACGAACAACCCGCTTACTGCTGGTAATGAACTGCGCGATATCAATACTCAATACTGGATCGCCTCTTTTCTCAATGGCCCGGAAGCTTTTGCTAACTTTAGAAGGAGTGGCTTTCCGGCGCTTACGCCCAATCCGTATGGACAACCTAATAACCCCGACGTACCCAATGGCACTTTTATCAGAAGATTGACTTATCCTACATCGGAGCTGAGCGTGAACACGACAAATGTGAATGCTGCTATTGCCAATATGGGCCCCGATAAACTGAGCACACGGGTATGGTGGGATAAACAGTAACGTTGACAAGTTGAAAGGTTGACAAGTTGACGAGACGGAGCGTTTGAAGTCAACAGAATAAATGCACGATATATGAGTGACCAGCAAAAATTGAGAAGCCACGATTGGTTTGGCAGAAAAGACAAGGATGGTATTATTTACAGGAGCTGGATGAAGAACCAGGGCATGCCTAATGACATGTTTGATGGAAGGCCGGTGATCGGCATCTGCAATACGTTCAGCGAACTCACGCCCTGTAATGCACATTTCCGTGAGCATGCAGAAATGGTAAAACGGGGTGTGTTGGAAGCTGGTGGATTTCCGGTGGAGTTTCCCATCATGAGCCTGGGCGAAACGCTGCTGAAGCCTACTGCTATGTTGTTTCGCAACCTGGCCAGCATGGATGCAGAAGAAAGTATTCGCGGCAATCCCATCGATGGGGTAGTGCTGCTGACTGGTTGTGATAAAACCACTCCTTCCACAGTAATGGGGGCAGCGAGTGTAGGCTTGCCTACCATCGTGGTGCCCGGCGGCCCCATGTTGAACGGGAAGTACAAAGGGCAGGACATCGGCTCGGGCACTCATGTGTGGAAGTTTGATGAAGACATGAAGACCGGAAAGATGTCGCATGAGGATTGCGAATATGCCGAGAGCTGCATGAGCCGCAGTATTGGTCATTGCATGACGATGGGTACTGCCAGCACTATGGCGTGTATGGTAGAATCACTTGGGCTTACGCTGAGTGGGGCAGCCGCCATACCTGCTGCCGACAGCCGCAAGAAGCAAATGGCGCAGCTGAGTGGCAGAAGGATTGTAAACATGGTGCGTGAGAACCTCACCATCGATAAAATACTGACGCGTGAAGCTTTTGAAAATGCCATCAAAGTAAATGCGGCTGTTGGCGGGTCCAGCAACTTCATCATCCACCTCACGGCTATTGCGGGAAGGATAGGGGTCAAGCTCGATCTGGAAGAGTTTGATACCATCGGTAGCAAGATACCGTTGTTGCTCAACCTCATGCCTTCCGGTAAATACCTGATGGAAGACTTTTTCTATGCCGGTGGATTGCCGGTGATACTGAACGAACTAAAGGATCATTTGCATAAAAATGTGGTAACCGTTACCGGGAAGAACCACCACGAGAACATTATAGGGAATACATCGTGTTGCAATGACAATGTGATCGCCGCGCTGGATACGCCTTTTATGCCAGAAGCTGGTTGTGTGGTGGTAAAGGGAAACCTCGCATTGAACGGCGCTGTTATGAAGCCGTCAGCTGCCACGCCTGCGCTGATGAAGCATCGCGGCAGGGCTGTTGTGTTCGAGAGTATTGAAGATTATCATGCACGGATCGATACGCCGGAGCTGGACATCGATGAAACCTGTGTGATGGTTCTGAAATACGTTGGGCCGGTTGGTTATCCCGGTATGCCTGAAGTAGGCAATATGGCGCTTCCCAAAAAACTATTGCAAAAGGGGGTCACTGACATGGTACGTATTTCCGATGGCCGGATGAGTGGTACCGCGTATGGAACGGTGGTGCTGCACGTGTCGCCGGAGAGTGCGATCGGTGGAGCGCTGGCGCTGGTGGAAAATGGCGATATGATCGAACTGGATGTGGAACAGCGCCGGTTGCACCTCGATGTGAGTGATGAAGAGCTGGCAAAACGGAGGGCTGCCTGGACGCCGCCCAAGCCAGCCGCCAGTCGTGGATACGTGAGTCTTTACGTGAAGCACGTGTTGGGGGCTGATAAAGGCGCCGATCTCGATTTCTTACAGGGTAGTTCTGGTTCTACGGTAACAAGGGATTCGCATTAAGGTTGACAAGTTTAAGGGTTGACAAGTTGAAAAGGAAAGAAAGCTTCGGGCATGAACTAAACAACATTATAATAAAGAGTTGAAGTTATATGAAGTTATACAAGACTAAAAATGGGGCAGTTATTGAAAAGAATGATCAGTATTATGCTGTGAATGAAAGCTGGGAAGCATTGGTGAACGATGATGAGTTGTATGATAAGTTGAGTAAACTCACTAAAACATTGCCGGCTGGAGACAGTAGTCTGATCAACGGGTTACTGCCGCCGGTGGGTAAGGATCAGGAACTGTGGGCCTGTGGTGTTACTTATCTGCGCAGTAAGATCGGCCGTCAGGAGGAAAGTCAGGCTGCAGGCGGCGCTGACTTCTACGGCAAAGTGTATGAGGCTGAAAGGCCGGAAGTATTCTTTAAATCGACTGCTCATCGTATTGTAGGGTCTGGCGCATTGGTACGTATCCGTAAAGACAGTACCTGGGACGTGCCGGAGCCGGAATTAACGCTGGTGGTCACTTCCTCCGGTAAGATCATTGGCTACACGGTTGGCAACGATATGAGCAGCCGTAGTATAGAAGGGGAGAATCCATTGTACCTGCCACAGGCAAAAACTTACGATGGCAGCGCGGCCGTGGGGCCTTGCATATACGTACCCAGCGCCCGGCTTAATGGTGATACCAATATCAATCTCGTTATTAGCCGTAATAAGGAAGTGGTGTTCAAGGGGGATATATTATTAAATCAAATGAAAAGAACTCCGGAAGAACTTGTATCTTTTGTGTACAGGGAATGCAGTTTCCCGCACGGCTGCCTGATCATGACGGGGACAGGCATCGTGCCGGGACACGATTTTACCCTGCAAAGTGGTGATGAAATCGCCATTACAATTGATAATATCGGCACATTGATCAACACCGTTCAGTAGTGCTGACATAAATGGGCTGTAGCCCAAACGATTGCCCATGACCATCCTTATTATTGTACTTGCCATTGCTTTGCAGATATTCTTATCTGCCAAGAAGGTCAGCCCTTTTATTTCTTTGCTGATAGTGGCCATATTGGCCGGGTTATTTTTAGGTATGAAGCCTGCTGCATTGTTGGTCTCTATCGAAAAGGGGGTAGGCAGTACGCTGGGTGGATTGGCATTGATCATTTGCCTCGGGGCCTTCCTGGGAAAAATACTGGAGGTTACGGGCGCGGCAGAACAAATTACTTCTACACTGATAAGGGCATTTGGCATTAAGAATATCCAGTGGGCAGTATTGCTCACTGGTTTTTTAATTGGTATACCGCTGTATTACAACGCCGGTTTTGTGATCCTGGTGCCGCTGGTGGTGACACTGACGCGCAAGACAGGGTTGCCGCTGCTGTATATCGTGATACCCATGGCTGCTTCTTTGAGTACCACGCATTGTTTTTTGCCGCCGCATCCCGGGCCGGTGGTATTGGTAAAAGCATTCAATGCCAATATGGGCAAAGTACTCATGTATGGAATTGTGTTGGCCATTCCCGCCGTTATTGTGGCTGGCCCTTTACTGGGCAAGCTGCTGAAAAATCTTACTACACCTGCGCAGGATGTAGCGCTGACTGCCGCTACGCGTGAGCACAAAGTGTTGCCATCTGTGGGCGCCAGTCTGTTGTTTGCGCTTATGCCGGTATGCCTTATCGCGTTGGCGGTAGTAGCCGGTCATGTATTGGAGAAGGGTAGTATCCTTGAAACGATATTATTGTTCATCGGTGATAGTGTGATCGCTTTGCTGATCACCGTATTGCTTGCCATGTATTTTCTCGGCAGGGATGCAGGAATCAATGTAACAGGTATGATGAAGTTGTTGGCTGAATCAATATCCGGCATTGCCATGATCTTGCTCATTATTACCGCTGGTGGTGTATTCAAGCAGGTGCTGGTGGATAGTGGTACGGGTACTTATATAGCTGGCTTCAGCAGTCAGTGGAATATGCCGCCGTTGTTGTTTGCCTGGGTGATCACAGCTTTTCTGCGGGTGATGATCGGTTCGGCTACCGTGGCAGGTATCACCGCTGCCGGGGTCGTGGCGCCACTCATCGCCACGACCGGCGTATCGCCCGAACTTATGGTGCTGGCCGTTGGTGCAGGCAGCGTGTTCGGCTCTCACATCAACGACTCAGGGTTCTGGATGTTTAAAGAATTCTTTCAACTGTCATTGCCGCAAACGTTGCGTTCGTGGACAGTGATGGAGACCGTTATTTCCGTCATCGGCCTGGCAGGTGTGCTGGTGCTCGATGCGGTCTTATAAGCATCGTCTGAGATAGGGCGGTGTTTGTACTAAAGGTATTGTTATACTTTCAGTTCGCCTTCAATCGAATCATCCAATGTCTTGCCCATGATAGCACCGGTTACCATTTTGGCAAAGGCCACCATGTTGCCGTGTTTATTATCCCAGTAATAACCGCTGGCAGGAGCCACTTTAATAACCGTGATGCGGGGATCGTCTTTGCCTTCGGTGAACCAGGTTTTCAATATGGGTTTCCATAGTTTGTCAATTTTTGCTTTATCTGTGCTTACAGATGCTTTGCCATAGAGGGACAGGAAATCGGAGTGTTTGGAGCCCTGGAAAAATAACTGTACAGCGGCATCTTCCTGAATTTCTTTGTTCTTATGGCTGTCGCTGGCGCTCAGGAACCACATATTGCCTTGTTCATCGATCTCCTGTACGGCCATGGGGCGTGTCTTTATCTCCACATCCTGTAAAATGCGTGTACAGAAGAAACAGGTCTCGGCTTTTTCTGCCAGCTCTTTTATTTTCTCAATGGCTGAAGTGCCCGCTAATGCTTCGTGGTTCTCTTCCGGCTGGTTTTTATTGATGCTGTCCATAGTAAGTTTTAGCGGAAGTGTTTAAAAAACAATGCCTGCTGTGTTTAAGGGAAATGCACCGATTCCACTTTTTAATTGAACCTGATTCAAGATGATAAAGGGTGTCTTTGAGTAGCTTGTTTAATTAGGGTGAGCCGGCCTTTTGGAGGGCGACCCACCCTAATTAAAGAAGTAGCAGGGAAGGAGAGCGGAGAAATAGCTAACTTTAAAATAATAGAAACGCACAATCATGAAAAAGCCGATCCTTGCCATGTTGCCGGTATTGCTTATTGCCGGCGCTTATACCTTATTAATTGCTGCCCGTGATAAAAAGGTTCCTGCTCCCATCATCAATGCTGCTGTTAAAAGCCGCATCGATGCCACGCTGAAAAGTTTTACGGATTCCGGAAAAACTGTTGCCGTGTCTGCGCTCATCTTCGAGAAGGGGAAAGAGGTATACTTCAATGCGTTTGGTTATGCCGACCGGGAAGCAAATAAGCCAATGGACCGCCATACGCTTGTGCGTATCTTTTCCATGACCAAGCCTGTTACCGGCGTAGCGTTGATGACGTTGTATGAAAAGGGTGTTTTTCAATTGGATGAACCGCTGTCGAAATACCTGCCTGAGTATGCCGATATGAAAGTGTACAAGGGTGTAGATGCGAATGGCCAGGTGATCACTGAACCGGCAAAGCGTCCTATCACTATTCGTGATATCACCCGTCACACGGCAGGTTTTGCCGGCACTGAAATACCTGCATTGGCGGCGCTTGTGCGGCAGGCTGATGCCATGAATACTTCCAATACACTTGCTGAAATGTCGAAAAGAATGGCGACCCTGCCGTTGGCATTCCATCCGGGTGATCAATGGGCGTATGGCCCATCGGTGGATGTGCAGGCGTATCTCGTCGAGAAGCTTTCGGGCAAGCCTTTCGATGTGTACCTGAAAGAAAATATATTCGATCCGCTTGGGATGAGTAATACTCGTTATCTCATACCGGAAAATGACAGGGGCCGTTTTGCGGCGCTTTATAATCGCAGTGATGATGGCAAACTGACAAGAGTGCCCGATGAACAGGCTAATGCGATGAATACAAAACCGCAGGCTTTGAAACCCGGCGGCTGGGGACTTACTTCCACCCTGGATGATTATTCGAAGTTTACGCAGATGCTCGTTAATAAAGGGAGCCTTGGCAAGGTGCGTATTTTAAAGCCAGAAACCGTAAAGCTCATGTCGACCAGCCATTTATCTGATACCATTACCAAACGTATGTGGCTACCCAGTAAGGGCCGGGTTGGTTTCGGGATCGATTTTGCCGTACGTACGCAACCGCCTGCGAATAAGGAGGAGAACAACGGGATCGTGGGAGAATTTTTCTGGGACGGTGCTGCCAGTACGATGTTTTGGGTTGATCCTGAAAATCAACTGACTGCTGTATTATTCACGCAACTGGTGCCTTTCGATAAGGTTAAACTGCACAAAAGTTTCCGGGATGCCGTGTACGGTGTGTATGAGCCGCAAAGAAAGTAATTGGTTATAATGTAATTAAAGGGTTAATATTTATCCAATCTGCATGGGGTTGCGTTTTAGTAAAATGCGCCTTTAGGTGGGGGTTGGTATGGAGTATCCCTACA
>JAGIBF010000065.1 GCA_017744515.1 Niastella sp.
GTACGTAACAGGCCCCGAAGCTAAAGAAGGAACCCAACTGCCTGAAGGCAAGGACCTGTTGGCTGCTATCGATGCCAAAGAAAAAGCAGAGATCAAGCCTTATGAAGAAAAAGCAGTAGCCACCAACCTGTTGAACAGTGCACCTAAAGCAGGTAAGGTAGTTGCCAAAACAAAGAATACGGTACTGGGTACTACTGAGCTAAAACTGAGCAATGGCGTAACGGTTACCCTGAAATCTACCGATTTTAAGAACGACCAGATCCTGATGGGCGCCAGCCGTCCCGGTGGCAAAAACAACTACGGCCTGGCAGATAAGTACAATGCAGAATACGCGGTACAATTGGTGACTACGATGGGTGTAGGAGAGTTTTCTCCCACCGACCTGCGCAAGGCACTGGCTGGTAAAACAGTGAATGTGAACCCCAACTTTTCTGCTATATCAGAAGGAGTACGTGGTAGCTCCAGCGTAAAAGACCTCGAATCTATGTTCCAGCTCACTTACCTGTACTTTACAGCCCCTCGTAAGGACACAGCACTCTTCCGTTCTTATATCCAGCGCAACAAATCACAGTACGCCAACATCAGCGCCAACCCCCAGGCGGTGTTCATTGATACCATGTACAAAACCATGTTCAACAACAACCCGCTGGCGCCGATCACCGTTCCCAACAGTAAGTTCTTTGATGAAGTAGACCTCGATCGTTCTTTAGCCATCTATAAAGAGCGTTTTGGTGATGTGAACGGTATGAACTTTGCTTTCGTGGGTAGCTTCAAGGAAGAAGAGATCATTCCTTATATCGAGAAATACATCGCGAGCCTGCCCGCTACTACTAAGAAGTTCTCTTTCGTGGACAACAAAGTACGTCCTGTAAGCGGCAAACAACAGCTCAATGTCAACAAAGGCAAAGAAGAGAAAAGCCTCATCCTTGCCTTCTATTCAGGTGAAATGCCGTACAGCGAAGACATGGACCTGAAAGCACAGGCCCTGAGCGAAGTGTTGAACATCCGTATCATAGAAGAGCTGCGCGAGAAAGTACAAGGTATTTATGGTGGCGGCACCTTTGCCGGCATCGAGAAATACCCTTATACCAATTACAACTTCGTACTCCAACTGCCCTGCGGTCCCGAAAAAGTAGATACCCTCCTCAAAGCAGTTAGAAAAGAGTTTGCCGATATCGCTGCCAAAGGCCCGGATACCAGCTACCTCAACAAAGTAAAGACACAATGGATCGAGCAAAATAAGGTGAAGAAGAAAGAAAATGGTACCTGGCTGGATGCCCTGCTGGATATCAAATTCAAAGGCGATAGCCCCGATCGTTTTGTCAATGCTGAGAAGTATATCAGGAGTCTCACCACAAAAGATATACAACAGGTAGCGAAGATCATCCTCGACGGCAAGAACCAATTCTATGCTGTACAGATGCCTGAGAACTATACCGGTAAAACCCCGGGTGGCGAAACACCGAAGAAAGGTTTTTAGTTAGATCATTAAGCAATTAAGATAATAACCCAATGGTTGATACGTCAATCGTTGGGTTTTTTATTTTGAAGAATCCAGCATTCAGGAGCCAGAATCAAGAATACCCATTCCCGGGCTCATTACTTTTGCCCATGCAAAGGCGCTGGATGCTGGATTCTATATACTGGATTCTTTTCTTGCAACTCCGTTGCTATAAAAGTGTTTTGATATTTTCTTTTTCGTCATAACTTTCAAGTATAGCCGGATCAACAATTCTTTCCCCCTAAGCATTCGAAATTTTCACTTAGCAACATCTCTCTGATTAGCAACTCCTCCTCGCAACATTTGTGTGTAGTATAACCCTGCATACCTGTCTTTCTATTTTGTTAACCAAAAAAACAAAAGCACATGAGAAGTCTTCTAAAAGTGGCAGCCTTGTTTGCCCTGCTCGCACTTGTAGTTTTTTCCTGTAAAAAAGAGGCAAAAGAAACACCTCAGCAAGCGGAGATTGCGCAAGATGTGTTGAACAAGATCTATGAATTAGGATTCGGCAACAAGAACGTTGTCCGCCATCCGGAAGGGTACCTCGTAGAAGGTGACATCGTAATTACGGAAGATGACCTGCGTGAAAAACCTGATCGCAAGCTCATCCGCGTAGGCGATGAAGAACAGTACCGTACCACCAATACGGTAACAGGCCTTCCCCGCAACATTACCATCCGTGTCAACTCTTCCTTGCCATCCCGTTACATCACGGCTACCGACGCTGCAATCAGCAGGTATAATGCGTTGGGACTGCGTATCACGTTCTCCCGTGTTACCTCCGGTGGCAACATCGTGATCAACCCGGCGCCCTCCGGCGCTGGTTACCTCGCTTCTGCAGGTTTCCCGACATCCAGTGGTAATCCGTATAGTTCAGTGTTGGCGAACAGAAGCTACCTGGACACCTGGAATATCAATACAGTTACTTCCATCATCGCACATGAAGTAGGCCACTGTATCGGTTTCCGTCATACCGACTATGCCAACCGTGCCTATAGCTGCGGTGGTTCAGCCGTCAATGAGGGATCGGCAGGCGTGGGTGCTATCCACATTCCCGGTACACCTACTACCAATGCGGTATCCGGCTCCTGGATGCTGGCCTGTATAGGCAATGGCGTAAACCGTCCATTCATCAGCAGTGATATCACTGCTTTGAACTACATCTATTAATTAAAATCCCCCGTATGCGGGGCCATGACTACACAAAAGCCGGTAAGTTTAATTACCGGCTTTTTTTATGATTATACTTTGTTAAGGCTTTCTGTATTAACAAATTCTCAATACAAAGAGGCATATGGTTTGGATTTATAAGAGCAGAACCAAATCAATAGTATTATGAAAAGGATAGCAGTTGCGTTATTAATCATTACAGGAAGTTCCCTTTCAGCGATGCAAGCCTCAGCACAGGTTAGTATAAGTGTCAACATAGGCTCCCAGCCAATGTGGGGACCGTCAGGCTACGACAGGGTAGATTATTACTACCTGCCCGATGTGGAAGCCTATTACTACGTACCACGTCAACAATTCATTTACCTCGATGCCGGCCGTTGGGTGTTCGCCGCCAACCTGCCCGGGAGATACCGTGGGTATGATCTCTACAGCGGGTACAAAGTAGTCATCAATGAAGCACGGCCGTATGATCACTTCTACGACCACCGCAACAGGTATGCACGGTACAGGGGATGGCGCGGCCGCCAGGAATGTATCCGCGATTACCGTGGGCCAAGGCACTATGATGATGATCGTGGTCACCGTCGCGGTCACAAGCATGATCGTGGCCGGGGAAGAGGCAGAGGACACGATAGAGATTGGAACTAATCTACATAGCATAAAAGCCCTGCTTTGAGCGGGGCTTTTTATTGCATAACGGTCAATGATAGATTCTGATCAGTTGATTGGTTCCCGGGGGATAACTTCCTATTACTTCATAGCGAAGGCCCAGTTGCTGCAGGCACAACAGCGTAGCAGGGTAGGCAGTAATGATATAATCGCTCTGCTGCAATGTTTCCTTCATCGCGGGATTTGCACAATCCTGTTTCTGATCGGGAAGATCGATGGGCGTAGGGTGCAAAGAACTATCCAGCAGGCTGTAATAATTCTCATACACGCCTCCCACGGAAAATCCCATAGCAGGATGTTGAGGTTTGTGCATGTACAACGCATGAATAGCTTTGGTAGTATTGGCTTGCAGTGACCATTCAAAACACAGCTCTCTGTCTGTCTGTTTATTATGATGTATGACGATCAGCACGGGCAAAATGGTCGCAATACCTGCACCCGCTATCCGGGACACTTTGGAGATCGACAACAATTCGCCGGCTGCAATGCAGATAAGCAGTATACCGGGTATATACCATTGCAAAGCCGTGCGGCCATACAGAAAAGGTGTGTTAAACAGCAGGTGGAAAAAGATATTCAGCAATAAGATGCTGATCAAAGGAATGCTGAGCAGGAAACCGGTACTGGCTATCTTGCTGCGCAGGAAGTGAAAAATATAATAAGCACCCGCTAATACCAAACAATAGAAAGAAACCTGTGTAAGTACAGGCAGCAGCTGGCCATAATTCGCTCCATACAGGCTGCCTTCCCACACGGAGCCAAACAAAGAACCAATAAGATCAGTATCACCGCCATAGCCAAGATCTTTACCGTAATATTTGATGAACAGGAGATCGGCAACAGTGAGCAGCAGCAATACAAAATAAAAAATCAACAGCCATACGTTTCGCCGGTCTATGGCACGTCCCGTTAGTTTGGGAATAAGTATGATATAGGCATACCATGCTGCCATGCCCACAACTGTGTAAAAATAAGAGAGGTTGGAAGCAATGGCCAGCAAATGCAGGAAAAATACCCATAGCCAGTTGCGATACCGGAATTCATTAGTGGTAGCCTTTACAAAATAAACAAGGCTCCAGGCCTGGAAGGTCATGGCCAGCCCATAACCGCGTGCCAGCGAAAAGAAATCCAACACATACGGGTTCAACAGTAGCAGTGCATAAAAGATGATCCGGGCAGGCATACCTTTAATAAAATTCCCCAACCGGTAAATGGCCCAGGCAAAAAAAGGGAAAGCCATTACGGAATGCAGCCGCAGCCAGCCGGGAGAATCCCCAAAGACCATGTTCAATATTTCCATGAAGAAACTATTCAGCCAATGCGTATTGGCCGATCCGAACAGGGCAGTAAAGTAATTGGTCTTTATCAGCTTGAAGGAGTACGCTTCATCGTGCGTCATATCCATGCCAAAAGCATGTAACCATACAAACAACCATAACGCAAGTGTAACCAATAAATACACGATGGGCAACAGTCGAGATAAGCGTGTCGGTAATGGATTGCTTGGCATGAAACGGAAAAATACAAAAAAAGAAGTGACGCCTTTTCAAAAAGCGCCACCTCTTTTACAATGAGCTATAGGTTTAAGCAACAGTAATCTCCTTATCCAGGTACACATCCTGCGTGGCCTGCAGCAGGTCCACACCTTCATTGAAGGAACGTTGGAAAGCCTTACGGCCGAGGATAAGGCCCATGCCACCGGCGCGTTTATTGATAACGGCGGTATATATAGAGTCCTGCAGATCACTGGCGCCCTTGCTTTCACCACCACTGTTGATCAAACCAACCCGGCCGCTGTAACAATTCAATACCTGGTAGCGGCAAAGATCAATGGGGTGATCGGTTGTCAGCTTTTCATAAACCAGCGGCGATGTTTTACCATGCTTGGTAGCGAGGTAGCCACCATTATTGGTAGGTAGCTTTTGCTTGATGATATCGGCTTGTAATGTAACGCCGAGGTGATTGGCCTGACCGGTAAGGTCAGCAGAAGTGTGATAATCCACGCCATCTACTTTAAAGCCGTTGTTGCGGGTGTAGCACCACAGGATGGTAGCCATGCCCAGCTCATGCGCCAGCTCAAAAGCTTCTGCTACTTCCTTCAGCTGGCGGGCGCTTTCAGCCGAGCCCCAGTAGATGGTAGCACCTACGGCAACAGCCCCCATATTCCAGGCGCTGCGCACGGTGCCAAACATGGTTTGGTCATACCGGTTGGGCAGACTTAAAAACTCATTGTGGTTGATCTTTACCACGAAAGGAATGCGGTGTGCATACTTGCGGCTCATGATGCCCAGTACACCGTAGGTAGAGGCCACAGCATTACAGCCACCTTCTATAGCGAGCTTTACAATATTCTCTGGATCGAAATAGATAGGATTGGGCGCAAAGGCCGAACCGCCGCTATGCTCGATGCCCTGGTCCACCGGGAAAATGCTACAGTAGCCGGTATTGGCCAGGCGGCCATGGCCCAACAACGTTTGTATACTGCGCAGTACAGGATTGCTGCGGTTGCTGTTGATCCAGCTCTTTTCTATGTGATCGGGAGAAGGGAGGGAAAGCGTTGACTTGTCAATGGTCTTGCATTGATGATCTAATAAATAAGCGGCTTTATCGCCCAGCAGGTCTGTAATTTTCTTGGATGGCATAATCGATGTAGTAGTTTGATAATTTGAAAGTACAACCACTACAGTATCCGCGTTGGTCTGCCGGGTTAACAAATAATAAAAAAAGTCCCGCTATGTAGCAGGACTTTTAAGTATTTAGGCATTTCTATTAACAGGAATCAAAGTCAGACGCCCTATTAATGAATGTTTTGTAATTTTTAAGCGTTCCTGTTGATACAGTTCAGGTCCTCGAAAGCTACTTCCAGGCGTTTGATGAAAGTCTCTTCACCTTTGCGCAGCCATACACGGGGATCGTAGTATTTCTTGTTAGGCTTATCAGTTCCTTCCGGATTGCCCAGCTGACCTTGCAGGTAAGCTTCGCTTTTTTTGTAGTAACCGAGTACACCTTCCCAGAAAGACCATTGCAGGTCGGTATCGATATTCATCTTGATGGCGCCATAGCCGATCGCTTCCCTGATCTGGTGTTGAGGAGAACCGCTACCACCGTGGAATACGAAGTATACGGGCTTAGGACCAGTCTTCAGGGTCTTTTCAATGTAATCCTGGCTGTTCTTAAGGATCACAGGGCGCAGCTCTACGTTGCCGGGGCTGTAAACACCGTGCACGTTACCAAAAGCAGCGGCCACGCTAAACAGGCGGCCTACTTTGCTCAATTCGGTATAAGCATACGCTACGTGCTCAGGCTGAGTATAGAGCTTGTCATTTTCAACACCGCTGTTGTCCACACCATCTTCTTCACCGCCGGTTACACCCAGCTCGATCTCGATGGCCATGCCCAGGGGCTGCATGCGCTTGAAGAATTCAACAGAAGTATGGATATTCTCTTCGATAGGCTCTTCAGAAAGGTCGAGCATGTGTGAGCTGAAGAGAGGCTGTTTTTTCTCTTTGTAGAATTGCTCGCCGGCGTCGATCAGCCCACTAACCCAGGGCAGCCATTTCTTGGCAGCGTGGTCAGTGTGCAGAATTACAGGTACGCCATAGTATTTGGCCACATTGTGGATGTGCAGGGCGCCGGAGATACCACCGGAGATATTGGCCTGCAACTGATCGTTGGGCATACCTTTACCGGCTATGAACTGGGCGCCGCCATTGGAAAACTGGATGATAACGGGGGAATTCACCTTAGCCGCTGTTTCCAGGGTAGCATTGATGGTGTTGGTACCAATGGTATTTACTGCCGGCAGGGCAAATTGGTTCTCTTTTGCATCTTTATACAAGGCTTCTAATTCTTCGCCAAAAAGCACCCCGGCTTTATATTTTTTCATGATTCTGCTATTTTATCTTTTAATTAATTAATAAAGAGTGACGAACGTTGCAATTTATTTAAGAACGGATTAGTTTTCTTAAATAGTGCGGCGAAGATAAGAAATAGTGGGGTGGTGGAGAATATCCGTTAAAATTTATGTTTTTAATTGGTTAGCAGCACCTTGCAGGCCGGTAAGTAATTAAAAACATAACCCCTCCGCCTTGCACGGACCGGTAGAAAATGATATTTTCAGCACATAATGTTATGAAATTGAACCCCTTTATACCGATCCTCATACTGCTGACACTATATGCGGCCTGCAACAATCCGGAACCTAAGACAGTCAGCGACCAAAAAAGTAAATTCGATTGCCACACACTTGCTGATAAAAAGGCTGTCTGCAACATAGCTCAGTCAATCCTTGACTCAGGTGATCGTGAGCATATCTGGAATCTTTCAGCCATCGATACAAGTGAATACTTCACTACAGAAGACTATTTCACCAACACTGCAACAAAAAACAGGTTGGTGCTGATAGGAGGAACGGCTGGCATGTCGGCCGGCACAGCCCGCAATCTGCTGATCCTATTTGCCTGCTCCGATACGTTGAGCATTGTTTGGGCAGGACAAACAGGACCTTTTACCCAATCAGACATTAAAGACCTGGACAATGATGGTATCAAGGAAATTGTCTCAGCTACCGATTGGATTTGGATGGGAGAGTGTGGCGGTTCCCATTATATCTATAATTTCAAAAATGGAGAACCACATTCGCTGTATGAAGCGAAGTCGATGTCTTTTATCGATTGTGGAAGGGAATCACTGACGCCGACTTTCAAAGAAGGAGATACATTGGCCGATCAAATCAATTATACCTTACAACAGCAGGATAGATTGTATGTTGTACAACAAATAAGAACAGTTAAAGTGCACAACGGCGGAGAGACGGATGAGCAAATAGTAAAGAACCTGACCATCACGACAGATACAGCCATCGTAACACTGAAATAATATTTACATGGAACTGAGACTTCTTGTTGTCCGGACGGGTGACCCGGAAAAATTAGCCGGCTTTTATACCCAGTTGGGGCTGGTATTCGATTATCATAAACACGGCAATTCACCTTATCATTATTCCACAACAATCGGGTCTGCCGTTTTGGAGATATACCCACTGGCTAAAGGCCAGGAGAAAGCGGACAATCATCTGCGGCTCGGATTAGGTATCGACGACTTTGATAAAAAGATTACCCTGTTAAAGGAAAATCAGGTTGTCTTTTCCATGGAGCCGGCGCAAACTGATTTTGGCTACATGGCAGTGATACAGGACCCGGATGGAAGAAAAATAGAGATTTATAAGTAATAACCTGAATTTAATAATTTGATGTATGGCCTACATAATGGTCGATATAGAAAGCGATGGCCCCATTCCGGGCGACTACTCCATGATCTGTTTTGGAGCAGTAGTAGTAGAGGAAGGATTAAATAAAACATTCTATGGACAACTAAAACCCATATCGGATAAGTTCATTCCCGAAGCATTGGCAGTTTCCGGTTTTACCAGAGAACAAACCAAGGATTTCGATGATCCTAAAGCAGTCATGGAAAAGTTTGCTGTCTGGATAAAAGAAGCCGTTAAAGACAGACCTGTTTTTATCAGCGATAACAATGGGTTCGACTGGATGTTTATCTGCTGGTACTTTCACCACTTTACCGGTGGTAATCCCTTTGGCCATAGCTCTTACAACCTCGGCAGCTTGTATAAAGGCATTATCAAAGACACGTTTAAGAACTTCAAGCACCTGCGGCAAACGAAACATACCCACAATCCGGTTGACGATGCCAAAGGAAATGCAGAAGCTTTGCTGACAATTAAGAAAGAGTTCAACCTTAAAATAAAGCTTTAATCACCGGTAATAAAGATTGATTAACCCTGATTCCTGAAGTGCCATGCCAACAACAGTAACTATAAAGTCGTCCGCTTTTGATAGAGCAAGGGAAGCGATCCTTGACCAAAAATTCCTTTTTTTTGATGATAAGGACAAGATAGGCTTACTACCCACCAAAATTAATAAGCAGGATATTGTTGCTTACCGGTTTGGCATAAAATGGATCAATGGATATTCCTTTATTAATCCTCAAACTTCCCCAGGTTCTTTTGAATGAGCGCCAGGTTCTTTTGCAGCGTTTGCTTCAGCTGACGCTTTACCAGTTGTCCCATCGATTTGCATTTGGCGAAGCCTGTAGTGTGGAAGTACTCGCCCAGCTCTGTTTTCAATTGCAGCAGTTTCTCGGGCGTAGATATTTTGTCTGCTGCCATCGTATTCAGCAGGTCCATCAGCCGGAAGCGCGTAGAAGCCACCCGGAAAGCCATCATGGTTCTTTCCTCCGCCTGGTATTGCTCTATGGATTCTTTGTTGAGGTACTTGCTGCACAGGTGCACCAGTTCAATATTTTCCTTGAAGAACTGTGGCAGGTATAGATTTTTTCTGCCTTCATAAGATTGCTGGTCGAAGTCGATAGCCCGGATGCGGTATTGGTAATCCTCGATATCCGGTGTAATGTCTATCACGAAATTGTAAGAACGCATATCACCCAGCAGCCGCACAAAGCAACGCTCGTTAAACTTCACGAACTCCTTCGCCAGCCTGATCTTATTGGTGGCCGGGCTGTTCAGGTGGGTTTGGATAAACAGGTCACCGGGAATGCCGGGAATATGTTCTTCCACCAATGTATTGCTGTGCGTAAGATAAGTGATGCGGTTGGGCGATAACAGGTGTTCCAGCTCCAGCCCATAAATGCGCGAGGCATCAGCAATCTTGATATAAAAGTGATCGTAGTTGTCGTTGAACTTGTTGATGATGCGAATACGGAAAGGATGTGAGTTGCCAAAGCTGCAATAATCGATACGCGCTACGTCCAGGTGGGCGGTAAACGTAAGGTCACCCTCTGTTTTCAGGAAGGCATACATCTTCACCAGCCCTTCACGGATATATTCCCAGTCGCGCATGTCATACACTACCTTCTCCCACAAAGTATCCTTGCCATATTTATCTTTCAGGGGAATAGAATAGGTAATGCGCAACAGGTCGTTATAAGATACCGGCAGCTTTACTTCGCGGCCATGTATTTTAAGATATTGGCGCAGGCGGTCGGGTACAGGAAACATGGGTTTCTTGCGCGATGGCTTATTATTCTCTTCCGGTGTGAAATTGGGTACCATTGGCCTTCAAATTACATAAATCTAACTGATCTGTATGCTATTCAATAACTCCTTAAAATATCCGGGCGCTGCGAGCAGCCGGCTGCCATACCAGCTAAACATTTCTCCATCCGCCAGCATGATGCGCGTATCAGGCAGGTATTCCTGCAGTTCATCGATGTGTTGCTGCTTGAAAGGGTAGGGCTCCGAAGAAAGTAAAAGCACTTCACAACCCGCCGCCTGTAAGTCTTCTACACTGATGATGGGATAACGGGTTGTATCCGCAAAAACATTCACCAGCCCACAGCGCTGCAGCAGGTGGTGGATAAAGGTATCGTGGCCGATGGTCATGTAAGGATCTCTCCAGATCAGGTAGGCAGTTTTCATAAGAGGGCCACCGGTGAAAGATGCGAAAGCAGCTTCAATGGTATGAGCGGTTGCTGCCGCTTTAGCCGTTGTATGCGTAAGTTCTCCTATAGACCTGATCATGGCCAGGGCATCTTCCAGTGTATTCACATCACTCACCCACACGGGGTAGTGGCGGGCCAGTTCTTCCACCTGGTCCTGCATATTCTCTTCCTTATTGGCGAGGATAAGATCGGGTTGGAGGTCGTGGACCCAATCGATATGCACATTTTTAGTGCCGCCAATCCTTTTTTTGGAACGGAACCACGATTCGGGATGTACGCAGAATTTGGTAATACCCACCACTTCATTGTTTAGCCCCAAGTGGGCCAGCAGTTCCGTTTGTGACGGCACCAGCGAAATGATCCTTTGGGGAGCAGCCGCCAGCGTAATGGTCCTGTTCAACTGATCGGTGAATGATGGCATGAGGTGCAAGATACAGGGTTATCAGATGTCAGTTACAGGTTTCAGGTTGTAAGATTACAGGGGTAGGCAAACTTATATGGAAAAATAACGTTCCTGCATCTCAGTGCATTCATCCATTTCTGCTTATGCTTAAGAACTACTTCACCATTGCCTGGCGCCACCTGCTGAAGAGCCGGCAGTTTACTATCCTCAATATCGTGGGTCTCTCCACCGGCCTTGCCTGCACGCTCCTCATCTGGTTGTGGGTGCGGGATGAAATGTCGGTCGACAGGTTTCATGAAAACGATGCACAACTATTCCAGGTAATGGAGAACAGGACCCTTTCCAGTGGTATGATCACTTCCCGGGAAACCTCCCCTCATTTGGCTGAAACATTACCCGCCGTGATGCCCGAAGTGGCACAAGCAACGGTTACTACACCCCCTTCATGGTTTCCCCGCGTGGCATTGTCTACAGACAATAAAAATGCAAGAGGTATAGGACTCTTTGCCGATCAGCATTTCTTCGAAGTGTTTTCCTATCCCTTCATCAGTGGCAATGCCAAAGAAGCGCTGGCGAACAAGGACGGTATGGTGATATCGGAACAACTGGCCATGAGCTTGTTCAACCGAACCGATGTAATAGGACAACCCATAACCTGGCAATTCGTTACAGAGAAACGGAACAGTATCATAACGGGTGTCTTTAAGGGAACACCGGCGAACTCATCTATCCAGTTCGATTTCCTGTTATCGTTTAGCCTGTTTAAAGAAATGATGAACATGCAGGGGCCACTGAGTCCGGCATCGAATGGCGGCCCTTTCTTTACGTACATAGTCTTGAAAGAGGGCACACAGGTTCCAGCCTTCAATGAAAAGCTGAGTGCCTTTATGAAAGGCTATAGCAATGCGCAGGCGCGGCAAATGTTCCTGAAACCATATGCAGAAAATTACCTGTATGGTAGTTATGAAAATGGCGTGCAGTCGGGCGGACGTATTACATACGTACGGCTCTTTTCACTCATCGCTATTTTTATCCTGGTCATAGCCTGCATCAACTTCATGAACCTGGCCACTGCTAAAACTGTAGGCCGGATGAAAGAAATAGGTGTTCGCAAGACCATGGGCGCCGGTCGTATTTCCCTCATCGCACAATACCTTGCTGAATCCTTCCTGCTGGTATTGGCTTCCATGCTGCTGGCCCTGTTGATGGTGCTGTTCTTCCTGCCGTCCTTTAATCATATTACCGGTAAAGAGCTTACAATACAAGTCGATGCAAAGTTTGTGCTCACTTTGTTGGCGATTACTGTAGTAACAGCCAGCCTGGCGGGTAGCTATCCAGCCTTTTATTTGTCGGGCTTTCATCCGGTGGCAGTATTAAAGGGAAAGCTGAAAAGTGCAGGAGGTGTGCTGTGGGCACGCAAGGGGTTGGTCGTTTTTCAGTTTACACTGTCGGTCATATTCATTGTGGCCGTATTGGTGGTATACCGGCAGATAGCCTTTGTGCAATCCCATAAAACGGGTTATGATAAAGACCAGGTGCTCTATTTCGATGCAGAAGGTAAAGTGGGTACCGGTATAGAGTCATTCCTGGCAGCGCTGAAGCAAGTGCCAGGTGTGGTAAATGCATCCAGTATGGCAGGAAATGTATTGGGAGGACCTTCTAACATAGGCAATCGCTTTCAAAAAGATGGAGTAGACGAGGTAGTGCCCTTCAGGCCCTTTCTGGTCAATTATGGTATGATAGAAACATTGGGTATTGAAATGAAAGAGGGACGTGCATTTTCTACTGCCTATGGCATGGATACTGCGAGGCTTATTTTCAATGAAGCTGCCATTGAACTAATGGGCATTAAAGACCCGGTAGGCAAGGTGATTAAGTTTGATGGCAGGGACAGGGAGATCATTGGTGTGGCTAAGAACTTCCATTTCCAATCCCTGCACGAAGCAGTAAAGCCCCTGTTCTTTAAACTGGATGCGCCCGGCACTACCGTGATGGTGAAGATCAATACGGCCCGGGAGAAAGAAACCATCGATCAGCTGAAGTCCTTCTACGCTAAATACAACCCCGGATTTACGCTCGATTATAAGTTCCTCGATGAAGATTATCAGGCCCAGTATGTAGCTGAAAAACGCGTGGCATCACTGTCTAAATACTTTGCCATACTGGCTGTAATCATCTCCTGCCTCGGCCTGTTTGGGCTGGCTTCCTTTACAGCCGAGAAAAGACGCAAAGAAATAGGGGTACGGAAGGTGTTGGGAGCTACGGTAGGGCAGGTAATAATGTTGTTATCGAAAGATTTTCTGCGGGCAGTAGGCATTGCCCTGTTAATTGCTATACCACTTTCCTGGTGGATGATGCAAAGCTGGCTGAACGGGTTTGCCTGGCATATCGACCTCGGGGTGGATATCTTCCTGGTAACGGGCGTTTCCGTAGCTATACTAACATTGATAACAGTGAGCTTTCAGGCAATAAGTGCGGCAATCGCGAATCCGGTAAAAAGTCTGGATAGTGAATAAAGAAAACGGAGATTGAAAAAAGTGTGGAGGAGACCGCTGCTGCCTCCTGCTAAATAGAATAAGGATCACTTAGCAGGAGGGTATTGGAATTTGCAGGCGGTTCTTAACACACAGGAATTGGAACTCAATTGGTTTTTTCTCGGACGTTGGATCTTAATGGACGGTTTTTTCAAGGATACGACTGGACTTGGTTCTTTTTCGGACGTTGGACTTGGACGGTTTAAGGACTTGGACTTGGACGTTGGTTTTTTCACAGGCTGGACTGGCAATCATTTGGACATTGGACGGTTCATACGGACATTGGACATTGGACGTTGGACTCTTGGATTTTAAAAAGAAAAGGAAGTTGATTGATACTGGATTTTATGGATTTTCCGGATATTGGATGATGTCTTGATCTTTACATCGGATATTGGATATGATTGATAAGCTATCAATCAACTTCGATAACAAAGATATATCCACATCCAAATGTTAACAAGAGCAGAAACTCTCGATTTAATTTATTCGGTATTTACTGGTAAAATCGTAAGTCTTTCAGGGAGTGCATGGGAAGATAACGAAGGTAGTATGGGAATACTACGTTTTTGCCCCGGGGAAATGGCCATTTCGTTGATCGGCATCAAAAGAAGTCTACTGTAAATTACGTGTTATCCACATACCCACAGCTATATGAAAAAACTTTAATCCGTTTTTAAGACTGTTTAATTCCCCTTCATTTTAGGGTCATTGAACGGCCAACAAAGCGTATTGATCGAATAAAGTTCTGGTTCAGCTTTTTGCAGCCCATCTTTGTATCAGATTATTTGAGGAACCCTTTTTAACCCCCTAATCCCTCCTCAATAAGTGGAACATTTATAATGGAGCTAAAGACGCTGTATTTGGTCTCTGATTAAAAGATTTCACGTGGGCTGGTATAGTAACCAGCCCATTTTTATTGTACGCTTATTAGTCGTTCTGCTGGTATCGAAAGTAAACAAGCTTCGCGCCAAAAAATAAGGGCTGACCTCATAAGCCAGCCCCATAATATCAGGTGAGGATAGATGCCAGATCAGAGTTTAAAAGCTACGCCGATACGTGCATTGGTAGAACCTATCGCTCCCAGTTCGGCAAAGGCGCCGATATTGCTGGCGAAGTAATATTTGCCACCGGCAAGAACACCAAGGTACAAGCCGCTTCCATAAGAAGATTTCAGTCCCTCTCCGTTATAATCGTCTTTCCAGCTGAATACCCGGTAGCCCAGTGTAACACCACCATACAAGTCCACCTTTTCGTTGTCGATGTTCAACAGTGTATTGAAGTGATAAGAACCCCTGGCGCCGAAATACAGGGCGGTGAACTTGAAGTTGCCAAGCGTCTTGTACTTGTAAGACAAGTAGTCGACATTACCGCCTACACTGATATCGTCTGTGATGCCTGCCTCAAAAGAAGCACCGAAGGGAATACCTCCACTGTAATAGGAGTTGATACCAACACCCACGTTTAAGAGTTTGTCACCTTTGGCATAACCGCCATTCTGGGCGCCCGCCAGTAAGGAAAGGAATAAAGCACAGCATAAAACACCGATTTTTTTCATGACTACCGATTTAGATAAAAAATAAGTGGCCAAAGTTATTTCGCTCCAAAGGGGCAAACAATACCAGAAGTCGAGTAATTGTAACTACTGGAATACCGGTAGTGCACCTATTGAGGAAATAACCTGTCGGTGGTCATGAAAGCAGGTGGTGTTAACTGCCCAGCGCCTGTATCACATCGTACTTGGTAACGATGTGGAAATTGCCGGCTTCATCCTTGCTCAATACGGCGCCATTATCTTTATTGATAAGTGTACGCAATTTTTCGAGCGGTGTATTGAACTCTACGATAGGGAAGGCCGGTTCCATAACGCTTTCTACGGTGGCATTTTTTATATCGGGATTGGAGAATACTTTTTGGAAAAGGCCGCTCTCACTGATAGCGCCTACGGGGCCGCTGCCATTTACTACCGGGATGTGTTCGATATCATGTTTCTTCATCAGTTCTACGGCATCAGACACGGTATGTTTGGGCTCTACGGTTACCAGCTTTTGTTTGGCAGGCCGTCCATTTACAATATCCCTGAATGTTTTTACATCGAGGAAACCTCTTTCCATCATCCATTGATCATTGTAGATCTTGGCCACATAGCGGCTGCCGTGATCGTGGAAAATACAAACCACTACATCGTCTTTTTTAAGACGGTCTTTCAGTTGCATCAGCCCCTGCAGGCAACTACCGGCACTGTAACCACAGAAAAGACCTTCTTCCTTGGCAATACGGCGGGCCATCACTGCGCCGTCTTTATCGGTCACCTGTTCAAAATGATCGATCACGCTCATATCGTAATTCTCGGGCACAAAGTCTTCACCGAAGCCTTCTGAAATATAAGGGTGCACTTCATTCATGTCTACTTCACCGGTACGGAAATACTTGGTGAGCAACGAACCATATACATCGATGGCCCATATCTGGATGTTGGGGTTCTTTTCTTTCAGGTACATGGCCGTGCCGGTAACGGTACCACCGGTTCCGGCAGTACATACGAGGTGGGTGATCTTGCCATCCGTTTGTTCCCACAACTCGGGGCCGGTGGTTTCATAATGCGCCAGCCTGTTGGCCAGGTTATCGTATTGGTTACACAAGAATGAGTTGGGGATCTCTTTGGCCAGCCTGCGCGCTACGGAGTAATAGGAGCGGGGATCATCCGGCTCTACGTTGGTAGGGCACACGATCACTTCGGCGCCTACGGCCTTCAGGATGTCCATCTTTTCTTTCGACTGCTTATCGGTAGTAGTGAAAATACATTTGTAGCCCTTTACGCAACCAGCCAGCGCCAGCCCCATGCCGGTATTACCGCTGGTACACTCGATAATAGTGCTGCCGGGTTTCAGCTTGCCTTCCTTTTCCGCTACTTCCACCATCTTCAGGGCCATCCGGTCTTTAATGGAGTTGCCCGGGTTGAAATAGTCCACTTTCGCCAGCACAGTACCAGGGAGATCCTTCGTGATCTTGTTCAGCTTTATCAATGGCGTATTGCCAATCGTTTCCAGTATGTTATTCTTGATGTTCATTATATAAAGTTACGAAAATAGCGAGGTGAAGAGGCCGCCTTCCTGGCTTATCCTTATATTAAGTAACCTGTCATCTTAGGGTCATCCTGGGGTTTTCTTAGGGCATTTTTACGGTTTTATGGGGTTTTATACCCTAAAATAATCTCAGGATAACCCAATCTAAACCGTAAATATTACGTATGTTACTAATATCGGGAGGCCTGCTGGATAGTAGCATTAAACAGTAAAAATCTTTTTATGGCTATCAGCGAAAATGTATTACTGAAAAAACTGTCCGGACACCTGGGCAAACAGCTCGTATTCAAACAATATGGTGATAAAACCATCGTGAGCGCCTACCCGGATATGAGTCGGCGTAAGCTTAGTTCAAAGCAAAAGCGTGTGAATATCATCATGCGGGAAGCCAATGAGGAAGCACAAAGAATAATGGCAGATGAGGAACAAAGGCATGCAGCGCAGGTGCGGCTGGACGTAACAAGCAATAAACTGTATACCGCATTGATCAGCGAATATTTTAAGGCCATACAGCCAGCCGGGAAAGCTTCATCTGGCAAGCAGTAGCAGTTAACAGCAGGTTATTGATTGATCTTCTCCAATATCGTTTGGAGATAGTTATGCCTGTTTTCACTGCTAAAAGCCTGAAAAACTTCCTGATCGGGTAATCCTGCCATACGACCCAGTATGAGGTAGGTTGCAAAAGCATGACCCTGATTGTGCCAGCGGGCCATTTCAGTAAGCGCCGGCAGGCATTCTTTCCTGAGCGTAGTGAGCAAAGCGGTATCACGCTGTTGTGTGAGTGATAATAGCACCAATGATCCTTTGTTGCGATCGGTCCAGGATAATGAGTTTAGCATCCTGATAAAAGGAGCGGCGGGAATTGTCGTTTTTATTTCCGGGTGTTCGTGCAGGTAATCTGACAGTACCCATAATGCACGGGTGGCATTGTTGCGAACCGTTTCATCGCTATCCTGAGTGGCATACAATAATTCGGGCACCAGCTTTTCTTTATTGGCGCCGTAAGCAATGATCATGGTTGCTATGGCGCGGTGCTCTGCATTGCCGGAGTAATGTATCACTTCTCTTAATATACCTTCCTGCTGTCGGGCATAATCTATAAACTTCAATTGCTGCACGCGGGTGGCCGAATCCTGTAGCAGGGCGTAGCCCTCTACCTGATCCTGCTGACTCTTTCCCTGGCGTACGGCCTCTTCCATCCGCCCGAGGTATAATTGATAGTTGTGTACGATCTCATCGGGCAACTTGCTTTGTTTATCAGGATCTTTCCGGTATACAGGTAAGTGATCGGTTGATTCTGCAATACCCACGTAAGCGATTGTCTTACCGGTTTTATCATCACAGCAAACGATCTCGATGGAAGCTCCTTTAACGCCAGGGATGGCCTTCATATGATTGATGAGCGTTGCCTTGCTGAGTGTATTGCGATCTACCGGAAAACCTTCTTTTAATTGTGAGGCTTTGCGCACAGCATCGGCAGATAGGGTACGGTTGCCGTATACATCAATGACTCCAATGGTATCCTGCGCCAGCGCGCAGCAGGCGCCCACCATACAAAGAAGTGTTAAAAGAGACCGCATAATGGCAAAGTAGTAAATTTGCGTATATTTTTCAGTCAAATTCACAGGATTTGAAAGCATACTTTATCAGTGGGATGGCTGCCGATGAGCGGGTATTCAAATATGTCCGCCTGCCCGAAGGGTATGAGATTGTACACCTTACGTGGATTGCGCCTCAGCAAAACGAATCCCTGTCGTCCTACGCTATACGCATGGCGGAAAGGATCGATACCAGCGAACCGTTTGTGCTGGTAGGCCTGTCGTTTGGCGGTATGCTGGTCACTGAAATTGCCAAACGCTATCAGCCTGTAAAAACGATCCTCATTGCCAGTATTCCCCTGTCGGCACACCTGCCAGGCTATTTCCGGATAGCCGCAACCATGCGCCTGCACAAAGTAGTGCCCATCGGCCTGGTTAAAACGGCGGCCCGCCTGAAACGCTTCATCACCAATGAAAAGTCGGAAGATAAAAAGCTGTTGTGGGAGATCATTAAAAGCAGTGATGCCAAATTTATCCGCTGGAGCATGGAAGCCGTATTGAACTGGAAGAATGAAGAAATGCCGAAGACAATACTGCACATTCATGGCACCCGCGATGAAGTATTGCCTGCCCGGTATACTACCCCTACTCATATAATACCCAAAGCCGGCCACCTGATGGTGATGTCTCAACCGGAAGAAGTAAACAGGATATTACACAACGTATTGGCTGTATAGTAGTTAAAAATCATATTTAGAACAGTAATCCCTGTTGATAAAACAAAGTTTTTTCTTTCATTCCTTCACTTACATTTGCGACCCTGATTTAAGTCAGGAGTAAAAAATAGACCATGGAATTAAAGTACGTACAAAAGATTGCCGAAAAATTAAGCCTTACACTGAAACAGGTCACCAATATCCACGATCTGCATGCCGAAGGAGCTACCATCCCCTTTATGGCGCGTTATCGTAAAGAAGCGACCAACAATGCCGATGAAGTGGCGATTGGTAATGTGGTGGAGCAGATCAATTATTTCAACGAGCTCGACAAACGCAAGGACACCGTGATCAAAACGATCGACGGTTTGGGGAAGCTGACACCCGAGTTGAAAGACCGAATCGAGAATTGCTATGACGCTACCGAATTAGAAGATATTTACCTGCCCTATAAACCCAAACGCAAAACAAGAGCTACCCAGGCCATCGAAAAAGGGCTGGAACCGCTGGCCAAAATACTCTTCGAACAAGGCAATGAAGATCCCAATGCCGAAGCGGCTAAGTTCATTACCGACCAGGTGAAGGACAACAAAGAGGCATTGCAGGGAGCGCGTGATATTATAGCTGAGTGGGTGGCAGAACATGAGCAGGCACGGAATAAAGTACGCCAGTTGTTTACCGAAACAGCTGTGTTTACTTCTAAAGTACTTACCAGCAAGAAAGACGAAGAAGAAGCACAGAAATACCGCGACTACTTCGAGTTTAATGAGCCGTTATCAGAAAGCCCTTCTCACCGTGTACTGGCTATCCGCCGTGGTGAAAAAGAAGGCTACCTCGTAATGGATATCAATATCGATAAGCAGACGGCTGTAGATGAGCTGGACAGGATATTTATCAAAGCATCCAATCCCAACAGCACTGAAGTAAAGAAAGCCATCGAAGATAGCTTTGACCGCCTGCTGAAATCGTCCATCGAAAATGAGTTCCGTCTCGTGAGCAAGAACAAGGCCGACGAAGAAGCGATCAATGTATTTACAGAAAACCTGCGACAGTTGCTGTTGGCTTCTCCGCTGGGTTCCAGGAAAGTGCTGGCACTCGATCCGGGCTTCCGCACAGGTTGTAAAGTAGTTTGCCTCGATGCGCAGGGCAACCTCGTATACCATGGCGTGATCTATCCCCATCCGCCACAGAATGAATGGTCAAAGAGCGAAGCAGAAATAAAATTCCTCGTTGAAAAGTATGGTATCGAAGCCATTGGTGTAGGTAACGGTACTGCCGGCCGTGAAACCGAGCAGCTGGTAAGAGGTATTGACTTTGGCCGCCCGGTAAGCGTGTTCCAAGTAAATGAAAGCGGCGCTTCCATCTATTCTGCTTCTGAAGTAGCGCGTGAGGAGTTTCCTGATCAGGACGTAACCGTACGTGGTGCGGTGAGCATCGGCCGCAGGCTGCTCGATCCGTTGAGCGAACTGGTAAAGATCGATCCCAAATCCATCGGGGTAGGGCAGTACCAGCACGACGTGAACCAAACCAAACTGAAGGATGCACTGGATAGGGTAGTAGAAAGCGCAGTAAACTATGTAGGCGTGGATGTAAACACCGCCTCCAAGCACCTGCTGTTATATGTATCCGGTCTCAACAATACACTGGCTAAAAACATTGTAGAATACCGTGCTCAAAATGGCGCTTTCAAAAGCCGCGCTGAATTGAAGAAAGTACCCATGATGGGACCTAAGACCTTCGAACAGTGCGCAGGGTTCTTACGTATCTCTGGTGCAGAAAATCCTTTGGACAACTCTTCCGTTCACCCCGAAAGCTATTTCGTGGTAGAGCAAATGGCCAAAGACCTGCAGGCTTCTTTGGAAGACCTGATCAAGCAATCCGAACTGCGCAAGAAGATCAATAAAAAACAATACATCAGCGAAACCATTGGTGAGTTCACCATTGCAGATATTCTTAAAGAATTGGAAAAGCCGGGCCGTGACCCACGTGCGCAAATCGAAGAGTTCCGCTTCGATGATACGATCAAATCTATCGAAGACGTGAAGCCGGGTATGACGGTGCCAGGCATTGTGACCAACATCACCAACTTCGGTGCGTTTGTAGACATCGGCGTAAAGCAGGATGGTCTCGTACATATTTCTCAACTCAGCAATACCTTCGTATCCGACCCTAACCAGGTAGTGAAGCTAAACCAGAAAGTAACAGTAACCGTTACAGAAGTAGATGTGGCCAGAAAGCGCATTGCCCTTACGATGAAAGACCAACAGAAGAGCAGTGGTGGAGGTCAGCAGCGCAGGAACGAAGGCACTGGCGGTGGCAACAGGCCTGCCGGCGGTGGTAGTAAAGGACAACCTAAGAAGCAGGAGCCGCTCAACCCTTTCCAGGCCAAGCTGATGGAGCTGAAGAAGAAGTTCAATGATTAGAAAATGTAAGTGCTGAATATTTTCTATGTATCGAAGCCGGTTGTATAACCGGCTTTTTTTATAGCTACGGAAAAACAACGCTGAATACAGTTCCCTTGCCGGCTGTGGATTGCACGTCGATACGAATGTTATGGTATTGTGCAATGCTCTTCACAATAGAAAGCCCCAGGCCATAACCTTCACCTTCAATGCGGTTGGCCTTCTTAAAGCGGTTGAATATAGTATCGATCTCTTCAGGTGGTATGCCTACTCCGGTATCTTCAATAGCTACAGTCCAGAAGGCGCCGACCCGCCGGGCAGTAATGGTAATAGTCCCGCCTTCTTTATTATACCGGATGGCATTATTGATGAGGTTATAAAATAACTGGAAGAGGAGGTCATGGTTCATGTTGTCAATAACAACATCGTCAGGAATAGCTATGGTGACCTGCAGGTCCCTCGATGTGGCCCTGTGCTCCAGCTCTTCCATTACATCGTTTATCAGCGCTTTTATATAGACGGTGTCTGTGCGGGCAAACTGGTCATTCTCGATGCGCGAGATCAGCAACAAAGAGTGGACGATCTTCTTCAGCCTGTTCAGCGTTTTCATCATGCCCGTGAGCTTTTGCTGCAACTCTTCATCCATCTCACTATCCACCATCAGGTTCTCGATCTTGTTTTGCAGGATACTGATAGGCGTCATCAATTCATGAGAGGCATTCGAGGTAAACTCCCGTTCCTTATCGAATGCTTCCTTGATCTTACCCATCAATGCAAGCAGGGACTGATCGAGGTATTGAAAATCGGAAGTGCTTGTTTTAACAGGTGGTGCATGCTCCTTAAAAGGAAACCGTGTATTGATGAGCCGGGTGCGTATGATGGTGCCCAGCGGCCGCAATACCAGGCGTGTATAAATAAGGTCGACTAAGATGGTAAGAATGATAAGCACGATCAATACATACAGGGCTACCCGCTGGAGCGGCCGGTTGTATTGACTGATGGTGGAAGTGGTTTTGCCTACTTCGAGGGTGTAATGCTTGTTTTTATAAGCAAATGAATGCCGCAATATCCTGTAGTTTAAAGTATCACCCTCTACAAGTCGGCGGGAAGTTTCTATGGTGTCACGTACCGCGCCGGTGCTATCAGGCTCCAGTGAAATATATTCCTCTTTGAGCATGGTATAGCTGCCATAACTATCCTCACCCTGCAAGTAATAATCGATGCCATTACTGTTGATGGCCTTCAGCACCTTCTTCTTTTGTTCGCGCAGGTTGTAATTGGTATATTCAGAAGCAACCCTGTTTACCAACAGCGGCAGCAGCAGCACGAAGAGTACTACAATCGCCATCTTGGAGAGCGTAATGAAAAGGGTTAGTTTGGTGAATAGTTTCAAGCTTAGATCTTTATTTTATAACCAATGCCGCGGATCGTTTGCAGCCATTCTGCCGGTGCGTAAGCGGTCAGCTTTTTGCGAATATTCTTGATGTGCACATCTATAAAATTAGAATCATAATCGTCATCGGAGAAATTGCCCCAGATATGTTCACTCAATTGTGAGCGGGTGAGCGGCCTGTTCTTGTGCAGCAACATATAGTTGAGCAGGTCGAACTCTTTACGCGACAACCCGATCTCCTGTCCTTCAAAAAGAATAGCCCGTTTACTGAGGTCGACAGTAAAGTCACCCAGTGCCACCAACGAATCCTTCAAGCCTGATTTCCTGCGCGAAATAGCGTGCATACGCGATTGCAACTCCAGTAGCGAAAAAGGCTTGGGCAGGTAATCATCGGCGCCGAGGTCCAGCCCCTTGATCCTGTCTTCGAGGTCACCACGGGCGGTCAATATGATATAAGAAGCGCCGGGGCAACATTTCTTGGCTTCCTGCAATACGTGCAGCCCATCTTTATCCGGAAGCCCGAGATCGAGGAGAATGAAATCATACTGGTTTTCTTCCATCATCTTTTGCCCCTGCCTGGCTGTAAAAGCAAGGTCGCAGAGATAGAATGCTTTCTGTAGAAATGCTTCCATTTCCAGCGCCAGCGATCTTTCATCTTCAACGATCAGTACTTTCATAAGCTTAAAACTGGTAGTAAAAGCTAAGGGTGAAAAATGAGTTGGTCCTTTCCGTACCTGTCTCCGGTTTCTTGCCCAGAACCGACAACTGGTACGCTACTTCAAACAGGTAGCTGGCCCGGTTGTAAGCAAGCGGCAACTTAAAGTTATACGAAAGCAGGTCAAAACTGGTTTTGGTGGTCGTAGTAGTTTCATTACTATTCTGGCCACCTCCTAATACAGGCGGCAGCAGCACGCCCAGCAGACTATCCCTAAACCGCTTTTCTTTTACATAAGTCTCGTAAAAATGCTGGGTGCCTCCCACTACATTGACAGCAGGCGTCAACGACACGAAATCTTTAGGGCTGAATAAACTGCCGAGGTTGATGAACTTACCGGTGCCAAGCGTAACGAATACATCCTGCGTTTTACCAAAAGCATAGTCGGCATTGACGGAAGTGCTCAACCAGTTAGTCAGGGTGAGTGAAGCACTTATATTATCTGCATTGGCAGCCTGTATAAAAGGCGAACCCGTGGGAAAGAAAGTATGGCTATAGCTGATATCGGCAGCAAGTGTTTTGCTGAGGTTGAAAGATATACCCGCTCCCAGACTGGTGGCAGAAACAGCAGCGCCGGAGTCGTTCAGTAATTTATACCCCATGCCGGTGAAGTAAATACCGGAACGTAGTTGATACGTAGCACTGGCTGCGATATAAGGCATGCTTTCCTGCGCACGCTGGCCATAATAACTGGCATTGTTGGCATACGATACACCCAGCGTGAGCGTGGATTTGTTGACGATGGCAGTATCCGGAGCTACCTGGGCGCTGTCGGCTTGTGCAAAACAATACGAGCTCAGGAGCGCGGTTGTAATAAGGGTGATAATAGATTTCATAAACAGGCGGATTTAATGCCCGATGAGTCCCGTAATAGGCTTTATGATCTTAGGCTTGATGACTTTGATCGGTTTCACCGGAACAGTTGGTAAGGGAACCGGTTTAACCTGCCTGCGGGATTTCGGAACTTCCTTTATTTTTTTATCTGGCTTGGTGGGGGTTGGCGATTCTTCTTCAGGCTTTTTTACTTCAGGGATAGTATCAGCGACACTCCTCATCTTATAGATGCCCGCCAGGTTACGGAAACCTTTCATGCCCCCATCATTACCGAAGCCGGTGAGCGGACGGATGATGAAAAGCAGCACAATGAAAATGAGTCTTCGTGTCAGCATGATAGCTATTTATAAAAGTAACAGATTTTTGCCTTTACGGAGACAAAAATCTGTTACCACGTTTGTTAGTGAATACCAAGCCTTGCCACGCTGGTGATCCTTGTTTGCACGTGGGTGTTGACTTGTACAGGCTTCACCATGCTGCCTGCTTTCTGCACGCTGGTTTTCACCTTGGTCTTTACCGCGCTGCCTGTTTCATGAACAGTGGCAACTGTTTGGTGTACCTTGTTCACACTGGCTGATTTTACTTGTTGAGCCGCTGTAATAGCGGTTTCAGAGGAAGCCGCAGCTTGTGTATGAACAAACGCGTCGTTACTTACTTTGTTGTTGACAGATGCCTGGCTGCTTGCATTGGCATTTGCCTGTGCAGATGCCTGGCCATTAGCTTTTGAAGGTTTGGTTACCTGGGCATTGGCAGTAACCTGTGTGCTGGTGCTCGCACTAACCTGCTTGTTGGGTGCTTCCTGTGAAAAAGCGGCGCCCGATACTAATAATACTGCTGCGATTAATACTTTGGTTTTCATAACGTTTGTTTTAAAGTGTGATGGATTAATTATCGAATACAAAACAAACTTAGAGGCCGAAGATGAAGGAAAGATGAAAAGTGAATAGCCGGGACAAATCCTTGTTTCATCGATTCATTTTGCTTTATAAGTGTTAAAATGAATTTTATAGGGTGTGTTATAGTTTAAACATTGTATTTTTTTTATTAACTTCATTATAAACTAACTACAACCTGTTGTCTGGCTCTGTAAAGCATATCAAACTATTTGATCTTATTGGTAAAGGGGATGAAATTGCTTTCCAACAGGTCTTTCGCCATTATACGCCCCGTCTTCATCCATTCATATTCAAGGTTGTCAAATCCGAGCCGGTTGCAGAAGGTATTGTGCAGCAGGTATTCCTGAAGCTGTGGGAAAACAGGGTACAGGTGGCTTCAAAAAGCGATCCATCTGCCTGGTTGTTTACGGTAGCTGCCCATCTTTCTTTCAATTACCTGAAAAAAATGTCCGTACAGCAGCGATATATAGATTATGTGAAGAGGACTATGGAGGAGGGAGCCAATACGCCCGAGGCGGAAAAGATACTGTCCTCGAAAGAGAACCAGGGGGTACTGTACAGGGCAATAGAGCAATTGCCGCCGCAGCGCCAGTATATTTTTAAGCTCAGCCGTATTGAAGGGCTTACCCATAAAGAGATTGCCGAGAAACTGCAAATATCACCCATTACCGTAAAAAATCAACTGGTAGCCGCCCTTGATTTCCTCCGCAAGCAATTGCAAAAGAACGATGCATTGCTCCTTATTATGCTGTCCAATCTCCATTACCAGTTTTTTTAAAAAAAAGTTTGTCTGTCAATAGTCCTATTGCAGCCTGAGGTTGTCTGCTATATATCCTGTTATTAAATTATTATCCTGTCGTTATTTCTTCGATTGCTTTTCAGACACCTTATTTTATATGATCAATTATGAGGACATCATTTACCTGTTAAAAAAATATATTTCCGGTACGGCTTCAGAAGAAGAGGTAGAAGAATTGTTTTTTTGGTTGCGTAAAGGAGAATATGATGCAATGATCAGGGAAGCGCTAATGAAGCACGTTCCTGATACAAATGACCCTGTGTACGATGCTGCACGGTGGGAGCCTGTGCTTGAGCGGGTGATGGCTGCGAGGCCTCCGCAACAGGCTGCTCCTGTAAGGCGTATGTTTCCCTGGCGCCGGCTGGCGGCAGTGGCTTGTTTGCTGGCATTTATTGGTGTGGGCATTTATCACTGGTGGCCACGTACCAGGGCCGCAGGGGCGGTAACTACTAAACGTTTGCATCCTTCAAAACAGGATGTACAGCCCGGTAAAGATGGCGCTATATTGACGCTGGCCGATGGAACGCAGATCGTACTGGATAGTGTGGGTAATGGTAATCTTGCCACGCAAGGAAATGTGCGGGTGACCAAGACCAATGGCATGTTGAGTTATGATCATGCTGCCGGTGATGCAGCGCAGGCAGAAACGAAACAGCCGGTTTATAACCTGCTCAGTACGCCCAGGGGGCGCCAGTTCAGGCTGGTATTGCCTGATGGCACCAGGGTATGGCTGAATGCTATGAGCAGCATCCGGTATCCCGCTGCTTTTGTTGAGGACCATCGTACGGTAGAGCTGACCGGTGAAGCTTATTTCGAAGTAGCGAAGGATGCAACGAAGCCATTCCATGTGCGGGTGCCAGGCGCTCATACCGGCAAGCAGGAATTGGATGTGCAGGCATTGGGGACCGGTTTCAATATCAATGCGTATGATGATGAACCTGTTGTGAGGACCACATTGATAGAAGGGGTAGTGAAGTTCAGTGCCGACGGAGAGGAGAAGATCATGGAGCCGGGCCAGCAGGGGATTGTAAGCGGCCGCAGGCCGGGCATCAAACTGAAAGTAGTGGATACGGAGCAGGTGCTGGCGTGGAAGAATGGCTATTTTATTCTCGATGGCACCAGTATTCAGGCCGTGATGCGACAACTGGCCCGCTGGTACGATGTGGAAGTGGTGTATGAGGGTAATTTTTCGGGTGATGATTTCGCCGGCCAGATTCCCAGAACGGCCACACTTTCGCAGGTATTGAGGATGCTTGAATTGACCGATGTTGTGCAGTTTGAAATAGAAGGGAAAAAGCTGATCATCAGTCAAAAATCGTGACCAGTAAATTATAACCAACCATAATTAATCGAAGCACATGAGTTAACAACAATCAAACCATCCAAATCATTCTCTACCAACATAGCTGAAAAAATCCCGATACGCTGGCGGCGACCGGGATACTATTTCAGATCGTTGATAGGGTAATTGCTGCGACACATTTACTAATCATCAAATCCAAAACTGTACAAAAGTATGTATTTACTTGTACCTGGCAAAGTCATGTCCAGACTGCTGCCGCTCAAACTCCGCTACAGGGAAATTGCACATTCGTCACACCCGGGAGCGTATGACTGTCCAAAGAAAATACTGTTGATTATGAAGATGATGGCTGTATTTTTATTGATCTGCACCCTCAGTATACATGCGAATACCTATTCACAACAGGTAACGGCTTCTTTTAAAAATGCTCCGCTCGAAGAAGTGTTCCGTGAGATCAGGAAGCAAACGGGTTATTCTTTTATCTACACGCTGTCCATGTTGTCTAAAGGCAACAACGCTACTTTCTCGGTAAACAATGCTCCACTCAATGTTGCGCTCGATGCCTGTTTCCGCGAACAGCCTTTCGAATACAACATCGTTGAAAAAGCGGTGGTCATCAAGCTGAAGCGTGTGCCGGAAATACCTGTCATCAATATTGCTCCTGCCGGGATCATTGTGAGTGGGCGTGTTACTGATAGTAAGGGAGCGCCGCTCGAAGGCGTTTCTGTACAGGTAAAAGGTGGCAAGGGCGTATCTACCGATAAAGACGGCAGTTTTACTTTGCCGCAGGTAGATGAAAAAGCTGTTCTCATTATTTCTTATGTTGGTTATAAAACGGTTGAAATTCCTGTCAATGGCAGGAAGATGATCAATGTGAAACTGGAAGATGCAGACCAGCGTATGAGCGAAGTAGTGATAGTAGGATATGGTACGCAAAAGAAGAGACTGGTATCGGGAGCCATTGCTTCCATCAAAAGTGATGCGATCGAAAATCTTTCTCCTCCGAGCCTCGATCGTGCTATGCAAGGGCAGGCGGCCGGTGTACAGGTAAACTCCAGCAATGGTATTCCCGGTGGTGCTACTGAAGTGCGCATCCGTGGTATCGGTTCGGTGAATGCGGGTAACCAGCCTTTGTATATCATCGATGGTGTACAGATCACTCCTGAACCACGCAACAGGAACATTGCTTCCGGTAACCCGCTGAGTGGTATCAACTCCAACGACATCGAATCTATTGAAATATTGAAGGATGCTGCGGCTGCTTCCATTTACGGTGCGCAGGCTGGTAATGGTGTGGTCATCATTACTACGAAGCGTGGTAAGAGCGGTAAGGCGCGTGTGAACTTCAACAGTTATATTGGGTATACAGACCTGATCAAGAAACCCGATCTGCTGGATGGTAAAACATGGGTGAGCCTGCGAAGGGAGGCTGCCGTGAATTCGGGTGGATTGACAGGGCCTTATAATGTTGATCAGACTTATGGTCCTGCCGAAGGTGCGGCCAGCTATGATTGGATCGATGCGGTAACGAGGAAAGGCTTGCTGCAGAATTATGAATTGTCGTTGTCTGGCGGCAATGATAAGACGAAGTATTTCATAGCGGGTTCTTTCAGTGATCAGAAATATCATTTCATCGGTTACGATTTCAAGCGCGGTACTTTCCGGGTAAACCTTGAGACCAGGCTGAATGATAAAATAACGCTGGAAACAAAGGTAAACCTGAGTACGGTAACGCAAAACTCTTCCGACAATCCTTCTTTCGGTACTACCAACGTGTTTGTGGATGCGATGGGCGTAATTCCTACCAACCCTATCTACAATGCAGATGGAACTTATAATACGAATATTTATGGCGTATTGAGTGGATCTGTGAATCCGCCTTTCTTCGTGAGTGTCAACAAAAACATGGGGGTTACTTCACAGGCTATTGGTAATGTGGCATTGAATTATAACATTACTGATGATCTGACCTTCAAATCTTCCTACTCGCTGGAGCATACGACGATCAACGAGGAGCTTTTCTTTGATCCGCGAACAAGGGCCGGTCAGGGTTCCAATGGGCTTGTTCGTTTCGGCAATTCAAAAGTAGTGAACTGGCAAACGGACCAAACGCTCAATTACAATCATACGTTTGCCGACAGGCATGCTGTAACGGCGCTGGTAGGTTTCAACTACCGGAATGAGGTTTTTACTACTACCAATACGCAAGGCACGGGTGTGGCCATTCCTCAACTGGGCGGCACGCTTTCCGGTACTACTCCCAACGTAGTAGGGTCTACTTATAGTGAATACAAGCTGGCTGGTCTTTTTGCCCGGTTGGGTTATACGCTCGATGAGAAGTATATCTTTCAGGCTGTACTGCGCCGTGATGGTTCTTCGCGCTTCGGTTCCAGCAACCGTTATGGCTATTTCCCGGCGGTATCTGCTGCCTGGCGTATAGGCGATGAGAATTTCCTAAGTAAAGCTACCTGGCTCTCTGATCTTAAGCTGCGTGTGAGCTACGGTGAAACGGGCAACAGCCAGTTCCTGATGACCAATACGGGCGCCGGTACTGGTCCTGCGCCTACTATCGAGTCCAACTATCCGGCTCTTTCCCTGTTTGAATCCAACGTGGCAGCTTCGTATGCCAGCGGGGCAGGTATCAATTTCTCGCAATTGGGCAACTCGCAATTGGGTTGGGAACGTAACGTTACCACCAACTTTGGCCTGGATTTCGGTTTGTTCAACAACCGGATCACGGGTACCGTCGATTATTTTATTCGTACTACGAAAGACCTGTTGCTCAGCAAGCCCCTGCCTTCTACTTCGGGCTTTACCAATATTGCTCAGAACATTGGCTCATTGGAAAACAAAGGTGTTGAGTTGGGGGTAACGAGCATCAACCTGACGGGTGATTTCAGGTGGACGACCAATTTCAACATCACCTTCCTGAAGAATAAAGTGTTGTCGCTGCTGGAACCGGGCGAAAACCTTCCTGCCAACAATCTCTGGATCGGGCGCCCTGTAGGAGAAGTATGGGTGGCACACTGGGCGGGTGTGAACCCTGCCGATGGCAGGCCAATGTGGTTTGATGCGAATAATAATCTCACCTACAACCCGGTTCAGGCAGACCGCGCTTTCAGGGCTGGTAATACGCTTATTCCTGATTATTATGGTGGCTTTACCAATACGTTCTCTTATAAGAATTTTGAATTGTCGGCTTTCTTTCAGTTCCAGGTAGGTACAGTGCAGCAAAACTTTTATGATCTGCTGCTGACTTCCGACTTCCGCTATGATGCGGCGCAAAGCAATACTATTCTTGCACGCTGGACAGCGCCGGGCCAAATGGCCACGGTGCCCAAACTGTATCCCGGCGCCATTCAACCAGGCACTGCCAGTTCTGTGCTGGGTGGTGGTTATGGCGGGGTTGCTTCCGACAGGTTCTTTGACGATGCTTCTTATATCAGGCTTAAATCGATCAACCTGAGCTATTCGCTGCCGCAAACCTTATTGTCTAAAATTAAGTTCTCCAACGCCCGCATCTATGTGCAGGCGTACAATATCTGGACAGGTACCAATTATACTGGCCTGGATCCCGAGTATACCTCCGGCGGCTATGGTTTGGGCCTTGCTCCGCAAGGAAAGTCTTACTCTGCAGGCATTCAGCTTGGATTCTAAATTCTTTAATCGATGATCATGAAAAAGAACTTAATAATAATATTTATCTCGGGGTTGATGATTACGGGCACCATGTCATGTGATAAAATCCTTGACGCAAAGCCCGTCACTTCTCTTGACCCCACAACTGCCCTGAGCTCAAAACTGGGTATTCAGGCTCAATTGAATGGTACTTATGCCGGTTTGAAAAACGGGAATTATTACGGGCGTGATTTTGTAGCGGCGGTAGAGCTGCTTGCCGATAATATGAAGCGGGTAGACCCTGCCACTCAGAGTGGACGGGGGGCAGGCTATGATGTAAACCAGCCGAATTACCACATCAATATCTGGACAAACGCTTTCAAAACGATCAATGATGCCAATATTGTGATCAGCTATGTGGATGGGGTAGTAGATGCAACGGCTGCTGAAAAAGCAAGCATCAAAGCGCAAGCGTTGTTTTTGAGGGCGCTTGTTTATTTCGATCTGGCAAAGTCGTATGGTTACAATCCCGGTCACATAGTAGGCAGTTTCGCGTGGGGAGTACCATTGCTGACCGAGCCGGTAGACGATCTCACAAAAGTTACCTATCCTCAACGGGCAACGGTAAAGGAATGTTTCGGGCAGATCGAGAAGGACCTGCTGGAAAGTATCAATCAATTCAATGTGACGGGTGTGAATGCTGCTGCGGGTGAGCCTTATAGAGGTACACGGGGAGCGGCGCAGGCTTTGTTATCACGTCTTTACCTGTATTGGGGAAATGAAAAACTGCCTGATGTGATTACACAGTCCACTGCGGCCATCGCATCGGGTATTGCCGTTTTTCAGCCTACTGCCAGTTATGTATCGATGTGGGCGCAGGCCACCAAACCCGAATCCTTCTTTGAAGTGCGGTTTGCTACGTTCGCTGAAGCCATCAGTACGCCGGACAACAACTCTATCCAGGCCTGGTATCAACAGCAGAAGACGGCTTCCGGTGGTAATCTGGGTTGGGGTGATGTAGTGATTGCCGATAATTTCATGACGCAGCTGGAAGCAGGAGACGTTCGTGCAGGGGTCATTCTTCCTTATGCGCGAGCGAATGGACAGCAGGTAAATCAGACCAACAAATTCCAGGGCACCAATGGCTCTTTCGGTTGGAGCGATGTTCCTGTTATCCGTATATCCGAGATGTACCTCAACAGGGCAGAAGCGTATGCTTATCAGGGGGCGGCTTTCGAGGCGCAGGCACAGGCCGATCTGAATACGATCCGCAACCGCGCAGGACTATCGTCTATCTATCCTGCCGGTCAGGCACTTATTGATGCTATATTGAAGGAAAGAAGGATTGAACTGGCTTTTGAAGGGCAACGCTGGTTCGATCTTACCCGCCTTGGTAAGGATATTCCCAAAGAAACAGTAGCGCCAATACCCTTCACTAATTATAGGATACTGCCGCCATTGCCGGTGGCTGATCTGCAGGTGAATAAAAATCTCATTCCCAACCAGGGTTATTAATTAAAAGTGAATGATCATGAAAGCATCGACATATTTGTTAGCGATCTGTATGCTGGCGGCTATCTTGCCGGCATGCCGGAAGAAAAGGGATCTCAGTTATACAGGTCCCGCTGTACTGGAATTCAGCAATCCTCTTACGGGTGTCAATACCAAGACCACCGGCCAGTCCATTGGTGGTGCTTCGGGTATCGGTGGAGATGAAAATATTCCTATCCGTGGCGACCAGGACAGTGTGAAAATTCAACTCATCGGTCGTCAACTCAGTGAACCGTTGAACATCAATTACACGATCACAGGTGGTACTGCGGTGGCGGGTGTGGATTATGAGATCATCGGCACCAGCGGCATGGTGGTTTTGCCTGCCAATAGCAGCGCTACGGCCATCAGGTTGAAATTGCTCAATACAGGTACTACTGTTAAAACGCTGGTATTTGAGCTTACCGGTTCCGCCAAATCCGATATTCTGCCCAGTGCGAATCTCAAGACTTTTACGGTAAGTATATTTCCGATGAAAGCATATTTGAGTAAAACCATTCCGGCGGGCGGATTCTTCTCTACCCGTACGGGCTTGGTATATAACGCTGCCGAAGCTGCTGCCAATCCTTCCATTATAGACGTTGCTTTTGTATATGATGCAGGAACTCCCAAACTGGTATCGCCTGCTTCCATTACGGCCGGGTACGCAGACAGTCGTTATTCGGCGCGGGTGTTTGCTCCGGCGGCTACTGTACCGGCAACTCTTGTGAAATCTTATGCAACCCTTCAACTGGAGGCTGTGACGAGCACTACTGTTGCCGGTATACCCACTTCGGGAACTACTGCAACAGCTGCTATACTTCCTTCGGTGAACGTAGTAGCTGATGGTATTTACGGATTCGTAGGCGCTGGCGGCAAAAAGGGATATATCAGGATCAAATCTGCCGCCGCTACAGGATTATCCATAGATGTAATGACCCAGCCTTAAGCCATATTCTTTCTCATGTGACCCGTACCTATGGTAATGGCAGGGTGAATAGCCCTGTCATTTTTTTAACCATTCAACAGCGATTTAAAAATGAAAAAAACATACTTGCTGATATGCCTGCTCATCGTGGGCTACCTTGGCCATGCCCGGCAGGAACCGGCTGTTAAAGGCAACTACCAAATGGCATCACGTTTTTCTCCGACCAAGCTCGGTAAAATGATTTTTTCTCTTACAGTAGAGCCGCACTGGCTGAAGCAGTCTGGCAAGTTCTGGTATACATATGAAACGCCGGCAGGTAAGAACTGGTACATCGTAGATCCGGTTGCCAGGACAAAGCAACTGTTGTTTGATAAGGTGAAACTGGCGGCGGCTATTACGCGTCTCATGAAAGACCCCTTCGACGCGCAGCACCTGCCCATCGACTCTTTATGTTTTGCAGAGGATGAGAAGAGTGTATTGTTCCAGGTAAAGAGCCCCCGTGCCTTGCCTGGCGAAAAGCAAGCGAAGACATTCTACTTTCGCCATACACTGCCTGATGGAGAGGTAACAGTACTACCGTCAAAGCCCGGAGTGGTAGCTCCGCCCACCTGGGCATCCCTTTCGCCCAACGGACAGGCGATCCTGTTTGCGCGTGATCATAATGTTTATGTGATGGACCGTGCCAACTATGAAAAGGCGCTGAAGAATCCGGCCGATTCATCGATCGTGGAAAAGCAACTGACGAAGGATGGTGTAGCTTTTTACAGTTATGAAGCTGTGAGGAGGGGAGAGACGGACGTACAGCGGGAAAAAACAAAGCATGACCGTAAAGCCGTTGGCGCTTACTGGTCGCCCGACTCCCGGTATTTTTATCTTATCCGCGCCGACGAACGTTTGATCAATGACCTGTGGGTTATCCATAGCATTACGGAAGGCCGGCCGCAACTGGAAACTTACAAGTACCAGATGGCCGGAGAGAAAGAAACACCGCAAAAAGAGATCGTGTTATTCGATGCAAGCGCCGGCACCCGCAAAGTATTATCAACTGCTGCTTTCAAAGATCAGGAACTGACGGCCTGGCGCGCGCCTGAGCCTGCCTATGCAGCAGATGAAGTGGTGAAGCCGGTGTTGTGGCTGGGTACCAACAACAAGTTCTATTTTACGCGTACCAGCCGCGATCTGAAAAAGATGGACCTGTGTGTAGCGGATGTAACGACGGGTACGGTAACGCCTGTTGTAAAAGAACGCTTCAACACTTATATCGATACATCGAAAGTGGCGCTTGTGAATGGCGGTGAAGAATTGATCTACCGCTCAGAGGAAGATGGCTGGAGCCATTTTTACCTGTACGATGGTAACGGCAAGTTGAAAAACCAGATCACTTCCGGTGAATTTCATTGTATGGAGGTAGTACAGGTAGATGAAAAGAACAGGCTGCTGTATTTTCTTGCCAATGGCCGGGAAACCGGTGAAGATCCTTATTACCTGCATTTTTACCGGGTAAAGTTCGATGGTACCGGGTTGACCTTGCTGAACAAAGGTAATTTCGATCACGCCGTCAGCATGAACGACAATACTACCTTCTTCGTTGATAATTTCTCTCGTGTGAATACAGTGCCCGAATCGGCCCTGTATGATAATACAGGCAAGAAAGTGATGGACCTTGAAAAAGCTGATCTGTCTGCCCTTTTTGCGGCTGGCTATCGTTTTCCTACGCCTTATAAAGTGAAGGCCGATGATGGGATAACTGATCTTTATGGTGTGATGTATACGCCTTTCGATATGGACTCTTCGCGCAAGTATCCTGTTATCGAGTTTGTATATCCAGGTCCGCAGACGGAATACGTGAACAAGTCATGGACCAGCGATACGCGTTATCCTGCCGGTGTGTTCAGCATGGACCGTACAGCACGCCTGGCCCAGTTGGGTTTTGTAGTGATCACAGTAGGTAACAGGGGTGGTCATCCAACACGGTCTAAATGGTACCATACTTATGGTTATGGTAACCTGCGCGATTATGGATTGGCCGATAAGAAAGCAGCAGTGGAACAAATGGCCGACAGGTACGATTTTATCGATATCAGCCGGGTGGGTATCACCGGTCGGTCGGGTGGTGGATTTATGTCGACAGCCGCCATGCTCGTATACCCTGATTTTTTCAAAGTGGCAGTAGCTGAAGTAGGAAACCATGAGAACAATATCTACAACCGCTGGTGGAGCGAAAAACACCATGGCGTACAGGAGATCATTTCAGCGAAAGGAGATACGACCTATCAGTACAATATAGATAAGAATCCTGCCCTGGCAGGCAATCTGAAAGGGCGTTTGCTGCTGGCCATTGGCGACATTGACAACAATGTTCATCCGGCGGGCACTATCCGCATGGCCAATAGTCTTATCAAAGCCGGCAAGCGGTTCGATTTTATATTTATGCCCAATGAGCGGCATGTGTTTACTTCACCCGGTACCGAATATTTCTTTTACATGATGGGTGATTATTTTGTGAAATACCTGCTGGGTGATTTTTCACAACCGGTAGACATTATGGAATTGCAGCGCGAGTGGCCGGACGATGGCAAGAATGCCCGGTAAGGCATATCGATAAAAAGCCCCTCCGGGGAACCGGAAGGGCATACCGGAACATAGTGACAATAGATCACCATGTAAAAGGGTAAGTCGTTTGAAGCTTACCCTTTTGCATTTTACTACGCCGGTATTATCGGTTTGATTAGTGCTTGTGGTTAGTGTTTTTCCTGTAGTTGCTTTTTCTTTTTACCAAGGTACATATCCAGTAATACAAGGCCCAGCACGGCATTGACCATCACGAATACGCTGGTATAAGTACTGTTGAAGAGCTTGCTGAAGTCGAAGCTGTTGATACGGTTAGCATCGATATTGAAAGGTAGGGTAGTGCTGCCGCTTCCTCCGCCGGACCAGTTGACAGAGCCAAAAGCATAGATGAGGAAACCGGCAATGGTAAGCATGAAGAATCCCATTATTCCCCAGATGATGCGCTTATTGATATACGATTTGGCAGCAGGAGCAATCTGATACTTCGCAATATCCTCCATCACGTTTTGCGTAAAACGCATGGAAGGTTCATCCAGCTCCAGGCTGTTGCTCATCAGCTGGTGCACGTCCAGCAGTTCGTGGTATTGATTCCTCCACTCGATATTGCTATCGATCAGCTGCTCGACAATGGATTTCTCTTCGGGCGTCGCAATCCCGTCGATATAATCCCACAAACGCTCTTCAATGGATGGTTGCGTATTCATACTGCTCATTTTTACTAATTCATAATGTCTTTTACTTCCTGCTCAAAATGGGTTTCCATCTTTTCCTTCAGCCGTTGCCGTGCACGGTGAAGCCGCACCTTCACGTTGTTAGGCTCCAGTCCCATAATATGACCTATTTCTTCCAGGCTTTGCTCGCCCTGGTAAAATAAAGTGATCAGTTTAGCATCGTCCGGGCTTAATAACCGGATGGCTTTGTTCACCATCTGCACTTTGGACTTCTGCTCCACCTGGTTGGCTTTGAATCCGGAATCGGTGCTTTCCACCGTTTCAAACACCTTTTCATTATCCAACGAATGCGTATCCAGTTTCTTCTTCCGAAGAAAAGTGATGCAGGTGGTGGTCACGATGGTATACAACCAGGTACTGAACCGCGAGTCCCCGCGGAAATCGGCCAGGCTGCGATAAGCTTTTACAAATACGTCCTGGGCTATCTCTTCGGCGTCCTCCCGGCTGTTGGTGTACCGCAGCGTAATGGTGAAAACGTAGTTCTGATAGCGTTTCACCAGGTCGGCATATAGCGATTGTTCACCACGCAGCACCCTGCTAATGATCTCATTATCATTCGTTCCGGTATTCATTACTGTAGATAAGACTACGGGCGGAAGGTTTTGGTTACAGGGAAAGATAAGAAATTTTGAAGTCGGAGATAGGAAGTAAGAAGTAGGAGGTAAGAGGCGCTCTTGTAAAATTGGTTATTATATATAGGATGTTTTTCTGACCTCTTACCTCCTACCTTCGGTACGTTCTTCATTATTTTCGAAAATATCCTGTAACCTCATTTCTTCACCTGTAGTCTTAGTTACTGTACAGGCACTGAGAAAAAAACTTCAGCAAGCTGTAACCCCGGGGCCGAAGCAGTAGTCTGATACAGAAACAAAGCAAAAACAACTTTTAAAACAATAAAAACTTTAAGTCATGGATGAAGGTCAATTAGCGCTACTGATGGTGATACTTAGCAACTTAGGGCTGTTGTTAATGATATTTGGTATCCGGTACCTGCGCAACCGGGAAAATATGGCGATGATCGAAAAAGGGATGGACCCCAAGCTGAACCGCAACCGTCCGGCTCCTTTTCAAAACCTGAAATGGGGGCTTCTTTTGGTAGGAGCTGGTCTTGGACTAACCCTTGCATTCATTTTAAGCGAATACATTTTGAACCAAAAAGACACCTACGGCAACAGGCTGGATGAAGGCAGGATCACCTTCTTATACTTCGCCCTCATAGCTATTGGTGGTGGATGTGGACTGATTGCCTCTTACAAAGTCGAGAAGAAAGAGTTACTGGATAAGAAAGAATTGTAAGACCAGAATACAGTATTCAGGATACAGAATTCAGAAGCTTTTGAGCGACCATGAAATAGAGAAAAAAACGCCACGAAAAACAACAAAAGCATAGTATAGCCAAATAGAAAAACAAAAACGCAGTATCGCCGTAAGGTGATGCTGCGTTTTCTTTTAAATATCCGGGATCGTAAGGAATTGTATTTATTCTGTATCCTGAATTCTGAATTCTGTATTCTATTTCCTGATCTCCTGAAGCGCCCTGATCACCATCGTATCACTCAGGTTATTGACTTCATAATACCCCGGCATGCGCCATAATTGGCGGGCCAGCCAGGTTTTGATGCGATGCTCTACTTCTGCCTTATCGCGGCCGGTAAGCCCCTGGAGCTGCACAGAATCCTTGGCTGCATACGCCACCAGGCTGTTCCAGGCTGCTTCCGACTGGTTGAACCGCTGCGCAAAATCAGCAGGATTCTTGAACTGGTCGAAATAAGCGCGGTTTTGCATGTAATAACCATAGATAAACCTGCTGAATGTTTGGTTATTGAACAGCGCATATACCGGCGCTGAATAACCTGCCGTATCAAAAGGAATAAAGATATCGGGGGTAATGCCACCGCCGCCATATACGATCCTGCCTTTGGGCGTTTTGTAAGCCGGGCCGGTGTGGTTGGTGCTGGTATCACCTTTTATCATCTCACCATTGTGAAAGCGTTCAGACACTTCATCATTATAAGCAGCCCTTCCTTTATTGTAAGGCTTCTGGATATTACGGCCGAGCGGAGAATAATAACGCGCCACAGTAAGGCGAAGCGCAGAACCGTCAGTCAGGTCATATTGCTCCTGCACCAGACCCTTGCCAAAAGTGCGACGGCCAATGAGTGTGGCCCTGTCCCAATCCTGCAGCGCACCAGCTACCACTTCACTGGCAGAAGCAGAGTTTTCATCCACCAGCAACACTACTTTACCCTGTTCCAGCAGGCCGGGGCGTTTGCAGCGAAACTCCTGCCGGGCTTGTTTATCACCCTGTGTATATACGATCAGTTTATTATCACTCAGGAATTCATCTACGATATCCACGGCTTCGCCAAGGATGCCGCCACCATTGTCCCGCACATCGAATATCAGTTGCTTCATGCCCAGCTTCTGCAGCTTCTCGGTAGCCTGCATAAATTCTTCGTACGTAGTGCCGGAGAATTTATTGAGGTGAATATAACCGGTAGTGGCATCGATCATATAGGCAGCATCTACTGAATACAACGGTATAGTACCGCGGGTAATAACAGTCTTAACTGTTTTCCCGTTCCTCAGCAATTCAACCGGTACTTCACTACCTCCGGGGCCACGCAGCAACTTCTTGATCTTATCTCCATCGATATTGCCGGCAACGGCAGAGTCGCCTACTTTCAGGAATTGATCACCAACCTTCAGGCCGGCTTTGTCGCTGGGACCGTCAGCCAGTACATTGGTAACGTTCACAGTATCATTGATAATGTAAAACTCCACGCCGATGCCTTCGAAATTTCCCTGCAGTTCTTCGTTTACATCATCGAGGTATTTGGCAGGGATAAAAATAGAGTGGGGGTCGAGGTGGGCCAGCAGCGCCTGTATGGCATCATCAGTAAGCGTATCTGTATTCACTTTGTCTACATAGCGTAGGTTCACGAGGTCGATAACTTCCTGTACGGAAGAACGCTTGGCAGTTTCAAAAAGTCCCCGGGAATAAGGGATATTTTGGCGCAGCTTGAAGCCGATCATCATGCCTGTTATCAACACCAATGCAAACAATAAGGGTAGCCATACCTGTAGTTTCTTCATCTCGCAAAAATATTTTTTAAGGTCGGATGTTATAACCTGGCGCGCTTTTTTTGGTAAAAAAGCATAGATAATTGCGGGTTTCTGCTGCTTTTTTGGGAAATAGGCTGCCTGACAGGTTACTTCATGCGGGGTCGCTCAATTTTAAAATTTAGGGGCGAAGTTCATAATTAATTCTCAATTCCACGCTTTACCTTCGTTAAATGGTTGCTGCTGAGTATGAAAGATTAAACGGAATTATCTATGGCCATTTTGATTGCGGATAGCGGGGCTACCAAATGTGAATGGTGCCTGGCTGACGACACAAAGAAGAAGAACAAGACGGTATTTACGCAGGGCATCAGTCCCTACTTTTTAAATACCCCGCAAATTGAAGCAATCATCCGTAATGAGTTGTTGCCCGGGCTGAAAAATACCGCCGTAGAAGCGGTTTTCTATTATGGTACAGGCTGCAGCAACCCCGCCAATGCCAAATTGGTAAAAAAGGCAATTACCAACGTATTTCCGGGTATAGAAGTGCAGGTTACACATGACCTGTTTGGAGCCGCACGTGCCTTATGCGGCCGCGGGAAAGGGATTGCCTGCATCCTGGGCACCGGCAGCAATTCATGCTATTACAACGGACAGAAGATCGTTAAGAACAGCCCGGGATTAGGATATGTGTTGGGCGACGAAGGCAGCGGGGCCTACCTGGGCAAGAAAGTACTGCAGTACTACCTGTACAACACGTTTGATGATGAGCTGAGGTTTAAGTTTGAGGCTAAGTACAAGGATATTAATGCAGTAGAGATACTGGAGCACATTTATAAAAAGCCATTTCCCAATCGTTATCTGGCCACCTACACCCTCTTCCTGGCAGAGAACCGCGGGCATTACATGGTTGAGAATATTATCGAGGATGGGTTGAATGATTTCTTCTTTACCCACCTGTGTAAGTATGGCGAAAGCTGGAAACTGCCCATCCACTTTACCGGTGGCGTATCCTACGCCTTCCGCGATACGTTAAAAGACCTGTGCCATTCTTATGAATTTGAATTGGGACAGATCCTGAAAAACCCAATGGAAGGTCTGGTGAAGTACCATTTGCCGAAATAAATATCCGGCAAGTGGTAAATGGCGGGTAGCAAGTGCAGGGAAGTACTAACCACTCACCTAATAATTGATAATCAAAGCATAAAAAAGAAAGAAATAGCATACATGTCAGCATTCAACAAAGTAACTGAGCAGTCGAGTCATTACAGGCATTTGGAAAAGATGAGTATTCATGAGCTTCTTACCAATATCAATGAAGAAGATAAGATCGTGCCGCTGGCAGTGGAGAAAGCGATACCGCAGATCGAGTCATTGGTAACAGCCATCGTGGATAAAATGCTTGCTGGTGGACGCTTATTTTACATGGGAGCTGGCACCAGCGGAAGGCTGGGTATATTGGATGCTTCCGAAATTCCCCCCACCTATGGAATGCCGCATGGCCTGGTGATCGGTATTATTGCCGGTGGTGAAATTGCTATCCAACGCCCTGTAGAGCAGGCTGAAGATAGCTGGGAGCAAGGATGGCTTGATCTTCAACAACACAATGTAGATATAAATGACGTGGTGATTGGCATCGCGGCCAGTGGCACCACCCCCTACGTAATAGGCGCTCTCGATGAGGCCCGCAAGCGCGGCATCGTTACCGGCTGCATTACCTGCAACGAAGGTTCCCCCCTGGCACAGGCCGCTGAATTCCCCGTAGAAGTAGTGGTAGGCCCCGAATTCGTGACCGGTAGCACCCGCATGAAAAGCGGTACCGCCCAAAAGCTGGTACTGAACATGATCTCTACCTCCGTGATGATCCAGATCGGCCGGGTAGAAGACAATAAAATGGTGAACATGCAGCTGTCCAACAGCAAGCTGGTTGACCGCGGCACCAAAATGGTCATGGAAGGCACTGGTATTAACGATTATGATAAAGCGAAAGCTCTTCTTATCAAGTACGGCAGCGTGAAAAAAGCCGTCGACTCCCTGGGGTAATTCCGGATTTTTAAATTAGTTGACACAGAATTGTTCTTTATCTACGAATATTTCGTACCTTTCTGTACATCATTCAACCAATTAAATACCGGTCTATGAAGTACAGAATTTTACTTGCCACTACAGCTTTATTTACCATGCACTTCGCTTCCGCCCAACAAACTGCGAAGCAGGCGTATGCCATTACAGGTGCCACCAAAGGTTCTTTTGTGTGGACCGAGGTAAAGCTCATCGATCTCAGCACCGGTGAGGTGGTTCAATCCATTTATGATAACAAGCAAAGCAATAACAGCACAGTTACCAACGCCAGATCCGGCAAGGCTGTTACGCTGAAGGACGGTAACGGTAATGTAGCTGTCGACAAGCTGCCTTTCTCTACTTTCTCGGCCGCCTGTGCTTTCGATAAACAGCATAACCGTCTTTACTATACGCCTATGGCTGTACCTGAATTGCGGTACATCGACCTCGATTCCAAAACATCTTCCATTGCCTATTTCGAAGGCGAGGCATTTGGCGTAGCCAAAGACCTGAAAGACGAAGCCAACCACATCACCCGCATGGCCATCGCAGTAGATGGTCAGGGATATGCGATCAGCAATGATGGCAACCACTTCATTAAGTTTACTACAGGCCGCAAGCCGGTGATCACCGACCTTGGCCCTTTGCAGGATGATCCTGCCAATGGAGGCATCTCCATCCACACCAAGCCCGCGAGCTGGGGTGGTGATATGGTGGCCGATGCATTGGGTAACCTCTATGTGATCTCTGCCAGCCGCTATGTATTTAAAATAGATATCAGCACACGGGTAGCTACTTTCGTGAAGGTCATCGATGGCATCCCGGCTACCTTTACTACCAATGGAGCAGCAGTTGTGGCCGATGATAAGTTGATCGTGAGCAGCGCCAACGTGGTGGAAGGCTATTATGAAGTGGACATGAGAGAATGGAAAGGTTCTTTGCTGCCCAACAAGGGCAATGTGTTCAATGCTTCTGACCTGGCCAATGGTCAGCTGGCTTTTGAATCATCCAGGACAACTACCATTCCTGCATTCATTTCACGCGAAGCATTGCGCAACGACAAGATCGCCCTGTATCCCAACCCGGTCGTTAAAGATATGTTCCGCGTTAGCTTCAACACCGAAGCTGGCAACTATAACGTACAATTGGTTGATCTCTCCGGTCGTCTTGTTGTACAAAAGATCGTAAGCGTCGGTTATGAAGGACAGGTAGCAGAAATAACCCTGCCTACGAAGCTGTCCAAAGGCATGTACCTGGTAAAGGTACTGGACAATGCCAAAAAGAAAGTATATGCCGATAAGCTGATGGTGGCAGCCGACTAACGAAGCCAAAGCTTTAATCAATAACGAAAAGGTGGGTCGCTCTCAAAGAGCGGTTCACCTTTTTGGTTATATACAGTTCATACTGCCGTTTTACAATTCATCCATCGAAATACCGGCCTGTTTTCATAGTTGTTCAATTCACCCGCTTCGATAGTGTATAAAATATTCCCGCTGTTATTTTCGCACCCTCAACATCCATGATCATCCCGGCATGATGTATACGAACATCCTATAGCCGGTATCCAATTCCTTTTACCAATCATATTATTGATGTCATCAGCCGTTGCAGGCGGGTGAAGCGAATCCCTATTTTTTAAACCATATGTTTTTATGAAACAATTTATTACACTTTTGATGTTTGTGCTGATCGGTCAGACGGTTGCTTTTGCAGCAGCAGCACCTACCGTACCCAGCAGTAACCTTACCTTTAAAGACATTGATGGCGCCCGTTTTACCGGCAACTTCGAAGAAGGAAATGGTAACATGCGCATTGTAGTGATGAAAGAAGGATCGGAAGTTACCGGCCTTCCGGTTAATGGCGTGGATTATACGGCCAATAGCGATTTTGGAACGGCCGGCGCTGCATTTACACAACCCGGTGAATTTGTGGTAGCAAGAACGACTGGAGCGAGCTTTACGGCCTACAAATTAAAGCCCGGTACTACTTACCATATAGCCATATTCGAATTTAATGGAACGGGCACCACCACCAGCTACCTGATGTTGTCACTTACAGGTAGCCGGTCGACAGTTATTGCGCCCACTACACAAACCGGTTTCTTGCCGGCCAGTGCCATAGCCGGTAATGCGCTCACGCTCAACTGGACAAAAGGTAACGGTGAAGGCCGGCTGATCATTGCCCGGAAAGGAGCACCCGTAAACGTAACGCCGGCTGATCTTACTGCTTACTCAGCCGATGCGAGCTTTGGTGGCGGCACCAAAATCGGTACTGATAATTATGTGGTGTTTAAAAGCACAACTGCCAACATCAATGCGGCCATAAAGAACCTTGAGCCTAATACTACTTACCATTTTGCCGCTTTTGAATACAATGGCAGTGTGTCGCCGGTTCACTTGACCCCGGGTGCCACTTATACGGCTACAACTACTGCCGGGCCAACGAATGCATCCACTAATGCCACCTATAACTATGTAGAAGGTAATAGTCTCCGGATCACAGTTTCCGGGGGCAATGGCAGCCGCCGGTTGTTTGTTGTGAGAAAAGGCACTGCTGTTACCAAATCGCCTGTAAATGGTACTATCTATACAGCCAATGCTGCTTTTGGTACACCTGGTACAGAGATCGGGACAGGCGAATATGTAGTGGCGGCTACTACCAACAACTATGTTGATCTGACCAACCTTGAACCCAATACAACGTATCATTTCCGGGTATTTGAATATGATGTGGACGCAGCAGGCAACACTTATTATCTTACCAGCAGCTATCTTACCAGGAGCACTTCCACGGCGACTACACCTGCAACAGTAGTGACGGAACTGCAAATGGTAAGCATATCCGGCAACAGTGCCACGTTCAAATGGAAAAGTGGTAGTGGCAGCGGCCAATACAGGATGGTTATTATGAAAGCCGGTAGTCCGGTAGATGCTACGCCTGCTGATCTTACGCATTACGATGGCAGTGCCAATTTTGGTGATGGCGATGAGATAACGACGGGCAATTTTTGTTTAACAGGTCTTATGAATGGCAGCCAGATATCTGCTAATAAACTGCAGGCAGGCATTACGTATCATGTAGCCA